>JBIPNK010000031.1:0-32264 GCA_044373365.1 Chitinophagaceae bacterium
TTTAGGGGTTGAGGGGTTTAGGGGTTTAGGGGGTTAGGGGTTTAGGGGTTTAGGGGTTTAGGGGTTTAGGGGTTTAGGGGGTCAGAGGTCAGGAGAAAAGTGGTTGGGACTTACAACACATTTCGCTTCTTTCCTTTTTCAAAATCATCAAACACAAAACTTCCGAGTTTATCAAGGGATGCATAAAAGGCACGTCCATTGTTGCTTTCCGTGAATGCCCTCACGAAACTTTGGAGATAGGGATCGCTGGTAATCATGAAAGTGGTGATTTTTATTTTAACTTTTTTACACTGGGCAGCCAGGTTAAGACATCGGTTGGTGATCTTTCTGTCAAGCCCAAATGCATTTTTGTAATAGTTTTTCCCTTCCTTGAGGCAGGTAGGTTTCCCATCAGTAATCATGAAGATCTGCTTGTTGGAATTTTTCCTCCTTCGAAGAATGTCCATGGCAAGTTCAAGCCCTGCAACCGTGTTGGTATGATAAGGACCTACCTGGAGATAAGGAAGATCTTTTACTTCGATTGTCCAAGCATCATTTCCGAACACTACTATATCCAGGGTGTCTTTGGGATATTTGGTCTTGATCAGTTCACTCAATGCCATGGCCACTTTCTTTGCAGGAGTGATCCGGTCTTCCCCGTAGAGAATCATTGAATGCGAAATATCAATCATGAGAACGGTGGAAGTCTGGGTCTTGAAATCGGCTTCACGAATTTCAAGATCTTCTTCCCGCATCGAAAAGTTTTCTATCCCACTGTTGATTTGAGAATTACGGATGGAACTCACAAAGTCAATTTGATCAAGCATATCGCCAAATTGGAATGGCCTGGTTTCAGGATTGGTTTCGTCACCCTGCCCTGATTTGAAGGTGCTGTGGTTGCCTTTTCGTGCTTTTTTCAGTTTACCGAAAATCTCATCCAGGGATCGTTTTCTGATGCCTTGCTCAGTTTTGGGCGTGATTTTTATTTCACCTTTTTCGTTCTGATCGTCTATATACCCTTTTTGCTTAAGGTCTTCAATAAAGTCTCCAATACCATATTGTGGGGTACTGAACTTGTACTCCTTGTCCAGCTCAGTCATCCAACGCAATGCCTCTTCAGCATCACCATTGGTATAGTCCAGCAATTGCATGAAGATGTCAAGCAATTTTTCAAAATCGCTTTTTCCGTCGTCACGCTTGGTGTATTTTGAAAAATGGAAGCCTTTCATATTCGGAGGTTGGGATTAAAATACTCATAATAAATAACAGAAAACAAATGATTCTGTTCAATTTGCCCATTCCATGCAAATGAAGAACACTAAAAAACGATTTTACATTTATAACCCAACTTACCAGCCCATCTGCTCGCGAAGGTTGGTAATATGGGCTGCATGGTGCTTCCCGTGCCAGGAATAGATCAAGAGCAACTGCCAGAGGGTGATGTGTCGCTGCTGCTCGGGATGAAATACTGTCCGCTGCCATTCCTCATCCTTGATGGTTTTCAGCAATTCATACCAGCGGTGGTGCAAAGAGTGGAGCAAGGTGATGGATATATTGACGGGGCTGTTCAGCACATCAGCTGTTGTAACCCATTGGTCCTGGTTATAGGGCTTGATTGTAGGTGCGTCTTCTGTCAATCCAAGCTTGAATCGAATAAAGGCATTCATGTGAGAATCTGCCACATGGTGAATGAGTTGGTTTACCGTCCAACCTCCGTCCCTGTATGGTGTCTGAATCTGTATTTCATCCAGGTTCAACACAGCATACTCAAGCATCCTTGGAAGAAACAAGATATCTGAAAGCCTTGCTTCTTTTTCCTTCTCAGAATAGTCAACAAGCTGCACTTTGCCGATGGGGTAACGCGGATCTGTTGTCATGCTGATGGGAAATTTATATGGTGATGATAATCGCTTAGTTCTGCCCTTTTACAATATCAATCAACTCCACCTCAAAAATCAGCAGGGAACCACCAGGAATCGTTTCACCGGAGCCCTGCTCACCATAGGCCAACTGATATGGGATATAGAACTTATACTTCGATCCAACGCCCATCAACTGAACACCTTCGGTCCAGCCCCTGATCACCTGATTCAAGGGGAACTGTGTAGGCTCGCCCCTTTCTCTTGAACTATCAAATGGACGTCCATTGCCATTCAACAGAAAACCCTCATAATGAACTTTCACCACACTGGTGTCAGCAGGCTTTGGGCCAGTGCCTTCAGTAATCACTTCATACTGCAAACCAGTAGGTGTTTGTTTCACTCCGGGCTTCTTTGCATTTTCAGCCAGGAACTTTAGACCTGCGTCAATAGCAGGCTGTATTTTCTTTCTTACATTTTTTTGCATTGCTGTACGAACAATCATGTCGCATTGCTCAGGAGTGAAGAGGGGCTTGCCTTTGAGGGCATCAGCAAAACCTGCTGCCAACACAGTTGAGTTTATTTTCTCGATGCCTTGAGATTTGAAGAAGTTGCCATCAAGCACACCGATGGAATAGCTCATGGAATCTTCTGCAGTTTTCAAAACAATGGCTGGCTTGGCAGGTACCGTTTTTGCAACTGGTTTGGCAGGAGCGATTGCTTTGGGTGCAGCAGCCTTCACTGCAGGTGTTGCAGCCTTGGGCGCTGTTTTGGTTTGAGCAAAAGAAACGGAGAACAAACTGAGCGATAATGAAAGGAAATATAGTTTTTTCATGCGTTGTAAAATGTATGGTAAAAATAGTGATTTAAGATTATCTGGATTGACTGTTTTAATCCTCTCGCAAAACCCTGCCGGTCATCTGAATAAATACGTCTTCGAGATTAGCGCCCTTGGATTCCTTCTTTTTTTCAAACCCGCTGGCAATCAGCTGATCAATCAAACGATCAGGATGATCCAGGGAGATAATCCGCCCGGCATCCATGATAGCCACCCTATCACAGAGGTACTCGGCCTCATCCATATAATGGGTGGTAATGATCACGGTTGTGCCCAGCGCGCGAATATTTTTGATCAAATCCCAGAGGTTCCTTCTTGCCTGAGGATCCAGGCCTGTGGTAGGCTCATCCAGGAAGATGATCTTTGGGTCATTGATCAGGGTTGTGGCGATAGAAAATCGTTGCTTTTGACCCCCACTGAGTGACTTGTAAAGGGATTTTGCTTTTTCCTCTAGGTTAACCTTGGCCAGCAGCTCCATGGGATCCACCTTGCGGTTGTACAATCCACCAAACAAGTCGACCAGTTCCACCAGCTTCAATCCTGGATAAAAACCCGAGGTCTGGAGTTGAACACCAATGATTTTTTTAATCTCATCAGGTTGCTTATCAAGGTCAAATCCTGCAATGTTGACTTCCCCGGAGGATTTGAGCCGAAGGGTTTCCATGATCTCAAGGGTAGTGGATTTGCCCGCTCCATTGGGACCGAGCAACCCGAAGATCTCTCCCTCTTGTACTTCAAAACTGATTCCCTTCACTGCTTCGAAGCTGCCGTATGATTTTTTAAGTTGACTAACCTTGATCATTTGATTATGTTGATATTTTGCCTAACAATTGCCATCCAACTGAAGTTTTCATTTTGATGGATCTCAATAAAATATATACTCCCCTTTGGGCGAAACCGCTACCACAGGTAATATCTTGTTATCCTCAAAAAAATCATACACACTTCTGAGATTCGCTTCAAATGTTTTCAGGGAAGGATCTGCAGTGAATAATTTTTCCAAATACTCGGCACTTCTGGCATCCCTGTATTTGACCGGAAAAATATGAACGGGGATGAATTCCTGTCCTGCAGCCCTTGCATAGGTGGAAAGAATATACAGTTCTTCAATCATTGGATCTGTAAGTGGTATGCAGCCAACGGTTACACAGCTTCCATGGATATAAATATCGCCACCAGGCTTCATTGAATCAGCCAGTAATTTATCTGAAGGATTGGGATAATTCAACCCCAGCGAAAGGTGGTAAGTGCTGTTGGCATTGAATTCATTGATATAATAAAAGCCTTCAGGCACCTGATAATCCCCTTCCATTCGCTTGGGTCCCATCGTTCCGGCAAGCGCACAGATGCGGTAAGATTTGAAAAGGGAAAATGTATCGGTGAGCTTGTTTCTCACCCAAACCTGCAAGTCACTGTTGTATTTAAACGATCGGATATAGACATAGTTTGCTGGCCAGGCCAGCTTTTTGGCAGCGAATTGCTTTCTCAGGGTATCCTCCCGGTTGGCAAAGGCCTTTGAAACCCGCGAAAATGACTTTTGGTATTCAACAAAAGAGCTTTGCGCCCTTCCTGTAAAGGAGGCAACCAATCCTTGAAAAAGGAGCAAAAAAACAGTCTTTCTGAAGTTCGGGGCTTTGATGTGCATCACCTTGCAAAATTAATGGTTTTGAATTAGCGATAAGTTAAAGATATTTGCATTCTATGATCAAGGCAGGCATATTGGGAGGAGGTCAGCTTGGCAGGATGCTTTTACAAGAGGCAGCCAACTACCCCGTAGAAGTTAGCGTGATGGAAAAGGACCCCTCTTGTCCTTCCGCCAAACTATGTCATCATTTCATTCAGGGAGACATCACCAATTATGATGATGTGATCAGGTTTGGAGAAGGCTTGGATGTAATCACCATCGAAATAGAGAATGTTAATGTGGAAGCCCTCTTCGAATTGGAAAAAAGAGGATGCCGCGTCATTCCAAAACCCGAGGCCCTGCGCACCATCAAAAACAAGATTCTCCAAAAAGAATTTTATGCGCTACACCAGATCCCTACTGCAGCTTACAAGGTGCTACAGAACAGGGAAGAGCTGAACAACAACATTGATTTTCTGCCTGCCGTTCACAAACTGGCCACGGGTGGATACGATGGAAAAGGTGTACAAATCATCAAAAAACAGGAAGATATCCCGCTGGGGTTTGATGCTCCTGCTGTATTGGAAAAAATGATCTCAATTGAAAAGGAGATTGCCATCATTGTAGCTGTAGCGGAAAACGGGAAAACAGCCATCTATCCTCCAGTGGAGATGTTTTTCGATCCCATCCTCAACCTGCTGGATCTTCAGCTTTGCCCCGCATCCATTTCTGAAAAGACCCTTTGGAAGGCTGAAGCCATTGCCCTGACCGTTGCCAGGAAACTGGATTCTCCGGGTATTTTTGCCATTGAAATGTTTGTTGACAAGGAAGGGAATGTTTGGGTGAACGAAACCGCACCAAGGGTACACAATTCAGGACACCATACCATCGAAGCCCACTACAGCTCTCAGTTTGACATGCTTTGGAGAATCATGCTAAACTACCCTTTGGGCAATACTGCAAAGATCATGTCTTCGATGATGGTCAACCTGCTTGGAGCCGAAGGATATACGGGGAAAACACAATACGAAGGGCTGGAAGAAATATTATCGATCCCAGATGTTTTCGTTCACCTGTATGGCAAGACCGATACCAAGCCCGGACGAAAAATGGGACATGCCACCATCATCAGCAATGAAAAACAAGAATTGATTCACCAGGCCAACAAGATCAAAAGTACGCTCAGGATCAAAGGCGATAAAACCATATAAAACCAATACAATGGCTGTAACAAAGGTTAACAATAAAAAGAAACCCATCGTCAGCATCATCATGGGAAGCGACAGCGACCTTCCGGTGATGGTTGCAGCGGCAGAACAGTTGACTGAATTTGGCATTCCTTTTGAACTCACGGTTGTTTCTGCCCACAGAACCCCTGAACGATTGGTCAGGTTTGCCTCCACCGCTTCTAAAAGGGGCATCAAGGTGGTGATTGCAGGTGCGGGCGGCGCTGCACATTTACCAGGCATGGTGGCTTCCATCACAACACTCCCGGTGATTGGTGTCCCCATCAAATCCTCCAATTCCATTGACGGATGGGATTCAATCCTCTCCATCCTGCAGATGCCCAATGGCATTCCTGTAGCCACTGTTGCGCTCAATGGGGCGAAGAATGCTGGCATTCTTGCTGCTTCCATCCTCTCCACCAGCAGCAAGCCGTTGGAGAAAAAACTGCTTGCCTTCAAAACAAAAATGAAAAATGAGGTTGGAAAAAAAATCAAGGCGTTGAAGAGCAAAGGATTTGACAATACATTTGATCTATAATGGACCTCGCAAAATACATTGACCACTCCGTGCTGCATCCTACTGCAACCGACAAAGACCTGGAAGAGGCTTGCAGGATAGGCCTTAAATATGGTACAGCCACGGTCTGCGTGAAACCATCTGCCGTTGCACAAGCTGCCAAATTACTCAAAGGTTCAGCCGTTGGGGTTTGCACGGTGATTGGATTCCCTCATGGTGGTAATACCACCGATATCAAAGTGATAGAAACGATTGAGGCTTGCAGAAATGGAGCCACTGAAATTGACATGGTGGTCAATATCGGTAAAGTCATTGGGGGAGATTGGGAATATGTGGGCAATGAGATTTCCCAAATCATGGATGCGGCACTGGAGCATAACGCCATCCTGAAAGTAATCTTTGAAAACGATTACCTCAATGATTATCAAAAAATTCAACTCTGCAAGATTTGCTCTGGCCTTCATGTAGCCTTCGTCAAAACATCAACCGGATTCGGCTATGTGAAACAGGAAGATGGAAAATTTCTGGCCAAAGGAGCAACCATCCATGACCTAAAATTGATGCGAGAGCATTGTTCCTCCGATATTCAAATCAAAGCCTCCGGTGGAATCCGGACCAAGAATGAAGTATTGGCCGCCATTGAAGCAGGTGCAACAAGGGTTGGATTGTCTGCGACGGAAGAGATATTGGGTTTAGGGGTTTAGAGGTGTAGAGGTTTAGAGGTGTAGAGGTGTAGGGGTTGAGAGGTGTAGGGGTGTAGGGGTTGAGAGGTTTAGGGGTTGAGGGGTGTAGAGGTTTAGGGGTTGAGAGGTTTAGGGGTTGAGGGGTGTAGAGGTTTAGGGGTATGTTATCGAGGAGCTGGTAAACTGAAATAGTTTATACTTAATCTGACAGTAGGGGTTAAATTTGAAGTAACAACAAATCAATTTTAAACCCCTAAACCTGTCAGAATGAAAGCAGAGACTAAATTAATTAAAACCAAGTTAGGATTACTACAACTTGCAGAAAAACTAGGCAATGTTTCCCAAGCCTGTAAAATAATGGGTTACAGCAGAGATAGTTTTTATCGTTTAAAGGAGTTGTACGACACCGGAGGTGACATGGCCCTTCAAGAGATCAGCCGTCGAAAACCCATCCCTAAAAATCGAGTAGAGCCTGCTATTGAAGAAGCAGTAGTTCAAATGGGTTTTGAACAACCCGCTTTCGGTCAAGTCAGGGCCAGCAATGAGTTGAGAAAGAAGGGCGTATTCATTTCTCCTGCTGGCGTACGCTGTGTTTGGCAACGCAATGATCTGGAAACATTTGCTAAGCGATTAAAGGCTTTGGAATCTCGAGTGGCTCAAGATGGCATTATTCTCACCGAAGCTCAGGTTATTGCACTTGAACGTAAGCAAGAAAAGAAAGAGGCCCATGGAGAGATCGAAACGGAGCATCCAGGTTATTTAGGATCACAGGATACTTATTACGTGGGCAATATTAAAGGCGTTGGCAGGATATATCAGCAAACCTTTATAGACACATACAGCCGGGTTGCATTTGCTAAGCTATACACGACCAAGCACGCCATAACCTCTGCCGATATCCTCAATGATCGTGTCCTTCCATTCTTTGAGGAAAATGGTATTCCATTGCTCCGTATTCTAACCGATCGAGGAACTGAATTTAAGGGCAAACCGGAGCATCACGAATATGAGCTCTATCTGTCACTTGAAGGAATTGATCATACAAAAACCCAAGTTCGACATCCTCAAACAAATGGCATCTGTGAACGTTTGCATCGTACCATGCAGGAAGAGTTTTACGCCATTGCTTTTAGGAAAAAACTGTACGATAACTTGGAACTTCTTCAAAAAGATCTTGATAACTGGGTAGAGTACTACAACAACGAACGTCCTCATAGTGGGAGGTATTGCTTTGGAAAAACACCTATGCAGACATTTAGTGAATCATTACCTTTGGCCAAGGATAAAATGCTAAACCAAAATGTCGATCAAAATATCCTGACCCTATAAAACTAAAAAAAGAACCCTACTTGTCAGATTAAATACTAGCTATTACAGGTAAACCCATTTTATAAACTATGATTTTGCTATTTCGTTACTTGCTAAACAATATGCCTAAACCTTTAAACCTCTACACCCCTCAACCTCTACACCCCTCAACCTCTACACCCCTAAACCCCTCAACCTCTACACCCCTCAACCCCTCAACCATTAAACCCTTAAACCTTTAAACCCAAAACCCTCACCCCATCACAATCACCCCAAACCTCTGCTCCAAAGCCAGTGAGTGCTTTAGGATAATATCAATAAAAGAAGGGCCGTACTGAGCATAATAGGGCATAAAATTATCTACCCTTTCCTGTAAAGTATTGTTGGGAAACAGTTCTGCCTTCAATTTCCAGATGCGTTGCAATTGAATGGATTGTTTCTTGCGTTCCGCTTTCAGCATTTTCTTTTCCAGTGTCTCCAGCTTCTTCAGGTGATCTACTTCTAGTGAGTGGACATGCTGAACAAGTGTCTTATCAATTGCTGCTGCCCTTTTCCTCAAATGGCTGAAGAGTTCACGGCTTTCCTGTTCTTCTGTTTTCAATGACAATTCAGCACCAGCCCAGCGTTGGACCAGCTCGTTGGCAAGGGAAGTTTCTTCCTTGAATAAATCAGCATCATGGATATCCAATTCCTTCATCTTGTGTTCATGGTTGGCATCCATCAGCATAAAGCTGTTGCGCAAAACCAACATGGGAAAAGGCACTTTATAATGGCTGAAAAGCCCTTTCAACTGCATCCAATAGGCAACTTCAGACCCGCCACCTACAAATAAAATATTGGGCAATATCGTTTCCTGGTAAATTCCCCGCAGGATTACATTGGGACTGAACCGCTCAGGATATTCATTCAATTCTGTAAGAATCTCTGCTTCTGTAAACCGGATCACCGTTTCATCAACAGTATACAAGTTGCCTCTTTTGTCAATCCTATTTCTTATACCATCCCGCAAGTAAAATAAATTGACAGGTCTTGGATTGACCTGAAGCTTATATTGTTTTTCCAGCCTTGCATTGGTCTCTCCAACAATCTGCTGTGCAGTATTGTGGAGCAGATCATCCCTGAACACTGATTTCATCAGATCCTTCAGTGATGCATTGTCGGGCTGAAGCACCAGCAATCCCTGCTCACGAAACAGTTCATTCAAGAGGATGAATGTTCCATGTGCCATGTCATTCCCTTTGGCATACGCCTTCCGGATGATGGCAATGATATCCTTTGCAAATGGCAGGTGCATGAGTTCTGTCTCTACTATTTTAATGAGCGACTCAATGCCATCATCTGCCATCATCCTTCCCACTGCGCCAGTCTGGCTGGTTTCCCACCTGTATTTTTTCTGGTTAAGATTGAATTTTGAGAGCTCATCAAGATCATTGTCTTCGCTACCAATATAAAAAACCGGTACGAACCTGCAGTCGGGAAAATCTGCTGAAAGCTTTTGAGACAAAGCGATTACATGCGCAGTTTTATAAATAACATAGAGATAGCCTGAAAAAATATTGGGCTGGTGTGCAGTGCAGATGGTAAATGTATTGTCTGCCGCCAGTAATTCAATGTTTTCAAGTTGCTTGGGAGATGGATTGGAATGGGTATACGCTTCCTTGAATGCAGCAACGATCTTGCTTCTATCCGTTGGAAATTTTCTCCTCTCCTCAATGGATGCGGCTATTCCTGCCAAATTGGTGGGATGCGCATAAAAGTCTTTGATGAACATGCCATCACCAAGATAATCCGCGATCAGCCGGGAGAACATTCCGGTATTTTCGTAATTGATGTATCGACAGGAGGTTTCCAAATTTGAATGATGGTTTAATGATTCTGTAACCGACTACACAACATCGCCTTCAAGATCATAATCATATGCCTTGGTGATGATAACATTCACAAAGTCTCCGGGGTTCAATTTGCGCGAAGAATGGATGATCACTTCATTGTCTACCTCTACACTGTCAAATTCGGTTCTTCCGATATACCTTCCCGCCTCTTTTTTGTCAACAATCACTTTAAGTGTTTGACCGATCATGGATTGGTTTTTCTCAAAGCTGATTTCTTGCTGGAACTCAATGATCTCTTGTGCCCTCGCCTCTTTCTCTTCTGCGCTCAGCGTGTCTTCCAGGGCATGGGCTGAAGTATCTTCCTCATGAGAATAGGTAAAAATGCCAACACGATCGAACTGCATTTCTGCCAGAAATTCTTTCACTTCCTCTACGTCCTCCCTTGTTTCTCCGGGAAATCCTGCAATCAATGTTGTACGAAGACAGATTCCAGGAATCCTTGAACGGATCTCTCCAATCAGGTCTTTCATCTCCTGACGGGTGATTTGCCGCTTCATGGCCTTGAGCATGTTATCACTGGCATGCTGCAAAGGCATGTCCAGATAATTGCAGATTTTAGGTTCTTCCTTCATCACATCAATGATGTCCAATGGGAATTTAGAAGGATACGCATAATGAAGCCTGATCCATTCAATGCCCTCTACAGCAGCCAATTTTTTCAGCAGTTCAGGCAACATCCTTTTCTTGTACAGATCAAGACCGTAATAGGTAAGTTCCTGGGCAATCAGCATCAATTCCTTCACACCCATTTTAACCAGCTTCTCGGCTTCTACAATGAGTTCTTCCATTGGTTTGCTGCGGTGGTCTCCACGCATCAGCGGGATCGCACAGAAAGAGCAGGTCCTGTTGCAGCCTTCACTGATCTTCATGTATGCATAGTGAGAAGGAGTGCTGAGCAAGCGCTCTCCCACCAGCTCAGTTTTGTAATCGGCATTCAATACGGCCAACAAGCCCGGCAATTCCATGGTGCCAAAATAGGCATCCACTTCAGGAATTTCCGTCTCAAGGTTTTGTTTGTACCGTTCGCTGAGGCATCCGGTAACATAGACCTTGTCCAGCTTTCCTTTTTTCTTCAGGTCTACCTGGTCAAGGATGGTGTTGACACTTTCCTCCTTTGCCTTATCGATGAATCCACAGGTATTGACAATGACAATATTGTGGTCCAGTTTTTTATTTTCATGTACAACATCAAAGGCATTGGCTTGCAACTGCCCACTCAACACCTCACTGTCCACCATGTTCTTGCTGCATCCCAGCGTGATGATGTTGACCTTGTCTTTCTTTATGGTTTTTGATTTCATTTTTTACAACTTGAAAAGTCCTTCCACAAAAGCTTTTTTATCAAATACGATCAGGTCTGAGGCCTGTTCGCCAACCCCAATAAATTTCACCGGAATCTTGAATTGATTGGCAATGGCCAATACAATTCCGCCTTTTGCCGTACCATCGAGCTTTGTGATGGCAAGGGCAGATACATCGGTAGCAGCCGAGAAATGACGGGCCTGCTCAATGGCATTTTGTCCAGTCGTTCCATCCAGCACCAACAAAGTTTCATGGGGGGCATCGGGTATGACCTTTTGGATGACGCGCTTGATCTTGCTCAACTCTTCCATCAGGTGGGCCTTGTTGTGCAACCTTCCCGCGGTATCAATGATCACAATATCAACGTCTTTGGCAACAGCACTGTTGACGGTATCAAAGGCTACAGAGGCAGGATCACTGCCCATTTCCTTCTTTACAATAGCAACACCAGCTCGCTCGCTCCAAATGGTCAGCTGGTCAACTGCTGCAGCACGAAATGTATCTGCGGCACCCAGCATCACCGTTTTTCCGGCAGCCTTGAAATTGGTGGCAAGTTTGCCTATGGTGGTTGTTTTACCAACTCCATTTACGCCAACCACAAGCATGACGAATGGCTTCTTCCCTTCCGGAATATCAAAACGTTTGAGGGTGTCATCTTCATCATCCACCAAAATGGCCCTGATCTCTTCTTGAAGGATACCATTCAATTCTTCTGTGCCCAGGTATTTGTCCTTTGATACCCTTGCCTGAATTTTTTCAATGATGGCCAGGGTTGTATCGACTCCAACGTCTGCTGTAATCAAGGCTTCTTCCAACTGATCAAGGACCTCATCATCAACGGCTGATTTCCCGGCAATGGCTTTGGAGACCCTGGAAAAAAAAGTTTCCCTGGTCTTCTCAAGACCCTTATCGAGCTGCTCCTTCTCTTTCTTGCCAAAAAGCCTGTCAAAAAATCCCATAACCTAAAAATTAAATTTTGCCATTGATGCTCAGATTCCCTTAAAAGCAAAAGCTGTCCCGAATAGTTAAACGGAACAGCTCTTAAAATAGTTTACCAGCATTGGCTTATTGACCAAGATAATCCTTCACCTTATCCTTGTGAACGATTGCCTCTTTGAATGTGTAGGCGCCAGTTTTAGGACTTCTTACAGCCCTGATAACCTTGGTCCAGTTCTTGGCTTCGGCAGATGCTTTAAGATCTTTTACTTTTGCGTTTTTTGAAGCTGTTTTTGCCATGATTATTTAATTTCTTTGTGAACAGTACATTTTTTCATGATGGGGTTGTATTTCTTCAACTCCATACGCTCAGGCGTATTTTTCTTGTTTTTGGTGGTGACATAACGGCTTGTTCCTGCCAATCCGCTGGTTTTGTGCTCTGTGCACTCCAATATCACCTGAACCCTGTTACCTTTCTTAGCCATTGCTTTGGTTTATTACGATGATTAAATGCTAACGCCTGAAGCCCTCAATTCCTTTACAACACTGTACAGACCATTCTTGTTGATGGTGCGGATTGCATCTGAAGAAAGCTTCAATGTAACCCATTTGTCTTCTTCTGCGAGGAAGAAACGCTTGGTCTGAAGGTTAGGAAGAAAACGACGCTTGGTCTTAATATTGGAATGGGAAACCTTGTTTCCTGTGATCGGGCGCTTTCCTGTAACCTGACATACTCGTGCCATAAACTAATTTTTTAGGGAGTGCAAATGTAGCGATTAAATGCAAATGTACAAAATAAAAAAGGGGAAAAGAGATAAATAAGCGTTTTCGGGATTGTGATCGCCCCTCCAGTAGTAATTAAGGTAACTTTGTACAAATCCTACCAATGAAAACAATACTTGAATCTATTGCTGCAGAACCAACGATTTTAGTCAACTTTTTTACCCCTTGGTGTGGGACATGCAACATGTTGAAGCCTGAACTGGAAAAATTTTCCGACAACATCTCCCATTCCTTCCCGATCGTAGACGTAAACCTCGAACGAGACTCCCATATTATTTCCAGGTTTCAGATCACAACCATGCCAACCTTGATCCTTTTCAAGGGAGGAAAGGAGGTTTGGCGCCATGTAGGATTGATCAATGCGGGTCAGTTGGGCAAGGAGATTGAGGAATTGGTTTAGGGGTTTAGGGGTTTAGGGGTTTAGGGGTTTAGGGGTTTAGGGATTTAGGGGTTTAGGGGTTTAGGGGTTTAGGGGTTTAGGGGTTTAGGGGTTTAGGGGTTTAGGGGGCTGGCGGTTGAAAACAATACGATCACATTTATTGCAAAATGGGTTCAAGCAATACTTGAACCCATTTTTACTTTCGAAAAAACCAGGCTATCAATTTTAGGACAATTCCAAACCAATCATGGCCTCCTACATCGCCTCCGAATGCATTAGCCCTCAACCTCTACACCCTTAAACCTCTACACCTCTAAACCCCAAACCCCTCTACTAAATATCAATCGCCTCACCATAAGCAGCAGCCACCGCTTCTTTCACGGCTTCACTCATGGTAGGATGTGGGTGAATGGCATTGAGGATTTCGTGGTGTGTGGTTTCGAGCTTGCGGGCTACCACCACTTCAGCAATCATCTCCGTTACGCCGGCGCCAATCATGTGGGCTCCAAGGAACTCACCGTATTTGGCATCAAAAATTACTTTCACAAATCCATCAGTATTGCCTGAAGCGCTGGCTTTTCCGCTGGCCATGAAAGGGAATTTACCCACTTTCACTTCATATCCTGCATCCTTGGCCGCTTTTTCAGTGAATCCAACAGACGCGATTTCTGGTGAGCAATAGGTACAGCCAGGAATATTGTTGTAATCGATGGCATCAGGCTTGTGGTTGAATTTCTTCTCCAGGTATCCAATGCTTTCTGCCGCATTGATGCCTTCCTTGCCTGCAACGTGTGCCAGGGCTTGGCCAGGAGAACAGTCTCCTATCGCATAAATACCTGCAACAGATGTTTGCTGGCCTTTGTCTACCACGACCCTGCCCTTCTCAACCTTGATCCCGTTTTCTTCAAGACCAATGTTTTCAATATTGGGAGCAATGCCCACGGCACTCAACAAGATTTCCGCCTCTAGGACAGATTCTCCTGCAGCACTCTTCACGGTGGCCTTTACGCCTGCGCCTGAGGTATCCACTTTGGTAACTTCACTGGAGGTAAGCACAGTTATTCCTTTCTTCTTCAGTTGCTTCTCGAGTTCCTTGCTGATGTCTGCGTCCTCTACAGGAACAATGCGGTCCATGAACTCCACCACGGTCACTTTGGTGCCCATGGTATTGTAGAAATCTGCAAACTCAACACCAATGGCACCACTGCCCACCACAATCATGGATTTGGGTTGCTGTGGAAGCACCATTGCTTCGCGATAACCAATGATTTTTTTGCCATCCTGCGGAAGATTGGGCAGTTGACGGGTTCTGGCACCCGTTGCAATGATGATGTATTTGCCTTCAACAATTTGTTTTTTCCCATCTGCAGCAGTTACTTCAACCTTTCCTTTGCCTGCAATCTTGCCATATCCCATGACCACGTCAATCTTGTTCTTTTTCATGAGAAACTGAACACCCTTGCTCATCTTATCGGCCACACCACGGCTTCTTTTAACCACGGCTTCAAAATCATGTTCAACGCCTGTGCTCTTGATGCCATAATCAGCACTGTGCTTCATGTACTCATATACCTGTGCACTTTTCAACAAGGCTTTGGTAGGGATACAACCCCAATTGAGGCAAACACCACCAAGACTTTCCTTTTCGATAATCGCCACTTTGAAGCCAAGCTGAGAAGCCCTGATCGCCGCGGGATAACCGCCAGGACCACTACCTAATACTAGAACATCGTATGCCATGAGATATTTTTTTTAAAATTCAGAGGCAAAATTAGCGATTTATTTCTTTTTGATGACCACAACACTTGGAACAATCCTTTCCACGCCATTATCTCCAGGCCTTACCGTTTGACGGTTGTTCACGATAAAGCCGGTAGAGCCTCCACCATCAAGATTGATGGCATCTTTGCAGCCAAGGTCTTTCAGCATTTTTGCCAAATCAGCCAAATTGATTCCAGGATAACCGCCACTGGGATTATCCCCTTCAATGGCCAGTAGTAATACCAGTCCTCCTGTTGTACCACCAATGGCAGACCTTGGCCTTGAGGTGGTATTGTTGATATCAATCAATTCTTCCTTGTCAGTTATACTGATGGTACCCGCCTTCAGCAACATGGGTGAACCACCGATGGCTGAACTCACCTGCCATTCTGTTCCGCCGGAAGGAAAATTTTCATCAGGCTGTTGTTTGGGCTGGGCACCTACCAGATTGGCACTGGGCAGTGGATACTGGAATACCTTATCATTTCCTGTTCCAACATGGTAAATCCATGCAACAGATGGATCCCCAGCGGTGTTAATGCCAAATGCTGCGCGGGTAGGATAATAAGGGGTACTCAACCCATTGTAAGTGCGGCTTACTGATTTGATATTGGCCGCCAATACGCTGTTGTTGTATTTGACCAGGCTGTACGACTGATTGCCCCCAAAAAATCCACCATTGATGCAAGCATAAACAACGCCCTGCTCCTGTGCATAAAAATCGGAAGGCTTTTTTGCCGTCGCAGACAATACAGGTTTGAATTCAATGGGACTGTTCTTGGGATTGAATGCAACAGCAAAAGCTTTTACTTTGTTCCCCTGTACAAGAGAATCGAACTCGTATGCTTCAATGGCATCAGGAAAGCCATTGGAAAGGTTGACGGAGAACTTCCAACCTGAAGGCAAGGTCATCAACTTGGCTGTTGTTTTGACCACAGGAGGGGTAACAGGTGGTACCGGTGTTACCGGAACAGTATCGTTTTTCTTGGAACATGAAATCAGCAGCAAACAAATCAGGAGCCTATACATAATATGTGGATTTTATCAATTAAAAAATCAATACAGCCATCAATCAATCTTGAATGATGGAACCTTGTTCAATGTTTCATAATAAAAGAAAACTTCGCCCTCAAAACCATATTTCCTGTTCAAGGAAATCATCTGCTTCATCATTTCTGGGCTGGCCTGGTAACCATCCCCAAGAGAAGTGAGGATTCCGGGGTAAACCTTTTTCAACAAATTTGGTGGAACCTGAGTGGAAAGCGCTTTGAGAATATTCTCATAATCAGCCAACTTGTACCGATAGAGCTGGGGTATGACAAAATCAGCATAACCGCCCTTTAGCCAAGTGGGCCAATCCTGCAAATACTGCTCTTTTGACCATGGATAAATGCTGGGAGCCCATGAAACCATGCAGTCTCTCCGTTGATGTTTGACGGCATCATAAAGAGATTTGCAAAACAGGCTGAGCTTGTCTGCTTTCCATTGAATAAACATCTCATCCTTAGGATTATCAAAGGGCAAGCCAAGTTGTTTTTCGCTTTTGTACATTTCCGCGGTATATGCATCAAATCCACCTTCAGCAGGCATTGCGGGCAAGCGGTCATCACCCTGAACTCCGTCTATATCATACTTCTTTACCACTTCCAATACCAGCTCACGCATCAGGCGCTGCGGTCCTGGATGCAGGGCATTCCACCAATAAAAACCATTTTTCTGCAAGAGCTCTCCTTTGTTGTTCCTGCCCAACCATGCTGGATATCGTGTGAACCAAGACGAACTCGTATCCTTGTAGCCGTAGGAAAAACCAAACTCAAACCAGGCATGAACTTTGATGCCCTGCTTGTGAGCCTCTTCAATCATCTCTTGCAAAGGATCACGGCCGGGGTAATGATCATCCTGTTTCACGCCAATGTATTTCTGCAATACCTTGCTGGGATAGATGGTAACACCTCTGTTCCAAACCACCACAAACAAATGATTCAAACCAGCAGCTTTGCTTTGGTCTACCACTTTTTTGATGTTTTCCCTGGAGTTCAATGCTTCACTGGCAACATTGGTTACCCAAGTACCACGCACAGGACCTTCCTGGGCGTAGGTGAGTATACAAAAACAAAGTCCTGCAAATACTGTGAATAGTTTTCCCATGTTCAACGATTGATGAATTCCATGTACCGATTATACAAATGATGTGCTTGAACATAGGCAGATTGAGGACTCATGAAATGAGAGAACTCAAAGGTAATGGCCTCTTCATATCCTGCTCTTGCAGCAGCCTCCAGCTTCAGTTTTAGCTTTTCAAATTTTATCGGAAAAAATTTAATGGGCATGTCCCTGTCAAAACTTTCTGTGTTGGTCCATGCCTTCATGCCATACTTTTCTGCCAACCGCTTGTTCACTTCGAGGTAATCCTGCAAGTCTGATAATTCAACATGTCCATCCTGGAAAGCAACAACATCAACATGCTGGTGGATGCCTGCAAAAATTTCATCCCATTCTTGTTCATGTTGCAACAGTGATACAACCTGGTCTTTCTTCAACACTGCAGATGCAGCAGCAACGGCTTTGGGGCCATCAATCCATGGGGAAATCAGTGTTTGCAATCCCCCGCTCATGTCCTTGCACAATTGACCAAGCGTACTGAAAGCAGCAATGGCGCCTTTTGTTTTTCGGCTGATTTCCATGCTCAGGTACCAGCCCTTGAACGAGGGATGATGGCCATATTTTCTCCAAACCTCTTCTACCACAAATTGATTGGCCTCAATCTCGTGCGACATGTCGTTGGTATCCCAATAAAGGCCACTGTCATACAGCCCAAAATAAAATTCCATCCCATGTTTATCGGCAAGAGAAAGAAACAATTCTACCAGATCAACAGGAGGCGCAAAACAATTGTATTTGTTGATCAGGTAGGCCGATGGATAGGTGAGAAACTTTCTGTACCCAGACCGGATCAGGATAACGGTATTGATACCCGCGCGCTTCATGTGCTCAAAGTCCTTATCCCACTCTTTTTCACCCCAGTTTTGGTGTGGAATGTCATGGCTTATTTCATCCAAAAAAGTACCTGTAATCTGCATTTAGTTTTCCAGTTTATTCCACCAATATTTTTTCAACAACCAACTGCTGACAAAGAAAAGCATGGCCCATATGGCCAGCTGTTGCTGATCCCTGATCATAAAATATATAGGGATAACAACCTGTGCCATCTGCCATACCATCCCAACCAATACGTTGAAAGCATCTCTTCCCAATGAGTTATTGGGAACAAACCCAGGATCTTCTTGCATGACCATTTGTTTGATTGGCCCCCAAAAGCCCCAGGGATTGGTTTTTTTATAGAAGTTTTTTACATCCTCAATATTTTCAAGTGGCATGATATACGTGCCCACGATACAACCGATCATAGAAAACAACAGCACCAACGGGAAAAGATAAATATCTGGTACGACTCCTTCAATGCCTGCAAAATCCAACAGGGGTTGCTTGAAAAAGAGGATGCAGGTGCTGATGATGAGGCCTGCCAACATTCCGCCGAAATAGCCATATCCAGTGAATCTCCACCAAATCCATTTCAACACATTAGATGCAGCATATCCACCATAGAGGGCGGATGTAATCCAAAGGGTCAGTGTATTCAGAGAAGCGGCATTGAATCCAAAAACAATGCCTACGGCCACCAACAAAATGGATGACAATAAACTATAGCGTATCAGTTTTTTTGAAGATGCATTGGGGTTGACGTATTTCTTGTAAATATCGTTTACAATGTAGGCAGGAGCCGCATTGACCACAGCAGAAAAAGTGCCCATGAAGGCCGCCAATAACCCTGCAATCAGCACACCCTTGAAACCAATGGGCACAAATTTATTGATGGCCAGGGGCAGCACTTTTTCAAAATCAATATTGGCACCCATTCCTACAATCTCAGGCTTGAGGTAAACCAAACCCAACACCGCAAAAGCCGCCACCATCAGGTAACGGGGCATGTACATCACCAGAATGGTGCTCATGCTCATTTTGGCGGCGTCAGCAGCAGTGCGGGTACTCAATACCCTTTGCATATCGTAGCTGGGAACAGGGCCCGCCAGTGAAGCAAAAACACCCTTGAACAACATCATCATGAACAAGGCCCCAAACAATCCAAAACCATCACCATCAATTTTGTCATTCACAAGAGGGTATGGCGTAGAAGACCAATCCAGTCCAAGATCCATGCCAAACCAGAGGTTTCCCCAGCCGTTGGGAACGGCCTCCGCAATTTGTGCTGGCGTAACAGCTGTATAGGCAATATAGCCTATGACAAAACAGCTGATGGTCATGATGAAAAACTGCAAGATTTCTGTAGCCACAACACTGTACATGCCACCCTTAACGGTATAAATTGTGGTGATACCACATATCAACAATGCATAGGATTGCTCATTGGAAATCAGGAAGGAGCCCAGGTGAAAAGAAAGATCATAAGGCAGAATTGATGTACAAAACTTACCAATTCCTTCAAAGAAATAAGCCATAAAGCCAATCACACTTACCAATGCAAAAACCACAATGATGATATAAGACAGCTTGGCGCCCCTGCCTTCTCCAAACCGGAAGCTGATCCATTGTGCGCCGGTCATGGCATTGCTCCTGCGCATCCAGGCAGCAAGAAATACAAAGACAAAAACCTGGTTCCATACAGGCCAGAGCCATGGAATCCAGGCGCTTTTGAGCCCGTACACAAACAAAATCATGACAGTCCACATGGTACCGCTGATGTCCCACATGCCTGAGGCATTGGAAAGTCCGAGCATGTACCATTTCATGGTATTGCCACCAAGAAAATAAGATGCCAGGTCTTTTGAAGCCCGTTTAGACAAATAAAATCCCAAAAGAAGTGTCATGACCAAGTAGGCCATGATGATCAGTAAGTCAATCCAATGCAGTTGCATGCGTCAAGTTAATTCTTTTCTTATAATTTTTATAAACTCAAATCAATTTATTAATTATTTTTAAAAACAAAAACAACAATTTTGAAAGAGGTACCCAAGCAATCTAAAGCAATCAACAATATACGGATTGTAACGTTGGCCCTGGTGTTTTCACTGGGATTTATGGCGCTGCATTCATGCAAAAAAAACAATACCGGATCAGGGGGTGGAGGAACACCTCCAACACCCAACCCTCCCCCTTCACCTGTCTGGGATGCTAACGCCATGAGGGGTGTATGGATCACCACCACGGCAAGCACTGCATTAGACAACAATGACAATATCTTACAGACGGTTGACAATTGCAAAAAAGCCGGGATCAACAACATATTCGTGGTGGTATACAACAATGCCAGGACCATTTACCCGAGTGATGTGATGTTCAAACTTACTGGCAACAGACAGCTGGAAAAATTTCAGGGAAGGGATCCATTGAAAGAAATGATTACAGCCGCCAAAACTGCAGGCATCAAGGTACATGCCTGGTTTGAGTATGGTTTTTCATCCTCCTACAGTGCCCAGGGAGGATCCATCATTGCTGCAAAACCCAAATGGGCAGCAAGGGACCAGAATGGCGCACTGGTTGTCAAAAACGGTTTTGATTGGCTGAATGCATTTGATCCTGAAGTACAACAATACATGATTGACCTTTTCAAGGAAGTGGTCTCAAAATATGAAGTGGATGGCGTTCAGGGAGACGACAGGATGCCTGCTCTCCCCTCTTCAGCGGGTTATGATGATTATACCATTGCCCAGTATAAGCTTGAAAACAATGGCGCCACGCCTCCCACCAACATCAAGGATGCTGGATGGCTGAACTGGCGGGCGAAAAAGCTGAACGCATTCATGAAACGGCTTCACAAAGAAATGAAAACATTGAAACCCGGCATTCAGGTAACCATGTCCCCAAGCGCCTATCCGTGGGCCTTGGAAGAGTATTTGCAAGACTGGCCAACATGGGTAGACAGCAGCTGGGTGGATGCCGTTATTCCACAATGTTATCGCTATGATATTGCGGCTTACACGGCAACCGTCTTACAGCAAAAATCATATTACAGGAACAACAATATCCCCTTTTACCCTGGAGTACTCATCAAATCCGGAACCTATTTGGCTTCACCCGGATTTCTGTCTCAAATGATCCAGGGCAACCGCAACAACGGATTCAAGGGAGAAGTATTTTTCTTCTATGAAGGTGTGAAAGAATCCCTTCCCTGGTTTCAGGGCCAATACCCTTTCATAAAATAACAAGGCCGGAACTGGTCCGGCCTTGTGCAATTGTTTCAATCCATGTTTACCAACCTGGATTCTGTTTCAGGTTAGGATTCTTATCCAACTCACCCTGTGGTATGGGCCAGAGCTTGTATTTGACGTTGGTATTTTCCCTTGTCTGGTTTCTGGTTTTCAATCTTTTGGCTATTGTTGCACTGTAATTGGGGACTCCATCTGCATCAACGCTTGGCGCTGCTGCAGGATCAGTGAGACTCAATGAAACACCCACAACCGGACCTGTCATGGCCTTGTTGTAAATATCCCATCTCCGCAAATCCATCAACCTTAACCCTTCGCCACCAAATTCAACTGCACGCTCTCTTCTGATCAATTCCCTCAAGGCAGCTTGTGTACCTGTGGTAACAGCAGGTTGACCGGCACGAGCCCTTACTGCATTGATCGCAGCAAAAACAGTCGGATCAATTTCATTGAGTTCAATTTTGGCCTCAGCGTAGGTCTGCAAAACATCTGCATAACGCATGAGGATATAACCTGTTTTGGTCTCCCAGGAATATTGGGTTGAATCAATGTATTTGCTCCATACATATCCGACACCACCTGAAGATCCTGTAGAGCCTGCGAACCATGGAGAATTAAGGAACCCAATCCAATCAATATTGCTGGCAACATTGTCGTACCGATTGGTGCTCCAGTTCCATTTGATGCGCACATTGGTATAGATATTGTAGATGGTGCGTTCTTTCGGTTGAACATAAGGCAGAGAAGGCGATTTTGCTGTATTGTGCACCATCGTATCTCCTTGTGAATAAATGGTCCATTTCAACCTGCTGTCGCGATTGGCTGAAGGATTTCTGGGATCATACAATGGAGATTGGTCGATCCTTCTGCCATCCTTCATTTCATAGCGATCAAACAATGCCTGTGAAGGAAAATGACTGCTCTGGGAAGTTCCCACCTGGCGAGGAATCGTTAAAACAGCGAGCCAGTTTTGAGGATCCAATACATCGGTTGGATAGGTTTGGGCAAAAAGGATTTCACGGTTTGCATTGGTGCGCTGGCCAGCCAACATGAACAAATCGGTATAGCGAGGATTCAGGCCATAAGCATTCATATCGATAACAGCTTTGGCTGCTGTTGCAGCTGTTCTGTTGTCTTTGATCAGCATGGCCAATTTGGCTTTGAGGCCCAGTGCAACACCTTTGTTCACCCGTCCATACAAAATAATAGGACTGGCTCCAGCTGCATCAAACAATGAAGCGGCTTCATCTAGATCCTTGTACAATTCTTGGGTAGCGGTTGCAACAGGCGTTCTTGACAATGTCTCATACTCTGAAGGCAAAAGTGGTTTGGTGTAGAAAATGGGATCACCAAACCATCCCATGAGATGATAATAAGCCCAGGCACGGAGGACAAGACCCTCGGCCCTGATGCGGCTATAGGTTCTGGGAGAAGCGGCAGCCTGGCCTTTCTTCATGCCATCCAGAAGGTAGTTGGCCCTTGAAACCAGCTTATACGCTTGGCTCCAGGCTGTTGAGGTCAGTGCATTGCCCACAAGGAATGGACCACCATCTCCCATTGCTACTTGGTCTTCGGAATTCCCTGTGCGCTTGATGGCCAGGTCTGTAGCAGATTCAATTGCAAAATGAAGTGGGGTATTGTTGGCCAATGCCCAAAAAGAAGCCGCATAAACACCATTCAAACCAAGCTCCATTTCTTGCTCGGTGGCAAGAAAGGTTTCTGATGAAATGCTGTCCAGTGGCTGCCTGTCCAGGAACTTGTCACAACCACCAAGGGCCGCAAGCAAGAACAGGAAACTATATGTAAAAATCTTTTTCATGTTAAATGTTTTACTTGGATTAGAAGTTGAGGTTCACGCCTACAGTGAAGGTTTTCATCAAAGGATAAAACTGGCCTGTTTGGCTATTGATTTCAGGATCAAATCCATTCCAGGTATCTGAGAAAGTCAACAGGTTTTGTCCACTCGCGTAAACCTTAGCGCCAGTAATCTTCAGTCTTTTGATGACAGATGAAGGCAGCCTGTATCCAAGATTGATGTTCTTGATCCTGAAATAGGCAGCACTCCTGATCCATTTGTCTGATGCAACAAAATTTGTTCCACCTGAACCGGAAGGCAACAAACGGGGGAAAGTTGCATTGGTATTGGTAGGCGTCCAATAGTCCTTGTGGATAGAAAGCAATGAAGCAACAAAATCACTGCTGTTGAAAGGAATAGCCCCTGTACCGCTGAGATAATTGTTCCTCATCCCTACACCTTGTCCAAACAAGTTAAGGTCAAAGTTTACATAGCTAAGGTTAAGGTTTACACTGTACTCATAACGGGGAAAGCTGTTGCCAATAAAGGTCCTGTCAAACGCATCAATCTTTCCATCTGGTTTTCCATCAGCACCACCGATATCTGCATATTTTACATCTCCAGGCTTGGGCCCATTGGCCGTGGTAGCACTGTAAGGAACACCAAACTGAAGTGGTGAACTGGTGATATCATTGGCATCTTTGAAATATCCAAGGGACTGATAGCCAAAATAAGACCACAAGGCCTGACCAACTGCTGTACGTTCAGAACCTCCATCCAGGAATGGCACACCAGGCAATGCTGTAACTTCGTTTACAACATCACTCAGCATCAGGGTCGCATCAAGCTTAAATTTCTTGCTG
This sequence comes from Chitinophagaceae bacterium, assembly GCA_044373365.1. GTDB lineage: Bacteria > Bacteroidota > Bacteroidia > Chitinophagales > Chitinophagaceae > Pollutibacter. The sequence goes on from JBIPNK010000031.1 coordinate 23,970, forward strand.
ATATTGGCTTTGTAATTCGCACTCACCTCCCAACCTGTATTGGTCATGTCTCCGGCATTTACAAAAGGAGCGCTCAAGCCAATATAGGAAGGAATGGGTCTCGACAAAAGAATATTGCTGATGGCACGCTTGTAATAATCAAATGTCAGGGTAAGGTTTCGCTTCACTGTAAGGTCAACACCTACGTTCATCTGTGCTGAGTTCTCCCAGGTAATGCCCGGGTTGGGTGCATCTAGCAACGCATATCCCAGGGTGGTAACATTGTTCAAATAAGTGCTTGTTCCATTGTTGGGATTCGAATATGTTGAGGTTTGGTAATTCACAGCAAAAGGATAAATCTCCGGCAACGCCTGATTTCCCAGCAAGCCATAGGAGGCCCTGATTTTTCCAAAATTGATCAGGTCAGACAGGCCATCAAAGAATTTCTCCTTGGAGAATATCCATCCCGCTGATGCAGATGGGAAAAAGCCCCATTGCTTGTTCAAGGCCTGTGAAAACCTTGAGGAACCATCATATCTACCGTTAACCTCTAAAAGATATTTATCATCAAAACTATAGTTCATCCTTGCATAGAAACCAGCCAATGCTGTTTGGTAGGCAGAACCAGCATTGTTCCTGTCTGCAGCACCAAGATTCAAGTAGGGTTGATTAGGGTTATTGAAACCTGTTCTCGAAGCGGAGATGCCTTCATACAAGAACTCCTCGGTTTGACCACCAGCCAACAATTTGAATTGGTGGTTGCCAAAGTTTTGGGAAAAAGTTGCCTGTGCGAGCATGGTATTCCTTGTGTTCGAAGAATAAGACTCTCCAAGGCTAGTGGAACCAGGCCACTGGCTTACTTTGTCATACCCTGAGGTAACAAGATTGGGCACATAAATGTCTGCATTCTTGGTAAAGGTCTTTCCATGGGGCGTCCAATGCTCGCGAGACCAATAGGCCTCCAACTCAAGACTTTCAATGGGCTTGTAGTTGAGTGCAATTTTACTCAGGAATGAATTGTTTTCAGAAACAGATGTACCTGCAGCTTCAGCCTGGGCCAGTGGATTTCTGTTGTTGGTCTGCCCTGCAGTTCCATACATGCCCGGACCAAATTTTGCAGCACCGATTGCTGGCAATCCAATGGCCTGGCGGATGATGAATTCAGGACTGGATGTTGAAGGAGCAGTATTCTTGCTGAAGTTATAATTGAAAACCCCGCTCAAGGTCAGGTTCTTTCTGAGCTTGAAATCAGGATTGAAACGGATATCATACCGCTTGAAACTGTTGTTGGGAATCAGCCCCTGTTGATCAAGATAGGTAACAGAAGTAAACACATTGGTGTTTTCTCCACCTGAATTGAGCGTTACGTTATGGTTCTGCATCAACGCGGAATTGGTGAACAAGAGGTCCACCCAGTCGTTGTCTATCACATCAAGGTTGTTCGCCTTTGTGGTCTTGTATTTGTCAATCAATGGCTGCTGGAAAAGGAATGCGGCAGGGTTTCCTGTTCTGTTTTGCTCGGCCACATTGCTCAATTCCATGTGTTCAATGGCAGTTGTCCTTTCTGGCATTGCAGTAGCAATCTGTTTGGAAACAAAACTGTTATAGCTCACCTTCACACCTTTGCCTTTTGCACGAATGGTTTTTACCAATACAACACCATTGGCTGCACGTGTTCCATATATGGCGGTTGATGCTGCATCTTTGAGAATGGTAATGCTTTCAATGGCATTGGGATCAATGGCATCCAGGCTTGAAACTACTCCATCAACCATGATCAATGGACTTTGACCAGCATAAATGGAACTCAATCCACGAATGCGGATGGAAGCACCATCAGCACCGGGCCGTCCTGATTGCTGGGTAACGGTAACACCTGGAGCAAGACCTTGCAAAAGGTTGCTTGCAGTGGCTACCTGACGCTTCAGGAGGTCCTCTTGCTTAAGGGCCACAACCGATCCGGTAAGATTGGCTTTTTTCTGTGTGCCATATCCCACCACAACTACTTCATTGAGACTGGAAGAAGTGGAAGCAAGGGTTATGTCCAGCTGATTGCTATTGACAACTACCTCCTTGGGGGAATAGCCAATGCCGGACAATACAAGGGTTTGACCGGTGGAAGCGTTGATGGTAAATTCACCTGCGGAATTGGTTCTGGTGCCCTTTTGGGTGCCCTTGACAAGAACGGAAACACCTTCTGCTGGTGTTCCTCCCTCGCTGCTGGTCACCTTTCCGCTGATTCTAGATTGCTGGGAAAAACCCAACAACCAGGAAGTACAGAGCATGGTTAGGATAAGCGTTAGCTTTTTCATGATTGTGTTTTGTTTAAAATGGTTCTGTTGATGCTTATTTTATATGGATGGATAAAACTATTTTTCATTTGTAGTTTCAAGGAAATCACTGAATGTTTTTGAAACCTGGTACAAGGCCCTGGGGATATGAAAACAGCCTTTCCATTTTCCTCCTTTTGCGGTGCTGAGCACCTCTCCCCGCCGGTTCAAATAGCCAAACCACTCTCCATTTTCAGGATCACGGAATTTCTCCCAGGTATATGCATGCATGGTATCAAACCATTGTAAGCAGACAGGGTCCTTTGTAAGGGCATATCCCTTGGCCAATGCTACCAGAGATTCTACATGTACCCACCAGAGTTTTTGGTCCCACTCCAGCTGCTGCAATGGCTTGCTTTCTGTATCCATGAAATAGAACAATCCGCCATATTGTTTGTCCCAGGCATGTTCTATCGTTTTCAACATGATGTTCTTTGCCTTTTCAATCAGTGCAACATTGTTCATGCGCTTCCCCAAATCCATGATGAACCACATGGCTTCAATGGCATGACCAGGATTCATCAATCGCCCTTCAAATGTATCCGAAAGGCTTCCGTCTTGATTCACATTTTCAACAATCAGACCAAGCTCCGGCCTATAAAAAACATCCATCACTTCATGGAGAACCGTCGGTATAAATGAGTCAACCCTTTCCTTTCCCAGGATATCTTCCAGCTCCAAACTCAGGTTACACAAGATCATGGGAAGTGTAAAATTCTTCAATGGCCTGGAACCAGGGAATGATTTATTGTACACGCCCTTCCAATTGTGTTGGCGTACAATAATGTTTTCAAAAGTATCAAGTGCAATTGCCCTGTATTCTGGTGAAGGGTCAATTTTATTCAATGCAGCAAATGCCATGGTAGCAAAGCAATCACTGAATATATTATAGGGTTGAACCAGCGGCTTACCATCTGCAGTAAGAGAAAAATACCAGTTTCCTTGTGCATCCCGGCCAAATTTTTTCATGAATGATGCTCCGTGCAAGGCCATTTCCTTCCAGGGTGGATTTTGTTCAACCAGCCTGTACATGGTAGAAAAACACCATACCTCTCTGCCTTGCAACCACATGAACTTGTCGGTATCGTATACCTTGCCTTGCTGATCCAAACAGGTGAAATAGCCTCCATTCTCTTCATCCTTGCTATGCTGAAGCCAAAATGGAAGCACATTCTTGACCAATTCTTGATGATAAAGTTCCGAATAGTTCATTATCCGGCTAGCTACATCACTGCTTATTTCTTGTACCATTGGCATTAATTAGAGGCAACAAACTTAAAATAATTTAACAATTTATAAAATATTTCTAAACTAACCCAACTTTGTTAATTTTTTTATTATCTAATTTGAATCGTATAAAACAAAAAATACAGCTTACCCAGCCCAACCAAGACCATTTGCTTGTTTATAAGGCCAGAAATAAATACAACATTCAACAGTCAATGTCCAGATTAAAACAGATAAATCATAGATTTGATCTTCGGTAAACAATGAAAAGGAAAAAAACAAATCTTGATATTTTCAATGATGAAACAGTCTCTGGGGTTGTTTTCAAAAACAGGTCCCTGAAAAAGTTCATCATCAGCCATATCAACCAGTCTGGCAACAGCACAATCACTGATTTGAGCAAAGATTTGGGAACCAGCGTCCCTAAAACTACATCCTTGATCAATGAGCTGATCCAGGATGGCTTGATCCAAGATGAAGGTAAACTTGATTCAACCGGTGGACGCAGGGCCAGCATGTTTGGCCTGGTGCCAGATGCCTGCTATTTCCTGGGAGTAGATGTAAAGAAATTCCATATCAATTTTGGATTGATGGATTTTACCAAGAAAATGATCTACCAGAAGGAAAAAGTTCCATTTCGCCTTGAAAACACGCCAGAATCATTGGAAAATCTCATCCAGCTCATCAAGGCTTTTTTGGGTGAGGGGCCAAGCAGCAAAGCCCAAATACTGGGCATCGGCATCAACCTGACGGGAAGAATCAACCATAAAACAGGGCATAGTTTCAGTTTCTTTCATTTTAAAGAGGAGCCCCTGGCTGAAATCATTCAAAATGAAATAGGCATCCCAACATTTCTGGAAAATGATTCCAGGGCAATGGCCTATGGTGAATTTCAGTCTAACGAATTGAAAAAGGAAAACAATATCCTGTTCATCAATATGGATTATGGCATGGGCATGGGCATCCTGCTGGACGGAAAGGTTTATTATGGGAAATCAGGTTTTAGCGGCGAGTTTGGGCATATCCCTCTTTTTGATAATGAAATCATTTGCCATTGTGGAAAAAAAGGTTGTCTGGAAACAGAAGCCTCAGGGCATGCCCTTGTTAGAAAATTCAAGGAGCAGATAAAAAAAGGATTTACTTCAACTGCATTGAAAAAAAATATGTCCATTGATGATATCACCATGAATGATATCATCAATGCAGCAGTGAATGAGGACCAGCTCTGCATTGAACTCATTTCAGAGATAGGCGAAAAACTGGGAAAGGGATTGGCTTTGTTGGTCAATATTTTCAACCCGGAAATACTTATCCTCGGAGGTGCTCTTTCTGAAACCGGCGACTACATCCGCCTCCCAGCCAGAAGCACCCTCAACAAACTTTCCCTGAGCCTGGTCAACAACGACACCAAACTCAAGATCTCTCAACTGGGAGAGAAAGCCGGAGTTATTGGGGCATGCCTTACAGCAAGAGACACCATCATTCTTTAGACAAATCCCAATCACTACATTCCTGACTTTCGATCAGGATAAATGAAGATTCAGCAAGCATCAATTGGGAGCTTTCAGCAAACCCAGTTGCTGTTGAAATTTTTTAACAGCAAGATCTCCAACTTTCCTGCCCTGCCACTTTCCCAGCTCAATGGCATCTCTAAAATGGATCCCTCCATACAACCTTGAGATTGCAGCTTCTTCAGCTGCAAGATTGAAAGATCTGAACTGTCTTGTTGGCAAGCCAAACTCCACTTCAGTATGGTCAAGGAAGGAAAAACCCTCTCCAAAAATTGTTGTCAACATGGTCGCAGCAGCATTGGAGCAAACACTATGCCCGGACAAGTATTCTGGGAATGGTGGAGTTTGTAGCAGTGGTTTCCAGCGGGGATCAATCAATCGATGAATGACCGTTTCAGGTCTTATCCGGTTGCTTCTGTATTTTTCATCCCAGCAGGCAATGAATGAGTCAGCCAGCGTGATGGCGACTAAAGCATGCACCATTGCTGTTTGAAAAAGAGGAAGATCAGATTTCAAACAAGCAATACCGGTAATGCCAATCCAGTGGCCGCCTGGAGAAATTTTCTTAAGACCAAATTCAACGTGACCGATTTGCTGAACGGCAAATGGATTGCAATCCCAGAAACTTGCAATCAGGGCTTGTTCCTTTGTTTGGCTATTCCCCAGTTCATAAACCTCTTTCAACAATTTGAAATAGGAAGAATTTTTGGATTTGCTGTATACCACAGGTCTGGCAGGAACAAATTGCTGTGCTGAATCCATGAAAAAAGGCCTGAGTTTATTCCAGTGTGGCTCAATGGCAGACATAAAAGCAGGTGGTGTTGGCTGCCAAAATGCGTCACCGGTTTTAGGGGTATACCTTGGCATGTTGTTTAATTTCGTAAAGCCATCTGCCCTGGCAAAAGAAACCATTTGCGCAACTGCACCAACGACCATTTTATTGGTATTCTCGTACAATTGTTTTGATGCTGAAGTGTTAGACCACAGCAACTGCAGTGAATCAATTTCTTTCCTCATCAGGTAGCCAGAGGGTAAGAGCTTCTCAGCAGCCCTGAATATGGTGAGCACACAGGCCAAACCCTTATCTGTTTGTTGCAATGTGGATGGATCAAGCTGAATACCAGTAAACCTATTAACAATTCCATTCATGCTGGGAAAATGAACGGAGTCATAGTGAGAGATCACTTCATAAGAGGCCAATGAAAGATAAGCATAGTATCTGCTCGCAGCTACAGGAGAGGTAACATCGTTGAGCATGATGTCGGTAGCTTTTTTCATAGCAAACACAAAATCTTTGGCCTCTAGATGCTCTTGTGACTTTGTTGTTTCCCAAGGCAGCAATAAAAAAAGCAACATTAACTTTAATGAGCCCATAGTAATATTTTTATCAAAACAAGGATCGTATTTACGCAAAAAAATCAGATACTATTTCCTGCTATACTTCACATTTAATAACTGATGAAAACAGGTTCTGCACCATTGATGCCAATCATGAGTGTTTTTTTTGAGCCAACAGCTTTTGTCTCAATGATATCCCTGATACAGCCTTTGACATTCAATCCGGCCCGCTGCTGGTCAATGTACTCAAAATCCCCTTTCCCATTTCCTTTTAACAAAATACCATGATTGGCATCCACCTTTCCAATTTTTATCCTCGCATGTTCAATATTGCCTCCGAGGAATATATCCATGTTGCCATCATGGTCAAAATCATCCGTCCAAATGGCATACACTGGTGCATAGTCTGCCTGAACAGGCAGTCGGTGCATGATCATGCCCTTGGGGGTATTCTCGTACCAAACAGTATGCAAAAAATCTGCAAAAAGTTTTTTCCCAGATTTGATTTGTGCACTATCCAAAATTTGATCCAGCTGTGCATCGGCATAGGAATCATAGGTAGGAAAACGCTGACGAAGGCTAACCATCTGATCAGTGATCTCATCACGGGATGCCATGGGATATGATTTCCCCAGAATGGGATAAAACAAGAGAGGATCAATGAATCCGTTCCCATCAAAATCACCATAATGAAGGGTGATGGGAATACCCGGCTCAGGACGCAACTGGGTATTCATCCCCCAGTTACCAACCACCAAATCCTGATCACCATCGCTGTCAAGGTCTTCGAAACGCATTGTATTCCACCATCCATGGTATGGTACTGTGAAAAATTGTTGCGTCACCTCATTGAACTGCATCTGGGAAAACTGAAAAACACGGACAGGGCTCCATTCGCCAACAACCACCAGTTCCTCGTTCTTATCTCCATTAAGATCAATCCAACGAGCATCCGTAATCATGCCCAACGTATTGAAAACGGGAGCAATGCGATCAGTTCCGTCTTCAAATTTTCCTTTTCCATCATTCACCAGCAGTCTTGACTGGGGACTGGTTGGATATTCTCCAGGAATAACCCTGCCTGGAGCAAAAAGATCAAGGTCTCCATCCTTATCAAAATCCAGTGGCACAATGACTGCACCAGCAAAAGCTTTGGCAGGCAACAATCCCTTAGGCTTAGTGAATTTGCCCCGATCATTCAAATAAAGACGGTCATCCAACTGTACACTATCTTCTATTTGAAAACCGCCACTCACCACATAGAGATCAAGATCCCCATCATTGTCAGCATCAAAAAAAACGGCTCCGCAGTCTTCATAAACCATGTCAGCGGAAAATATCCTTTGCACATCCTCCCGATAATTGCCATCTCGCTGTTGTAAAAATAATCTGCCAGGATGATTGCGTGGCCCACAGATGAATATGTCGTCAAGCTTATCACCATTCACATCACCTTTTGCAAATCTAGGGCCCGAAAATGAATGCATGTTGGTCATCAGTGGCTGGATCTTAAAATCATTGGCCTGATCCTCACTGTGTGCAAAACTTAACATGGGGCGACCAACAGAAAAAATGGGGCTGACCTTCTTTTGGGATTTGCCATCAATGTCTGCGCTAGAAGAGGACCTGACTGGTGTTGAGGGCCCGGATGGCTTTACCATGACCAAAGTTGTATCCAGAACAATGGCTTCCCTTATTACCTGCACCAATCCATCTGACCATACGATACGCAAAGAATCAACGCTACTTTCTTTCAAGCCAAAATGAAGTGGCACTTGCATGGAAGACTGAAATCCATGAACAGGAAATTGTTGCAGGGTATATTGATTACCTGAAGCGTATACAGTAGCAACCGACCCCAAAGCATACCTGTTTTTCTCAGAGGAGCTGGCACGCAAATCGATTTTCAG
>JBIPNK010000032.1:0-31419 GCA_044373365.1 Chitinophagaceae bacterium
CGCAACACGTTACAGGCCATACATGAATGCCACCACCATGTTGGGGCAAAGCAAAAATGTTTTTCAGGCCGAAATTGACAGCGCATGTGAACTCATTGATTTCTTGAGGTTCAATGTTCATTTTCTTGGAGAGATTTACCAACAACAACCTGTAAGTGCACCGGGTATACACAACAGGCTTGAATACCGTCCACTGGAGGGTTTTGTTTTGGCGATCAGTCCATTCAATTTCACTGCCATCGGTGGAAATCTTCCAGCTTCAGCTGCACTTTGTGGAAACACCGTTGTTTGGAAATGCGCTAACACCCAGGTATACTCCGCACAAATGTTCATGCGGATCATGAAAGAGGCTGGATTGCCAGATGGTGTCATCAACCTTATTTATGTTGATGGACCTACGTTGGGTAGTGTTTGTTTCAGTCATCCTGAATTTGCAGGGGTTCATTTTACCGGCTCAACAGGTGTTTTCAACCAGATGTGGAAGACCATTGGTGAAAATATTTCAAGATACCGTTCTTACCCAAGGATTGTAGGGGAGACCGGCGGCAAGGATTTTGTGATGGTGCATCCTTCTGCAGATCCTGATGTTGTGGCCACTGCCTTGCTCAGGGGTGCATTTGAGTTCCAGGGACAAAAATGTTCTGCTGCTTCAAGGGCATATATCCCTTCCAATCTTGCCTCAGCCGTAAGGAAAAGACTGATCGCGGGCATCAAAAGCTTTACAATGGGTTCTGTTGAAGACTTCAGCAATTTTATCACTGCAGTCATCGACGATAAGTCTTTCAACAAAATCAAGTCCTATATCGACAAGGCAAAAAGATCTTCTAAGGTGAAAGTGATTGCTGGCGGTAACTGCGACAAATCGATTGGTTATTTTATCGAGCCTACGGTAATTGAAACAACCGACCCGAAATATGTGACCATGTGCGAGGAAATTTTCGGACCCGTCCTCACCATGTATGTATACCCCGAGCGTAAGTTCAGTGAAACACTTGAATTGCTGGACCAGACCTCACCGTATGCCCTTACAGGTTCCATCATCTCCCAAGACAGGGCTGCCATTGTTGAAGCAACAAAGACATTGAGAAATGCCGCCGGCAATTTCTACATCAATGATAAACCCACAGGTGCAGTTGTTGGACAACAGCCATTTGGTGGTGCAAGGGGTTCTGGTACAAATGATAAAGCAGGATTTTCCATCAATCTTTACCGTTGGTTGAGTGTAAGAACTGTCAAGGAAACATTTGACCCTCCCAAGGATTACAGGTATCCCTTTATGCAACCAGAATAATCAAAAGAATTGGTTTTCATATATTTACATTAAGTCAACTGAACAATGAAAGGAGTCAATACCATCATGGAAGAAGATCAACTCAAGCTAACCTTAAAAAGGTTGTCTCATGAGTTGATTGAAAACCATTATCCTTTTACGGATACTTGTATCATTGGTATTCAGCCAAGAGGTATAGCCATCAGTGATTTTATTACGCAGTATATCCAAAACATTCATCCGGAAGTCAGCATTCATTACGGAAAATTGGACATCACCTTTTACCGGGATGATTTCAGGGGCCAAATTCATATTCCCAGTATAACGGATCTTCCATTTTCCATTGAAGGAAAAAAAGTGATTCTGATTGATGATGTGCTGTATACAGGTCGCACCATCAGGGCGGCAATGGATGCCTTGCTCGACAACGGGCGCGCACAAAAAGTGGAACTGTGTATTTTGGTTGACCGTAAGTTTAGCAGAGAGCTACCCATTCAGCCTGATTACGTTGGAAAATCGATTGATTCTATCGTTACACAAAAAGTGAAGGTGATCTGGGGCGATGAAAAAAAGGTGATTTTGTATGATAGCATTTGATGCCCCACAAAATTTGTCCGAAAATTATAACTGTATACCATAAATTTGCTCCCTAATGCAACTAAGCTCAAAACACTTGCTCGGCATTAGAGACCTCCTTCCGGGAGATATCCAGCTTATTCTAGACACAGCCCGACAATTCAAGGAAGTACTTCAAAGGCCCATCAAAAAAGTTCCCTCTCTTCGAGACATCACTATTGTCAATCTTTTTTATGAAAACTCAACCAGAACAAGGATTTCATTTGAGTTGGCAGAAAAAAGATTAAGCGCAGACACCATCAATTTTGCAGCAAGTGGTTCTTCTGTTTCCAAAGGTGAAACCTTGTTGGATACAGTCAACAACATTTTATCCATGAAAGTGGATATGGTGGTGATGCGCCACAGTGCAACAGGTGCCCCTCATTTTCTTGCGAAGCATATTCCGGCTGCCATTGTCAATGCAGGGGATGGCATCAACGAACATCCTACCCAGGCATTGTTGGATGCATTGTCCATCACCGAAAGGTTGGGAGCGTTGAAAGGAAAGAAAATCGCCATCATTGGAGACATCATGCATTCCAGGGTGGCTTTGAGCAATATCTACCTGCTGACCAAAATGGGGGCAGAAGTAACCCTTGCGGGCCCGCCTACCTTGATTCCCAAGCACATCAAGGATGCGTTTGGTGTAAATGTTACCTACAACGTAAAAGAGGCTTTGGAATGGTGTGATGTTGCTAATGTCTTGAGAATACAATTGGAACGCCAGAACCAGGTGCTGTTCTCTTCACTGCGTGAATACAACCAAGCCTATGGTATCACAAGACCATTGCTTGATTCCCTGCAAAAAGAAGTGCTGATCATGCACCCAGGACCCATCAACAGGGGAGTGGAACTTGATTCTGATGTGGCCGATAGCAAACAGTCTATCATACTGGATCAGGTTGAAAATGGCGTAGCCGTTCGCATGGCAGTATTGTATCTTTTGTCAGGAAGAAAAGAATCAACATCTTAAAAGAATTTCATGCAAAAAATTTGTCTTTTTCCTGGCACATTCGATCCCATCACACTGGGACATGTGGATGTGATCAGGAGAGCATTGCCCTTGTTCGATAAAATCATTGTTGCCGTGGGTAAGAATGCAGGGAAGGCTCCTATGTATAGTCCTGAGCAAAGGAAATCATGGATAGATGAGATCTTTAAAGAGGAGGACAAGGTTTCTGCCGCCGTTTACGAGGGCCTAACCGTAAATTTCTGTAAAGAAGTTGATGCCCAATATATTCTCCGGGGGATTCGTTATGTGAGTGATTTTGAATACGAAAAGACCATTGCTGATGCCAATAGAACATTGGATCCTCATATAGAAACTTTTTTCCTTACCTGCGAACCCAAATACACTTCCATCGCTTCAACCATTGTGAGAGACATCATCCGAAATGGGGGAGATGCTTCCCTGTTTTTGCCAGAGGTGGTTTCGAAATCAATACTGCAACACCCATAGCTACTTTGTTTAACTTGTCTAGAGGTAGTATTTATCAATCATTTCCCTGATGGAAGGAAAAGCTTTTTGTGCCAATTCGGCAGCTTCAACTTTGTCTACCCAACGCAATTCAGTGATGTCTTCTTCTGTTTGTGGCACCAAATCTTCTGCGCCGGCATACTCCATTTTGTACCAATGTGAGGGCTTTAGTACTGTTTTACCCTGGAAAGGATAGGTATGGTAAGTTGTCTGTAATTTCCCGCAAAGCCTCAGGTTGGAAATGCCCGTTTCTTCTTCCACTTCTCTTAGGGCACAAGCTTCAATGGTTTCTCCCTCATCCAGTTTCCCTTTGGGCATATCCCATTGGCCACGCCTTAACATCATCAACAATTCACCTTTGGGGTTGAAAACCATCCCCCCGCCAGCTTCAATGATCAATTTGTCTGATAAAAATGACTGCCATTCATCCTCTTTTGTGAAGATGGCTAGGCCTGAGGGTTCGTGAACAATGATGTACATAACTTAATTTTCTTTTCTGATGAGCTTGCTTCAATTTTGCGGTATGACAAACGAAAAAACAGTTGCTGAAAAACTGCTACAAGTTAATGCAGTGAAGTTGAATCCCAAAGAACCATTTACTTGGGCATCAGGCTGGAAAAGTCCGATTTACTGTGACAACCGTAAACTCCTTGGATATCCCTACGTAAGGGATTTCATCAAAAGCGAAATGTGCAACGTGATATTTGAAAAATTCCCTGAAGCTGAACTGCTTGCTGGGGTTGCCACTGCAGGTATTGCCTGGGGTGCAATGGCTGCTGATCAGTTAAAACTGCCTTATATCTACGTGCGGCCGAAACCCAAAGAGCATGGTTTGGGTAATCAAATTGAGGGATACTATGAAAAAGGGCTAAAAACCGTCATCATTGAGGACCTCATCTCTACAGGCAAAAGCAGTTTACAGGTAGTTGATGTAGTGAGAAATGCCGGTCTTGATGTGATAGGCATGGTATCCATTTTTACCTACGGATTTGAGGCTGCTGCAAACGCTTGTTCTGCAGCAGGTATTCCAACCATTTCCCTGACCAATTATCCTACATTGATTGAACTGGCTATTGAGAAGGGAACCATCGATCCTGAAGATCAAAATACATTGTTAAACTGGAGCGCCAACCCTTCAGAATGGGGTAGATAGTCTTAATTTAGAATCAAATTTACATGCCATGAAAAAAGCAATCTTATCCATCTTTGTACTTTTTATAGCCTTGGCTTCAAGTGCCCAGCAAAAGAAGCCAGTAACTGTCAAAATCAATACACCAACTGTTCAATGTGAGATGTGCAAAAAGAAGATTGAGGAATACCTTGCCTATGAGGAAGGAATTACAAAGGTTGTCGTTGATTTTAAGCAAAAGAAAACTACTGTAACTTACCTCACCGACCGGACAAACCTCGAAAATATCAAAACAGCCATCGCCAATACAGGTTATGATGCTGAAGATGTCAAGGCTGCCCAAGATGCATATGACAAGCTTCCAAAATGTTGCAAAAAACCTGTAAAATAGTGTGTTAAACATTGAGCTTCAATATTTTCCATGCGTCAACGCAATGAGGGATATAGTTGATTGTAAATTGGTTTTTTTTGACAATGACCTTTTTTTTCAACGGTCCAGTTTCCGTAACAGGATGATACTCCCGGGTGGCAATGGGCTTGTTTCCCTCACAATTCCAGTCGTAGGAGGAAGATCTGTCAAACTGCCATTCAAGGCTGTTGAGATAGATTATAGCAGCAACTGGCAACGCGATCACTTTAGAACATTGGACACCATCTACGGTAACTCCCCCTTTTTTTTTCAATACAGGTCATCGCTCAAGGAAATTTTTGATCAAAAACCTCGATTCCTCGTTGACTGGAATGCAAGTTGTCTTGATTGGATTGTCAAAAAAATGAAAATCAACCTGAATTTGATTCTAAATGGCAATCAGTTAACCGACAACCTTGAGGTCAAGGAAAGGATTGATTTCTATTTGCCGTCTAACCATGATAAATCTGGAAAAGAACCATTTTTCAAATATCCTCAGTTGTTTGAGGATAGGATTGGTTTTAAGCCCAATGTATCCATTGTAGACCTCTTGTTTAACCTTGGACCTGATGCGCTGAAGAAAATCACCATTCACACTAAACCTCTTTGAGAATCAATGGTCTAAGAGTTTGTACATATTCAAATTTTCACTAATTTTCCATATAGCCAAACAATGTTCATGAGAAGACTGGTTGTTGTTTTTGTTTTGACTTTTTGGGGGACTTTTTCCCTTGCACAGGATTTTTCCAACAAGGGGAAGGAGTTTTGGGTAGGTTACGGGAGCCATGTCGCGATGTACAATACCAATGGAACAGTTGCCGCTGGGGGCGGAGCACAGGATATGGTATTGTATTTTACATCAGACCGAAATGCAAATGTTACAGTAAGTATTCCCTCATTAGGGTGGACAAACACATATACCGTAGTTGCAAATGCAGTAACTACATCAGCACGTTTACCCAAGACGGGAGCACAAGATTCCAGAATTACTGATGAAGGCAAAAGTGGAAAAGGAATCCACATAACCTCCGATGTTCCCATTATCGCATATGCTCACATTTATAATGCTTCAGTTTCCGGTGCCACTTTGTTGTTTCCCGTAAACACTTTGGCCCGTGAATATTATTCCGTCAATTACAAGCAAGTCTCCAATCAAAATTATTCCTACTGTTTTTCTTATGTTATTGCAACTGAAGATGATACCAATATAGAAATCATACCCAGTGCCAGAACCATCCTTAACAATGCAGGCGATACAATCAAGGTCAACCTAAATAAGGGTGAAATCTATAATATACTCGGAAGACTCAATACCTCGACCAATCCATTCTTGGGTGAAGACCTTACAGGAACAAAGATCAGATCAGTTGCCACCCCCACAAGTCCATGTAAACGAATTGCTGTTTTTTCAGGATCAGGAAAACTGAGTATTTCTTGTAACAATGGTTCGGGAAGTGCGGATAACTACATGCAACAAGCTTTTCCTGCAAATGCCTGGGGAAAAAAATACCTTACCGTTCCAACCTTGAGAATGCCAAATAATTTTTTTCGTGTTGCCATCAGCAAGCCTGGTACTGTAGTAAAAAGAAACGGCACAGTTCTTACAGGATTACAGGGTGGTTTTTATTACGAATACCAAAGCAACACACCTGATCTCCTGGAATCGGATCAACCGATAATGGTTGCCCAATACATTACCACTGCAAACAGCTGTGGCAATACCCAAATTGCAGGCAATGGCGATCCTGAAATGATATACATCAGTCCTGTAGAGCAAACAATTGATAAGGTTACTGTCAACTCCACGCCCAATGCTGGAATCACTCAGCATTATATCAATATCGCTATCCATAAAAATGGTTTAAGTTCTCTGAAAGTTGATGGAGCAGCTCCTGTTGTTGCATCTATTGTGCACCCCCAAGAATCCAACTATTCATTTTACCAAGTGCAGGTTGGAGCCGGATCACATACCATTCAAGCTGACTCAGGTTTCAATGCTATTGCCTACGGTTATGGAAGTGCTGAAACCTATGGCTACAATGCAGGAGCCAATGTAAAGGATCTTTACCAGACCCTTACCACCAACAATAAATTTGCAACGGTAAAACTACCCGCAACTTGCAAAGGAACACCATTCAACATATCCATTACACTTCCGTATGAACCACTTTCCCTTGAATGGAAAGTGCCAAATTATCCGGCAATTCCCAAAGTCAATGCGCCAAAATATGATTCAACATATCTGGTAAATGGCAAAAGAATTTACAGCTATTCGTTGAAAGGTACATATGTCTACAACACAATCAATACCTATAATATTCAGGTAATTGCCAATAATCCAACAACTGATGGATGTTCCGGAGAACAGCAAATTGATTTTGATTTGCAGGTTTTTGAACCGCCCAAAGGAGGATTCAAGTTTACTACAACAAATTGCATCACAGATTCCATTGCTTTCATTGATACTGCCTCATCTGTCGGAAGACCAGTTATTGGTTATTCATGGGATTTGGGTGATGGCAATTTCAGCACCGCTAAAAACTTTAATCACAAGTATAAGGATCCCGGGAAATATACAATCAAGTATTTTGCCTATACCGATGTGGGATGTTTAACTGATACCATTATTAAAGATGTTTATGTCGACAGTGTTCCCCTTGCCAATTTTTCTATCCTTGGTTCAACCTGTCAAAACAAAGATGTCAATTTCGTTGATGTTTCTCGCGTAGGGGGAGGGGCAACCATTAAAGAATGGTTATGGGTAACCAATAATCCGATCATAAATACAACAAATGCAAACGTCGTTGAGAAATTCGCTGCATTGCAACAATATACGATTCAGCTAAGAGTCAAAACCCAAAATGGATGTTTAAGTCCTGTCAAGTCCCTGACATTTAACAATAATCCCAATCCAACGGTAGATTTCAGCTTACCCAAGATTTGTCTGCCTGATGGAATGGGAACCTTTAATGACCTAAGCACCATTGTTGATGGAAGCCAGGCCTCATTTATCCGTAATTGGTCTTTTGGAGATCCGAATGCATCTCTAACAAATCCTGATACTGCGATAAATCGTATTTCACCTACACATAAATATACTGCAGTAGGACCTTATACAGTTAAATTAATCATCAGATCCAATAATGGTTGCGTAGATAGTTTGAGCAAACAATTGACCCAGGTGTTTGCCCAGCCCAAAGCTGATTTCACAGTTACCCCAGAAGTTTGCTTAAGAGAAAATACGAAGATGAACGACCAAACCAATCCGCAAGGAAGAACCATGGTCAAATGGAATTGGACCTTATCGAATGGATTGAAAGATACACTCCAAAATCCATTGTTCACACTCACAGCCGCAGGTACTTATGCAGCGAAATTGGTTGGCTTTACTGCGGATGGTTGTATCAGCGATACTGCAATAAAATCATTTGTTGTTCATCCATTGCCTGTAGCCAATTTTAAGGTTATAGATCCTGCATGCGAAACCGAAACCGTTTCATTTGAACAGTTATCTACTGCTAATGTTGGCACATTGACAAGGTGGAACTGGCGTCTTGGCAGTACTGCTACTCCCCAGGATGTTACCAATGCAAGTCCAGTAACAAAAACCTTTGCCATTTGGGGTGACCAGGTGATCAAGTTGATGGTAGAGAACAGCAAGGGCTGTAAAAGTGACACTACAACTAAAACTATTCGAATTCATCCTAAACCCGCTGTCAACAACAGCATACCAGAAGTTTGTCTGAGCGATGCTTTTGCTGAATTCTCTGACAGTTCTAAAATTGCAGACAACACTACCGGTTTCTCACATCTTTGGAGATTTGGTGATGCGAATGCCACCCCATCTAATCCTGATAGCTCCGTGCTGAAAGATCCAAGACACAAATACACAGCCGCAGGTACTTATACCATGTCCCACAGGGTAACCAGTCTTGCAGGTTGCGTCTCTACGAAATCAGCATCTTTTATTGTGAGTGGTGCAGTTCCTAAATCCAGTTTTGTGGTTTTGTTGCCTGATTCACTTTGCAGCAATGATACCGTCAGGATAAAAAATCTGTCTACTGTAGACTTTGGATTTATCGGAAAGCTTGAAATTTATTGGGACTATGACAATAATCCTACCATAAAGGATGTTGATCAACTTCCTGACTCAGGAAAGATTTACAAACATGTTTATCCTAAGTTTTCCACTCAACCACTTAAACCTGTTAGAATAGTAGTACGAGCATTTTCTGGTGGAAGTTGCTCTGATGACGAGAACAGTCAAGTAAATTTATTAGGAAGTCCTGCAGTACAATTTGATTCAATCCCAGGCATTTGCCTTGATGCCACGCCACGGCAAATTACCCAAACCCGATATACTGATGTAACAGGCATTGCACCAGGCGATTCAATATTTACAGGCAAAGGTGTAAATGCAAAAGGACTATACACTCCGCTCAATGCTGGGGTGGGGACTTATGTTTTGCAATATACTTTCACCGCTTCCAATGGTTGCAAGGACACTGCAAGCAAAAGCATCATTGTTTGGCCCAGACCAACAGCAGATTTTGTTTTCAGTACCTTGAATTGTGAAAAAAACCCAATCAGTTTCACGAGTAAATCGTTTCCTAATACAGGTAACCTTGTAAAGTGGAACTGGAATTTTGGAGATGGTTCACCCATTCAATCTACCGGCAATGACAATCCTTTGAATTATGCATTTGCAGTATTCAAGTCCTACAATGTCAGCCTTGATGTCGTTACCAACAATGGATGTACGAGTGTACCCAAAATACTCCCTGTAATGGTTCATCCGCTTCCCTTGCTGAATTTTGATCTTCCAAAAGTTTGTCTTCCAGAAGGGAAGGCCTTGTTTACCAACAATACCACTATTCCAGATGGTTCTGGTTCGCTGATTACTTATTTATGGAATTTTGGCAATCCCAACAATACCAATCCAGCTGTCACCAAGGATGGTACACACAATTATCTTTCTTTAGGAAGTTACAGTGTAAAATTGGTGGCAACAAGCAACAACAATTGTAAGGATTCACTGACCAGACTGCTGGTTGATGTATTTCCTCAACCCAAAGCAATCTATACCAGCCTTGATTCTGTATGCCTTGGTAAGGATATTCAATTTACGGATAACAGCAATGGCTTTGTAAGACCCATAACGGCCTGGAACTGGGATTTTGGAAATGGCAATGTCGATAAGACAAAAAATCCACTCTATTTGTATCGGGCTACCGGAACCTTTAATGTTAGTTTGTTTGTAGTGAGTGCTGAAGGGTGTATTTCTGATACAACAGTTAAATCAATTACTATTCATCCATATCCTGCAATATCTGCTGGACCTGATATGTATGTTTTGGATGATGGTCAAAAAACAATTCTTGCCACAGCAACTGGAAACTCCCTCACCTATAATTGGTCTCCAGCAACCTACCTTAATTTTACCGATATCCTCCAACCCATGGTTGTAAAGCCCCAAGATGATATCATCTATACCCTCAGTGTTACGGGTAGGGGCAATTGTACAAGCACGGATGATATTGCGATTACTGTTCTTAAACTTCCCAAACCTCCAAATACTTTTACGCCTAATGGTGATGGAGTCAATGATCTTTGGGAAATCAAATACCTGGACCAATATCCAGGCTGTATCTTAGAAGTATATTCTCCTCAGGGCCAACTAGTGTTCAGGTCTGTTGGATATGAAAAACCCTGGAACGGAACGTACAAAGGAAATGCATTGCCTACTGGAACATATTATTATGTAATTGATCCAAAATCTGGCAGAAAGAAAGTTGCTGGATATGTAACCATTTTTAAATAGAAATGATGAGAAGATTGTTTTTGGTGCTTTTCTGTTTTGTTTTTGTGAATAAATCCAATGCCCAACAAAGGCCACATTATACCCAGTATATCATGAACAATTATATTGTCAATCCTGCCATTGGCGGAATTGAGAATTATGTTGATGTAAAGCTCAGTGCCAGAAACCAATGGATTGGTATAGAGGGCGCTCCAAAAACTTTCTATGCTACCATTCATGGTGCCATAGGTAAATCAGATTACCGGGAATCTGCCACCTCTTTTGACATGAAAGGGCAAAACCCAAGAGGAAAAGAGTATTGGGCGAACTATACTGCGGCTCCGCCCCACCATGGTATAGGGTTTACCGCAGTTAATTATTCCACAGGGTACATCAACCGCATGACCACTTATGCTACCTATTCCTATCATGTAGGTCTTACAGGTACAACCAGCCTTTCTGCTGGTTTTGGTGCAGGATTTTCGTCAATCAATGTCAACAAGAGCAAAATTACACTTGCAACTGCTTTCGATCCGGCAATTGGTAATACTGTCAATGATATCAGCAAAATCAAGCCAGAATTGAATGCAGGCTTGTGGTTGTATTCATCCAAATATTTTGCTGGTCTTTCCGCTCAACAAATCATTCCTGTGCGTTTCAATCTAGTAGACAGCGCTGCATACAGATCAACCCTTGTTCCTCATGTTTTTGCTACTGCGGGGTATCGTTTTTTCCTTAACCAGGACATATCGGCATTGCCTTCCGTGATGCTGCGGTATATAGCTTCTACACCTTTGGCAGTTGACATCAATGTTAAAACCCAGTACAGGGATCTGATGTGGATCGGTGCTAACTACAGGATGGGCGATGGATTTGCCGGTATGGTTGGCCTGAATGTTGCCCATACCTTCAATATCAGTTATGCTTATGACCTCAACAGGGGTAAATATCTTTTAAGCACCATGAACCGGGGTACCCATGAAATCGTACTTGGTTTTACCCTAAATAACGCTTACGGAGATCTTTGCCCAAGGAATGTTTGGTAATCCCTCAAATCTGCTTAATTTTATAAAAATTCATACCATGGTTAATCGGTCTTTGGCTTTTTCATTTATGATGATGGTTGCTTTGACCATTTCATGTACCAAAAAAACTACACCCACCCCAACACCTCCCACACCACCTCCACCACCAGTGGAAGTAGAAGAGAATATTCTTTTCTCACTTGACCCTGATCCTGGAACAACTACTCAGACTGCTACGTCTGGTATCTATTCTTTCAAAGTAATTTTAAGTTCTAAAATGCCTAGCACAGGAATCAAAATTTATTATTTGACTAAAACTGATCCTGCCGGAGTAACTACTGATGAAAAAACACTAACTTCTTCATTATCCTCGAATGATATTTCTACTGGGGCATTGGCATCAGGAGCTCTTTATAGTGTTACTGTTGTTGTAACGAGTCAAAAAACAGCAAGCAATACCTTAACCAAAACATTCAAGGTCGCAAGGAAATAATCAATCAATCTGATATTTCTTTTTAAAACGCTCAGTCATAAAAAAAATCCCCTTCATTTGAAGGGGATTTTTTTATGCCAAGAATTGATATTCATTATTGGGCAACTGCTTTCTCATCAATTTTAATCATCATTTTGTCACCTTTTATCATTGATCTGTATTTTTCAGCATCAACAATCTTGCCATTTACCTTCAGCACATCTTCTTCAAACTCAATGGTATTTGAACCCTCACGAATCAATCCGTCCGCTTTCAATGCCTGAATAAGACCTTGATCAGGACCTTCAGTCATGCTGATTTCAGCGTTTGTAGTATCTGAATTGATAATTGAGATCTGAACATTCTTTTCGACTTTGTTTGTGGAAGTTGGATGCATTTGTGCAAGGGTAGGGGCAATCACCAATGAAACGATCGACATCAATTTGATGAGGATGTTCATGGATGGGCCAGAAGTATCCTTGAATGGATCACCAACAGTGTCACCAGTTACAGAAGCCTTATGGGGTTCAGATTTTTTGTAAAAAACTTCTCCGTTGATTTCAACACCTTTCTCAAAGCTCTTTTTGGCATTGTCCCAAGCACCACCAGCGTTGTTCTGGAAAATACCCATCAATACACCACTAACAGTAGCGCCAGCCAGAAATCCACCCAATGCTTCTGGCCCTAAAATGAATCCAATCAGCAAAGGCGAAACAATTGTAATGGCACCAGGCAACATCATCTTTTTAAGGGATGCTTCTGTTGAAATGGCTACACATTTGTCATATTCAGGCTTTCCTGTACCTTCCATGATACCAGGAATGGTACGGAACTGGCGACGAACTTCTTCAACCATGGCCATGGCAGCTTCACCAACGGCGCGAATGGCAAGAGAAGAGAAAATAAAAGGAATCATACCACCGATGAACAGGGATGCCAAAACGTCTGCCTTGTAAATGTCGATGTGTTGATTATCCGGCATGGCTACCCCTACAAAGGCAGCGAACAATGCGAGTGAGGTCAATGCTGCAGAAGCAATGGCAAAGCCTTTACCACTGGCTGCTGTAGTATTACCCACTGCATCAAGAATATCGGTCTTCTCACGAACCTCGCTGGGCAATTCACTCATTTCTGCTATTCCGCCTGCATTGTCTGCAATTGGACCGAATGCATCAATGGCCAACTGCATGGCAGTAGTTGCCATCATACCGGCTGCAGCAATGGCAACACCGTATAAGCCTGCACAAGCAAATGAACCATAAATACCACCAGCCAATACCAAGATGGGCAAGAAGGTACTTTCCATGCCTATAGCAAGGCCTCCAATGATATTGGTTGCATGACCTGTAGCAGATTGGCGAATAATACTCATCACTGGGCGTTTGCCCATGGCGGTATAATATTCTGTAATAATGCTCATCAGGGCACCTACCACAAGACCTACGGCGATGGCACCAATAACGCCATTGCGCGTAAACTCAAGACCACGCAAGGTCATTGTTTCTGGTAAAATATAATTTACAATAAAGTATGCTGCGATGGCTGTGAGGATCATTGAACCCCAGTTACCCATGTTGAGGGCTTTTTGTACAGCATGTGTACTTGCACCGGCTGCGTCGCTCACCCTGACAAATAAGGTACCAACGATCGACAAAAGAATACCTACGCCAGCAATAACCATAGGCAACAAAATAGGGGCAATGCCACCAAAATTGTCATTTGAAATGGTTTCCTGTCCGAGCACCATGGTTGCCAATACAGTTGCTACATATGAACCAAACAAGTCAGCGCCCATACCTGCAACATCTCCTACATTATCACCCACATTGTCTGCAATGGTAGCTGGATTACGGGGGTCGTCCTCCGGAATACCCGCTTCAACCTTTCCAACCAAATCAGCACCTACGTCAGCTGCCTTGGTATAAATTCCACCACCAACACGTGCAAAAAGGGCTATGCTTTCAGCGCCAAGGGAGAAACCAGTGAGCACTTCAATGGTGCGCAACATACCTTCAGCATCTCCGTCTGGAGCAAAAAAATGTTTCAGAATGATGAACAAGCCTCCCAATCCCAAAACCGCTAATCCTGAAACACCAAGGCCCATTACTGCACCGCCGGTAAAGGATACGTTGAGTGCTTTGCTAAGGCTTGTTTTGGCTGCTTCAGCTGTGCGCACATTGGCTTTGGTTGCCACTTTCATGCCTATATAACCTGCTGTAGCACTGAAAACGGCACCGATAACAAAAGAAATGGCAATGCTCCAATGGCTACCTGCATTGCTCTGCGCCATGAAGCCCAAAAGCAAGGCTACTATGGCTACAAAATAGGCAAGAATCTTCCATTCTGCCTTCAAAAAGGCCATGGCTCCTTCAGCAATATAGGTGCTGATTTCTTTCATTCTTTCAGAACCGGCATCCTGCTTTGATACCCATTTGAACTGGATAAGTGTGTAAAGCAGTCCGACAACTCCCATCATGGGAACGAGATAGATCAAATTTTCCATAAACAATTTTAATGCATTTGGTTATTGAACTAAACAGTGTGTTACTGACTTAGGGGCAGCAAAAATAGAGAAAAACTGATGAAAAATGAAGGTTTTTTGCCGAATCATTTTTCCCTGAAGGAATAGGATATTCAGGGGAAGCCCATTACTCATCATCATCAGACTGGATACCATATCCTTTGAAGATTCCTGCAATTTTTTTGGCCTGATAAATGCTTCTGTTGAACTTGTTTCCCAAGACAATAATGGCAGTAGAGTCCTCAGGAAGTCTGCTGAAAACGGTATTGTTTCCATGCCACCATCCATTGTGGTAGATGATTTTCTTTCCAGTTGGCATTTCAACCAGTCTCCAGCCCAGCCCGTAGTTACGGGTTCCTCTTCGTTCATAACTATATCCCTTAAAAGCTTCTTCCAGGGTTTTTTCAGAGAAAAGTTGATTTGTTGAAAGCGCATAATCCCATTTCATCATGTCTCTTGGCGTACTGTAGATGTTTTTATCGCCATATACGGCATCAAGAAACATCATCGGTTCCCTTTGGTTATTGAATTTATAGGAAGGAAGCACTGTTTCTGCCATGTCTACTGCATAAACAAAACTATTGTTCATTCCAAGGGGCTTGAAGAATACATTATCGAGGTAGGCGGAAAAACTAAGCTGACTTACTTTTTCAACAATCAAGGCCAAAAGGGCGTAATTGGTGTTGCAATAGTCGAAATAAGCATTGGCCCTTCCGGGTTTAAGTTTGCTTGCATTGTCAATCAATAATTGTAAAATATCGGTGTTGGTAACAAAACGATGTGTATCCCAACCCATTTTTTCAACAAAATGAACGTAATTGGGCAATCCGCTGCGGTGACTGAGCAGGTTCCTGATCGTAATCAATGGATATGGAAAGCCTTCCAGGTATTTTGTTACAGGATCATCCAGCAGTAATGAGGCATTTTCCCATAGTTTAAGGATGGCCATGGCGGTGAATGTCTTCGAAACAGAGGCCAGGTGAAAAGCAGTATTGGAGTCAATGGGCTCTCCACTCATTACATTTTTAAGTCCATGGTAGTTTTCAAAGATTATTTTTCCATTCCTGGCAACAAGAATGGCGCCATTGAACCTTGAGCGAAGCAATGTTTGGTCAAAAAAATGCTTGCTTGAGCTCCTGAGTTCATAGTCAATTGGTGTGAATGCAATATTGGTAGCCACATTAATGGTTGGCATGGATTCCTTCAGACCGGTGGGGCTTTGCTGTCTGTATCGATCAACACAATAAAAAAGGGCTGAAAAGGCGATAAACAAAATAAAGAATAGTTTAAGTTTCTGCATTGCTGTGCTTAAATTGGAAACGGAACAATAAGTTGCTAATTTTGTTTAAATCTACAGTTATTAAAAATGGTTAATACGAACAAAACCAGTTACCCCAAAGATAAGATCAAGATCTTAATGCTTGAAAATATAAGTGATGCTGCCATCAAAGTTTTCAAAGATGCCGGCTATGCAGACATCAAAAAAATTTCAGGTGCCCTTTCCGAGGATCAACTGATCAATGAGATCAAACAGGTACACATGGTAGGCATCAGGTCAAAAACACAGATTACTGAAAAGGTTTTGCAGCATGCAGAAAAACTACAGGCAATTGGTTGTTTTTGTATTGGTACCAACCAGGTAAACCTTCATGCAGCCCGCAAAAAAGGAATAGTTGTTTTTAATGCCCCTTACAGCAATACCCGATCAGTGGCTGAATTGGTTATTGGAGCCTCTATCATCCTTATCAGGAAAATTCTGGATAAAAACAAAGCTGCCCATGAAGGACAATGGAACAAGGATGCCAAAGGAAGTTTTGAAATAAGGGGTAAAACCCTGGGAATTATCGGCTACGGTAATATTGGTTCACAGGTTAGCATTCTTGCAGAGTCATTGGGAATGAAAGTTATTTTTTATGACAATGTGACCAAGTTGCCACTTGGTAATGCCGAATCCAGAAAGACACTCAAGGAAGTCGTTTCAAAGGCGGATATCATTACCCTGCATATTCCTGAAACCCAACAGACCAAAAATCTGATCAATAAAACATTGCTCAAGTATTTTAAAAAAGGTTCAATCCTGATCAACTTTGCAAGGGGAGAGGTGGTAGAACTTGATGCTTTGGCAGCAGCACTAACAAACGGACACCTGTCAGGTGCTGCCATTGATGTTTTCCCTGTTGAACCTGAGAAGAACGGTGATCCCTTTTCATCGCCCCTTCAACATATCCCTAATGTACTCCTAACTCCACATGTTGGTGGATCTACCGAAGAAGCACAATACAATATAGGTGAGGATGTAAGTGCCAAATTGTTACAATACCTTGAAATGGGTGCCACTACCGGATCGCATACCGTTCCTGAATTAAGCCTTTCCCCGCAAGAAGGGACACACCGCATTTTGCATATTCATACCAATGTTCCTGGCGTTTTGTCTGAAATCAACACTACTTTGTCTGAAAATAAAATCAATGTACTTGGTCAATACCTAAAAACCAATGACGAGATTGGCTATGTAGTCTTGGATATCGATAAGAAGCTATCCAAAAATGCGGTTGAGTTGCTTAGAAAAGTCAAAGGTTCCCTTAAAGTAAGGCTCTTATATTGATTGTATGATTGGTAACAATATTTTATCGCAATTCTTTTCTAATGCAGATGCCTATCATATAGCATTGTTTGGGAATGGACTTATCCATAAAACATATACGGTATCAACATCCTCCTCTCCAGCATACATCCTCCAAGAGGTCAATACCGCAG
The DNA here is from genome assembly GCA_044373365.1 of Chitinophagaceae bacterium. Taxonomy (GTDB): domain Bacteria; phylum Bacteroidota; class Bacteroidia; order Chitinophagales; family Chitinophagaceae; genus Pollutibacter. Next base: position 17,476 of record JBIPNK010000032.1, read on the forward strand.
TCTTCAAAAACCCGGTGGACATTGCGTCCAATCTTGATGCATTGTCTAGGTTTCTTCAAGAAACCAACAAAGAAGTTTTCTTTCCAAGTCCAATTTCCACGAAGCTTGGAGAGCCTTATGCGATTGAATCCAACACATATTATAGGTTAACACCATTTGTCGAAGGAACACACTCCTTAGATGCCTGCTCTAGTGCAGATCAGGCCTATGAAGCGGCATTTCAATTTGGAAAATTCACTGCTGCTTTCAAAGGCATGGATGTGAGTACACTCAAACCCACAATTCCCCGTTTTCATGACCTCGCATTCAGGTGGCAACAGTTTACTGAAGCAATGCAACATGGAAACAAGGATAGAATTCAACAGGCCTCAAAGCTTATTGAGCAAATTCAAACTGATTTTACCATCGTTTCAAGGTTCCAATCCATCTTATCCTCATCCCATTTCTTGCAACGAGTTACCCATCACGATACAAAAATTAGCAACGTTTTGCTGAATGATATGGGTAAAGGAGTATGTGTGATCGATCTAGACACCGTTATGTCTGGGCTATTGATCAGTGATCTGGGTGATATGTTCAGGACTTATCTTTCTCCGGGCAATGAGGAAGAGACAGATCTCTCAAAAGTATTTGTGAGACCTTATTTTTATAAGGCCATCATTGCCGGATACCTTGAAAACATGAAAGATCTGTTGAACAAGGAAGAATTGGACGCTATCAATTATGCCGGACAATTCATGATCTATATGCAGGCCCTGAGGTTTTTGACCGATTTTCTGAATAATGATACGTATTATGGTATAAAATATCCGCTGAACAATTACAACAGAACCATCAATCAATTGGCATTGCTTGACCATTACAAGGCTGTCACGCGGTAGCAGCTATTCTGCTTTCTTGGCAAAGATGGTATCCGTAATGACCGATTTCATTGAATCGCCAAAGTATAGTTTGGCATTGCTTTTTATTGATTCCAATGCAAGTCTTTCTTCAGCTGTTATTTTAGTTCCCTGTAAATAAATCATTTTCAATTTCGGCAGGTTCATCAGGTTTTTTATACCACTGGCAGTTGTGTTTGTCCCAACAATGTTCAGGTATTCAATATTATTCAATGCAGTAACCTGCTTCAATGCATTGTCAGCAATTGCTGTATGATCCAACCAAAGCTTCTCAAGGTTCTTGAATTTGCTGAGATTTTTTAGGTCATTGTCTTGTAATGCTGAAAATGATAATTTCAATTCAATTACATGCTCACTGATTTCAGCAGCTAACGCCAATGCATCGTTTAATGAAATTTCTATATTGTATCCAGTCAGTCTAATATGATTGTCATCTGAAGCAACACGTGAGATCACCCATCCCATTTTTTCAAGCTTTTCTTGCATTTTCTTCTCAAGTGGTTTGATGGACTCTCTGGTTTTGATAATGGCTTTTTCCTGGTTTTGGTTCTCCGCTTTGAAGGATGCCAATGCTTTGATCACCTTTGCATCAGGGGCCATGGCTGCAACGGACTTATCAAAAGAAGCACCAGCATTGATCCACCATTGTAAAATGACCAGTTCTGCATCTGTGAGCTGTGTTTTTTCTTTCGGAGGCATGTGGTGCTCGTCAATATCATCCATTAAAATTCTTTTGATCAATTCTCCGTCGGCTGGATTTGAGGTATTGATCAAATTGCCATTTTTACCGCCTGCTTTTATCCAGGTAAGGTCGTCCAAGCGTAATTTTCCTTTTTGTTTTTCAGCACCATGACATTGAACACATTTTTGGTTCAATGTATATTGTACCAGGTCTTTGTAAACAACAGCTTGATTGATGTCTTTGATGTTCAATTGCGTTTTGGTGGTTGTTTCGGGCTCAAGGACTCCTTCAGTTAAAAATCCTTCGCCATGGGTAAGTGAACCACCCTGGTGACCAGTCCATGCCAACATAAGAAGCAACAATAGTAGCGTATAGGTATGGGCAACTCGTTTGGCCATCAATTTTTGCCGCAAGAAATAATATGCAGTAAAGAGGGCCGTGGTTCCAATTGCGGTCCATTGGTGATTATCCACCAAATCTTGGTTGTTGCTCCCTTCCAGAGAAAGGGTATATCCTGTGACAAGGGAAAGGATAGCCGACAGAATTCCTATTCCGAGGATCAGTCGAATCGAAGCAGAGAGATATGCAAACTTATCAAACCTCGTTAGTCCATCCATGACAATTACCAATACAAAAATACCTATGGGTAAATGCACCAAAACGGGATGAAAGCGGCCAATCAATTCAATCAGGTTCATGCTATGGTTTTAGCTGTATCTTTTTCTTAGTGTTTCCATCATATACTTGTTGATGGCCCATTGGTCAGCAACAGGTTGTCCCGTATAGGGAAGGGTCTGCAGGTAATTGGGTGGACCAAATTCAGTAAGTATTGTGATGGATTGTCCTTCGGATTTTTTTCGTGCAATAACCTTATCCCACCAATCAAAGTGCGCTTTTACCTCATTCTTCCATTCTGGTGCACGGGGGTCATTGACTTGTGGACCTTCAGCATGACCAATCCTTGCATGGATATGGTGTGTTCGTGCCAATGCAGCCTCAACATTGATGGGCTGATCTCCCAACAAACTCTCATGTACATTGCACCAGTGAGAGATGTCGAGGGTAAGTTTTAATTCTTTGAATCGATCAATGAAACCCTTGGAAACATGGGCTGCAAAAAGCATTCTGCCCCTGTGGGTTTCATGGTAGATGGGCACGCCAGACGCAAGGGATTGTTTAATGGTCATGGCCAGCATCTCTGCATTGTCATCAAAGCTGAAATAGTCTTTACCAGAATGACAGTTGATATAAAGGGGTTTTAAAGAGATGGCTCTTTCAATTGCATCAGAAAACTGTTTTTTATGCAATGTGGGATTGGCGTCATGTCCGCCTGCCAACAACCCTAATTGTAATCCGGCATTACTTACTGCTTCACTCAATGCTTTCATCTCGGCAGCAGAACTTGGAACCCATACCTCAATGCCATCGTATCCATCTTTTTTGGCTGCAGCACAGAATTCAACAAGATTTCCCTTGAATCCCCAGTTGGTTGCCATGATGATCAAACTTGAGGCTGGCAACTTGACTGCAGGTGTTGCAAACGCATCCAATTCTGCAAAAAGCAATGACCCTGCCATCAAAGATCCGGTCTTCAGAAAATTTCTTCTGTTGTTCATGGTTTGATTTAAGCGATGATGGGGTCGATGGGTTTTCCAAACACGTCTGTAAGCCGGAATGGCCTGCCCTGGAATTGATAGGTCAATTGCTCATGGTCAAAACCAAGCTGTTTCAATATCGTGGCTTGTATATCGTAAACAGAAACTTTTCCCTCAATGGCATTGTATCCGATTGGATCTGTTTCTCCATAACTGAATCCACCTTTGATTCCGCCTCCTGCCATCCACATGCTGAAGGCATCCGAGTGATGATCTCGTCCTTTGAAGCTGTTTTGTTTGCCATCCCGGTTTTCTTGCATGGGTGTTCTTCCAAACTCTCCACCCCAAACCACCAGTGTCTCTTCGAGCAAACCCCTTTGCTTCAAATCCAGGAGCAAAGCAGAAACAGCCTTATCAGTTTGCAAACATTTGCCAATGAATCCTTTGTCAAGCGCAGTGTCTTCACCTGTGCCATGGCTATCCCATCCCCAATCAAAAAGTTGAACAAAGCGAACACCTTTTTCTACCAGTTTTCTGGCCAGCAGTGCATTGTTGGCAAAAGACTCTTCACCAGGTTTTGTGCCATACATTTCATGAATATACGCAGGTTCATCAGCGATGCTCATGACATCTGGCACAGCAATCTGCATTTTGAAAGCCATCTCGTATTGAGAAATCCTCGCTAAAATTTCAGGATCCTTGTATTCGGCATAGGAGAGTTCGTTCACATTGTTGATGGCTTCTATAGATGCTTTGCGCATATCCCGATCAAAACCGTTGGGGTCTTCAAGGAATAGCACCGGATCGCCCTCAGACCTGCATTGAACACCCTGGTATACGGATGGAAGAAAACCACTTCCCCAAATGCTTTTTCCTGCATCTGGATTTCTGCCCCCAGAAGTCAATACCACAAAGCCTGGCAAGTTGCTGTTTTCAGACCCCAGTCCGTAAGTTACCCATGAGCCCATGCTCGGTCTTCCCAACCTTGGCGTACCACAGTGCATCAGCAATTGTGCCGGAGCATGGTTGAATTGGTCTGTGTTGACAGCCTTTAGGATGGTTACATCATCAATGACCTGTTGAAAATGGGGGAGGTTATCAGATAGCCACAAACCACTTTGACCATATTGTTTGAAGTTGGCCTGAGGACCCAATAATTTGGGAACGCCACGGATGAAGGCAAATTTCTTTCCCTGAATAAATGAATCAGGACAATCAAGGCCATCCATTTTTTGCAGTTCCGGCTTGTAATCAAACATCTCCAGTTGTGAGGGTGCCCCAGCCATGTGAAGAAAAATCACCGATTTCGCTTTTCCCTGAAAATGAGGAGAGCGGGGAGAAAGGGGATTGGACACCAGTGAGCCATCTGCATTGTTACCAGAGAACAAGTTGCAGCTGTCCAATACTGAACCCAAGGCCATCATTCCCATGCCAGTCCTGCATTTCCCCAAAAAATGCCTTCTTGTTTGGTAGGATAGGGCAGTTCTTTGAGCCTCCAATTGTATTTTTTCTTTTGCCATTGTTGTTGATCTAGTTCTTGGTGATTACTTCATCGAGATTTAAAATGGCATTGGTAACGACAGCGAATGCGGCCAACTCCTTGCCTTTTTTTCTATACACTGAATCTGATAGCATTCCCAGTATTTTTTCTTTTTCTTTTTCCAGTTTTTGAAAACTGGAATTGTAAAGCTGCTGAAATGCTTTGGTTTTTTGTTCATTGATGGGATGACCGGTTGCCAAGGCATATCCTTTTCCAATTCTTTGTTCAAGGGAAAGCGATTTGTCTTTGAGCAGGTTCTGCGCAAGTTTAACGGAAAGATCCCAATAGGTTGAATCATTGAGCAAGGTCAGGGCCTGCAGAGGAGTGTTTGTTCTTATGCGCCTGGTTGCACATACTTCTCGGGCTGATCCGTCAAAACTGATCATAGAAGGATATGGGCTGGTACGTTTCCAATAGGTATAAATGGCCCGTCGGTATTGGTCTTCTCCATCACTTTGCTTCCATTTCCGCCCATCATAGGGTGATCGCCAGATTCCCTCTGGCTGATAAGGCATTACACTGGGCCCGTACATTTTATCGCTGAGGGCACCACAAATGGCCAATGCTTGATCCCTTACTTGCTCTGCACTCAGCCTTACTCTTGGGGCATGGGAATAATATTTATTGAGGGGGTCCTTTTCTTTGGCCTTATCCGTGGATTTAGAAGATTGACGGTAAGTGGCAGACATGACCATCCTTTTCAATGTTTTTTTAATGCTCCAATTGTCTTCATGCATGAATTGATAAGCCAAATGATCCAGCAATTCCGGATGTGTAGGGTTGGCTCCCTGAGAACCCAGGTCTTCCAGTGTTTCCACCAATCCCTGACCAAACAATTGCTCCCACAACCTGTTGACCATCGTTCTGGCGGTCAAAGGATTGGTTTTATCCGTCATCCATTGGGCCAATCCCAGCCTATTCCTCAGCTTGATGTCCTTGTCATTGACAAACAATGCTGGTAATCCAGCCTCCACTTGTTTTGTCTTGAGCAACCAGTTGCCCCTTTCAAAAACATATGTTTTGCGCTTCATGTCCGCAGGATTGTCGAGCATGATGGGCGTGAATTCAGCATCCGGTCTGTTCAAGGTCTGGATAAAAAGATCATGGTATGTTGTATAATCTTTTTGATCCTTCCCCGGGAAAGCAGGTGTAAAGGCAAACCAGTCAAAACGCATACCATTGTCATCTTTTGACTTCAAATTGCTATTTTCATAATTAAGGTAAAGGTCATGGACTCCACTCGAACCGGGAGGAAGATCTACTTCAAGCAAGGTCCAGCCACCTTTGCTCTTATCGATTTTGATTTTTAAGTAAGGTTGGGCATTGGTAGAATCCAACCGGATGGTCAGTTGTCCATTGTCATTACCAGAGCCATACCGGATGAGAAGGGTTGACTTATTGGTCAGGTTGATGGATTTCATCCTTGCCCAGGATGATTTGCGCAACATGAGAAATTTGGTATCTCCAAGCGCAGCATTGATCATGGAATCAGCCAACAAACTGTTGATGCACTGCTGCCCTGTTTTAAGCAACCTGGAATAATAGGTTTTGAGGTCATTGTTGCCGTATAAATTTATCCAGGTTATAACGGAATCGTATTGACCAATGCTTTTGTTGCGAAACTCGCGCAACAGCGGATAATCGTCATAGGTGTCCTCATCCCTGGAATTGTTGAAATAAGCCATGAACTTATAATATTCCTCATGTTTGAAGGGATCATATGGATGACTATGGCACTGAACGCAGGCAAAACTGGTTCCCATCAGGGTTTCCCAAGTGGTATTGACCCTGTCGATGACGGCAGCGGTCCGGAACTCTTCATTATCTGTTCCGCCTTCATCATTGGTCATGGTATTGCGGTGAAAAGCTGTTGCAATGAATTGTTCATCTGTGGCATTGGGCAAAAGATCTCCCGCGAGTTGTTCTGTCAGGAACTGGTCATAGGATTTATCTTGGTTGAATGATTTAATCAGCCAGTCGCGATAGCGCCAGATGGACCTGATATAATCCCTTTCATAGCCTTTCGTATCAGCATATCTTGCAAGGTCCATCCACAAGGAGGTCCATCGTTCACCATAATATTTAGAGGCAAGAAGATCATCAATCAGGTGCTCATATGCCTTGTCCGATGGGTCAGAAAGGTATTTTTGGGCAATGCTATCAGGAGCAGGGATACCTACAATATCAAGTGAGGCTCTTCTCAGAAGAGATTGTTTATCAGCTATATCGGAACGAGATAATCCTTGATTATCCAGTTTTTCATCGATAAAATGATCAATATCATTCTCATCATCATTGCCAAAAAATGAAAAGAAAGAGCCACCTGGAACTTTCTGTGGCTGAACAGGTTTATACGCCCAATGGGTTTCAAATTTGGCTCCTTCGTCAATCCAACGGGTGAGCAGATCAATTTCTTGTTTTGACAGTGGCTCTTCCTTATATGGCATTCGTTCTTCCAGGTCCTTGTGATACAAACGCCTGATCATGTCACTGTTTTTTGCATCACCTGGTATGATCGCCGGCTTTCCAGAAGCAGTGGGAGAGAGTGCCTCATCCCTAAAAAGCAGGCTAAAACCTCCTTTTTTCTTCACCCCACCGTGACAGGAAATGCATTTTTGGTTGATGATCGGTTTGATTTCGGCATTATAATCCACTGGTTCATCCGTAAGAAAAATATAATATCCAGTCAATCCGAGGGTCAATCCAAGGATGGTCAGGAACAGTGGAGACTTTAAAATTGAAGGCATATCAATGCATTGATTTAAAATGAGTGACAAGATTATGTTTGAGGTGCTTTACTTCAGTTCCATCCAGCGATACCTGCACTAGGTTTTCTTTCATGTCTGTGTTGAGGTATCGCATTGGGCTTTCAATTGTTTTTCTCGCAGAACTATGAAAGCATGATGCCCCGGTATCCTTGGCAAGCTGAATGATATTTTCTGCCCTTACTCCTGAGCCTGGCATTATTTTGATTCTTCCATTTGCCTGCGACACAAGTGTCTTGAGCAGCAAACTTCCTTCCATTGCTGTAGGCTTTAAACCACTAGAAAGTACTCTTTTACAACCTATTGCAATGATTTGCTCAAGTGAATATAGAGGATCTTTAACCCTGTCAAAAGCCCTGTGAAAAGTTACTTCCATGTCACCAGCCAATGCTACCAATTCCTGGCATTTTTCAACATCAACAGTTCCGTCATTATTTAAAATACCTATTACAACTCCATCGCAACCAATATCTTGCGCGGCCATAATATCTTCTTTCATGGCATCAAACTCTTCTTGAGTGTACAAAAAGTCTCCACCACGTGGTCGAATAATAGGGAATACCTGAATTGGGGTTAATTTCCTCGCAGCTTTCATCATGCCATACGATGGGGTAGTGCCGCCTTCGTGAGGATTTGCACAAAGTTCTATCCTGTCGGCGCCATTATCAGCCGCCAATTGGCAGGATATCAAATCAAACGCTATGACTTCTAATTCAAATTTCATGTTAGTTAAAATAGCTTTCACCTGGAATAACAATCTCTTCGTTGGCAGATTTTACCGCATAAGAGAAACCTTTTTGGAGTGCATATGCACCATAATTGCCTACTTTGTCAATGGCAAGAAAGCCAATCTGTATTTTTTTTGCTTTTTCAGGATCACGTTTGGCAATTCTTTCCACTACTTTTTTACAGGCCTCCCTTGGTGAGTTTCCTTGGCGCATGTATTCCACAACCAAATGAGAACCAACGCATCTGATGACTTCTTCTCCAACTCCAGTAGATGTTGCAGCGCCGATTTCACCGTCTACGAAAAGCCCGGCTCCAATCACGGGAGAATCCCCAACACGGCCATGCATTTTGAAAGCCATGCCACTGGTGGTGCATCCGCCACTCAAATTACCGTGTGCATCCAGGGCAAGCATCCCAATGGTATCATGGTTGTCTATACTTCCAGGGAACATGCCGGTATCAGGTTGTTGTTGGTATTGTTTGTTCTCTATGTTCATTACAGGCTCATAGTTGGCTTTTTTCAGCCAGTTTTTCCAAGCTTCCTCGCTGTCTGGCGTAAGCAAATTCTCTTTTTTAAATCCGTTGGCAAGGGCGAATTGAAGGGCCCCGTCGCCAACCAAGATCACATGCGGGGTCTTTTCCATGACCATCCTGGCTACTGAAATCGGATGTTTGATATATTCAAGACACATGACAGCTCCACAATTGCCTTTTTCATCCATGATGCAGGCATCAAGGGTGACGCGGCCATCACGATCTGGATATCCACCGTATCCAACAGTTTTATTGCTTTCATCAGCTTCAGTAACACGTGCACCTTTTTCAATAGCATCCAAGGCTCGGCCATTGGCTGCCAAAACTTTCCATCCTTCAGCATTTGCTGCACGACCAAAATCCCAGGTAGAAATGATGATTGGTTTTGCAGGTTTGTTTGATTGAATTGGCTCAGGTGTTACAGATGAAATCACTGGTAAACTGAGCAATGAATTTTTCAGGAAATCTCTACGAATCATTCTTTATTTTTATCCCTCAATTTACTTCAAAGTTTAAATACTTTGGATGATTGTTCATTTAAAATATCAACAGCGTTACTTAAAACTTTTATTACAAATCACTTATAATTTATATTATGTTAAATAGAATTTTGTCCAGAATCAATATGATGAAATTAATATTTGGCCGGTCATCAGCATCATATCTTCTATGCCGGTATATTTTGATTGTTGGATTGTCTTCATCTTCCATTGTCAATGGGCAAACCAATTGGAAAGATGTTTCAAGTCAATTTGGAAAGCTTCCTACAAGTATCAAAGTTTTGAAATCAGATGACTTGTTAGACGGTGCACCTTCCATCATGTTTATTGCTACCATCAAAGCCAAAGATCATGCGAAGCAATTTTTTGTAGATACAACCTTCCGCAGACGCCTGACACCCAGCCAATATTTTACCCGCAATGAGCAACCTTTTGTTGTTGTCAATTGCTCTTTTTTTGAATTTGTTCAGAACAGGAATGTTAACCTGATTGTACAAAACAATAAGATGGTTGGATATGATACACCTGCCGTATCCCGAAAAGGCAAAGACACCATGACCTATGTGCATAACCTGGGTAGTGCATTTGGTATTTTCAAAAACGGAAAGATGGACATTGCGTTCAATTATAATGACTCTGGTATGGCAGTACCCTTCGTAATGCAGTCAGTGTATACGCCCATGATTGATTCTGTAAGAAGATTAAACATCAATCATCCAAGCCTGTCAGGATTGAAACCATGGAAAGTGAAACATGCTTTTGGAGGTGGCCCAGTATTGGTGCAGGATGGTCAGGTAAAAATATCCAACAACGAAGAAAAGAAGTTTGCAGGTAAAGCTATTACCGATAAGCATCCTCGTACTGCCATAGGCTATACCAAAGACGGAACCATGATCATTCTGGCAGTTCAGGGAAGGATGAAAGGATTGGCTGAAGGCGCTACCCTGCCACAAATGGCAAAAATCATGGTGGATCTGGGCTGTGTAGAAGCCATGAACCTGGATGGTGGCGGCAGCTCCTGTATGCTGGTCAATGGAAAAGAAACCATCAAACCATCTGATCCCAGCGGCCAAAGACCTGTGCCTGCAGTCTTGGTGATCAAATAATGGCAGCAATTGATTTTAGTCCGATTCCTGAAATTTATTGGAAACTACCTTGGTGTGTGATGATAAAATCAACCAATGTTTCCAAACTCACTTCGGCTCTTTCGCAGGCATCCCTGATATCCTCTCTGCTCACATTGGCTGCAAAGGTCTTCTCTTTGATGCGTTTCATGGCACCTTTCCGTTCCATTCCTTCATAGCCATTGGGGCGCATCAATGAATAGGCATGCATCAAACCAGAGAGCTCATCAAAGGCATAGAGCATCTTGTCCATCCGGGTAACGGGCTCAACACCGAAATGAACATGCCCATGTGAAGCAATAGCCCTGATGATTTCAGGATCAATGTTCGAAGATTCCAGGTGTTCGATGATTTTTTTGCAGTGTTGATCAGGCCATTGATCCCAATCCGCATCATGCAGCAAACCTGCCATTTTCCATCTCCAGGCATCAAACTCATCAAGATTCTCAACTGTTTTTGCCCACACTCCCATCAATCCCCCTACCTGAACCATGTGCAGTTTAAGCCGATCGTTCAAGACCCATTCATCTAGTAAGACTTTGGCCTCTTGATCTGTCAGTACGTTGCCTGCATTTTTAATGTCTCCGAATGATTGCCTTCCTAATTGAAGTGACATAAATTATGATTTAAAAAAAGAGAGAAGTTTTTGGCTTCTCTCTTTTGATGTTTGTTTAGATATTATTGATGTGCTTTGTCAGCCTCATCGTATTTCTTTTGATAAAATTCAGCCTTGGTTTTGTCCTTTTTCTTGTCGTAGCAATAGTTCAACAAAGAACAGGCTGATTTGAAATTGGAACGTTCTCCGACTTTTAACTTGCCCATCGTATCATAATGACCGAAAACTTTTTCCAATTGTGGAATGGTCTTGTCAACCATTTCGTTGATCAACGCTGCATAATCGGCTTTTTTCTTAACCGCTTCAGGAGTAGTTCCTTTTACCTTGTAGGCATCTTCCTCAATGAATAGCATTTGATTGTAAAAGTGCTTGCCCAATGAAAGCATCGTTTCATAAGAATCTGGTTTCAAACCAAGGGCCTTGTTGTAAAGACCTTCGATTTTGCTGCATCTTTCAGTATAATCTGCAGGTCTTTTAGAAGCTTCTGAAACGTGTGTTTCTCCGAACAACTCACTGGCATAATCAAATACCAGGTCAAAAGACTCAGGATTGATGGCCAACAATTGTTCAAACTTCTTCAAGAGAAAAGCGATATCATTTTTGTCACGTGCATGGTCAATCGCCAACAAAGGAAGGTAATCATCTTTGGGGAAGATTTTCAATCCAGCATCGATGTATTTGTTCATGTTCACATCATCTTTCTTGTCAAAATAGTATTTGGCAAGGTAACGGTATGGTGTAGCCATGTCTGAATTTCCACCAACATTGGCATCCGCCAATTTGGTGAAATAGGCAATGGACTGGTCTTCTTTCTTGGCATTTAACGCAGACAATCCCATGTAATAGGTCAGGGTTGTATCCAGTTTGTAGAGGCCCCATCCTTGGGCAAAAATGTAATCACCGATTACACCAGTATTCTTGAAAGTGCTTAAGGCCTCTTCAAATTTAGATGCATTGTAGTAGGCTGCACCCTCTTCAAATCCGCTGGAATAAAGATCGAAAACAGGTTTGTAATTGTCTACTGTCAGGTAAAGTGTTGATTGGTTTTTGTCAATCTCCAAAGATTTTTTAAATGCATCCAAAGCCAGCATCCTTGCCTCAGGCATAGCAGCACGCTCAGTTGCATTCATTGAAATAGCACTGAGCACTTTTCCCTTGAGGTAATAGAGTTCTGGATTCTTTTGGTACTTAGGGTTATTCAAGAAGGTTTCAATGGCTGTTTTTGCCTCTGAAAACTTATTGGAAGTGATGGATTCCTTGATCTTGTTGAGGTTTTGGCCGCTAACAGACATTAAACCGGTTGCTGCCAAAAGGGTAAAAATGATCCTTTTCATTGTTTGGTATTTAATGATTTAATTTTCGTTGTTTTCTTCAGGTGCTTGTTGATCATCAGCATTTTCAGGTGTTGATTCATCAGTTGCTGGTGTGTCAGTGGAAGCATCTGTAACACCGTTTTCAATTCCCTCTGCTTCAGGTTGTTCACTTACTACATCCAAATTGGTGATGGCTGCTATTTCATCTTCATCATCCAACCTGATCAATTTAACCCCCTGTGTAGCCCTTCCCTGTTCACTGATCTGGGCGATACTGGTTCTGATGGTGATGCCTGATACACAGGTAATCATCAGATCCTCTTTCTCAGTTACTTCCAAAATGCCTACCAATTTACCGGTTTTTTCTGTAACACTGATGGTTTTAACACCTTTACCACCCCGGTTGGTAACGCGGTATTCATCCACGGCTGTTCTTTTTCCATATCCTTTTTCAGAAACAACCAATACTGTACGGGTTTTGTCTTCAACATTCACACAAATCATGCCCACCACTTCATCGGTAGCATCATCAACTTCTATTCCACTGACACCAATTGCTCCCCTACCAGTTGACCTGACTTTTGCCTCAGGGAACCTGATGGCCCTACCCGATTTAACCGCAAGCATGATTTCTGAATTTCCATCAGTCATTTTGGCATTGAGCAGTTGATCTCCTTCAACAATGGTAATGGCATTCACACCATTGGCCCTTGGTCTGCTGAAATCAGCCAGGTCGGTTTTCTTGATGATCCCCTGTTTTGTGCAGAGCACGATATAATGGCTGTTGACAAACTCTTCATCTTGCAGATTCTTGACATCAATGATGGCTCGAATTTTATCATCCTGTGGAAGCTGCATCAGGTTCTGAATAGCCCTTCCCTTTCCTTGTTTTTCACCGTCAGGAATTTCATAGACCTTCAACCAATAACACCTTCCTTTTTCGGTGAAGAAAAGCAAGGTATGGTGTGTTGACGCTACAAAAAGGTGTTCGATATAATCCTCCTGCCTGGTTTTTCCACCAATTGATCCACGGCCACCACGCTTTTGGGCACGGTATTCATCAGCAGGTGTTCTTTTGATATAACCCAAATGAGAAACGGTGATGACAACATCCTCTTCCTTGATCAAGTCTTCAATCCTGACTTCATTGTCCAGGTATGTAATTTCTGTTCTCCTTGCATCGCCAAACTTCTCTTTGACTTCAATCAGTTCGGCCTTGATAAGGTCGTATCGTTTCAACTCATCTGAAAGCAAATCCTTGAGATAAGTGATCAATTTCATGATTTCTGCGTACTCTTCCTTGATCTTGTTGATCTCCATGCCAGTTAGGCGTTGCAACCTGAGTTCAAGTACTGCTTTTGCTTGAATTTCAGACATCTCAAACGATGCAATCAGTCCTTCTTTTGCTTGTTCGGGATTTGAGGCATTGCGGATCAGTTTGATGACTTCGTCCAGATGGTCGAGTGCAATGAGATAACCCTCTAGAATATGCGCCTTCTTCTCGGCTTCTTTCAATTGATATTTTGCTCTTCTTATAACAACCTCGTGCCTGAATTCAATGAAGCATGAAATCAGGTCCTTGAGGTTGAGGATGCGTGGTCTTCCTTTAACAATAGCAACATTGTTGATACCGTATGAAGTCTGCAG
>JBIPNK010000099.1:0-7863 GCA_044373365.1 Chitinophagaceae bacterium
TATTGCAAAGAATACCATCGCATCCTATTAACAGAATCAAGGAATTATTACCGCAGTATTACGGCAAGTAATCCCATACTACATCAGCAACGAATTAACAACAAGGTATTGGTCGGAGGCTTACGATGTACAGATGATGCAGGAAGGCATTTTATCGTAGAAATGCAGGTAGCCCGCCAGAAGTCTTTAAAGAAGAGGGTTCTTTTTAATGCTGCCCGGGTGTATGGAAGACAAATGCCACAGGGGTTGGATTATGATGACTTGCAGCCTGTTTTTGCACTTTGCCTGGTGGATCACATTATTGAACATGATACAGATCGCTGGAAACACAAATACATCATCGTCAACGCAGATGATCCTGATAGGTGCATCAAAGAGGTAGAAATGCATTTTATCGAATTATCGAAATGCAGAAAAAGGAGTAACTTTAATTTGGAAGATTCACTGGATCGCTGGGTTAAATACCTCATTGACCCGGAATTCATCAAATCATTTACCATGAACACCCAATACAACTATCCCAACTTGAAGAAAGCGGTTGAATTGCTGGATGAATCCAATTATACAGAAGGACAGTTGATCGCTTACGATAATTATTTGGATTCTATCAGAAGCTGGAATTCTTCCATGAAATTAAGTTACGAAGAAGGCCTCGACAAAGGTGAAGCAAATGCCGAAAATCGAATCTTAGCTATCATTCAAGATTTAAAGTCAGGCATGAGCGAAATTGATATTGCCAAAAAGCATCAGGTTGAGGTTTCTTTTGTGAAAAAGTTCAGATAAAGTGAAGTATTAATGCAATATGAATTTCAAAGCGTTTCAAATTGTAACGCTTTGAAATTTAAAGCTACAGATTCAGCCTTCGGGTTACAAACCTATCGTTGGCAGGGAAACTCAATCCTTTCATAGTATTTATAGAACATCCATCATATCAACCCATCCCATTCAATACAACGCGCCGCTGTTCAGGTATTTGGCGGGTTCGGCAGATTGTAGCATAAAAGTATTTTATACCTGGGGACAAGCACAAGGCAAGGTACTTGACAAAGACTTTGGCATTGAACGTGAGTGGGACATTGACCTGCTGTCAGGGTATGATCATGTGTTTGTAAAAAACATTTCCACGACTCCGGGCTCTCATCACTATAAGGGGATTATCAATCCTACGTTGGTCAGCGAGGTGGCTTCATTCCATCCCGACAAAATCATTGTATACGGCTGGAAATTCAATTCCCACCTCAAAATCTTACGTCACTTCAAAGGAAAAATTCCATTGTATTTCCGGGGTGATTCCACGCTACTCGATGAGCCCGCTGGCTTTAGCCTTAAAAAAACCTTGCGAAAATTATTGCTTCAATGGGTCTATCGCCATGTTGATTATGTCTTGAGCCCCGGCACTGCTTCTGATGCATATTTCCTAAACGCAGGATTGTCTGCCAGTCAGATCATCCGTGCCCCTCACGCTGTTGACAATGCTCGTTTTTCTGGAACTGAAACACCAGACAAGCATTCTTCCTATCAAGGAAGCGCAAGAAATTGGAGAAAGAAACTTTCGATTCCTGATGACACAAAAGTCTTTCTGTTTGCTGGAAAATTTGAACCCAAAAAAGATCCGATATTATTGGTCAAGGCATTTGCACGACTACATCAACAATATCCCAACACACACCTGATCATGGTTGGGAATGGAATCCTTGAAGAAGAACTCAAAAAAATGACTTCAAGCCCCTCAACCTTTTCAACTTCTTCAACCCCTTCAACCTCCCTCAACATCTCTCAACCTCTCTCAACTTCCTCAAACCCCATAACCTTCCTGCCTTTCCAAAACCAATCCATCATGCCCATAGTCTACAGACTGGGCGATATAGTTGTACTGCCATCAAAAGGCCCTGACGAAACCTGGGGCCTGGCCATCAACGAAGCCATGGCATGTGGAAGACCCGTGATAGCATCCGATAAATGCGGTGCCGCTGCAGACATGGTAAAGGATAACGAAAATGGATTTGTATTCAAAGCTGGAAATGAAAATGGATTGTATAACTGCATGGAAAAAATGATACACGCCGATACCTCATCAATGGGAGCAAAGGCTTTGGAAACAGTTCAACAGTTCAGTTATGCATCTTTTGCAAAGGTGATTGGTAATGCTGCATCTTCAGTAGCCAATTGAAATTCAATAGTATCATGAATCATTAAGAAAAGTAAAAATTAGTTATAACAAATGTTATAACTTTACACCATGTTATCCAAGAAGCAAACCAAAAGCAAAAATATCCTGAGTGAGCCAGCCGCAACATACGAGGTGAATGCTGGTAAGCAGTTCCAGGTGAGATCTGTATTCAGGGATATCGGAAATTCCAAGGGCGTAATTATATCCAAAAAAATGATGGATATCGCAGGTATTCAAAATAACAATGTGGTCATTGAAGCCAGTAGGGGGGAAATTAGGATACGGCCGATTGACGAAAAACTGGTAAACACCGATTTGTCCAGCTGGGGAAAACAATTCAAAGATGCGTTGAAAGCAGGACAACTGCCCGATGAAGATCTTTTTAATGGCATGAAAAACAAGTTTGATGAGGAAGAGTGGTAAACAAGTGGAACAATTCATGATCTATTCAGTTGAATTGGATCCCACAAAAGGGGCAGAAATAAAAAAAACAAGACCCTGTGTAGTCATTTCACCTACGGCTATGAACGACCATTTACCTACTGTTATCGTTGCGCCGCTAACCCATTCCATAAAATCTTTTCCAACCCGTGTGTTTAGCCAGGTGAATGGAGAAGAAGGACAGGTCGTCTTGGAACAAATCAGGGCTGTAAACAAAAACAGGTTGAAAAAGAAATTCGGCATGGTTGATCTGTCAACCGCAGAAAATATAAAACTCGTGATGCAGACCATGTTCTCATGAAACGAAAGAGGAGGCCTTCTTCTTCAACCCCCTCAACCCCTTAAACCACTTCAACCTCTCCAGCCTTCGGCTGGCAAGCTCAACCTCCCTCCACATCTCTCAACCTCCCTCAGCATCAACCTAACCCTCATATACCGCAAACGCAACCCGGCTTTCTTCAGCATTGAGAAAGTATTTGATGTTGTGGCCAAAGAAGTGAACGCAGCAGGAACCACTGTTATTGAAAAGGTAGAGATGCCTTTCACCAGCAGGGGTATTTTCTCCATTCTATTCAACCTGATTTTTTTGACCCGTTTCAAAAAAGGGCTCTTTCATATCACGGGTGATGTGCACTACGCAATACTGGCATTGCCCAAAGACAGAACCATCCTCACGATCCACGACCTTGTGTTTTTGCACACCTACAAAGGGCTTCGCCGCAGTTTGTTGAAATGGATCTTCCTTGATCTTCCTGTTAGAAAAGCAAAATACATTACCACCATCTCCGAAAAATCCAAGCAGGAAATCCTTGATTATACAAACTGCGATCCCCAAAAGATCTTGGTCATCCCCAATCCCGTTGACCCAATCTTCTCTACTTCAACTTCTTCAACCCCTTCAACCTCTTCAACCCTTTCAACCCCTTCAACCCCTTCAACCCCTTCAACCCCTTCAACTATTTTATTCCTTGGCACCAAGCCCAATAAAAACCTTGAAATCTCCATCGCCGCCTTGTTTGGCCTGGATGTTCACCTGCGCATCATTGGAGAGTTGAGCCGAAAGCAAAAAGAGATGTTGAAAAAATTCAATATCCATTATTCTTCAGACTTCAGCATCTCTCCTGAGCAGCTGGCAGCGGAATACACCAATGCCGATCTCATTCTCTTTCCTTCTACCTATGAAGGCTTTGGATTGCCTGTCATTGAAGGGTTTCAGGCTGAAAGGCCCGTCATTACCAGCAATATTTCCCCGATGAAAGAAGTGGCCGGAGACGCTTCTGTACTCGTGGACCCATTCTCGGTTGCATCGATCCGGGAAGGCGTAATTAACCTATTGTCAAGTCATCAACACCAAATGGAATTGGTGGAAGCAGGAAAAGAAAAAGTAGCAAACTACCAGCCCGGCTTCATTGCAGGGCTTTACCAGGAATTGTGGAGAAAGCTATAATCCCAGCCAACTTGAGCCCTAATCCCTATAATTTTATTAATTTTATCCTTGTAAATTGAAACTTAAACTTTAAATTTACAAGGATGATTAATCGCTCCGTCAAGAAAGAAATCCTGGAATTGCTATCTGCATTCCCCGCTGTGGCGATACTAGGCCCAAGGCAGGTGGGTAAAACAACACTGGCCAAAGACATCGCAAAAGACTTGGGCGCTGATGCGATTTATCTTGATCTTGAGTCCAATTCCAGCAGAGCAAAACTTTTTGATCCTGAGTCTTATTTTCAACTTCATGTTGGAAAGCTGATCATACTGGATGAAATCCATCGAATGCCAGAGATTTTTTCTGCACTCCGTGGTATCATTGATGAGCGCAGGGCCCAAGGAAACCGGTACGGTCAATTTCTAATCCTAGGCTCAGCCTCGCTGGATTTGATCAGACAATCTTCCGAAACGTTGGCAGGGAGAATAGCCTACAAACAACTATCGGGTCTTTTATTGTCGGAATTAGACAATCCACGCACTGAGTTAAACAGGTTATGGCTCAGGGGAGGTTTTCCGGACAGCTTTACGTCAAAAACCGATACCTCGAGTTTCATATGGCGACAACAATTCATCGGTACCTACCTTGAAAGAGATGTGCCTCAGTTTGGACCCCGGATTCCAGCAACGTTGTTGAATAGGCTCTGGACGATGCTTGCACACAACCAAGGCGGGATGCTGAATACCTCAACAATTTCGAGTGGGCTGGGCATTTCAAACCCAACTGCAAGAAAATACATTGATTTACTTGAAGACCTTTTGTTACTGAGAACAGTTTTGCCATGGTCTGGCAATGTTGGAAAACGGCTGGTCAAAACTCCTCGGGTCTACATCAGGGACACAGGTTTGACACATGCATTACTGGATATCGTTTCGATGGAAGATCTCTTGGGTCACCCAGTTGTAGGCGCAAGTTGGGAAGGATTCGTATTGGAAAACATCATCGCTGCATTACCGATGAATGCGAAGCCCTATTTTTATCGCACTGCTGCCGGTGCTGAGATTGACCTGGTCATTGAAAAGGGAAATCAAAGAATCGCCGTAGAAATCAAAAGATCAGCCAGCCCTGTGGTTTCAAAAGGTTTTCATATTGGCTGTCAAGACCTTGAAGCCAGCCAACAATATGTTGTATATCCCGGCTCAGAAATATTTCCATTAGGGGCAGGCATCGAAGCCCTCCCTATATTTGATATGATGAACAAAATTCATCAAACCTAATCATGTCATCTAATATCAATATTGCTAACATTAATCATTACCTAAATACAGTACTCACTTGTGCGGCATAACAGGCATATTGCATTACAACAAACTTCCCGACGCACCACAACGCGTCAGGGCAATGACCAATGCCATTGCGCACCGTGGGCCGGATGCAGAAGGGTTTTATGAAGAACCTGCTATTGCGCTGGGCCACCGGAGGCTCTCCATCATTGACCTCAGCGGGGCAGCCAACCAGCCTTTTTTTGACCAATCAGGTAATTATGTGATGGTGTTCAATGGTGAGATCTACAATTACCTTGAACTGAAACAACAACTGTCTGATTATCCTTTCACCACCTCTAGCGATACGGAAGTGTTGATGGCGGCTTTTTGCAAATGGGGGATTGATTGCGTGAAAGTTTTGGAAGGGATGTTTGCTTTTGCCATTTGGGACAAGCGCAACGAAATCCTTTGGTTGGCAAGGGACAGGATGGGCGTTAAGCCACTCTATTTTTTCAGGAATGATAGTGCATTTGCGTTTTCCTCTGAAAAGCGCTCCCTGCTTGCTTCTGAATTGCTCAAGCCTTCCATTGACCAGCAATCCTTGTTCGAATTTCTTTCATTGCAATCGACCGGCTATCCCAATGCCATCATCAACAATATCCACCAGTTGCAGGCTGGATGCTGCATGAAGCTTACTGCAAAATCGTCAGATACAATCAAATATTGGAGCCTGACAGACAACAAATTCAGTATTGAAGGGGACGGGGCAACCATTAGAAAAAACCTCTTCGATAAAATGAACGAGGCCGTTGCAAAGCGAATGATGAGTGATGTTCCGATGGGCGCCTTTCTCTCGGGAGGCATTGATTCCTCTGCTGTTGTGGCCTTGATGAGCCTCAATTCTCGCGAAAAAATCAACACCTTCAACCTATCCTTCACGGAAAAAGAATATGATGAATCTGGTTATGCTGAAACCATTGCCAAACGATTTGGTACCAAGCATGTCAAGCACCTGCTGAGGCCTGAAGATTTTCTGGACAAGGTTATTGCTGGCCTGGACGCAATGGACAGCCCATCGGCAGATGGCATCAACACCTTTGTGCTGTCTGGTGCCATACGCGCTGCGGGATTGAAGGTGGCACTCACAGGAATCGGTGGAGATGAACTGTTTGCCGGGTATCCAGGTTTCATGCGGTTCTACAAGCTCAACAATGCAAGTGCCGGATACCAGCTTTCTTATCCGCTGAGAAAATTAGCATCCTTGTTGCTCAAACAATCAAGCTCCAACAGAAACAAACGTTTGTCTGAGCTTTTGGCGATCAGTGATACCAGCATCAGCAATGTGTACCCCATCATCAGAAAAATATTTTCTCCGGATCTGATCAAGCAATTGGTAAACACCAATGTTCAACAGATCGGATTAGAGAAAATGTTGAGGGATGAGTTGAGAGCGATTGAAAAGTTTGACCTGTTCAGTCAGTACAGCATTGCAGAATACATGGGCTATACCCAGCATACCCTGTTGAAGGATGCTGACCAGATGAGCATGGCAGTTGGGCTGGAAATTCGGGAACCGTTTTTTGACCACAAGCTGATTGAATATGTCCTTTCGATTCCAGATCATATCAAATATCCTCATTATCCTAAACAGTTGATGGTAGAGGCTTTGGAGCCTTTGCTACCCGATGAAATTGTGCACCGGAAAAAGCAGGGCTTTGTTTTGCCTTGGGAGAAATGGATGCGCAATGAACTGCAGTCATTTTGTGCTGCCCAGATCAATGACCTGGCCCATCGGGATTTCATCAAGCGTGATGCATTGCTAAAATATTGGGATCGTTTTCTCAAGTATGATCCATCCGTGCGGTGGATGGAGCTTTGGCAATTTGTAGTACTTGGCTACTGGCTGAACAAGAATGGCATTTAAATTTATTCAATAAGCTTTGCAAAACACCTTATCCACCTACAAAAGAAAACTCCTTATTTTTTGCGACTGGTATGCACCGGCTTTTAAAGCTGGAGGGCCCATACGCTCTATTGTCAACCTGGTAGAGCGGTTCAAGTCTCAGTATGACATTTACGTTTTCACGGCTGATCGGGACATCAACGAAAAAAAATCATTCAAGAACATCATTGCAGACCGATGGATTCAACAAGAGGGATACCAGATCTGGTATTATTCTCCAGGGACAATGTCTTACAAAAAAGTGAAGAATGTCATCTCAGAAATTAATCCAGACAGGATTTACCTGAACAGCATGTTCTCCAACATGATCAAACCCATCATGGCTGCTTATGCTACAGAAAAAATCATCATCGCCCCCAGGGGGATGTTGCGCAGTTCTGCTTTGGCGGTAAAGCCAATCAAGAAATTCTTATACCTATGGTTTTTAAGAACCATGGGCATTGACCGACACCTGGGTTTTCATTCAACGGGAGAGGATGAAACAAAAGACATCAGACGGTTTTTCCCTGTTGCTAAATCGATTGTCCTTGCGCCGAACCTCCCCGTTGCAGTAAACGATCATTTGACCCCAATTGAAAAACCAACCGGACAGTTGCAC
>JBIPNK010000100.1:0-7800 GCA_044373365.1 Chitinophagaceae bacterium
CTCTCAACCCCTAAACCATTAAACCTATCAACCTCAACCCCATATGCCCCGCCTCTCCGTCAATATCAACACAATAGCCACCATCAGGAACAGCAGGGGCGGTAACAACCCTGACCTGATCAAGGTTGCGTTGGATGCCGAGCAGTTTGGTGCGGAAGGCATCACGGTTCATCCAAGACCAGACGAAAGGCATATCCGCTACGCGGATGTAAGGGCCCTGAAAAAAGTACTCACCACAGAGTTCAATATTGAAGGGAATTGCAAGGAGGAGAAATTTGTTCAGCTGGTACTTGAGGTGAAGCCAGACCAGGTTACCCTGGTTCCCGATGCGGAAGGCCAGTTGACCTCAGATCATGGCTGGGACACCATCAGGCACAAGGATTATCTTACAGAGATGATTGGGATATTCAAGTCAGCCGGCATCAGGACCAGCATTTTCTGTGACCCTGACCCTAACATGATAACAGGTGCGGCACTCACTGGCACTGACAGGATTGAGCTCTACACGGAATCCTACGCCCATCATTTCAAAACCGACAGGGCATCCGCCATCGCCCCTTATGTTGCTGCAGCCGAAACAGCAAAGGCATTGGGCATGGGTATAAATGCCGGCCATGACCTCGACCTTGACAATCTTCATTACCTGGTCCAGGAGATTCCTTTTATCGATGAAGTAAGCATTGGGCATGCACTTGTTTGCGATGCACTATATTTGGGTCTTGAAAATACCATTCAACTGTACAGACGGCAGTTGATCCATTGAACCAATCAAATTTCAAAACGTTATTAAAAAAAAAGCACATGAAACATCTACTCTACGCAACAATGTTCCTCTTGTTTTCTTCCTTCAGTATTTCCGTGCTGGCGCAAAATGCAAAACCCAGCCCTGCGGTAACAGCTACAGGAAAAGCGGGTGATGCTACCGTCACCATCAATTATGGCGCTCCATCTGTCAAAGGCAGAAAAATTTGGGGAGAATTGGTTCCTTTCGGAAAAGTTTGGAGAACTGGTGCCAATGATGCCACCACTTTTGAAATTGATGCAGATGTTAAAATAGAAGGTCAGTCCCTGGCCAAAGGAAAGTATGCCTTGTTCACGATTCCTGAAGAAAACGAGTGGACCATCATTTTCAACAAAAACCCAAAGCAATGGGGTTCATACAGCTACAAGCAAGAAGAAGATGTTTTGAGGGTAAAAGTGAAGGCTGGCAAATCTTCTTCCTTCAATGAAAAACTGGCTTACGAAGTTTCTGGAAACAAGGTTTTCATCCGTTGGGAAAATGCAGAAGTTGCGTTCAAAGTGAAATAAGCAATCCACCAATATCATTAGAGGCATTCCAATCTTTTGGAATGCCTTTTTTATTTCAGGTCGCTCAACCAATGGAGAAAAGCAGGCATGACCCTGCCCCAGGTTGCTGTATCATGGCGGCCATCAGCGATTTCGAGGTACTTGATGTCTGTTCCTTTTTTGTATCCGATGGCTTCCAGCTCATCAATGATTCCCAGGGTATCATCAATAGAATCAATGATGCCATTCTTGTTCCTGTCCTCCGTTTCATCCAAGGCACCTACCTGTAAAAAAAACTTCCTGTTTTCATGATAGGCAGCCTTTCTGATCTTGGCGTGCATGATCCTGTCGCGCTCTTCAATATAACCATCTTCCAAAGATTTGGATCGCCACCAGAAGGATCCGCTGAATACGCCAACAGCACTGAACTCCAGCGGATGATCAATGGCCATATCAAAAGCCATCAGCCCACCCAGGGAAAACCCAGCCAGGTATTTTTTATCGAACTCGACTGCTTTTGTTTTTTGGTGAAGCAAGGGCATCAACTCTTTCAATATGAAAGATGCGTAAGCGCCGGCACTTGCTCCCCTTTGCATAAAATCTGGAAAGTCCGCAACACCATACTCCTGTTTCCTTTCAGGACCAGCATGTATCCCAACGCAAATCAGCCTGCAGAATGAATGGACATGTTTTTCAAGCACATCAGCAAAGTCCATTGATGGGAGATCTTGGCCATCGTTGATCAACAACAGTGCAACAGGCGATGAAGGGCAGGCGGCTTTATTTTCATAGACATCCACCGTTACTTGCCTGGAAAGAAAACTGGATTGAACCTGGAAACTAGAAACATCGCCCATCGTATGCTGTTACTGCTTTGAGTGGCGACAAAAATAGGAAAAGGAATCTAGTATTGGAGTTGAATCACAAACAGAGCAGCATAAATAAAATTCATTAACTTAGGTCAACAAGTAAACAACATGGCGAAAATAATTGGTGTCCTGCATGGCAAGGAAAGATCGTTCCCTGAAGCATTGATCAAAAGGATCAATGAAAAGAATATCAAAGGCATTTCAGCAGCACCGGTAAAAATTGACAAGGTCATCCAGGGCGACCCTTCAGGTTATGCTGTCATCATTGACAGGATATCCCAGGATGTTCCGTTTTACCGGGCATTCCTCAAAAATGCTGCCATCTCTGGTACGGCTGTCATCAACAATCCTTTCTGGTGGAGCGCTGATGAAAAATTCTTCAACAATGCATTGGCCACCAAAATTGGGGTGCCCGTACCCAAGACAGTTATCCTCCCATCAAGAGAGCTTCCAGACGATACTTCAGCGGAGTCATTTTCCAACCTGGCCTATCCACTGGACTGGAAAGGCATCTTTGATTATGTTGGGTTCCCTGCATACATGAAACCTTTTGCTGGGGGCGGGTGGAAAAATGTTTACCGGCTGAACGACATGAATGAGTTTTTTGAAAGACATGCTGAAACCGGCCAACTGGTCATGCTCTTGCAGGAAGAGATTGTGTTTGAGGAATATTACCGCTGTTATTGCATCGGCAGAAAGCATGTCCGCATCATGCCCTACGAACCACGCAACCCCCATCATCTGCGGTATGTTGCCAACTTCAAACCCTCAGCCAAGATGCTGAAGACCATGGAAGATATTGTGTTGAACATCAACAATCATCTTGGTTATGATTTCAATACTGTTGAATTGGCCATCAGGGATGGCATTCCATACGCGATTGATTTTTGCAACCCTGCGCCAGATGCTGACCTGAAAAGTGTTGGTCAGGAAAATTTTGACTGGGTTGTTGAGACTTCGGCCAATTATGCGGTCGAAGTTGCAGAAAACCTGAAAGAAGGAGCAAACAACCTCGCTTGGGGAGAGTATATCAAAAAAAGTGCAGCAGGCAAACCGCTAACCAAATAAACCACCATTCAAGATGATCAACTATAAACAATTTACGGTCGGCATCGAGGAAGAATACATGGTCATTGACCCTTCAACCAAAGCGCTGATCAGCCATGAGCAGAAAATCGTTGCTGAAGGCCAAAAAATCATCAGTGAAAAAGTTAAGGCAGAAATGCACCAGGCGGTGGTTGAAGTGGGCACCGATGTCTGCGACAACATTGAAGATGCCCGTCATGATATCTACAACCTCAGAAAAACAATCCATGGCATCGCTGAATCGCTGGGATTCAGTGTTGGTGCGGCAGGAACACACCCTTTCAGCACTTGGCGCCAACAGCTGATCACAGACCATGTCCGTTATCAGGAGATTGTCAATGAAATGCAGGATGCAGCAAGATCCAACCTTATCTTTGGTCTGCATGTGCATGTGGGCATGCCCTCCAAGGAAATGGCGATACATATTGCCAATTCTGCTAGGTATTTCCTACCCCATGTGTTTGCGCTGAGTGCCAATTCCCCTTTTTGGGAAGGTCGGGTGACCGGATTCAAATCTTACAGAACCAAGGTATTTGATAAGTTTCCCCGTACAGGGATTCCAGATTATTTTGACAGCTACAGTGCTTACGAGAATTATGTGAACCTGCTCATCAAAACCAACTGCATCGATAATGCCAAGAAAATTTGGTGGGATCTTCGGGTGCATCCATTCTATGGGACAGTTGAATTCAGGGTATGCGATGTACCCCTTACCGTTGATGAAACGGTGGGATTTGCAGCCCTGTTCCAGTGCATTTGTGCCAAGCTGTTCAAACTCAGGGCAGCCAACCTGAACTTCATGATTTATCCCAGGGCCCTGGTGAATGAAAACAAATGGCGCGCGTCCCGCTATGGCATTGATGACAAGCTCATCGACTTTGGAAAAGAGCAGGAAGTGAATACAAGGGCATTGATCCTTGAACTCCTTGATTTCATTGATGATGTGGTGGATGAATTGGGCTGCAGAGAAGCACTCAAAAGCATTACCACCATTTTACAAAAAGGAACAGGAGCAGACAGACAGCTGGAAGTTTACGAACAAACCAAGAGTTTTGAGGCGGTGGCTTCCTATATCGAATCCAAGTTTCTTGGTAGCCTTTGATGTACCTTTGTAGGCGAAATGAAGAAGATCAGGATTGCCATACTGGACCTCTACGATGGTCAACAGAATGAGGGAATGCGGTGCATCAGGGAAATGTTGGTGCGCATGAATACAGCACATCATCAGTCGCTTGAATGGGAGGAATTTGAAGTGCGCAACAAAGTGGAATTACCCTCATTGGAATTCGATATTTATCTTTCCACCGGTGGACCCGGAAGTCCGTTGGAAAGTGAGGGAACGGTTTGGGACAATGCCTATTTCAAATGGCTCTCAGACTTGGTTGCCTGGAACAATGCGGCCAACAACATCAACAAAAAATATGCTTTTTTCATCTGTCACTCTTTCCAGATGGCATGCCGATATTTTGGCCTGGGCCATGTGACCAAACGCAAGTCCACTGCATTTGGGGTCTTCCCCATGCACAGGATAGCAGCGGGCCTGGATGAACCTGTGTTCCAAGGGCTCAACGATCCCATTTATGGTGTAGACAGCCGTGACTTTCAAGTCATCCAACCCCAACTGGACAGGATGAAGGAATTGGGAGCGGAGATGCTTTGCATTGAAAAAGAGCGGCCCCATATTGACCTAGAGAGGGCTGTGATGGCCATCCGGTTCAATGCCTATATGGTGGGAACACAGTTTCATCCTGAAGCCGATGCCCAGGGGATGAGCATGTACCTGAAGCGGGAAGACAAGAAAAAAACCGTTATCGAAAACCATGGACAGGAAAAATGGGAGTCGATGATTGAGCAACTCAATGATCCTGAAAAAATCAGCATGACCAACAGCCATGTCTTGCCCAATTTTATTGCGCAGGCCATTACCAAGATCAACAACCCTCATAGCTTTTCATAAAACTCAGGAGATGATCCAATCGATCAGGGAACAATTCAACGCATCATTCAGCCCGGAGAAATATGAAAATTTTCTCCTGGACCTGAACAGCGTACACCCTGATGCCATAGATTTTCGGATAGCAGAGACCCCCGTATTCATTGATAGAAAGCTTGGCCAGGAAATGATCCAGACCTGTGAATCAATCATCGATTTTATTATCCATCCTGATTTCAATACACTCACCCAAAGGGCCATCCCTGAAGAAGAGATGGTTCAAGGGCAGAACAAGATTTCCCATTTTATCGCATTCGATTTTGGCATATGCGAAAACGAAACAGGTGGATTATTTCCAGCGCTCATAGAGATGCAGGGCTTCCCCACCCTGTTTGGCATGCAGGCCTATTATCCGGAGGTGTTGGAGAGGCATTTCAACATCCCTGATGGATTTTCCCACTACTTTAATGGATTGAACAAATCAAGTTATATAGCGCTCCTCAAACGCGTAATCCTTGGAGAACACAAGCAAGAAGAAGTGATTCTGCTTGAAATAAAACCGCATCAACAAAAAACAAGGATTGATTTTTATTGCACAGAAGACTACCTGGGTATTGCACCTGTTTGCATCACTGCATTGAAAAAGGAAGGAAGGGAATTGTACTATGACAACAATGGCGTAAAAACAAGGATCAAAAGGATCTATAACAGGATCATTGCGGATGAATTGAATGCAGTGAAAGATTCCCTGGGCCCGATTGTAGACCTGAGGGAAGACCTTGATGTGGAGTGGGTACCCCACCCCAACTGGTTTTACAGGATTTCAAAATTCACCCTGCCTTTTCTTCATCACCCCTTCATACCTGAAACTTTTTTCCTCAATGAGGTGGAAAGCATACCGGAAGATCTGCATAACTATGTACTGAAGCCCTTGTTTTCATTTGCCGGACAAGGTGTGGTGATTGATCTAACCAAAGAAGACATTGAGGCCATCCAGCAACCTGAACACTGGATTCTCCAACGCAAGGTAAAGTATGCTTCCTGCATCCAAACGCCCAATGAACCTGCAAAAGCAGAAATCAGGCTGATGTATGTATGGGAAGAAGGAAAAGAAAGACCCACCCTTACCACCAACCTGGCAAGGCTCAGCAAAGGGAAAATGATTGGCGTAAGGTACAACAAGGACAAAGACTGGGTTGGAGGTTCTGTAGCCTATTTTGAACAATAAACATCATCACATGCCACATCTCAATGAAGTGAAAAAGAAATTATTGACAGAAGGAATCCTGGGCCAATACGTGCACGGAGAAAGCACCACGTTAGGATGGGTAACCATACAAGCGGGCAGCAAACTTCCTGCACACCATCATCCCCATGAACAAATCACCCTGATGCTCGAAGGGAAAATGGAAATGCAAATTGGAGATGAAACGGTTATGCTTGAGCCAGGTGTGGTGAAGGTCATTCCCTCCAACACACCCCACTCTGCTACAGCACATACTGACTGTGTATTGATTGATGTGTTCAGCCCAGTGAGGGAAGACTACAAAGACTAGAACTATTCCTCTCCGCTGTTTTTAAGAATCCCCATCAATTTGTAGGCATTGTTCAATACAATGGATCCGGCAGTAATCCCCTCATTGCCACTGATCAATGCTGTTTTACCATCTTTGGAAAGTCCGGTAACCACTGCTTTCATTTCAACCACATTGTCTGATTTCCTGATAAAAATATACTGCTTGTTTCCAAGCCTTACCACAGCCTCATCAGGAACGGCATCCACCAGCTTGCTGCTTACAGACAATTCACCTTCCACAAACATGCCTGGCAGAAGATTTTTAGGATTCACCTTGAAATGACAATGGGCGGTGGCGGTTCTGTCATCATCAAGGCCCTTGTTGACCAGGATCACTTCTGCAGCATAGGTCTTTCCCGGCTCATCCATGAAATGAATGCTGACCTGGTTTCCTTTCTGCACATAGGGAAGATCCTTTTCAAAAAGAGTGAGTGCCACATGAATGTCTTCAGGATCAATCAGCTCAAACATGGTTTCAGTGGGCTGAACATATTTGCCCGTATTGACATTGACCTTGGACACATATCCATTGATGGTTGACCGAACAGATACCTGCCCAGAGATATTGGATTCATTCAACGTGTTTACATCAATGCCAATCAACTTCAGTTTCTCTTGCAAAGCCCTGACGGCAACAGCCTGTAACTTTTGCTCGGCCTGGGCCTGTTGCAAGGCCCGTGAAGTTCCTGCACTTGCCGCGCCCAAGGCTTTTTGCCTTTCCAATTCAAGGCCAGCCAAATCAAGCCGTGCAGCAGCAGAAAGATAGTCCTGTTGCAGCTGAACAATGGCCTGATCTTCCATGATGGCAATCACCTCCCCTTTTGACACGTGCATGCCAGGAATAAGTTTTGTACTCCTCAGGTATCCTCCCAATGAAAAGTTGACAGAGATGAGGTTTTGCGGAGGAAGGTCTATTTTACCTTGCACCGTAATGATGCTGCTCATGCTGGTTTTAACCGGATCGCCATATTGAAGACCAAGTGCTTTCAACTGATCTTGGGTTAGGTTGATTTCATTGTTCTCTTCAACAGCTGCTTCTGCTGTTGAAG
>JBIPNK010000117.1:0-4528 GCA_044373365.1 Chitinophagaceae bacterium
TGATAAATGGGGTGCTCAGACAAATGGAGGAAATATTCTTAATAATAGCGGATGGACATGGACTCCAGGGCAAAATGCGCTCAATGAACATAAGCTTGGATTCATTACTTTGGCAAGAAGAGATTTCATGTTAGATAGCTTGAAAGGGCTTAATAACAGACAACAGATCTCAGATTTGCTGCTTTCAAATCCGGTATCAAAGCAGTATAATATAAATTTATTCAGTGCAACTGAAAGAATGAGCAATGCGTTTTCGTTTATGTTTGAAGAAAATCAATCAAACTTCAAAGAAACCTTCAATAAAAGATTTTTAGCCAACTATCGTACATTGGCCAATGTTACAAAATGGCTTGATTTTTCTTTGAATACAACTTTGCAGCATAATAATAACACCAACAATGGTTCATCTATGGCAGAAATCCAGAGTCTGGCTCCTTATGAAATGCTTCAAAACCCTAATGGTAGTTATACAGGGACAACGCTAAGATATTACACGCCAGTAATTGAAAGAAGTGTCCCCAGAAATCTCTTTCCTTATACAGATTGGAGTTACAATCCAGCAAAAGAAATCAAGAGCCGCAGCCAGGTTTCCAGGGATTATAATGCCAGAATGCAAGCAGGAATTACAATAAAACCTATCAAAGGCATCAGTTTTGAATCAAGTATCCAATATGAATATTTCTTGACACAAAACCGCAGTTTATATCATACAAACAGTTTTACAGTACGTAACACAATTAACCAGAATGCTTTTTGGAACCCAGGTCTTCCTGCTGCAATGACTACTGCACCAATTTTGAACCTGCCCAAAGGTCAAATATTGAACCAAAGCAGAACACAGTCTGTCGCATGGAATTTCAGGAATATTGTTCGGGTTGATAAGCGGATTGGTCCAAAGGGTGATTTGAATTTTGTCGCTGGAACAGAACAACAAAGCAGGGTAGTTCAAACATTTGGCCAGCCAACCACATACGGGTATAATGACGCAACCTTACAATTAGGCGCTTTTCCAAATGGTCCAGGTGGATCGCCTGTTAATGGAAATCAAAATGGAACTGGAGTGCCCACTAACCTGACAATCCGAAACTGGCAAAACCAGATTACGTCTTTTGGATACACCAACTCATTTGGTTATACAACGGATAGATTCTTTTCTGCATTCAGTAATGCTGCATACACCTATGACGACAAATATACATTGTCGGCTAGTGTAAGGTCAGATGGTGCGAACTTCGTTACAGATGATCCTAAATACAGGTATAATCCTTTTTGGTCCGCCGGTGGAAGTTGGCAGATATGGAAAGAAAATTTCTTTAAAGTAAAATTTGTTGATAGGCTGACTTTGCGTGTTACATACGGGTATAACGGGAATCAGGATAGAAGCACGTCTTTTATGCCATTGCTGAGCCTGGGTTCAACTCCAAATGTACTTACCAATCAATTTACTGCCTCATTTTCGAGCCTAGGCAATCCAACACTCCGTTGGGAAAAGACAGGCACAACAAATATAGGCTTTGATTATTCACTCTTTAAGGGCAAATTATTTGGAAATATCAATTTATACCAGAGAAATGGTAAAGATCTTTTGGCCAGCATTGCCATTCCTGCTGTAAATGGGTCAACATCCCAATTCCTTAACAATGCAAAGATGGTTAATAGAGGAATTGAACTGGAATTAGGTACCGTGATGGATATCACGAAAGATATGCGCTGGAGAGGTAATTTGAATTTTTCTTACAATAAAAACAGGATAACAGATTTGTTTATTGCGCAATACAATTCATCTTCACTGACTGCGAGAAACACTGCATCCTATGCTGTCGATTATAATGCCAATACACTTTGGATGTACAAATACATGGGCTTTAACACTGCAGGTCAGCCAACAGTTTTGGGGCCAGGCGGCGTGAACTTTGATATGCAAACATTCGTACCTGGCGATGCCAGAACCTATCTTGACCGCGCGGGAACAATGGTAGCGCCTGTTACATTAGGATTTATGAACAGTTTTGAATACAAAGATTTTAATCTTTCGTTGATTGTAACGGGGAACTTTGGACACGTGTTCCAGAGAAGAGGCTTCAATTACCCTGTACAATGGTCTTTCGCGAGCAGAATGTTGGCCAACAAATTTGTAGGTGATGTGCTAAATGCTAAATCATCAGAAATGTTGACATTACCAGTAAATCCATTAGAGCCAAGATTTTTCTTCTGGGATAGGTTCCATAGCAACTTTTCATATTTGTCGCAAAACGCATCTTGGATAAGGATGCAAGAGGTGAACCTTACATATAACCTGCCTAAATCCGTTTTGAAGAAAACAGGCTTGACCAACTTTCGAGTTTATCTCCAAGGAAATGACCTATTTGTAATCTTGTCAAATAAATATGGGGAAGACCCGCTATATGCCTTAGGTACTTTAAATCCTAGACCCAAAACTACGGTTGGAATAAAGTTTGATTTCTAAAAAGATAAAACTAAATATATGAAAAGGTTATTCAGCAATAAATCACTACTCCTTATTGTTCTTGTAGCTACAGTTTCTGGCCTAGGCGCATGCAAAAAGTTCCTGAGCGAAAGGATTAGCAAAAATTCTTCATTGCCCCTAACAACAACGGATCAGCTAACAGCATTGATGGAAAACTATAGTATTTTTTATAGTGATGAGATTCAAAGTTGGATGGGTACAGATGATTATGGCCTTAATGCCAAAACTTACGATAACAAGAGGGGTAATTTCACTTTTCTGCCGAATATTTTTCGAGCATTCTGGGATGTTGACTTTGCGCCAGTTACGGCTAGTGGTGATGCATTATGGGCAAGCTCTGGGGGCGAATGGAGGGATATTTTTTATGCAAATGCTGTTTTGAATAACCTTGAGAAGGTAACTGGCGGTAGTGCGGAAGATAAAGCAAGGCTAAAAGCAGATGCGCATATGTTAAGGTGTTATGCTTATTGGCAATTGGCCAATACGTACTGCCTTCCCTATACAGAAGCAAATAAGGGTGAAATGGGGTTGCCAAGTAAAAAACTTACAAGTTTTGAAGAGGATTTAACACGCCAAAGCCTGGAAAAAACGTACAACGATATTGAGGCTGATTTAAAAGAGGCACTAAAAATAAACAAACCATTGGTTTCCGGAGGAAGGCCTGAGCACTGGCGATCTAGTACAGCTGCTGTTAACGGGTTTGCTGCAAGGTACTACCTCAACCGAAACAACTATACTGAAGCGTTGAAATATGCCAATCTTGCATTGAATGAATACAATGTATTGGTCGATTACAATAAGCCTGCTGAAATGTATTATGGTACACCGGCTACTTATGCTGTTACTGGTGCTCCATCGTTTACCCAGCAACTTCCATATACCCACAACAATCAAACCAATTTGATTGATATGATAAGCTGGAAAGAATTTTTATATTTTCGCATGCAAAATTTTGGCTCCTGGTTTTATTTGCCAAGTACAGAATTGTTAAGTCTTTATGATCAAGTCAATGATCGTCGATATGAATTTCATATAGTTGAAAACTATTCATACTATTTTGGTTCTAATACACCCACAAACGGTCTTCCTGGTTATGTTTTCTTCTTTAAAGATAAAATCCCCTCAGGTCCAACAACCGCTGAAATGTTTTTGATAAAAGCAGAATGTCTTGCTAGAACAGGAGACGTGGCGGGTGCATTAACTACGGTAAATACGCTTCGTGCGAAAAGAATAAAACCAGGGGCTTCTGTAAATTTAACAGCAGCCAATCAAGCAGAGGCGCTGACCAAGATCTTGCAGGAACGAAGAAGAGAAATGCCCTTTGTGCAACGTTGGTATGACTTGCGCAGGTTTAATAACAATGCTGATCCGGCTGATGATGTAGTGGTAACAAAACAATTTTACCCTTTAACCTTGGCAGGACCGGATGTCTCTCAACCTATTAAAACATATACCCTTGAGAAAAACTCAAGACGATATGCTTTGCCGATACACAACAATGAATTGATAGCGGGTCGGGGTACATTGTTGCAGAACAAATATTGAGTTTAATCATCTCTTGCGCAAAACAAGAAAGCACAATGAAGAAATTATATAAAGGCCTCAGCATAATCGTATTTTGCACAATTATTTCTGGGGCCTTTACATTTTCATATGCACAGCAATCAATTAAAATTCCCGCTCCAATTGATTGGAAAGCTGTATCAGATTGGAAATTAAAAGTTGAGGCGCATCCTGATAGCCTATCTTTTCATACTGGCTTTATAAAATCAATAGGCTGGGACGGTAATCTGTTTATTCTGGAAAGGGATTTCAAATCAAGGTATGACAGTGCTGAAGCCATGCTGGATAACCAATACCGGATTTGGGCAACCATGTTTCCAACAATTCCTGCTGTACATTACGCCATTGGATCAGCCTTCTATGAACACGAAAGCCCCAAAGCAACTGCATATCTGAAAAAAGTTGTTGAGCTCGATGCTAAAAATGCAGATGCCCTTTTCAAACTTTCCATAGATGCAGAAAGATGGGGTAATGGTA
>JBIPNK010000037.1:0-26576 GCA_044373365.1 Chitinophagaceae bacterium
CTGATTACATGAAATTGGCCAGTGAGGCCGATCCTGCCAATCCAGCTTATTTGTTTTATTATGCAGCGAATTTTCGCAGAACTAACCTTGACTTTTATCGTGAAAAGGTCCAAGAGCTTGTAAAGTTGTTCCCCGCACACGAAAGGGCAGCTCAGGGTCTTTACTGGCTCGCCTATGAGACCAAGGAAAGGGAAAGGAAGATAAAAATTTACGAGGAACTCCGGTCAAAGTTCCCCCCAGAAAAATTCAACTGGTCGGAATCTGGAATGTACGGATTGTTTGATCAGTATCTTTTTTCTCAGCAATTTGATAAAGCAAATGATTTGGCTCAGTCATTGGTTGCAAAGAGGGGATGGAGTGAAATGCAAGTATTTGCCAAAAGCATCTCCGTTATTCAAAAGTACATGGATAGCGGTAATTATAAAGTAGCATATGATTCCATCTTAAAACTGAAATTGGCCAAATTTACTTCATACCAGGATAAAGTGGTAATGATTGAAGCTGATCTGGCCGATAGGACTGGCAATTCAGTTGCAGGGTATGAGAAATTACTTAAGAAACATGCAAAAGAACCAACTGATGAATTGGCAAGGTTATTGAAAGTATATTCCGAAAAGATTGGCAAAGATGAAACGGAGGTTGCCAAGAATATTTTGGCCATCAGGGACAATACAAAAAAGCCGGCTTACCCCTTTGAACTGGGGCTGTATACATCAAATTCCAAGTTGGCACTTTCTGATTTAAAAGGCAAAGTAGTTTTGCTTACTTTCTGGTTTCCGGGTTGCGGACCATGCCGGGCTGAATTTCCGCATTTTGAAAATGTGGTAAAAAAATATGATAAAAAAAAGGTGGCTTATATAGGGATAAATGTATTCCCTAATCAGGATGATTATGTACTTCCTTTTATGAAATCTACCCAATACAGTTTTACGCCTTTAAAGTCAACCTCAGCTTGGGCCGAAAAACATTTCGGGGTTAGAGGACAACCCACCAATTTTTTACTGGACAAGGAAGGAAACATAGTATTTGCAAATTTTCGAACCGATCAGCACAATGAACGAACACTTGAGATGATGATAGAATCTCTGCTATAAATTAAAAATTCAACTGGAAAAACATGCGTATTCTGTTCTTGATCATACTAAGCCAATGTTTTCCGTTTTTAACCGTTGGGCAAAAAACTTTTGTTGTAAAGGGAATGATTATCAATTCAAGTGTTCCAGTGAAAGTTTTTTTGATGTACAGGAACGGCCAAGCTCCGGATTCAACACTTTTAATAAACGGGAGTTTTTCATTCAAGGGAAAAATCACAAACCCTTTTAAGACTTCCATTTACACCCAAGAATTGAATTCAAAAGAACAATACCCAAAACGTGAATACCTTGAACTCTATATTGAAGAAGGGATCACAGAGATAACTGCATTCAAAACATTAAAAAACGCAGTCATCAAAGGGGGGCGCTTACAGCATGAATTCAATGAATTGCAGGATTCTTTGAACTGGATAAGACAAACTTACGATCATCTCTCTTCATTGATCAAAACAAAAGAAATTGACGATACAACCAAGAGGAGATTGCGGTCAAGCTACAAATCATTTTATGGCCCTTTTGACTCAATTGAAAACAGGTTTATCGCGACTCATCCCTCTTCAATTGTTTCATGGGATATTGTAGCCAACAGGGGAATTATTATTCATCCGGACGAACTCGAACCGGTTTTTAATTTGCTTAGTGAAGACCTGAAAAGAAAACCTGCTGCAATTGATTTGAAAGAAAGAATTGAAACTGCCAAAAAACTACGGATTGGGAATGCTGCTATAGACTTTACAAGCATTACCCCTGAGGGTAAAGAAGTTTCATTATCGTCGTTCAAGGGCAAATATGTACTTATAGATTTTTGGGCGAGTTGGTGTGGCCCATGTAGAGCCGAAAATCCCTACATGATCAAGGCATATACCAGTCTGAGGAGTGATAATTTTGAAATTTTCGGTGTTTCTCTCGATGATGACAGAATCCCATGGCTGAAAGCGGTCACAGAAGACAAGCTACCATGGATCCAGGTGAGTGACCTAAAGGGCTTTAGCACTGTTGCAAAAACCTATGGTATTCGAGCAATTCCCCAAAATTTGTTAATTGACCCACAAGGGAAAATCATAGGCATCAATCTCCGAGGGGAAACCCTCAATGCGGAAGTGAAAAAAAGAATGGTCCAGTAACAAAATGAAAAAACTCTAGTTGGTATGAGAAGATTTAATATTATAATCCTATTTCTTATTTTATGTATTACATCTTTCGCGCAATCAAATACATTTAATTACACAATTAAGGGGTTTATTGAAGGGCTCAACAATGACAGCACCATACTGTTGATCAGGACATATGACAGACAGGGTATACTTAAGGTTGATACCCTTTTTTCGGTTGCAAAAGACAACTATTTTTCTTTTAGCGGTAAAAGCATCGCCATGCGTGATGCTTCTATCCGTTTAGGTGGGGTAAACGGGAGAAGAAGTTTTTCCCTTTTTATAGAGAAAGGAGCAATAAACCTGAAGGGGAAAATTGATTCACTTGATCATGTTTCTGTTACTGGAACACCCGGTAATGAAGAATATACGTTGAATAAAAAGTCTGAGAGTAAATTGTATGGGCGCATCATTGATCTGCTATCGCAAAAAAAACGATTGGAAGGGGATAGCAATGAAGTAAAGAAATTAGAAACCCAGGTAAATGTAATCCGGGATTCAATAAAGCAAGGAAGAATCGGGTTCATGTCAACACATACGAACTCTCCTGCCAGCGCCATATACCTCTATGTATTGCAGGATCAGCTAACCATAAATCAACTGGAGAACCTTTATTCCAGTCTCACCCCTCAGATCAAGAATCTTGGCTATGTGAAAAATATTCCAGCGAAAATCAATGCCAGAAAAAAATCTTCTATTGGAAATATTGCGCCTGAATTTACTGCAACTGACATCTCCGGAAAACAATTCAGGTTGTCTGATTTCAGAGGGAGTTATGTGCTGCTTGAATTTTGGGCAAGCTGGTGTGTCCCCTGCCGAGAGGATAATGTCCATCTGAAAAAAGTATATGATTTGTATCGTGACAGGGGATTTGTCGTCATCGGTATTTCATTGGATGACAAAAAGGAGAAGTGGGTAAAAGCGATTATGGAAGACAAGTTGCCCTGGATCCATACATCTGAACTTAATGCTTTTGAAAACAAACTTGCGAAACTATATGGTGTACAGCCCATTCCTGATAATTTTTTATTAAACCCACGAGGGGAAATCATTGCCCGTCAAGTGAAAGGGAATGTTTTGGACGATATTTTAAAAAAGGAAATTAAATAAACAATAGTCATTATTAAAAGGTACTGAAATGAGATATTTATTATTGATTTTAACGATGTTAGCGGGACAGTTGACTTTAGGCCAATCAAACAATTTTACCATATCTGGAAAAATAAAAGGCCTTGAAGCTTCAAAAATATTCATTATCACATTTGATGATGCATTTAAGAGTGGCTACAGCAGAGATTCTATAACAGTTGAAAACGAGTCATTCTCCTACAAGGGTACTGCAGACAAACTCTTGTATGCTTCCATCAGCCCCAACATGGAAAGTGTGGTTAAACGGGTTGCCGGCGGCGGATATTATCCTGTCAAGTCCTCATCAATTCAATTGTTTGTTTTCCCTGGTGCGAATATAAAATTGTCTGGTAAGATTACTGATTTTGTCGATGTATATCCATCAGGTGACAATTCCAACAATGACTTTGCCAAGCTCAACAAGGAGATTTATCCATTGATGAATCAAAGTGTAAATGTATCTGTTAAAATTGCAAACAAACTGGTTACAGATTCTGCTACAATAAGGAAAATGAAAGACACTGCTGCATTATTAGACAAGCAGGTAATCGCGATAAAAGAAAATTTCATCAAAGAGCACCCATCATCTATAGCGGCCATCTGGCTGTTGTCAGACATGATGATGCGCTCCCAGCTGTCAAATGGGTTGGCTACAGAACTCTTTAAAAAAATGAGCAGGGAAAAACTGGTTGATGTTTCTTTTTATGCCGACGTTGCCAAAAGAGTGGATGGATTCTCATTGACGGCTGTTGGCAAAACGGTACCAGATATAAATTCCATGAATACCTACACTGGAAAGAAGTTTGATCTTTCATCACTGCGTGGAAAATATGTTGTGCTTGATTTTTGGGGTACTTGGTGCGGACCTTGTATCTCAGGAATGCCTAAAATGAAAGAATACCTTGATAAGTATAAAGCTAAACTGGAAATTGTAGGTGTGGCATCAGAATCTGATAAAGGAGAGCGATGGAAAAAATTTCTTGATGAAAAGCCGCAATATCAATGGCACCATGTATTGAGCACAAAAACTGAAGACTACATCCTTAAATTTAGTGTGGCTGGCTTTCCTACTAAAATAATTGTTGATCCTGCTGGTAAAATCGTTGGCAGGTTCGTTGGAGAAGACGATGAGATATACAAGAAGCTTGATCAATTGTTGAAATAAAAATTGATAGCCCGGCTTGATCATCCATAAACGAATGAAAGGAGCACCTTCATCAGGTTCCTAGAGGATCGTTTGGCTTTTTGAGCAACATGCATCAAAAATCGCTTCCGCAATCGTTTGCGATAGTGTAAATTCAGGGTGTCTTTCTGAAGAACTGAATCATGCCTATATTGTCTGCAAATCAATAGTAGCATGAATATCATTCGTTGGAATTGTCAGGTATTGCTGGTGCTTTTGTTGCCCATTTGTGCTCTTGCACAATCTGCCAATCAACTGAAACTGGAGAATGGCAGGATAACTGTCCGGTGGAACAAAACAAACGAAGGATGGAAAGTCAGTGCAGTTGCCGTAAAGAAAGGCGATAAATGGGTAAAAACAGGTCAGCCCTCTGGTGAGTATACTTTTCTTTATGCAGCAGAAAAACCCAATGAAGCGCCCGACACTTCATTCACCACCAATACGGGGGCCAATTATCCGGAAAAGAGTTACATATACCAGCAAAAAACCTGGTCCGAAAGCACCAATCCTGTTTCCTTGAACAAGGCGGGGCAGGCCTATCATTTTTTTCCTGAAAAAGGGTTTCAACAAGGTGCCAGCCAATTGGTTTTTGAACACAATCATCCTCTGGGAAAAGTAAAAACAACATGGAAATTTGACCCTTTGTTTCCCACAGACATTATCGTAACACAGACGATAGCTGTCGGTACATCAGGATATTTCTCCTTCGCAACGCCAACGGTTGCCACTATTGATTTGTCAGACATGGGCTGGGCCATGATTCCCGGCTATTTTCAGGGAAATGCCATTCAGCCTGATTTTGTGCTTGGATATACCTATGGTCAGGGTGTTCCGGCTGTACCTGCAGTATACCGGGAGCGTACTGCCAGTACACTGAGCCCTTTGGTAACAACAAAAGCCGGCATTAGCATAGCTGCCATACCCGATCCTGCCTATTGCAGGAACCCATGGGATAGCCTTGTCATTACACACGACAAATGGAACATTGGACTGTCCCATAAAAACAGAAAGGCTGAACTGTCACCAACCTTGTATTATCCTGTTCTGGGAGAACCCAAATCCAAGTTGACTGCCGGTGATGTCATCCATTTTTCCTACCGCATCAGCATGATCGATGGTGACTGGTTCAAGGTCCTGAACCATGCAGTGTATGATGTATTCCGTTTCAAGGAATCATTGGCCCTGAGAGAAAGCAAACAATCGCTGACCGTTCGCATCCAAAAAATGCATCTCTACCTGAAGAATCCAACACAATCACTTTGGAACATCAGGGAATACAAGGGAACCACGATTGGTGCACAATCTTATCTGGGTGGAGTGGTTGGCGCCAACAAGGATGCCATGAAGAATGCTGATTATGGGGCGATGTGGATGCTTGCCAATGCAACCGGAGATCAACAGCTCAAGCAGGATGTTTTACCCTATGCACTCAACTTTAAAATTCAACAACAAATCAAAGAGGAGGGATTTTTCAAAGGGGCTTTGGAGGGTCAGTATTACCTGGCCAATTCCCAACGGTTTGTGGAAGAATGGGGTGAAGTGGTAGAGCC
Organism: Chitinophagaceae bacterium; assembly: GCA_044373365.1. GTDB lineage: Bacteria > Bacteroidota > Bacteroidia > Chitinophagales > Chitinophagaceae > Pollutibacter. Next base: position 6,107 of record JBIPNK010000037.1, read on the forward strand.
CATTGCTGTTACATATTATACCATGCTTGACATCGGTAATGTGCTGCTTTTTGAACCCGACAACCAACAGTTGAAGCAAAGCCTCCGGGCTGGCGCCGATTGGTTGCTCAAAACCCAGGATGCCGATGGAAGCTGGGCTGTAGCCTATGACAAGCAATCGGGAGAAAAGGCTTTTCTCGACCTCAAAGACCTGCGACCCACCTTTTATGGACTGATGATCGCCTATCAATTGCTCAAGGATCCACGCTACCTTGTTGCGGCTGAGAAAGGGGCAAAATGGTTCGTCAGCAATGCAACAGCCAAGGGTCATTTTCTTGGCGTATGCGGAGATGCCCGTTACAATCCTGATTTTGCAACGGCACAATCTGCACAGGCCTTGCTGGATCTTTATGATTTGACAAAAAACAACCTCTACAAGTCTGCTGCCATTGCCACAGCCAAATTTTATACTGCTTCCATTTATACCCATCCCATACCCGACAATACCATCAAGAAAGTGAATGGCATCATGCGGCGCGATTGGGAAATTGCACAGTCCGGATTGAGTTTTGAGCATGGTGGCATTTTCGGTTCAGCCAATACCCATGGCCCCATTCAATTGGCGAGCCACGCTGGATTGTTTGTTCGCATGCACCAGCTGACGGGAGAGAAGATATTCATCGATATGGCAAGGGCGGCTGCCTGGGGCAGGGATGCCTTTGTAGACCCTGCAACAAGCGTGGCTTCTTATTACTGGCGCGCGATGAACCGTGGCGCTGGCCCTTATCCACACCATGCCTGGTGGCAGATTGGCTGGTTGACAGACTACCTGATGGCAGAAGCGGAGTTCCGTTCTCGTGGTGCAGTTAAATTCCCACGCGGATTTGTAACACCCAAGGTGGGTCCGCACCAAACCTACGGATTCAAGCCAGGTACCATCAACGGAGAAAAAGTAAAACTTGTCATCGATTCAACCATCGTTAAACTGGATCATCCTGCAATCGACCATATCCTGGCGAAAACAGTGGATGGAAAAAAATACTTTGTTGTGTTGCTGAACAACAGTGCTCATGAAGTGGTCTTCAACATTGGCTTTGGAGATGGTACCACAAGCAGCAAAAAAATACCGGCTGCGGGGATAGCCATCTTGACGGTTCCCGTTGAGGGTAAAACAAAAAAAACAATGTAGGGAATCTGTTCTATTTTTGGGCTAACCCAATTGCAGCATGATTTACTTGCACAAGATTTTGCCGGCTTTACTTTCCCCCTATTCGCTTTTCCTGTTGTGCATCATCGTAGGACTGGTCAAAAAAAAATATGTGATCATCTGGACAGCATTGATTGTTGTACTGATACTTTCAACGCCCGTGGTATCATCATTTTTGTTCGCTCAGCTGGAAGCGGTTGGCAGCAGAAAAACCCCTGCAGACATACATGCTGCTGATGCCATTGTTGTGCTCAGTGGAATGACGCACTCCATTCGTACCGCAAAAGGCATCATCAGCGAATGGAATGATCCTGATCGTTTTTTTGGAGGGATGGAGTTGATCAAAGCCGATAAAGCCCCTGTGATTATTTTTACCATGGGGAAACTGCCATGGAAAACCGGGCCACCAGAATCTGAATTGTTGCAGGCAACAGCAAAAGATATGGGTGTTCTTGCAAAACAAATATTGGTTACCGGTGAAGTTGAAACCACAGAAGATGAAGCACGGGAGGTGAAAAAAATCATGCAATCCAAAGGCAGCCGAATCATACTCGTTACTTCGGCATTCCATATGCGCAGGGCAAAAATCAACTTTGAAAATGAAGGGCTGAATGTTCAACCCTACCCTGTTGATTTTAAATTGGGAGAATATGCATTGACACCCATGGACTTCATTCCCAACCTAGGTTCATTGGCAACAGCAGAAAAATGTGTAAAGGAGTTGATGGGGAGAATGTATTATGCCTTGAAGGTATTTGTGAAAGGGTAAAGTCGAAACAACCCACAGCATTGGTTGGTGTTTCTGGTCAGTGACGGTACACCATGATCCCTGTACCATTGCCGTCTAAAACCTTTTTTGATCAATCAGCAATTTCCTTTTTCAATTGCTTTCTGAAATCCTTTATCCTGTGAAAGGTGATGTAGTTTGCATCATGGGAGCCATCTGTTTTTTCTCCGTAAGCGGTTCGAACGGCTGCAATGATATCATTGTTTTCAATTGTCCAGTCTGCGTATTGGAATCCATGCTGTTTGATGTCCGGACTGTATAGCACTGTGTAATGTTTTTTCCAATGGATGAGGTCTTCAGATGAAATCAAGACAAGCGTATTCCTTGCCCTTTCCAATGCATGATTCATTGCCTTTGCTTTCTGCTTTTCTGCGGTAGGGGCATAATTGGCCAGTGACCAGTAGCGCTTGGATACCCCGTCGTACCTGATGCTGAATTTCTTGCATCCCCCAGGAAGGTTAATGAAGCCAGTCTTGGGGTTGAAGCTGATGTTGGTTCCATCCTCCGAAACGGTTGTCATTGCTGCAATATCATCCCCTTTAAAATTTACCCTTAAGATATTGAGCATTTGATTGGATGGAGACACTACAGCATTTCCTTCCAGCCAACAGGTATAGTCCTTTTGCCAATTCATATCAAATGCCATCCGGTTGGATGATGTCCAACTTTTCGCATTCAAGAGATCCGCGGAGGTGTCAGCGCTTAACATGAGGGACTGGAACTGACCCCAGCCTTTGTCTGGGGTGTATTCAAATGCCCGCCAGATCCTTCCTGCATGAATGGTTACCGGCATGGGGGCACAATGGTAACCCATGTTGCCATTTTTGGGCAAGAGGAGTCCGGTTTCGCTGTTGTTGGGCTCAGACCATGTTTGGCCCATATCTGTTGAGCGGCGGATAACGCAATCATTTACACCACCTCTTGTGCCAAAAATATATATGGATCCCTTGTGTTGAAACAAGCTGCTCCAAAACTGGCCCTTTATGGTGGTTCGCAAACGCCAATGTTTTCCTTTGTCGGTTGAAACAAAAATTCTCGTGGTGCCAAGCCCCCCATTTTCCATGGCTTTCGGGCCAAAAAAATCATGGCTGGCAAGATAGTCTCCATTGCTGAGTACAAGAATGGAGGGCGATCCGGTGTATAGTTTTTCACTCGGCGATGCACAAATGATGCGTCCAGGTGGACGATCTTGTCCATTGACAACCTGACCTATGACCAAGAATGCAATCAGCACAATCAATTGTTTCATCTGCTTTTGGGGTTAGTATATGATAATAATCTTGTCAAAACCACTGGTTTACTAGCGTTCAAGCGTCCAGCGGCCTTTAGCGTGTTGCTCTTGTTTAAGGATCTGGCCTACGCTTGAGTACATGGATATATTTTATGAAGGTCTTCAAATAATTTTATTTAATTTGTTCCACACAACAAAATTGCCATAATGAGAAAAAGATTTTTAACCGCCATGGTTTTGATGGCGTGTTCCCAATTGTTTTTTTCTGCCAATGTGATCGGGCAGGAAAGAAGTATCTCCGGCTATATTCTTGATGCTGAGAAGGGGGATGCTGTCATTGGCGCTACAATAAAAATAAAGGACAAGAAGGGGAATGCTGTCTCTGATTCACGTGGTGCATTCACCATCAAAGCGATGAAGGGAGCGGTACTCGCTTTCAGCAGTGTGGGCTATAAACCCGCACAGCTTACTGTTGGCGATGCAAACGAGTTGCAAGTAAGGTTGGTCCCCGTCTCTACCCAACTCAATGAAGTTGTTGTAGTTGGTTATGGGGAACAAAAGCAGCCCACTGTTACCGGTGCAGTTGGCACCATTTCCGGGAAAGATTTGGTGCAAACGCCTGTTGCGAATATTACCAACATGTTGGTTGGGCGTACTGCAGGAATCAGTGCTCTCCAGGCCAGTGGAGAACCGGGTCTCAATACAACCTCCATCCGAATAAGGGGAGTTGCTACCCTCAATGGGCAGGATCCACTGGTGGTCATAGATGGTATCCAACAACCCACCGAGCAGCCTTATACCATATTGAATGCAATGGACCCCAACGAAGTGGAGTCCATCAGTGTATTGAAGGATGCATCAGCGACTGCTGTTTTTGGTATCCGCGGTGCCAATGGTGTAATCATCATCACCACCAAAAGGGGGAAGGTGAACAAGCCGCAGTTTAGTTTCAGCATGAACCAGGGATTTACCAAGGCAACTTCTATTTTTCAGACCATCGATTCTTATCGTTTTGCCAAACTAAGAAATGAGGCCGTTTACAATGCAAAGGCTGCCGGAGACAATAGCCTTGATCGGCTGCTGTTCAGCAATGACGAACTGTGGATGTTCCAGAACAACCGGGATTATACACCAGCCATGGTTGATGCAATGAGCAACCTCAGTGCAGCACAAAAAGAGGCGTTGAAAAATAGTCCTGCACTTTACTATACCAGTCATAATTATTATGATGAGCAGTTCGGTGGAACCGGCAAGCAAAGTCAGTATAACATCAATGTTTCTGGAGGTACTGCTAAAGTAAAATATTTTACCTCTCTTGGATACTTTGACCAGGATGGAATTCTTTCGAACACCAAATATGCTGGTTCAAATACCAATCCCAATTTCAAGCGCTACAATTTCAAGTCAAATTTTGATATTGATGTGTTTAAAAATTTCCAGCTCAATTTTAACATCAGTGGTCAATCTGTTGTGAACAGGGTTGCTGGTTCAGGAAGTGCAAGTGATTTTGCCAATCGATACCAGGGCATCATTCAAAACATCCTTGAGAACAGTCCTTTTACCGGACCTGGAATTGTTGATGGAAAATTGGTGACGGGTTTCATCGGACTTCCAGGGGAGCCTACCAATCCACTGGGCGCAAAAGGTGGAACAGGATACAGTTCCCTGGCGCAACTGCTGACAGGCGGTACAAGAACCATGTATTCGACCTTGCTCAGCAGCGTACTCAAGTTGAAACACAACATGGGATATTTAACCAAAGGCCTGGAGTCTCATGTAACCATAGGATATGATGATAGTTACTCAAAAGGCTTCAGCCGTGTGAACAGCATTCCTCAATATACGGCAATGCGGGATCCTGGGAATCCTGGGAAAATTATTTTCATTGGAGGCCGCGTAAATCCACCCTCCGTTTCAGATAACCAGGGCAACAGCACCTGGAGAAAACTCTATGTGGAGGCGGCCATCAACTACAGGCGAAACTTTGGGAAACACAATGTTTCAGGACTCCTGTTGGGGAATGCACAACGCTATACCGCCAATGGGCAATCCTTCAATATTCCTTCAGGTTTGATGGGATTGGTGGGCAGAACAACCTATAATTTTGACCAAAAATACCTTGCAGAGTTCAACCTGGGCATCAATGGCACAGAAAACTTTGCACCAGAGAACAGGTTTGGAATATTTCCTGCACTTTCTGCAGGATGGATCATCTCCAATGAGTCGTTTTTCCATAAGAATGATATCATCACTTGGGCAAAATTGAGGGGATCCTATGGTGAAGTAGGAAATGATCAAATTGGTGGGCGCCGCTACTTATACCTTCCCAATACATGGGTGGTAAATGGTGCAGGTTCATTTTGGGGAAACAGTGATGGGTCAAGCACCAATCCCAATTTCCCTGGTGCAACAGAATCTGCTTTGGGCAATCCTTTGGTTACCTGGGAGCGTGCGCAGAAATACAATTTCTCTGCTGATCTCAAATTTTTTAAGGATAAGCTTTCCTTGTCAGGATCAGTGTTCCTGGAAAAACGCAACAATATTCTTGTAACATCCTCTCTGATTCCATCAACGTTTGGCGTGCCACAAGCCAATACGCCTCCATTGAACCTCGGAAAAGTAAGCAACCGGGGATATGAAATTGAAGCAGAGTGGAATGATAAGGTTGGTCAAATTGGATATTTTTTAAAGGGCAATTATTCTTTTGCTCGAAACAGAATCGATTACAGGGCAGAGGTTCCTGCAGCATATCCATGGATGATGTCTACCGGATACTCCATAGGCCAGTATAAAGGGTTGTTGACCGATGGATTCTTCAACGCCACGGAAGAACTGAACAACAGGCCTTTCAACAAGTTCGGTAACAATGCAAGGTTGGGAGACTTGAAATTCAGGGACATCAATGCTGATGGATTCATTGACCAGGCAGATCTGGTGCCGATTGGATATGCCAATCTTCCCCAGGTGGCATACAATTTGTCGATTGGATTTTCTTACAAAGGGTTTGACGTGTCTGCACTTTTTATTGGAACAGCCAAAGGGTCCTTTCCTCAATCGGGATATATCCTGAGCACACCTTTTGCCAAGAATGTTGGACAGGTGCTTGATTACGCCTACGAGGGTCGTTGGACCGCAGACAAAGCTGCAAAGGGATCTCCTGTTTATTATCCTGCCATTTCACTTGGTGGCGTTGGGGCTCCTAACAACGGCCAGCTCAGCGATTTTTGGCTCAGGTCCAACAATTTCCAACGATTGAAAAACATGGAAATTGCCTATACTTTTCAGCGAAACAATACTTTCTTGAAACGCACCAATATTCGAGCGATACGTTGTTATGTAAACGGGAATAATCTTTTCACTTGGGGATCATCATTGATCAAAGGGATAGATCCTGAACAGGCCGATGTAGGGAAAAACCGTGATGGTTATTTGTTTCCTTTGACAAGGACTTTCAACACAGGCTTGAACATTCAATTTTAAATGAATTAAACTTTGATAACGATGAACAGTATCACAAAATATTTTATCCTGATTTCCATGGTAGCCGTTCTCGCAGGTTGCCAAAAGGATTTTCTTCAAATGCCCACTTCAAGTGCTACCACCCTGGATTCTGTATTTTCTACAGCCATCAAGGCCCAGGGCGCCATATCCAATGCTTATCGAAGGGCCATTCCACAAGGACTTCCCTTTGCCAATACATGGAATGCCATGATTCCTGAAAACCTTTCTGGTGCAATGAATTTTGGTTTCAGTTGGACTCTTTCGAGGAACATCATCCTCAATGGGATGAATGCCAACAGTACAAATACAGACATGGATGGCTACAACAATAATTTTCCTTCCATAAGGCAATGTTACCTGGTCAAAGAAAACATTGACAAGGTCAAGGATATGTCTGCTGACGAAAAAGCAGTTGTTAAAGCAGAAATGCAAGCGCTTATTGCCTATCGGTATACACAGATGATGATCATGTATGGGGGCGTGCCCATTGTGAGCAAATCACTGGACGCAAATGATGAAGGCAGCTTGGAAATTCCCCGTTCCTCATTGAAGAATGTATTAGACTCTGTTGTCAAGTGGACAGACCAGTCTGCTGCCGTTCTTCCCTCGAGGTGGGCCAACAACCTGATTGGCAGGATGACAAAGTCTGCCGCGCTTGCGATCAAGGCAAAGGCCTTGTTGTACGCATCAAGACCCTTGTTCAACACGGCAACGCCTTATCTTGATTTGGGAACCAACAATAACCTGGTTTGTCTGGGAAGCACCAATGCAAATCTTTGGAACCAGGCAGCTGCAGCGGCAGATGCCGTCATCACTGAAGCAGAAGCTGCCGGTGGTTTGGCCATCATCAATACAGGAAATCCTTTGGATGATTATGGAACAGCCACTTCGAAACTCAACAACCCTGAAGTAATTTTGGCGTATAAGTTCATCAATACTTCAGGGGCTACTGACAATTGGGGCGAACTACCCATGAATGCATTTTACTGTTCGAGGTACTGGCAGGGTCAGGGGAATGTGTTGATGACCCATCAACTGGAACAGTATTGGAAAGCTGATGGAACAAATCAAAGCTGGCCCGCAGTGGGAACAACAAGGCCATTCAGCGAATACACTACCAAGGTAAACCAGATGGAAGCCCGGTTCAAGGCCAGTTTTCAGCCTTGGGAGATGGATGCGTGGACAAATCCTGGAGATGCGAACTGGAGGAACAACAGCACTTTTGGAAGTGGTCCTGGCTATGGTGTGGCAAGGATCTCAAAGTTTTATTACAAGGCAGGTGGAAGAAGGTGGTTTGAGTTTCCCATTTTTCGTCTTGCATCCGCTTATCTGAGTGCAGCAGAGGCATACAATGAAATGGGACAATCTACCAAGGCGCTTGAAAAGTTGAACAAGATCCATGTGCGTGCTGGTTTGCCGCCTGTAACAGAAACCAATCAAGCAAAACTGCGCGCCATTATTCAACGGGAATGGATGGTAGAGATGTTCAATGAAAACTATCGGCTGTATGATATCAAACATTGGAAATTGAGCAATATTGGCAATGGCATCATTGGTGGAGCAGCCAGGGGATTTGCCTTCAATGACTTGAGCAATGTGAAACTGACCGGGAATACCAACTATACCGACAGGGAAGTTTATCAAGGGTTTTGGTCACCCAGTCAATTCCTCAATCCTTTTCCACAAACTGAAATCAACAAGGGATACCTCATTCAAAATCCGGGCTATTGATTTTCATGAATCCATGATTTGACCAACCAACACAATTAAAATGAAACTACATAAACCATCATTCATTTCCTATACCCTTGTTGCTTGCATGTTTTTACATGCTCCAACAGTTGTCGGTGCCCAGGAAAAGGAAGACTCATCAGTCGTTGTTATAGAACATATTCAACCTGAAAAGACACCAGGCTTTTTGCTTTCACTTTCAAAAGAAAGATCTATCATTCCACCGGCTACGGTAACTGGCCAGCAATTGTTCAAAACACCTGTTGCCAATATTACCAATACGCTTTACGGGAAGCTGCAGGGTCTTGTAGTCAGGCAGCGATCTGGAGAGCCAGGATATGATAATGCATCGCTTTCTATTAGGGGTAGGGGCACATACGACAATTCGTCGTTGGTTATTTTTGTGGATGGCTTTCAAACCACCACTGGCTATTTTTCATACATCTCTCCCAATGAAATTGAATCCATCACCGTATTGAAGGATCCTGTTTCTTTGGCAAGCTTTGGCATGCGGGGAGCAAATGGAGTACTTTGGGTAACCACCAAGCGGGGCGGAGCACAAAAGCAAAAAGTGCAGGCAAGTGTAGTGACAGGATCACAGCAACCCATAACCCTCAGCAAGCCCTATGGGTCATATGACTATGCAAGGCTTTACAACCAGGCGCTTAGCAACGATGGGTATGCTTTGAATGGAAACCAGTTTGTATGGAAACCAAGATTTTCTGATGCTGAATTACAAGCATTTCAAAATGGGTCGGGTACCAATGTTGATTGGTTCAATGAGGCCTTGCGCAAAACTGGTCGTTATACCAATGCAAATGTGGCGCTTACCGGAGGAGATCCTGGTACAAAGTATGCCATTGTGCTGGATTACATGAAGCACCAAGGCCTATACAATGTGCCCACAAACGACAAGACCTCTAATGCACAGATCCAGCGGTTCAACATCAGAACAAACCTTGACTTTAGTTTCTTTAAAATTTTTGAAGCCAAGATTGATCTTGGTGGAAGAATTGAGGAAAGACGTTATCCCAACTTCAATGGACCAAACCTTTGGGATAATATGGCCCGTTATCCATCGCTGATTTATCCAGTCAAGGACAAGGTTTCAGGAGCCTGGTCTGGAACCACTTTGTACCCTTCGAATCCCGTTGCATCCCTCAACGCATTGGGATGGGCATCCACCCAGGACCGAACATTACAGGCTAATTTCTTGGTAAAGCAACGCTTGGATTTTATCACCAAAGGTTTGTACTTGAGTGAAGCGGTTTCCTTCAATACCTGGACGAGATCTAGGTCCAGCAAGACTTCTACATATGCACGGTATGACAATGGAATAAAAACCACCAATGATAACACCACAGATATTAGTTCCAACGGAACTACTCCTGAAGACCAATACGATTGGAAGCAAATCAACCTGACTGCAGGATATGACCGTACTGTTGGCCGTCATGCTTTTTCCGGTGCTGTTAATTATTTTGCCAGTGCTTTTATTACCGATTCAGACAACAACAGCCAGGGATACAACAGTGGGAACAACATCTTTTACAATTTTTTGAACATTGGTGGAAGGTTCAATTATACCTACAATGAAAAGTACATTGCAGAGATTGGTTTTGGGTACAGTGGCTCAGACAATTTTTCCCCTTCAAAGCAATGGGTAACCTATCCATCCATTGGCGCAGGCTGGATATTGTCGAAAGAAAATTTCATGAAAAACAGCAAACTGTTCAGCATGCTGAAATTGCGTGGTTCAGCTGGTTTGTCGGGTTGGGATGATACCAATAACGGTCGCTATTTATACCAGCAATATTTTGTATCCAATGGCTCGTACAATACCGGAAACAATTCGCTGAGCAGCAATGCTGGGTTGATACTCTCCTATACTGCCAACCCCGCTATTTCGCCTGAAAAGAGTTTTAAGTATGATGTTGGATTTGATGCGAGCTTGTTGAAGGGTTTGGACATCAGCTTTGACTTGTTCAAGGACAGCCGCTCAGGTATTATCACACAGAACAACAGTATTATGGCTGTTTTTGGTGGTATCCTTCCTTTTGTTAACCTTGGCAAAGTGGTGAACAAGGGTTTTGAAATCAGTACCAACTACAACAAAAAGATAGGGGCGCTGACATTGTCTATTGGAGGGATGTTCTCCCAGTTCAGCAACAAGATCATTGAGCAGGCCGAAGTGCCACCTGTAAATGCCTATACCAAAACCACTGGTCTTCCTATTGGTGCGCTCATGGGGCTGGTTGCAGATGGTTTTTATGATATATCCGATTTTAATTCCAATGGCAGTTTAAAAGCGGGTATGCCAACGCCGTCGTTTGGTGCTGTTCAGCCCGGCGATTTAAAATACAAAGATCTTGATAAAAATGGCCGCGTAGACCAGAATGATGTAACCAAGATTGGGAGTGCAGACTATCCTTCCAAAACGTACTCAATCAACATGGTTTTGGAGTGCAAGGGATTTGATTTCTCTGCTGTTGTTCAGGGAATGGCAGGCAATGACATCAACATACTTTCTGCTTCCAATCTTCAGTCGGTTGCTTTTGTGAACAATACCAATGTTTTCCCACTCGCAGGAAATGCATGGGCATATTATCCCTCCCAAGGCATTGACACGCGATCCTCCGCCAATTATCCCCGCTTGACATTGTTGGCGAATGACAACAACTACCGTTCCTCTTCTTTTTGGATGAAGAAAAATGCTTTCACAAGAGTTAGAAACATGGAGATGGGGTATCGGTTTTCATCATCATCCTTGAAAAGGTTGAAAATGGAGAACCTTAGGGTTTTCGTCAATGCTGTCAATCCTTTTACCTGGTCTTCTTTAGCTGACCAATACAACATTGACCCTGAAACAAATTCGGGTTACCCTGGAATGAAATCATTCAACACAGGCATCACTTTGAACTTTTAAAAGCAATCACCATGATATTGAAAAGAATAATTCTGCAAATATCCATAGTACTCCTGATCGCCTCAGCTGCAGGTTGTAAAAAGGAATTTCTGGATACAAAAATAGACCTTGCCCAGACGCAAGATATTTTGAATACCAACTTCAGTACGCTGATCCAGTTTGCCAATGCGCCGTATGTTTATTTGAGAAATGATTTTTCCATCATTGACAACAATCTTTTTGCACCTGCTTCTGATGAGGCAGTTCAGACTTCCCCCAGTGCAAATGTGCGTCTTTTCAACAATGGCAGCTTGAATCCCTTCAACAATCCAGACAGTTATTATGGTGGATATTACCAGGGGATTCGTGCAGCGAATTATTTTTTGGAAAATGCCGTGGACTACAAGACCATTTTGGCTAAAAACAGGGATACCACATCTCCAACAGGCAGGCTTACTTACAAGGATGATACCTTGAACATGGGTTGGTATCGCGGAGAGGCACATGCTTTGAGGGCCTATTTTTACCTTGAATTGGTGAAGCGCTACGGGGGTGTTCCATTGGTTAAAAAAACGTTCACCATCAATGACAATACCGATATTCCGCGGGCCAGTTTTGATGAGGTAATCAATTTCATCGTCAGTGAGGTTGATGGTTTCAAAGACAGCATGCAGGTAAACTGGAAAACATCTCCTTATCAGAATAATGACGGAAGGCTTACCCGTGGTGCAGCACTGGCCATCAAGGCAAGGGCATTGTTGCTTGCAGCGAGCCCTTTGCACAATCCTTCTGGTGATGTTGTAAAATGGCAAAAGGCAGCAGCTGCATTCAACGACGTAATCGTACTTGCCAGAGCTGCCGGCGCCTATTCACTTGATGCAAGCTATGGCAATTATTTCCTGCAAAACAATACCATCAACAGCAATGAGACCATTTGGGCCATTCGTTATGCTGCTGGAAATGCCATTGAGAGAAGCAATTATCCGATATCAACACCTGGTGGCAACAGCGGTATCACACCTACTGAAAACCTGGTCTCAGCATTTGAAAACAAAGGTGTTCCAGATCCCACAAATCCATTTGTCAACCGTGATCCAAGGCTGGCCTTCAATGTTGTTACCAATGGAAGTACTTGGAATGGCAGGTCAATTGATCAGTCCCCAACCGGTACAGATAAAATGAGTAACCTGAACGCAAGCAGAACAGGGTATTATCTGAAGAAATTTTTAAATGATGGACTCAATCTTGTCCAAAATACCACAAGGGTTCATCATTGGCCGGTTATACGGTATGCAGAGGTTTTGTTGTCATTCGCCGAAGCAATGAATGAAGCCTATGGTCCAGACAACAACAATGGATATGTCTTTAATGCAAGGCAGGCCATCAATGCGGTAAGGGCAAGACCCGATGTTGGTATGCCTGTTGTAGTGGCAACAGATAAGAATTCATTTAGGGTGGCAGTAAAACGGGAAAAGCAAGTGGAATTGGCATTTGAGAATCACCGTTTCTGGGATTTGCTCCGTTGGAAAGATGCAGAAAATCTATTGAACCAGCCGATGAGAGGTTTGCAAATCACAAGAAACACTGCGGGTAGATTTGTGTATGTTGTTGCCAATATTGAGAACAGGGTTTTCAATGCGTCAAGAATGTATTTCTATCCAATCCCTCAATCTGAAATCAATAAATCCAATAGCATACTCAAGCAAAATCCAGGTTGGTAGGTTAGGTATCTTCCAATCGAAAAAATATAAAAAATGAAAAGAGTGAAAATCATCATTCAGTCCTCCATGATTCTTGCAGCACTGTTGTTTTTCTTTGGCTGCACCAAAGATGATGCAAGCATGGACTATGGCTTTACAAAGATTTACATGCCTCAATCCGTGATTCGTTCCGGGGGCACCAACAACCAGTATCCTGTTCCCACGGGAACAGATTCCTCCACCTGGAACTATACCATCGATAAGGTAAAAGGAAAATTAAACATTACGATGGGTGCCTCCTTGTCTGGTCCTGGAGTGGATGCTTACAGTGTTGACATTAAAGTAAACAATGACACCATTCAAAAACTTTTGAATGCTAAGTTACTGGACCCTGCCACGAATGTCATCATGCCTTCAAGCATGTTTACCATACCTTCCAGCCTGGAAGTTGCACAGGGAAAGCGCAGTGGTTTTTTTACACTCAGCATTGACTATGCCTTGCTGAAGGCGGTAGCGTATCGCAATAAATTTTTACTCGTATCAATTGGATTTTCCAATGCCAAAACCTATGAACTGAATGCACCATTGAGTTCGGCAATTGTTGTTGTGGATGTCAGCAAGATACCATAGCATTTTACTGTTCATCATTTCTTACATTCAATCAATTCATCAGATGGTTTTATTTCAACGCGTATATTTATCATTGGCTCTTGTGTTCTTTTTTTCAATTTCATTTGCGCAAAAGACCATTGCTCCTGTTTCTGCGAAGGACAGTGAATACAAGTTGGTTTGGGCGGATGAGTTCAACATCAATGGCGCACCTGATACCAGCAAATGGTCCTATGACAAAGGCTTTGTAAGGAACAATGAATTGCAATGGTACCAAAGCGATAACGCCACTTGCGAAAATGGGATGTTGGTTATTGAAGCAAGAAGGGAAAATAGGCCAAACCCCCTTTATGAAGAGGGAAGTACCGATTGGAAAAAAAGCCGAAAGAATATCTTGTACACCTCCTCAAGTTTGAATACCAGGAGAAAGTTTTCTTGGCAGTATGGTCGTTTTGAAATGCGCGGACGCATTAATATTGATAAAGGCATGTGGCCGGCATGGTGGACGCTTGGCGACACAAAGCGATGGCCAGCCAATGGGGAAATTGACATCATGGAGTATTACCGTGGTTCACTGTTGGCCAATATTGCCTGCCTCAACAGCAACGGGTATGGTGCAAAATGGTACGGGAAAAAACACCCAACCGATTCTCTGGGTGGCGCAGAATGGGCCAGCAAGTTTCATGTATGGCGCATGGATTGGACAGACCGTGAAATATCACTCTTTGTAGATGATCAGTTGTTGAACAGGGTTGACGTGGATTCATTGTTCAACCGCGATGGGAGTGGCTTTAATCCCTTTCGTCAACCACATTACATGCTGCTCAACCTTGCCATGGGAGGCATGAATGGCGGAGATCCTTCCCAAACGCCCTTTCCAAACAGATTTGAGATCGACTATGTGAGGGTGTACCAGAAACAGTCAGATAAATACTAAAAACAAGTCCAAGCAAAAGCTGCACAAACAAAAAAAGACAATCCTTTTGAGAATTGTCTTTTTTGTAGGAGTGTGGCCTCGCCTGGAATCGAACCGGGATCTGGAGCTTCGGAGACTCTTATACTATCCATTGTACTACGAGGCCGCTCAACGTTCCGTTGGGAGCGCGAAGTTAATTCACTTCAAATGAAAATCGGTGATCACCCTTGGCCTTTGTGTTATTTCTTGTCAGAATTACCCTGGTTATCTTTTTTCCGCCCCATTTCTTGTCAAAACTTTCGTATTCCATCCCTTCAAAAGAAGGCAATTCGGACTTGACGGTCCAAGCCTTGGCATCGTATTGCAATACCAATCCATTGCCTTTTGCATCCTTGAAGAATACCTTGCCAGCTGTATTGGTATTTACATCACAGACAGTCATAAAGACCTGTTCCAGTGAAGTCGGGTTTGCCTTGAACTGGTAATCATCATTGATTTCAATCGATTCCTTTGTGCGGTTCAGTTTCACCACCCTGTTCCAGCGCTGAATTCCGGCTGTTTCAGGATAGGCTCCTGCAATGTCCATGGATAAGGATGATTCCTTTTCATTGATCAGGCTTTTGACCGATTTGGCCTCAAACTCCCTTCCTGCCTGTTGCCCGATGCCATTGATGATGGGCAGGTTATGGTACTGCGATTGCGTGAACCAAAGCTCGTACCGCTGGCTGGAAAATGTTCTTGCCGTATAGTTGCCTCGGCCAGCATCAATGATCATGGGTTCACCCTTTACATAGATGATGAAATCTCCCACATCGTTGTGGTTATGGCTTTCTGCATTGTGCCCGCCGTGTGTGGCGAGAAACAGACCTTTTTCAGTTCTTGCTGTCAGGATTTGGATGTCACCAATCCAGGCATTGGCAGGGTCCTTAAACTTGCTGGGAGATTGGTCCATTTGCTTCAAACTCAGCAGAGAGCCAAGGTGTCGCATCCTCATCCCTGTTGAGCCACTGGCCCTGAAGGGATAGTTTTGCTGTGCCCATTTCCCAAATTCCATCATGGCAGTATCCTTCACATCTTTTCCGAAACGGTACAAGAGCATACCGCTGGGGGTGAGGGTTGGATCTGCATCCGCAAAATTCACAAAATAATTTCCATCAATATGCGTGTTGGTGATGTAGCCTGCCATTTTTTTGATCAATGGCTCGCCATAGATATCAATTTTGCCAGCAGACGCATTCTGCAAAAGCTCCAAACAGTCATACACACTGGCACCTGCAGCAAACCAATAGCTGGGTCCTTCATCGCAGCCACCGTCTTCGCCAAGGCTGTTCAGGTAGGCATCTAGGCCCTTCATGGCTGAATGGGTCATGGTGTTCCTTCTTACTTCATTGCGCTCAAGCATCAGCGTGCTGAGGATCCAGTTGGACATGATCCATGGGTTCCAGTTGTTCACGGGTATTGTTCTGCTCATCCACTTGTAATTGTCGCCATACTTCATCATCGGCGTGAATAGCCTTCTGTCTGTTTCATGGTAGATGCGCTTCCTGATCAATGGATTGATCTTGTCCAGTTTGTCACCGACAAAATAATCTGCCATGGCCATCACAGCCGCAGTTTCTGCTGCAAAAAGGTCCACCGCAGGACGTTCCACGTCTGGGAGTCCGGTTCCGCCGATATGTGCCGGCACACCCCAGAAACTTTCTTCGCAGATCGACCAGATGCCGTTGAAAATCGCTTCCATGAACCGGCCCTTGTCTTCGATGCTTTCCGCAAGGATCATGTGCATCAGCACTTCTCTTTTTTTGAAAGAAATACCTGAATGCCTGAGCCTGTCTCCTGTCCGTTTAAAATCCATCGATACAGATCCGCTGATGGGTTCAAATTTATAATCAATGATGCTGGAAGCGCCGTCCACCATGCTTTTCAGCATGCTGTCCGGAACAGCATCCTTCCATTGTTGTGGCGTCAACGGATAAGGTTTCCATTTGTCTTTGGGGATGATGGATGCCACAACTTTTTCTGGCGAATACGCTGTTGCAAGAATGTTGCGTTGTGTTACCTGTGCATTGCCTGCAAAGGCAAAGAGAAACAGGATAGCGATGCTGAAAAGGCCTTTTGATTTCATTGTTGTTGGTTTATTGTTGGGATAAGTTGAAAGCGGGGAATGTAAAGCCTTTGAAGCCAGTCTTGCTGATGATGAAACTGCTTCCTGCCAAGGGCTCTTCAGCGAGTTGTTCATCCGTCAAGCCAACCCTGGCGGATGTGATGAACATGTCATCCATGTTTTCTCCTCCAAAGCAAATGGAGGTGACCAGTGAAACAGGCAAATGAATGGAATCGATTTTGTTTCCGGTGGATGGATCCCATCGGGCTACCTGCCAGCCTTCCCAATGGGCAATCCACAACATGCCTTCGCTGTCAATCGTCATGCCATCGGGATACCCCTCTTTGGCAGGGATGGTAATGACGGTTGTTTTGTTGGTGATTTCTCCTGTTTGATTGTCATAATCATAGCAGACCACCTCCATGGTTGGGGTGTCGATATAATAAAAAAAGCGCTGGTCAAGGCTCCAGCACAATCCATTTGAAATGGAAACGTTTTCGATCTGCTTTTTTACATTCAATTGTTGGTCAACCATGTAAAGGTTTCCGGTTCCTTTTTCACCGCTCAAAGACATGCTGCCTGCCCAGAAACGCCCAGCAGGATCGGTTTTGCCGTCATTGAAGCGGTTGTCTGGAAACGCTGCTTCAGGGTCTGACAAAGGACTCACTGCGCCAGTGATCCTGTCAATAAAAATGAACCCATCCTGCATGGCTGCAAGGATATTTCCATCTGTGCAAAGGGCAAAAGATCCAATCATTGATGGAGTTGAAATGCTGCGAAGCGCATTGCTTTTCATGTTCAGTTCATGAATGGCGCAGCCCATGATATCAACCCAAAGAATGGTATGGTTGGCGGCATCCCAAACTGGTCCTTCGCCGAGCATTGATTTGTGATTGCAAATAGGTTTGATGTTCATGTTGTTCAATAAGGAGTTGGGCTGACAGCAGTCCATCCACCATCAATGATCAATGATTGCCCGGTGATGTGCCTGGCCTTGTCTGATACCAGGAACAAGGCTGCATGGCCAATGTCTTCTACTGTTGCTGGCCTTCCCATTGGTGTGATCCTAGACCATGTTTCGATATAGGCAGGGTCAAGCAATGTCCTTTCGGTAAGGGTTGCGCCGGGCGCAATGGTATTGATGTTGATGCGATAGGTTGAAAGTTCCGATACCAGATTTTTGGCCAGCATTTCAATGGCGGCCTTGCTCATGCCATAGGCAGCAAGGTTTTTATGGGCCTGGTGTCCGGTTACGGAAGAAGTGAAAAGCAAGGACCCGCCATGTACTTGTTTTTTCATTTGGTTGGATGCTGCTTGTGCAAGGTAGAAAGTACCCTTGAGGTTGACCTCCATCACCCTGTCAAAATCGGCAACAGGATAGCTGGCAAATTCACCAAAAAGGGTGATGCCTGCATTGGCGATAGCAATGTCTACAACACCCCAGTTTGTCGTGCAGGTGTCAACCATGGTTTGGATGAATACCGGATCACTGGAATCGCCCGCCATGGCCATGCAGGTGCCGTATTTGTTTTGGATGGATGATGCAGCAGCCTTGCACAGGGTCTCATCCACATCGTTCAGGATCACCCTTGCCCCTTCGCCAGCCAACATCTCACAGATCTTCAGGCCGATGCCCTGTCCGGCGCCGGTAACGATGGCAGTTTTATTGAAAAATAAAGGTTTTATTTCCATATCAAGGCATGTAAAATACATTTTTCAGGGGGATGCTGACGGGAGAGTTGTCCTCATTGCATTCCATCATGTCGCGCATGTAGGCCCACCATTTTTTCATCACCGGATGATGTGGCAATTGGTCCATTGCTGTTTCATCTTCTACCCGCAACACCCCAAACAAATCCAGGGTTTCCTCATCAAGAAAAATGGAATAGTCTGATATGCCAGTTGCATGCAACAGGTCTGTCAGCTCAGGCCATAGCTGATCGTGACGTTTTTTGTATTCCGCGATATTTCCCGGAAAAAGCTTCATCTTGAAGGCCAGTCTTTTCATGTGCAGTTTTGTGATGGTTGAATTTACGGAATTAATTATTAAGAGTTTTGCGATAATTGTGTGTTCAAAAACTCCCCTCCAACTAGCGGTTGATGAAGGCGTTGATTTGTACTTAGTTACATTTTGATAGAACCGAAATCAACCGATTTTAGTCGATTTAAGGGGCGCACTCACGCAGCGATAATGTTACAAAACACCTAGCAAACTGAGATCCAAAAACAACTTTCTGACGGCTTGTCCAATGAAGCTCCCCTTTTCGACGAAAGATGCAACTATCAACCTCTCATTGTTTACGTAACTATTTGGAAATTAAACTATTAACTTTTTGTAAAGTTGCAGGAAGTTGAATTATAGATTGTAACTTTTTCTAACCATCAAAAAGTACAACTTATCCGAAAGTAACTTTCTTAGCACCAACAACATTGGACCGGGTTTACCTACGGCATATCTCATTTGATTACTATTGTCAGTTGCAGATTTGAAAATCATTTTTGCTACAACTTCAGGACCCTCTGCATCTTTCATTACTTTTTCGGCAGCATCATTAAACTTTTGAATAAACCCGTCATATTGATTTGTGTCAATAGGTTTAATAAATTGACGACTTCTGCCATAAAAGTCTGTGACAATAGGACCCGGTTCAATTAGTTTCATTTTTATATTAAACTGACTTAACTCATAATGCAATGACTCTGTAAAACCTTCAACTGCAAATTTTGTAGCGTGGTAAATACTATATAAAGGAAATGTGATTTTACCACCCATACTTGAAATTTGAATAATAGTGCCTCCGCCATTGGGTCTCATATGTTTTATCGCCTCCCTTGTCACACGCATCAATCCAAAAACATTTGTATTAAATTGTTTTTCAATGATTTCATCTGACATTGCTTCAAATGCTCCATCAACACCATACCCTGCGTTATTAACTACAACATCTATTTTCCCATAATCCTTCTGTGCCTGTGAGATTGTTTGTTTGATACTCTCAAGATTCGTAACGTCAAGGGAATATATTTTTACATTTGAAAACTCATCAAATTCCTTTTCTTTTTCAGGCGTTCTTTGAGTTGCAATAACATTCCAACCCATTTTTGCAAACTCTACAACTGTTGCTTTCCCAATTCCACTTGATGTTCCTGTAATCAATACTGTCTTTTTCATAAACGTCATTTTATAATTTGAACAAAAATATTGGGTTAATAGTAAACCCACAACATTAGAGTATAGTCTATAGTTGATATATATTTTTCAACACCTTATATTTGCAATATGTTAATAAACGAACTATCTAAAAAAACCGGGATTTCTACCCACACCATTCGCTTTTATGAAAAGTCGGGGTTAATAGAGGGAAAACAAGATGAGTCAATCAAATCGAATAATTACTTTCACTACGATGAGGTAACCGTTGAAAAATTGGAGTTCATTAGTGATGCCAAATCGGTTGGGTTCACTATCAAAGAAATTGGACAAATCATTGATGCTTGGTACAATAAGAAATATACCAAGAAACAAAAACTTGAAATTCTTGATGACAAACTGATTTCTTTAGAACAAAAGATGAAGGAGATTAAGGAAATGAAGAAACAGCTATTTCAGTTCAAGGATGATGTATTAAATAGTAGGTGCTAGATTTTTGAACTAAAAAAGGGTCATACTATCAAAGTATAACCCTTTTATCTTTATATCTGCTCCCCTTTTCGACGAAAGATGCAGCTATAATGTAATGATTGAGTATGTGAATATCACGAAATTGAAAAGTTGAACTTCGTGCAAATTTTCAAAATTT
>JBIPNK010000169.1:0-7657 GCA_044373365.1 Chitinophagaceae bacterium
ATACTTTGGATGTATGGGATGTGAAATCAACACCAATGGTCGATGAGAGCTTTGACGATTCACCTTTCTGATTCGGATACAATTCGTGACTTCATCGAGAAAGAGGTGAGGTCACGAGTATCCAAGCGGTACAAACTATCCCATATTGCGGAAGATATGGGAATCACATACCTTCAATTGTGGAGATTTCTCAAGGGATCATCGGTGAATGAGGAATTCTACATCAAATTTTTTAAGTATTATGCGAAATAGGTATTTCATTGCCTATGTTGGCACAAAAAACGAGAATCCGCACATGATCATCACTCGATTTCAAGATGTCTTTGAAGGAATGCGAGTCAACTATGCCATCGTATTGACCATGGAAGATGATGAGGTGTATATCGAGGAGGTTAATCGTGCGGTTTTTATGGATGTACAATGTCAAATGAATTAATATGGAAAAGAAAACACCCGAGGATATCATCGTGACCAAGGTTGCAATGAAGTATTTTGACCGGTCCGAGGTAGGTATCAAAAAATATGGTACCACATTGGAAAATAATTCCTTACCTTTGATGGAATGGTTGAATCATCTCCAGGAGGAATTGATGGATGCCACACTTTATATTGAGAAACTAAAACAAGAAATATGACCTACTTAGCTTCACTCGCACTCGCATGGTTCCTTGTATCATTTGAGCCGATTCAAATGGTGTGGGATAATCTCGCAATGCGAATCAAACCGAATCACTTGGTCAATTACATTCATGCCGGCCTTGGTTGTTTCAAGTGCATGAGTTTTTGGTCCACATGGATTATCACCGGTGATTTCATTCAAGCAACTATTGTATCATTCATTGCGTTTATTATTGAGGAATGCTTGAGCAAATTGAAATAATACTAATCGAGGAGATAATCAATGCGAGTGATTTGGTGAGATATTCCAAGAAATCACTCAAGTCACTTTTTCGGGTGTATGATAAGCACAATGGGACCAAAACAACGAATTGCTTTTGCACCTCGAATGACCGGAAAATCATGTACAAACTTTTCACCAATTGGTATGAAGCGAATACTTGATCGGTACATATCAAAACATTACGATGAGGTATTTCGATACACCAGGTATTTTTGTGCAAAGTACAATCCGAGATTGGAGCCGGATTTAGTGATCAACAACGCATATCTCCATTGCTTGACCATTGAAGAGAATACAACCGATGAGAATAAGGTCAAGAGCTATCTCCTCAACTCAATCAAAAAGCAAATCATTTGGCAAAACCTCGATACAAATAAACAAGAGAGGTTGATATCAAGTGAGTTGACAATACCGGATGTACCGGAGGACAATCATGATATCAATCATAAGATCCACATCGAGCAACAATATCAATCTTGGAAGTCATGCGTGGATATATACCGCTCGAGGTTGACCGACAATGTCAAGATCACCGTATTGGATGCATATATCATCAAGGGATACAACACCGCACGATCAATGGCGAAGTATTTCAATATCACAAACACATCAGCACATTACTTAATAACCGATATAAAACGTGAACTAAAAAAGATAAAACATGAGAATCAAGAGTAAATATAAAGGAAAGACCATCGTGAAATCAACAACGCTTGGAAACATAACTATTGTAATTGACAATATAGATATAAAGAGGTATCAATATTATGTGTCCATTGGACTTGGATACATCTTTGAGGAGGAATCTGAAACAACGACCGCACCGGAGAAATGCATTCAATATGAGGGCATCGAGCAAGAAGTGAGCGCAAAACCGATTCCGAAGAGAAAAAGAAGAACAAAACCAACACCAGGTAAAGGAGAGGAATAATGGGAAGACCACGCAACTTTGAAACACCGGAGGATTTATATGAGCTATTCGAGAAGTATCGAAAGCACATTAAGGAGAATCCTCGATATCAATACTCATTGAGTAACAAAACCGGTGAGGCGGTACCGATTCCATTGGAGGTACCATTGACATTGAGTGGATTTAGGGTGTTTTGTCATGATCATTCTTTGGTTGTGCAAGATTATTTTGCAAATACCGGAGGGAGATATTCGGCATTTACGACAATCTGCTCGCGTATAAGCGATGAAATCCGCAATGATCAAATCATGGGAGGTATGGTTGGACAATACAACGCATCCATCACTCAACGTTTGAATGGACTCACCGAGAAGGCGGATATCACAACCAACGGAAAGGACATCAACGAAATCAAGGTGAACATCATCAAACCGGATGGAGATAAATAGTTTTGATATGGGAAAAACAAAAGAGCAAATATTGAATGAGCAAAAAACATTCGAGGAGATCAAGCAAATGCCAACCAGGATAAAACTTGAAATGCTCATGAATCTAAAGGAGATAATGGTATCAACAATTCCCATTTCAAATAACATAATGTCCGATCAACAATGGGAAAGTATTTGGGATGATTCGGAAATGGAAATGATTAAACATAAGATATTGACAATAGTTAGGGATATCTAATGGAGATAAATAGCACCGTAATCTTTGAGAAAAATTATTCAGCTCTCCAGGATAAGGATATACGGTTTATAATTAACGAGGGAGGATCAAGGTCATCAAAGACTTATTCCCTTTGTCAAATGATCATTGTCTACTCATTGCAAAATAGGGGGAAGGTGACTTCTATTATCCGAAAAACTTTCCCGGCATTGAGAGCAACGGTGATGAGGGACTTCCTTGAGATCATGAAGGAAATGGATTTGTATGATGTGAATGCTCACAACAAGAGTGAACACATATACACCTTCCCGAATGGGAGCATCGTGGAGTTTTTCTCGGTGGATGATGAGCAAAAGATTCGAGGAAGGAAGAGGGACCTCGCATGGTGTAATGAAGCCAATGAGCTCTTTTATGATGACTTCACTCAACTCAATATGCGTACCGAATGGAAGTTGATCTTTGATTACAATCCAAGTGAATCAACATCATGGTTGTATGATCTACCGAAAGAGGAGAGCATCCTCATCAAGTCAACGTATCGTGACAATCCATTCCTTCCGGATTCCATCCGTAGACAAATCGAGGACCTCAAGAGAACGGATGAAGCATTGTATCAAATCTACGCACTCGGTGAGAAGGCCATCTCCAAATCAAACATATATTCCAATTGGACCTTTGTCAAGCATCGCCCGGCTCGGTTCGTTAACTATGTATATGGATGTGACTTCGGGTATAACCATCCCACCGCACTCATGCGAGTGTATTGGTGCGAGGATGATATATACATTGAGCCGGTGATATATGAGAGCTACCTCACCACAACCAACCTCATCGAGAGGATGGATCAACTCGGTATTGAGAAACACATCACCATTGTAGCGGATTATGCCAGGCCGGAGATCATTGCCGAAATGAACAATGCCGGATACGATGTGCAAAACGCAAACAAGGTTGTCAAAAAAGGAATCGACAACATCAAAACGTTTGGTGTATTTTGTGAGGATGATGCGAAAATCAAAAAGGAATACGAAAATTATAAATGGAAAAAGGTTGGGGATTTCATAACCGATGAGCCGGTGAAGTTATTCGATGATGCTATGGATGCGGTGAGATATGCCGGGACTTATATCCGAAAGGAATACTATACCGATGATTCATACTTTGCGTTCTAAACACTTGAGGTTGATTTGGCAATATAAAAGAAAAGGATGGGAACAAATCTAATCGGTGAGATGGCCGGAAATATGGGAACCTTCATTGTGAATGGTACCGTTGAAGTAACCAAAACAATCGATGCAATCGTATGTCTTGAGGATACGGTATTCGCATCCATCAAAGTTGGTGGAGTGGATTCCAAGTCAACATACATTCAAAATACGGCAACCGCGGTGAAAGCCGGTGCCATCATCACACCAATCAACGATGCTCAATTTAGTGGTGTCACATTGACATCCGGATCAATCGCATTGGTACTCGGATGATGTACGGATTCGCAATATCGTTATACAACACCGCACGATGGATCATATCATCAAATGGTGGTGGAGGGATGGGAAATCATCTCGTGACCGAGGATGGAGCTCATCGAATAACCGAAGATAATAAACACTTAATAACTGAATAATGTCAAATATTAAAATATCACAATTAACTCCCAAAGGAGCCAACCTCGAGGCAACCGACTTGCTCGAGATATCCGAGTTTAATGGATCCGGATATGAAACAAAGTCAATCACCGGTCAAGAGATCATTGATGCAGCCGGTGGAGGTGGAGTAGCATGGGGAGATATCACCGGAACACTTGGTGATCAAACTGATTTAGTATCTGCCTTTAATGATGTAGATTCGGCAATCAACACTAAGCAAGATATTTTATCAAGTGGTGTTAACATCAAAACAATCAATGGATCATCGGTGTTAGGTAGTGGTGATTTAACAATCAGCGGTGGAGGAGCATCTGGAATCCATAGTATTTTTTTACCCGGTAGTTCTTGGAATGTTGAAACATCAAACAATTTAACGGGAGGTGCTGTTGGGGCATATACAACTCAATCGGGTCAAATGACCTATGTTCCATATGTGCCAAATAATAACATTACATCAACGACATTGGCTTTTAACTGTTCCAATGCAATTGCTACAAGTAAAGCAAAACTTTGCATTTATTCACATAATGGAGTGAATCAACCAAACGCAAAACTTTACGAAAGTGCGGAGATTGATTTATCAACAAGCGGATTAAAAACTATTACGGTATCTTTTAATTTTGTAAAAGGTACTATTTATTGGTTTGGAATTTTATCAAACATTTTTAATAGCCAGATTTCGGGAATGACAACATCACAAGGCGGTTTACATATAGGTTGGATTGGTGCATCGAGTGTATTATCTTGGACTCAAACTTCCATAACATATCCAAACGCTCCAGCAACTGCTACACTAAATTCATTTGGTACAACTGCAGTAGTAATCAGAATTAAATAAATAATTATGCCACAATTGAGAAACGAAATTTACGATGACAATGGACTTGTTCGCGTTGAATTTATCGAAGTAGACGAACCAACTCAAGAGGAATTGATTGCTCAAAAAGAGGCGGAACTTCTCGCAATGTATAACGAATTGAAAGCACTCAAAGGAGAGTAATGGCACAAACAACAATTGCATCACCTCAAGCATTCTCACCGGCATATAATCAATTGAAATTCATCATTGATTCAACCAATAAGAATCTCACCGGTTTTCGGTACATCTTTGATGTGTACCTTGCCGGGACCGTTACCAAGATAGGACAATACAAAGTAATGCCTCGGATCAATGATGGCTATGGTGAGGAGGATCTTTCAAAGCTATTGCAATCTCAAGTCACTTGGACATTGAGCACAACGGCAACGGCAACAACCAATGCACTTGGTTCTTATTATGATTATGATGTCAAGGTTGGTGAGGAGTATGTATATGAGTTACCGTATACGAGTAGCTTGAGCAACAACTCCGGGAATGTTCAAATCAATGCAACCAATACCTTTGCCATCGGTGATCAAGTTGTGATCATCCAAGATGATGGTGGAGTGGCGAATCCTCAACTCGATGGATTGCATACGGTCACGAGTGCATCCGGAAGTGCGTTCACCGTTAATTCATTATGGGCGGATGTGACAAACATCACCATCAATGGTACGGTGAAATATGCGGACAATCGAAAGGTGATCACTCGCAACATCACAACGTTCTCAAATTATCGAGTATTCAATGGTGCGGTACGTCACATGGATTGGTTGCTCTACAATCAAACGGATTATGTACTTGATGGAATCACCAAGGAATTTGTAACAAATCAACCGCAATCATTCCATGCAACGATTGGTCAAGATATATGGTTTAATGCCAGGACTCGAAGTGGATCCACATTCGTATTTCAAAATGATGCCGGGGATACATTCACCAAATCAATAAGTGCATTGGGTACATTTACGCAAACCGGAGTGGGACCAAACAACACCGGTACCTTGACCGCAACGGTTGGTACATTGCCATTGATCAAACCGAATACAAAGTATTATGATGTGTATTATAATTCATCATTGACGGTTGGGCCTCAAGATTCTCAAAAGTACCGCATATACATCGATGATCGTAAACTTATCGAGGAGTATCACATCTTATTCTTGGACCGCATGGGATCATGGTCCTCATTTGCATTCCAATTGAAAGCATATGAGAAAGGTGATATCCAACGAGAGATGTACAATAAGAATGTGGATGGATATGTGAGAGCTGGATCATGGACCTATGGTGTTGAGGAATTCGGATTCCATTATTTCAATACCAATGTGATCAAGTCAATGGACCTAAACTCGAATTGGATGGATGAGGGAATGGCTCAATATTATGAGGAGCTCATGACATCACCAATGACTTATCTCAAGATCACCAAATACATGAGCGATGAAACCGGTACCATCTTCGGAATCGAGGAGGAGGAGTGTTCATCTCGCATCCCGGAATCAACAACATATGTTCCGGTAATGGTTACCAACAATGCATATGAGGTTTATAAACAACGAAACAAGAATCTCATCCGCCAATCGGTGAGTGTTCGATTCTCAAATCAAGATAATATAAATGGTTAGAATACAACTCGAGAATGGATACCTTGATGTAAAGGAAGGTACTTCATTCCCATTGAATTTCTCGGTGGGGGATATTCGTGACTTGAGCAAAAGGAGTGGATCATTCTCAAAGACCATTGTGTTGGTTGGGAATAAGAACAACCATAACTTGCTTGGGCACCATTATGATGTGAACATCGAGGATGGCACATTCAACATCAATACAATCACTCGATGCACCGTATTGCAAAATGACATTCCCATCATGGAAGATGCATCACTTCAATTGGTATCGGTGAACAAAGTACAAATGACCGATGCATATGAGCAAGGCGTTGAATACGAGGTATTGGTCAAGGATAGTCAAGCGGAATTTTATACCGCAATCACAAATAAAGAATTAACCGATTTGGATTTCTCGGATCTCAATCATTTCTTTGGGACCGGTACCATTGTTGATTCATTTGACAATACGGTTGCTGATGGATACAAGTACCTCCTCCCATACAAGAATTCATATCAATACTCGGTGAATGAATTGAAGCCGGCTATATATGCAAAGACTTATTTTGACCGCATATTCTCGAATGCCGGATTCACATATGAATGGGCCGGATTAACCGATGCGAGATTCGATAAGCTACTCATCCCATACAACGGTGATGAGAATAACTTTGATTATAAGGATTACTTGGTTGAGGCCACAAATACATGGACCACATCATATGCTCAACAAGCCGGATTGAATATCACATTCTCGGAAGTTGTTACCGGATGGACCGAGGTAACCGATGTACAAAACATATTCAATCCAACAACCGCACAATATACCACACCATTCACATCGAATCCAATTGCCGGCCAACATTATGAATGGAAGTTGACTCTTTCCGGCCAATTGATTCTTGACAATACATATTCACAAACGGCAATCCTTGCTCCATTAGTGAGTGGATCCGCTGCATACAATAGGTATCGAGTATTTGCACGAGTATCCGTTAATGGATACGGCAATGGATATGTATATAGTAATCCAATAACTGTTGATTATCCAAGTGGATCACCACT
>JBIPNK010000033.1:0-30230 GCA_044373365.1 Chitinophagaceae bacterium
TTGCAAATCGCGCTATCACCAGGCGTTATTTTAACAGTTTGCCCCTGCCCAAGGGCAATCATATTGATGGATAGCAAAAGAAGGAAGAGAAAACTTCTAGGCATCATTCCAAGTACATTCTGTTAAACTTTGCAGATATGTCAAATATGACATATCTGCAAAGGAAAAACATTTAACGCACTTGCGCTCAATAAATTGTGTTAAAAAAATTAACTGAGGTTGGCCAGAGCAGCAGTAATTCTTGCCATAGCATCTTCAATTTTCTGCATGCTGTTGGCAAATGAAATCCTGATACAGGTTGGTTCACCAAAGGCCCTACCGGTAACGGTAGACACATGAGCAGTATTCAGGAGGTACATGCACAAATCGTCGGCATCCTTGATCAGCTCTTCCCCATTTTTCTTACCAAAATAGGCTGTAACCACAGGAAATACATAAAATGCTCCGTCTGGTTCTGCTATCTGGATACCAGGAATGGCCTTTAAAAGACCCAGCATTCGCTCTCTCCTGCGACCGAATTCCTTGTTCATTTCAACGCTGGGGGCCAAATCTCCGGTCAGGGCGGCAATGGCACCACGCTGGGTTACGGCATTGGTTCCACTTGTATATTGGCCTTGCAGCTTCTCACAAGCCTTGATTACATCTGGATTCGCAGCAATGTATCCCAACCTGTACCCTGTCATGGCATATCCCTTGCTGAGGCCATTGATGATGATGATCCTGTCTTTCAGGTCCTCAAACTGGGCAATGCTCTCGTGCTTGCCAACAAAATTGATGTATTCATAGATCTCATCAGAAATGATGAATACATCGGGATATTTCCTGAAAACTTCTGCCAAAGCAGCCAGCTCTTCCTTGGTATAAACAGATCCACTCGGGTTACATGGTGATGAAAAGATGAAAAGTGAAGTAGTTGGGGTAAGTGCGGCCTCCAGTTGTTCAGCTGTCAGCTTGTATTTATTTTCAATAGAAGTACGCACAAGGGTAACTTTTCCTTCTGCAAGCTTGACAATTTCTGAGTAGGTTACCCAGTATGGCGTTGGGATAACCACATCGTCACCTTTGTTGACGATGGCCATCACCACGTTGGCCAAACTTTGCTTGGCTCCTGTAGACACCAAAATATTTTCTGGCTTGTAATCAAGGTTATTGTCACGCTTTAATTTTGTGCACACCGCTTCTCTGAGGTCTGGGTAACCTGCTACGGGTGTATAATGGCTATAATTGTCATCAACAGCCTTTTTCAAGGCAGATTTGATATGGTCAGGGGTGTCAAAATCAGGCTCTCCAAGGGAAAGATCGATCACATCAATTCCTTTTGCCCTCAATTCCCTGCCCAGTTTGGCCATTTTCAGTGTTTCCGGTTCTGCAAAGAGATCGAGGCGAGAAGAAAGTTTCATGCTGTAAAATTTTGGCGAAGTTAAAAAAGTCCTTGAATAAATGGTATTGAAAGTTAGTAACATTGCCCCGGCAGCCCGCCGTAAAAATCAAATGCCCAAAACAAATTTTGACCTCAAAATCCCTATCTTTGCCCACCCCCGATAAATCGGGGTTTCAATTTTTAAGCATAAACTAGAATTAACATGCAACTGAAAGGTTTGGTTCGTTTTTTTGCGATTGCACTGATCCTGATCTCCCTGTACCAACTGCATTTCACATGGGTTGTTCGCAGCCATGAGAAAAAGCAAGAGTCCAAAGCCCAGGCTTTTGTAAAAGCCAATTTCCCCAACGCTGATACAGAGTTGAAGGATCTTGAATTCAACAAAAGGTACCGCAGGCTCCTTGACAGTACCAGGGAAAACACCGTGACATATGGCATTACAGGTGCCATCAGCTACCAAAAAGCCAAAGAACAAGAATTGAATCTTGGTCTTGACCTTCAGGGTGGGATGAGTGTAACTTTAGAGGTAGAATTGGAAGGCCTGATCAGAACCCTCGCCAACAATTCCAAAGATCCTGGTCTTAATAATGCAATCAATGAGGCCATGCGCCAGAAGTCAAGCAGTGATGCTGACTTCATTACATTGTTTGCCAATGCTTACAAGACACAAAATCCTAACGGCCGTCTTGCCACCTTGTTTGCAGGTACCGGTGGAAGGACTGTCAAAATCGAAGACAACGACAATACTGTCATCACCAAATTGAAAGCATCGGCAGAAGGTGCCATCAGCAATACTTTTAATGTATTGCAAAAGCGTATTGACCAGTTTGGTGTTGCACAACCCAACATTCAGCTGGACAAAACCAAAGGCATCATCACCGTTGAACTTCCTGGCGTTAAGGATGATCCTGAGCGTGTAAGGAAATATTTGCAAGCTACTGCCAACCTTCAATTCTGGGAGGTTTACAACATTGGCGAACTGGACAAGTCTTTCACCGATGCTGAAAAGGCGTTGAAAGATTATTATGCTGGTGCTCCTGTTGTAAAAGATACTGCCACTGCAGCACCTGAAGCAGCAAAAGCTACCGACACAACCAAGTCTGCCACCATTGGAGAACTGGTAAAGTCCAAAACCCCTACCAAGGCAGACAGCAGCAAAATTTCTGGCAAATCTTTCTTCACCATCTTCCAGCCGATTCCTCCCCAACAGGATGAACAAGGCAGGATGAGCTTCGCTCCCAACCTGGGTTATATCGCAGGAAGAGACACCGCTGTGTTCAATGAATACATGGCACTGGAAAATGTAAGAAGCCAGTTCCCTGGTAACGTTCGTTTTGCTTTTGGCATTCCAGAAACAAATGACAAAGGTGTAAAAAGTGATATCGTTGCCTTGTACGCCCTTAAAACCGTTGAAGGTTCAGACAAAGCAAGGCTTGAGGGTGATGGCGTTCAGCAGGCCTCTCAGGATTATGATGACCGTGGTCGCGCTGCCATCAAAATGATCATGACCAAGCAAGGTGAAAGAATCTGGGGTGAACTGACTACCAACAATGTAGGCAAGCCGATTGCCATTGTTCTTGATAACAATGTTTATTCTGCCCCCAATGTAATCAACCCGATTACTACAGGCAATTCTGAGATCAGCGGCAACTTCACTATCGAAGAAGCACAGGATCTTGCCAATATACTCCAGTCTGGTAAACTTCCTGCACCTGCCAAGATTGTTCAGGAGCAAGTAGTAGGACCAACCCTTGGTGCATCTGCCATCGAAGGCGGAACAATGGCCTTTGGCATTTCATTCATCGTGATCTTCATCCTCATGCTTGTGTATTATAACACAGGCGGATGGGTAGCCAATATCGCCCTTATCCTCAACCTTCTTTTCACCGTAGGTGTTCTCAGTGCACTGGGTGCAACATTGACTGCTCCAGGTATTGCAGGCCTTGTATTGACCATCGGTATGGCGGTTGATACCAACGTAATTATATTTGAAAGGATCAAAGACGAACTGAACTTTGGCAAGAGCTATCAACTGGCTGTTGCAGAAGGCTACAAGCGCTCTATGGCACCGGTACTTGATGCACACATCACTACCCTGTTGACGGCCATCATCCTGTTCTACTTCGGTCTGGGACCAGTACTTGGATTTGCCACTACACAGATCCTGGGTATTCTTCTTTCTCTTTTCTGTGGTATCTTGATCTCCAGGTTGATTACAGACTTCTGGACAAAGAAAAACAGGCATTTTGAGTACTTCACTGCCACAAGCCGCAATGTATTCAAGCATGCCAACTTCAAGTTCATCGAATACAGGAAAGTGGCCTACATCATCTCAGTAGTTGTATTGATCATTGGTGTTGCAGCTCTTTTCAATGGCTTTGATCAAGGTGTGGAATACAAAGGCGGAAGAAGCTATACTGTAAAATTTGACAAGGCTACGGAGAATGAGAAGATCAGGGAATCATTGAAAACTGTTTTTGGAGAACATCCCGTATTGAAAACAGTTGGAGACAACAAGACCCTGAACATCACTACCTCTTTCATGATCGATAATCCAAGCAAGAGTGCAGATTCTACTGTAGAAATTGCATTGTTCAATGGATTGAAAGAAAGCCTTCCTGAAGGATTGGCCTATGCCGACTTCCAGAAAAGCTACAAGCAAAGCTCACAAACTGTTCAGCCTTCTATTTCTGATGACCTGAAAAAAGGAGCAGTAAAGGCTACCATCTTTGCCATGATTGCCATCTTCCTTTATATCTTCCTTCGCTTCCGCGACTGGAGGTATTCAATGGGAACCATCATTGCCTTGCTGCATGACGTATTTGTAACCTTGGCCGTATTCTCCTTCCTGAAAGGCGTTGTTCCTTTCCCGCTGGAAATTGACCAACACTTTATTGCTGCGATCCTGACTGTTATCGGATTCTCGATGAACGATACCGTTATCGTATTCGATAGGATCAGGGAGTACAGCCAAAAGCTGAAAGGTGAAACCAAGAGCAGCATCATCAACAAAGCCATCAACCATACCCTGAGCAGAACCATCATGACTTCACTCACGGTATTCCTTACCCTCCTTATCCTCTTCATCTTTGGTGGTGAGGTAACAAGGGGATTCGCTTTCGCCATGTTGATTGGTGTGGTAACCGGAACCTATTCATCCATCTTTGTTGCCGCACCAGTATTGGTGGACATGGCAAAAGACAAGCCACTGGGTGAAGCTGACGCTGAAAAAGGAAAGAAAAAATAATAGCATTGCATTCTCATAAAAAAAGGCATTCGAAAGAATGCCTTTTTTTATGCCTTAGGACCAAGATGTTTATACAGCAAAGGAACTTCCACAACCACAGGTTGCAGATGCATTGGGATTGTTGAAAATGAAGCCCCTGGCATCCAGACCATTTTTCCAGTCAATCTCCATACCAAACAAATACATCGAATGAGCGGGGTCAATGATGCAAGGAATTCCACCCACTTCAAAAACCTCATCTCTTTCAGTCTTCTCGTCCATTTCTAACAAATAGCTAAGGCCTGAACATCCGCCGCCTTTAACCCCTACCCGCAGCAATTTATCACTGCCGGCCAACCTGCTTTCAAACAAACGCCTGATTTCAATAATGGCAGTATCTGTAAATTTTACCGGTATTTCTGTTTGCATTTCCATTATGCAAAATTAATAACAAATCATAACCCGGCAATCCATACCCTTGGTGTACATTTGTTTTAACAATTCATCTATGTCAGACATCAGTTCCATGCTCAGTGTACAGGCGTATGAACGCCTGGTAACTTTTGCAGACCGCTCCGGTTTTCCAGCACTGATCTCCCGCTTTCCAGCAGGAAGCCTCAGCGCGAATCAGCTTGTAGAAGTGCTCAAACAAGCCATTACCCAGGAATTTGAACACAATCTTTCGCAACAGATTTATGTGGCTGAAAGCGCATGGCAAGCCGTGGTAGACATGAAAGAGCAACAGTGTTTTATCGTTGAACAATTGTTGGCTACCTTACCCAGTGATGCTTCTGGTGATCTGTTGGTTGATGCCTTAAAAACATTTCTGGCGGCAGACCCCAATGCTTCCATCCAGCCCATTGTGCTTGAATTGCTCAAAACAGCAGCCAGGAATAACCTTTCAAGGCTCTAAAAAAAACAACATGGATACCCCCATCAGGAATGACTCAGGCATCACCATAAAAAAAGTTTATTCCACAGAAGACGCTGTTCCTTCAGCGCCCAATCCAGGAACCTTTCCTTATACAAGAGGCATACAGGAAGACATGTACAGGGGCCGCCACTGGACCATGCGGCAATATGCTGGATTTTCAACGGCCGAAGAAAGCAACAAACGCTACCATTTTCTGCTGGCACAAGGGGTAACCGGCTTGAGTGTGGCATTTGACCTTCCAACCCAGATTGGCTATGACAGTGATCATGCCCTTGCTGAAGGTGAAGTTGGAAAAGTTGGCGTAGCCATCGACAGCATCGAAGACATGGAAATTCTTTTTGATGGGATTGACCTGGAAAAGGTTTCAACCTCCATGACCATCAACTCCACTGGCTTTGTCTTACTGGCATTGTATGCAGCGGTTGCCAGAAAAAAAGGGGCTGATATTTCCAAACTGACAGGTACCATACAAAATGATATTCTCAAGGAATATGCAGCCCGTGGCACCTATATCTACCCTCCTGCTCCATCCATGCGCATCATCACCGATTTGTTTGAATGGTGCAGCACAAACATGCCCAAATGGAATACCATCTCCATTTCTGGATACCATATCCGTGAGGCCGGCAGCACGGCTGCACAAGAAGTTGCTTTTACGTTGAGCAACGGAAAAGCCTATGTAAAGGCTGCTATTGAAAAAGGAATTGACATCAATACCCTGGGCAAAAGACTTTCCTTCTTTTTCAATGCCCACAACAATCTTTTTGAAGAAGTGGCGAAATTCCGCGCAGCAAGAAAGATCTGGGCAGAAACCATGCAATCGCTTGGCGCAACAGACCCAAAAGCCATGATGCTGCGCTTTCATGCACAAACCGGTGGCAGCACCCTTACACAGCAACAACCCCTGAACAACATCGCCAGGGTCACCCTGCAGGCCCTTTCAGCAGTACTGGGTGGCACCCAATCCTTGCATACCAATGGCTACGATGAAGCCCTGAGCCTGCCCACAGAAGAGGCAGCACAGGTGGCACTCAAAACCCAACAAATCATTGCTTTTGAAAGTGGTGTGGCAGAAACGGCAGACCCTCTGGGAGGATCCTATTATGTTGAATCCCTGACTGCATCAATGGAACTTGCCGTCAATGAAATCATGGCCCATATTGATGAAATGGGAGGCAGCGTCCGCGCCATTGAAGAAGGTTTTATGCAGGAACAGATTGCCCAAAGTGCTTACAAATTTCAAAGAGAAGTTGAGCAGCAGATCAAAGTGGTAGTGGGCGTCAACAAGTTTCAGGGAGCAAAAGATCCTGAGCCAACATTATTGAAAATTGATGATTCCATCAGGGACCTGCAAACTGAAAAATTGAAAAAACTGAAATCAAGCAGAGATGAGCAACGCGCCCAGCAATGCCTCAACGCCATTGAGCAGGCTGCTATCAATGGCAATAATCTCATGCCCCCAGTTCTTGATGCCGTTGAAAATTATTGCACGCTTGGAGAAATTGCAGGAAAACTCAGGAATGTATTTGGAGAATACCGCCAGTAAAAATCAAAGCACCCGCACATAAAACTCATTGAATGCAGTTCTAAAATCATTGACCTGCTCTTCAAACATTTCAATCTTGTCCCTGATACCGAAATGGTGAATGGATTGAAGGTCCCTTTCAAGCCGATTGCTCACCGCAGGTACCAAGTCCATTTCATCAATGTGCTCACTCACGGCATAAGAAATACCGTAGAGCCTTTCACGGAGTTCATTGAGTTTCTCAGAAAAGAATTCCACCTTTCTTTCATCAATCACTTCACCATCCAGGTCACCCAGTGCTTCAATGCGATCTGCTACAATATCCAGATAGGCATGGTAAAAATCAACAGCATTGATCCATTCAAAATGCTCTGCTTGCTGGGGAGAAGTTTCGGTGAGTTGCATGATGGTTATTTTGAAACAAATGTCTTGTTTCAAAATCCCTGTCTACATGACCGAAATCAATCGAACCGATGATGCTGATCAATACATTTCAGCCCTGAGCTCTTGAACCCGCTTGTCCGTCAGGTATTCATCAAAGGTCATCAACCTGTCAATGGATCCTTTAGGAGTAAGTTCAATTACCCTGGTGGCAACCGTCTGCATGAAGGTATGGTCATGGGAAGTCATCAAAACAACCCCTGGA
Source organism: Chitinophagaceae bacterium (assembly GCA_044373365.1). Taxonomy (GTDB): domain Bacteria; phylum Bacteroidota; class Bacteroidia; order Chitinophagales; family Chitinophagaceae; genus Pollutibacter. Next base: position 7,713 of record JBIPNK010000033.1, read on the forward strand.
AAATTGATGCATCCTTCATTGAAACTTTGGATGCTCTCCAGGTCGAGGTGGTTGGTAGGCTGATCAAGAATAACACAGTTAGGATTCTGGAGCATCATGCGGCTCACCATGCATCTCACTTTTTCTCCCCCACTCAAAACCTTTGTTTTCTTGGCGATGTCATCTCCACTAAACAGCATTTTCCCTAAAAATCCACGCAGGAAAGGCTCATCTGCATCGGTAACATGGGGAGGAACATATTGCCTTAGCCAGTCCATCAACCCATATTCTTCCTTGAAAAAATCGGTATTTTCTACTGGCAAATATGATTTGGTGATGGTTGTTCCCCACTCAAACTTTCCTCCATCAGCAGACAATTCATTGTTGATGATCTCGAAGAACGCAGTTACCGCCAATGGGTCACGGCTTACAAATGCAATCTTATCTCCCTTGCTGACAGAAAAATTGATCTTGTCAAACAAGACCCTTCCGTCAACAGACTTTGAAAGTCCTTCAACTGAAAGTATCTGGTTGCCCACTTCTCTCAATGGCTGAAAAATAATACCTGGGTATTTTCTGTTGGAAGGCTCAATCTCATCAATGGTCAGTTTTTCCAAGGCTTTTTTCCGGGAAGTTGCCTGTTTTGATTTAGAGGCGTTGGCACTGAAACGTGCAATGAAGTCGATCAACGCCTGGCGCTTGTCTTCAGTCTTTTTGTTCTTGTCATTTTGCTGCCTTGCCATCAACTGGGATGACTCGTACCAGAAAGTATAGTTACCGGTAAATACCTTTATTTTTTGCCTGTCAACATCGGCCACATGCGTACACACTGCATCAAGGAAGTGACGGTCATGGCTTACCACCAAAACGATGTTTTGATAGTCTGCCAGGAAGTTTTCCAACCAACCGATGGTTTCAAGATCCAGGCCATTGGTAGGCTCATCCAGCAACAGGATGTCTGGATTTCCGAACAGGGCCTGTGCCAACAATACCCTTACTTTCATGTTGGACGGCATGTCCTTCATCAGTGTGGAATGGTATTTTTCAGTAACGCCCAGGTCACTTAAAAAAGTTGCTGCATCACTCTCGGCGGTATAGCCTCCCATTTCTCCAAATTCAGACTCAAGCTCACCAGCCCTGATGCCATCAGCCTCAGAAAAATCCTCCTTGGCATAAATCGTTTCTCTCTCCTGGGCAATGGCCCACATCTTCTTGTGGCCCATCAACACGGTATTCAACACGGTCTGTTCGTCAAACTGGAACTGGTTCTGGTTCAATACCGCCATGCGCTCTCCTGGCGTGATGTCGATGGTTCCTTTGTTGGGTTCAATCTCACCGCTCAAAATTTTCAGGAAAGTACTTTTTCCCGCTCCGTTGGCGCCGATAACGCCATAGCAGTTACCCTTGATGAAATTGATGTTCACCTCATCAAAAAGAACCCTTTTTCCGTAAGCGAGGGTTATGTTGCGTGCACTGATCATTGTATTGAAATTTTATCTTTCGAAAGGGTGCAAAGTTACGGAAAATGCGCGTGAGTTATGGGGTTGGGATGGATGAAAATGCTTAATTTACAGACATAATTCAAGAATATGCGCCGATCACTCCTTCTCACAGCATTGCTTTTTTTAGGCATTTTTAGCCAGGCACAATCCCCCATGGAAGCGGCCATTGACAGCAAGTCCAAGGCCATCTCTCCAAAACTGGTAGAATGGAGAAGACATCTGCATCAAAACCCAGAGTTGGGAAACAGAGAATTTAAAACCCAGCAATACATTGCCAACCATTTGAAAAGCCTTGGGATTGAAGTGACCCTTCTTGCTAAGACCGGCGTTTTGGGTGTGCTGCGTGGCGGAAAACCAGGACCGGTTATCGCGCTTCGCGCGGACATCGACGGACTGCCAGTAAAGGAAAGGGTTGATGTTCCCTATAAATCAACGGTGACGGCAGATTATATGGGCACACCTGTTTCGGTGATGCATGCCTGTGGCCACGATACACATACCTCCATCTTGATGGGCACTGCGGAAGTATTGGCAGGCATGAAAAAAGATATTGCGGGTACGGTTAAATTCTTTTTCCAGCCAGCAGAAGAAGGACCTCCCGGCGATGAAGAAGGCGGCGCACCGTTGATGATCAAAGAAGGTGTGATGGACAATCCAAAAGTGGATGCCGTTTTCGGACTCCACATTGCCTCTGCCCTTGAAGTTGGTAAGATCAAATACAAAAGTGGATCGATGATGGCCTCCTCTGATTGGTTTACCATCAAAATCAAAGGAAAGCAGACCCATGGTTCCACCCCTTGGACAGGCATTGACCCCATTGTTGTGGGCACACAAATCATCAACAACCTTCAAACCATTGTCAGCCGCCAGCAAGACCTGACCGTTGCCCCTGTGGTGATTACCGTTGGTAAGTTTCACAGCGGTGTAAGGGCCAATATCATTCCTGAAACAGCAGAACTGGAAGGAACCATCAGAACCCTTGACAGCAAAATGCAGAAGGATGTGCACGAAAAAATCAAATTGGTGGCAAAGAATGTTGCAGAAGCCTGGGGCGCTGAAGTGGATGTGATGATTGATACCAAGACCCTTGTAACCTATAACGATCCTGCATTGGTTGCCGCCATGGTTCCTTCCTTGGAAAGGGCTGCCGGAAAAGGAAATGCAACAGCAGGCATCTGGACCACCGGTGCAGAAGATTTTTCTTTTTTTGGTGTAAAAGCACCTGCATTTTTCTTTAACCTCGGCGGCATGCCCAAAGGCACAGACCCTTCAAAAGCAGCGCCACATCATACACCAGACTTTTTCATTGACGACAGCATGCTGGACGTAGGGGTGAAGGCTTTTTGTAATTTGGTGATTGATTTTGCGGCAAAAGGCAAGTAGGTTGAGGGTTTAGAGGTTGAGGGTTTAGAGGTTTAGGGGTTTAGAGGTTTAGGGGTTTAGAGGTTTAGGGGTGTAGAGGTTTAGAGGTTTAGAGGTGTAGAGGTGTAAAGGTTTAGAGGTTTAAGGATTAATGCTTCAACTTCTTCAACTCCTTCAACCTCCCTCAACCTCTCTCAACCTCCCTAAACCTCTCTCAACTTCTAAACTGACATAGAAAAAGAAAAACCTTAATTATTTGGATAAATATAAATATGCTATAATTTGCCAAATCTGATAATTATTTATGGATTTGGCAGAATATAAGTCATGAGATTCATAGAAAACTATTCTTGACGATGGTGAGTACACATGGCATAAAAAACCTCGCGAGCTACCAAGGGCTGGTCCAAAGCGAGATCACCATGAATGCATTGTTTCAACCCCTCAACTAATATGCTGTAACCGAAACGGGGGTACTTACACAAACGCTCTCAACCTCCCTAAACCTCTCTCAACTTCTCTCAACCTTCTAGTTCCTAGCCCCAAACAAAAGACTCCCCACCCTTATCATGTTGCTGCCAGAAGCCAGGGCGATGGGATAATCTCCACTCATGCCCATAGAAAGGGTATTGAAATCAGCGGCATCTGTCCCATAAAGAGATTTGATTTCGTCGTATAAGGTTTTCAATGCACCGAACTCTTGTTTGAGCAGAGTCTCGTCTTCAGAGAATGAGGCCATTCCCATGATGCCGCAAAGGCCAACGTTCGGATATTTTTTTTCAATAAAATACATGGCTGCAGCTTGTCTTGCTTCTACAAGATCCAAGCCAAACTTTGTCTCCTCCGTTGCCACATGAACCTGCAAAAGACAGTTGATCTTTTTATTCAGTTTCCTGCCCTCCTTGTCAATGGCTTCCAACAATTTAATGCTGTCTACCCCATGAATCAAATGAACATAAGGCGCAATCATTTTGATTTTGTTGGATTGTAGGTGGCCAATGAAATGCCAGTGGATATCTTCGGGCAGCTCAGTCTGTTTCTTGACCAATTCCTGCACATAATTTTCACCAAAATCACGATGCCCCAGGGCATATAATTCCATGATATCTGCTGATGGCTTGGTTTTGGAAACTGCAATCAACGTTGTACCCGATATTTGCATCTCCCTCATCAATTTTTCGTAAGCTGCCTTGTTTACTCCCATGGTTGCGAATATGAAAAGAAATTATGGTTTACCATAAAATTAAACACGAAACCCGCGAATAAGTTTTTTGACAGCCTGCATTTTGATATATTCATCCAAACTATCCCATGATCGGTGAGCATGCTCAACTCAATTACAGGATTCAGCGCATTGTAGCCATTGTTGCGGTTGTATTGTTCGCATTCAAGCTGGTGGCCTGGTGGATGACACAATCGGTAGCGGTACTCACCGATGCCCTGGAAAGCACGGTTAACGTGGTGGCAGGGTTCATCAGCCTCTACAGTTTATACATTGCTTCCAAACCCCGAGACAAGGAACATCCTTATGGACATGGAAAAGCGGAATTTATTTCTGCTGCGGTTGAAGGCGGACTTGTTGGCATTGCAGGTCTGGTAATCATTTATGAGGCCATCAACAACTTCATCCACCCACACATCATCCAAAAACTGGATACCGGAATGGCCATCATTGGATTCACCGCTATCATCAATTATATCACCGGATGGTACGCCATCAAAACAGGAAAGAAAAACAATTCACTGGCCCTGGTGGCTTCAGGGAAACACCTCCAAAGCGACACCTACTCTACCGTGGGTATTGTCATCGGCATGGCGATGATCCTTTGGACCAACTGGATCTGGCTGGACAGTGTCGTTGCCATTGGTTTTGCTTTTTTCATCATCTATACCGGATATACCATTGTCAGGAGCTCCCTTGCCGGTATCATGGACGAAGCCGACCATGCTCTTTTAGAGAAACTCGTGTCCAGAATGAATGCTAACAGAAGGGAAAACTGGGTGGACCTTCACAACCTGCGCATCATCAAATTCGGCTCAGTAATCCATGTAGATTGTCACCTTACCGTTCCCTGGTACCTCAATGTGCACGAGGCCCACAATGAAGTAGATGCTTTTTCAGCAATTGCGAGAAATGAATTTGGGGAAAGTGTCGAGTTGTTTGTTCATGCAGACGGCTGCCTCGACTTTTCGTGTAGAATATGTTCAAAAGCCCAGTGCTCAGTACGAAAAAACCCTTTTGAAAAAAGGGTTGAGTGGGATGTGCACAATATTGCGAGTGATGAGAAGCACAGATAGAATATGATCAATTTCTAAAATACCTTGGTAACATTTCAAGGTTGAAATCAACAGTTATTTTTAACTTCTATGTTATCCAGGCCTTGAATAATATCTGCAAAATTCACTTCCAATGCACGTGAGATAAGAAATAATTGGAAGATTGAGGTATTGATTTTTCCTCTTTCGATTCTGCTCAACTGTGTATACTCAATTCCTATTTCATACGCCAGGTTTTGAATAGACAGACCTTTGGTTATACGCGTTTTACGAATTTTAGCCCCTACTATTTGTGAAATCTCATCTTTTTTCACTTGATAAAATATAAAAAATTATTAAAAATCAATAAACCCTGAACAAACTTAAACATTAAAATAAATAATAATATGACTTTTATGACATATTTTAATTAGAAACAAAAGATTATGCCTACATTTAGTGGTACGAAAAATTAATGTTTAACATTAGATGATGAATGAAGGTCTTTTCTTGAACACTATTGGAAGAATCCTCTCCAATAAAAGACTCAATTCTGAAATAACTTTACAAGAGTTGAGTTCAAAAACCGGAATTGATGTTGAAATAATTGTTGGAATTGAAATAGGAAAAATCTCCCTAGGCTTGGAAGAATTTTTAAAAAATCACAGAAGCAATCGGCATCGATGCAGCAACAATAATGAACGAAATAAATTGATTTACCACTAAATCACAAAGGCTCCTGCTGGCTCAGGCAATGAAAACTGCCCAGCCCCCAAATAATATCTGTTGAATCAATCCCTACGATTTCTCGATCAGGAAAACAACCTTGAATGATCTGTACTGCCTTATCATCTTTATCAGACCGGAATGTTGGAACAACTACTTGGTTGTTGGCAATATAAAAATTGGCATAAGAAGCAGGTAGCATTTGCTCTTCCCAAATCACAGGATCTGGCATGGGAATCTCCACAATATTCAATTGTTTTCCATTCAACAAACGCATTGCCTTGAGCTGCTTCAAGTTATGTTGGAGCAAGGCATAGTTATCGTCATTTGTATTTTCTTCAACCACCGTAATGACCGTATCCTCGTTCACGAATCGAACAGTATCATCGATATGCCCATCAGTATCATCTCCGATGATGCCTTCATCCACCCACAAGACCTGGTCTTGACCATAATAATCCATCAGGTATTGTTCTATTTGCGCCTGGCTCAGGTCTGGATTGCGGTTGGGATTCAACAAACAGGCCGTTGAAGTGATTACCGTTCCTGCACCATTGAAATCGACAGAACCTCCTTCCATGATGATTCCGGGGTTGAATACATGCAACCCGAACTGCTTTCCGATCAGGGTTGGAATGACATCATCCAGGTCAAAAGGAGGATACTTGTTGCCCCAAGCATTGTAGTTCCAATCCACAATGGCTTTCTTGTTTGGCTCCAATTTGTTCAAGAGAAAAGCAGGACCATGATCCCTGCACCAGGCATCGTTGGTGGGGTGCAGGAAGAATGCAACCTTACCCATGTCGACTCCTGCAGCTTCTAGCAATACTGTGGCACGCTGTTGCATAGCCTCATCAACAACATTGATGTTCACCGTTTCAAACCTTGTCAAGGTTTTGATGAACGCAACATAAGATGGAAAGATGGCATCAATCTTCCCGGGCCATGAGGCTTCCTTGTGGGGCCAGCTCAACCAGGTAGATTTATGTGGTGCAAATTCTGCGGGGAAATAGTAGCCGAGGGATTTGGGGGTCATATCGTTGAGGGAGGTTGAGGGGGTTGAGGGAGTTGAAGAGGTTGAAGAGGTTGAGGGGGTTGAAGGAGTTGAAGGAGTTGAAAAAAATACTTAAACCCCTTAAACCACTTCAACCGCTTAAACTTTAATCAATGAATCGCTTAACAATCTCACCATAGCTATCAATTCTTCTGTCACGCATGAAGGGCCAGTGGGTGCGGTAGCTGTCGGTTTTGTCAAGATCAATTTCAGTCACCACCACTTCTTCATCATCGTGAGATGCTTTTGAGAGCAGGGTTCCAAAGGGATTGGAAACAAAGGAGCCGCCCCAGAATTTCATGGCACCATCCTGTTCAAACCCAACCCTGTTCACGCTGACTACATGCACGCCGTTGGCAATGGCATGGCTGCGTTGGATGGTTTGCCAGGCATTGTATTGCTCGGTATTGGTGGCTTCATCCTGGGATGTTGCCCAACCGATGGCAGTTGGAAAGAAAAGAATTTCAGCACCCATCAGACTGGTCAACCTGGCTGCTTCAGGATACCATTGGTCCCAGCAAATCAGCACCCCAATCTTGGCAAATTTTGTTTCAAAAACCTTGTAGCCAAGGTCTCCTGGAGTAAAATAAAATTTTTCGTAATAAGCAGGATCATCCGGAATGTGCATTTTTCTGTACTTACCAAGATAGGTTCCATCTGCATCAATCACAGCAGTGGTATTGTGATATAGCCCTTGTGTGCGCTTTTCAAACAATGAAGCGATGATCACCACACCAGTTTCTTTGGCAACTGTGGAGAGCAAATCTGTTGTTGCTCCAGGAATGGCCTCTGCCAATTGAAAATTCTCGTACGCTTCAACATCACAGAAATAAAGGGATGTAAACAATTCCTGAAGGCAAACGATTTGTGCACCCTGGGCTGCGGCATTTCTGATGCCCGCAATGGCTTTGGAAACATTTTCCTGGGCATCAGCCGTACAACCCATCTGAACAAGTCCAACATTGACTTTTGACATAACTCAACTTTGATTATTGATCAATTCTGTTTTTCTATCTCTCTTCCCATCACCAATCGCCCCAACACTAAAAATTCATCTCCCAACTATGTTTCATTAAGGACCAAATCCTCCAAACTTTTGATCCCAATGTTTTTCTGTGTTACAAAGCCTTCAGCAAATTTTACGCCGATGCGCTTGCCCATCAGCCTCGACCGGGAGATCAAGGCTTCCAGGAAATCAGGTGTTGAAATATAGGTCTGGGTTCCCTTGCTTGAGTCAGGATTGGTATGAAACTGTGTAGCATATGCCTTGATGGCTTCCATGCGTTGTTCAAAAACATCGGTGATGTCAACCACCAGATCCGGCTCATAAAAACGGTCCTGGATGTAATGCAAGACATGCTTGGGTCTCCACCTTTTTTGGGGCGCCCCATTCTCATCAAAGGTTTCAATTTTACTGAGCCCTGCAAGAAAGGCAGCATCCACCACCAACCTGCCTGCACGGCCATGGTCAGGATGCCTGTCGTCCAAAATATTGGCCAAAATCACTTCAGGCTGGTATTTTCTGATGGCCCGAATCACCATCATCTGGTGCTCTTCGTCATTTTTAAAGAAACCGTCACGCATGCCCAGGTTCTCTCTCACCGACAATCCCATCAGGGTTGCAGCAAGAGCCGCCTCTGCAGCACGGGTCTCTGCGGTACCTCGTGTACCCAGCTCACCGGCGGTAAGATCGATTACGCCGGCGGCATTGCCCTTGCGCACTTCATTGATCAAGGTACCTGAAGCACTCAACTCCACATCGTCAGGATGAACGCCTATCGCCAATACAAAAAGTTTCATGTGCTGTTTTTACGCGGCAAAGATACAGAATCAGGAAGCATGTCCGTACATCCTGGCAACCTCCAGTACGATTTGTTCCATTTCAGCGTCCTCCCCTTTGGGATCATAATTCTGCTTTAGGCTGCCGCCAAAGACCCAGGCAATGGTTTGCCAGAACTTTGCAGAAAACCCACCCTTGTATTCCTGAACAAGTTCATAACAGGTATTGCGGGTTTCACGGTTGATCAGTTTCATCAGGATCTTTCCCTGGTAAACAGAAAGATTGGTTAAGGGCTCTGTAAATTCTTTTTTCAGCACCTTTTCCCTGGAATTCAAGTACTGTTTGCGCTTTTTCTCATCAAGAATATGTGTCAGGCTGCTGTTGACATCGTTGATGATGTAACCAGCTTTTTTGGCATAAGGATAGGTGACATAAACGGCATTCCTCAACCTTGTCCATTCCCTGTTGGCCTTTCGCTGGGCATTGGACATCTTCCCCCAAACCATCACCATGTCCAGCTGGGCATAGGTCATGGTGTCACCATCGTAAACGATATAGGGTACCACCAGGGTATCATTAGGCCCATACCTCGATTGACCCGATGATTCCAGGGAAAACAATACAAGCAATATGAGGATCAACTTGCGCACAACCGAATTTACGAAACTTGTGGGAAAAAGGTGGAGTGGTGGAAAGGTTTAGAGGTTTAGAGGTTTAAAGGTTTAGAGGTGTAAAGGTGTAGATTTTAATTACCCTAAACCCTTAAACCCCTACACCCTTAAACCTCTTAACTACACCCCTAAACCCTTAAACCCCTAAACCTACACCGCATAAAGCTTGCTCTTCAACCTGAAATACATGCTGATCATGAATCCAATCACCATGATCACCGTGCCCAGCCAAAGGAGATTGATCCAAGGGAAACGGTAGGCTTTAAGGGTGATGTAGCGCATCACAGCATTAGACTCCTTTACACCAAGCTCAACAGCGCCTGAGGGCTGTTTATTCAGCGTCAAAACCAGGTTCTGCTCCATGATGGTGTCAGTCTTTCCAGAAGCCCCCCCATCCTTAATGAAATAGGCGGGCGTTGCTGGGAACGTTCGTCCTTCTTTGGAATAAACTGTCAGCTCAGAAAGCCAGGCACTGTCTACCAATGGAAGTTCCTTGTTATCATATTTGTTGGCTGCCAGCACGCGGTCAACCACTATAAATCCATTCGAATAATAAATGGTGTCTCCGGCATTCACTGGCTTGTAATTGAAACTGGCAGTATCTTTTATATTGTCAGGATTCAGCCAGGAAGTGATGTAAACAAATACATCATTGGACAAATAATGCCTTGCTCCGGGATTGGATGAAAGTTGTGTACCCTCCTCCCCTTTCATCAAAAACGCATTGGGTGTAACGTCAAACTCCTCGGCGATGCTGTTGTCGGTTGTATCGGTTTTGATGAACTTGACCTTGAAATAAACCTTGTTGTTCTTCGTCTCTGTAGAATCCCCCAGGTAGGTAACGGTATACTTACCCATAGGTGTTGGGATATTGTAGATAAGGGTGATGTTTTCAAGCGGGTCTTCGTCACGGCCTTTGGCATCTTTCAAACCCGGAACAGCAATACCGGTGCGGTTTTCAGAGATCAATTCCTTTTTTGCGGATGAAATCAAAATACCGACAAGCATCAATCCGAAACCAAAATGGGTAATGGAGGAGCCAGCTGCTTTCATTTTCCATTTCAACACAACAGCCAAATAACTTGCGTTGGCCACCACGGCATAAATGGCTGTCCAAAGGGCAAGGTGGATGGCCGCAAGAAAGCCTGCGCCATAATTGTCGTAATCAATCCCCCCAAAAATACTGACCAGGGCGGCCAATACAGCAGCAATGATGGTAGGAATCAACAGCTTTGACCAGATGTATTTTCTTGTGGTGTCTTTGTACTTGAAATATTGTGTGATGGCGGTTAGCAATCCAATGATAATGGACACCAGAATCATGATCCTGTTGTAAACATATTCTACATCCTTTCCAATGGCCCAGCTGGTACCAAACAATTTATTGAAAAAAGGAAGGGAGGTTAATACGATGATGTATAGCCCTGAGATCAACAACAGCAAGGATCCTACGAACATCCAGAACTCTCTTGAATTCATGCTTTCTTCCTTCACCACCACAGGAACATTTTTCCTGTCACGGAAATAAAGGATCAAAGGCAAGAGGATGAAAAACAATTGCATGATGATCAGGTGCCAATAGAGCGTACTGCCTTCTCCTGTAAAAGAGTGCACAGAGGTGTCTCCGAGTACGCCTGTGCGGGTCAGGAAAGTGGAGTACAATACCAGCAAAAATGAAAGGCAAATGAACAAATAGCTTGCTTTCAAAGAATAGCCCGTGCTTTGAAAAATCAGAAGGGTGTGTATACCAGCCACCAGCAAGAGCCAGGGCACCATGGAGGCATTTTCAACCGGATCCCATGCCCAATATCCCCCAAAAGTCAAAGACTCATAGGCCCAAGCTGCACCCATCATGATTCCCAATCCGAGAATACCAGCACAGAACAATGCCCATGGCATGGCAGGTCTTACCCATCCTGCATGGTCTTTTTTCCAAAGTCCTGCCACTGCAAAAGCGTAAGGAACAACAGAAGACGCAAATCCAAGGAACAGCACTGGAGGATGTATGACCATCCAGTAATTTTGAAGGAGGATGTTCAAACCGTTTCCATCAGTAAGGTATTTGGCCAGGTAATCGGCATCCTGAAAAATGGGGGCATCCGGGAATTCATTGCGCATCAATACAAATGGATTGGTTCCGATGCGAACGTCAAAAAAATAAATGCCCATCAGAAAGCTGGCCAAAAACAACTGGACCATGCTCATCACCGTCATGACAGGAAACTCCCATTTCTTGGACCACCTGATCAGCGCCAGACCAAGCATTGCATTCCAGAATCCCCAGAGCATAAAGCTGCCCTCCTGTCCTTCCCAGAAACAACTCAGGAGATACTGCATGTCCAGGCTTCGCTTGGAGTGCTGGTGTGCATATTTGTATTCGAAATAATGGTTGTAGATGATCAGGTAAAGGGTAAGGAACAAGCCAATTACCGCAACAACATTGGTAAGAAAAGAAACTCTTGCCAGCCGCTGCCAGGAACGTTCCTCCATCATGTCCTTGGCGCCTGCAGCCTTGAAATTGGAATAGGCTGCAACAAGGGCAGAGCAAAATGCAAGCAAAGTCAGGAAGTAACCAATCTGTCCTATGAGCAAATGCTCCCCGTTAAATTTGATCATGTTGTTTGAATGTTTTGTTGCACTATTCCGTTGCCTTCATTGGTGTTTCAGTAGTCATGCGAGGCGCTCCGGGGCCTTTTTCATCAGTATATTTTGAAGGACATTTGAGGATGATCTCCTGGCATTCAAACGTCTCTCCTACCATGGATCCTTTCATCACCACGCGCTGGCTTTTTTCAAAATCAGTGGGTTTTGCATTCTTGTAAACCACTTTGGTAGAAGCTCCCAAAGAGTCAATGGCCGTAAAGGCAAGGTAGTTGGGGTCTTTGATGGGGTCATATATGACTGCACTGGATGTATCCACTTTTGCTATCAGGTGCACAAATTTCCCTTCCTTTTTTCTTGCTGAAGCAATTGAATCGTAGGTACTTATGTCATCCATCAGGGTCAAAAGGGCTGCAATTGCTCCAGCAATCAATACCAACCCGAGAATATGCATTTTTTTCATGGTGATCGTGTGGATGCAAAGTTAGTCAAAAAGCAATCCTCTTTTTACTTTAACTTGCAGCGTTTTCCTTAAAAAACCTGCCTTACCCACAAGCATAATAACCCTTACAATGATCGCAGATCTTTCCCGGTTCGACCCCAATGGGGTCAGTGTAGCGAATAACAACCTATTCGGGCTTCCCTATACCAATGAAAACGCTGAACTCATCATCATTCCTGTACCTTGGGAGGTTACAGTAAGTTTCAAGGGTGGAACAGCCCGTGCACCGGAGCAGATCCTCAGGGCCAGCCTCCAGGTTGACCTTTACGACAGCCAATTCCAGAACAGTTGGAAGAAAGGCGTATTCATGGAGCCAGTTGATAAGAAGATGCTGCTGAAAAACGACTTCCTCAGAAAGGAAAACGAGCTCTACCTCAACTTCATCAATTCAGGTGAAAAAATCGAGACCAACAAGTTCATGTGCAAAACCCTTAAAGAGGTCAACGAAGGCTGTGCCATGATCACTGAGTGGGTTTACCAAAAATGCATAGATCAATTGAACAAGGGCAAAAAAGTAGGCCTTCTTGGAGGAGACCACAGTATTGCTTTTGGCTTTATCAAGGCGCTTGCAGAGAAACATGAAAATTTCGGAATCCTGCAAATCGATGCGCACTGCGACCTTCGCAAATCCTATGAGGGCCTGGACCATTCGCATGGATCCATCATGTACAATGTTCTCAACAGCTTTCCCAACGTTACCAAACTCATTCAACTGGGCATCCGTGATTATTGTGAAGCTGAATGGAACTATATCTGCGACAGTGAATACCGGGTCATCACCTATCTCGAAAGGGGTATCCGTGAGCGACAATTTGAAGGAGCTACCTGGGCGCAACTTTCAGATGAAATCATCAACCAGCTGCCGCAGAACGTGTACATCAGTTACGACATAGACGGACTGGATCCCAAGCTATGTCCTCACACGGGAACACCCGTCCCCGGTGGTTTTGAGATGGAACAGCTGAGTTATCTGTTCAAAAAAATCATCACCACTGGTAGAAAAATCATTGGATTTGACCTCAGCGAAACCGGCACCAGCAAAGACGGATGGGATGAAAATGTTGGAGCACGTGTACTCTTCAAAATGTGTAACCTCATGTTGAGCGATAATTGATCCCATGAAAAAAAATACAGTACACGATTATGTGGTGGTGCTGAAAAACCACAACCGAAAGACCATTGAAATGACAGGGTGGTTGTTGTCAGTATTGGCCATCATCATTTTTTTGGTCAACATCTATGAAAGCCCAACCGATTGGGGAATCTTTTTCTCCCTTTTTGTCCTGATTGGCCTTGTTGCTTCCAACTTTGTTGACAAACGGAAAAAGAAGAAAATCGGATTTACAACCATCCTTGTATGTGCAGGAATTGGCCTCAAGATTTTTACAGCAACTGAATATGTCGGCAGCCTCTTCATCCTTGCAGGAATCGTTGAAAAATACCTCAGCAAAAACAAGGAAATCGGTTTTTCCGAAGCTGGAATTGTCATGAGTGGTTTATTCCCTAAACAAATCAGCTGGCCTGAATTGAACAATGTCATCATCAAAGATGATTTGCTGACCATGGATTTCAAGAACAACAAAGTCTTTCAACGCTATACAGACGATGAGGAAGATGACGAGTATGAAGTGGAGAGTGATGAGTTTAATGAATACTGCCGGGGGAGGTTGAATGGGGAAATTTAAGTGGGACTATATCATTATCAATATTGAAGTAAGCTCTTAAGAAAATTTCTTCACATAAAATGACATGGGGCAATTACATATTACTATACTAAGAAAATCTTTTATTTAGTGGGTATAAATTTATTTCGCACCAAAGAATCATAAACTAATTTTGTAAATATTCTTGAGCCATTAGCATTAAGATGGTCCAAATCTGAAAAATTAGCATCGTCTTTAATTGAATCAGAAAAATCAATAAAATGTACATTTTTCAATTTCTGTAGTTCTAAGATTGATTCTAAATACATTTCATCATAAATTTGATTATTCAACAATTTAAAATAATGCGAATTCAAAGGCGTACGTAGAATCAATATTTTTTGACCTGGATATTCTCTACAAAAATTCATTAACTGTATAAAATTTTCACTTTTATATATGTTTTTTATTTTTTGATAATGACTTTTAATCCTACTTCCATTGGTTTTCAAATCTCTAGATAATAAATTATTATAATTGATTTGAGAATTTGCAGATACTTTGAAAGACGGCACGGGTAAAGAAAAAAATAGTTTAGCCGTCTCTTTGCTATTTCTACGAAAAAGATAATACCAATCCTTCAGAGATAAATAGTAAGTCAGATCTCGATTTTTACCTAAATTATCACCAATATAAGTCCATTTATCGTTAAAAAGATTATGATCAGAATATGTTATAACAAGTAGACTTACTCTTTTTTTTCTTAATATTTTTCGAGATCTCTTTACTGTCCAAAAAAGAGATTCTGCTTGAAATCCATTATTTAATATGTTAATATCAGAGAATAAAGAATCTTTTTCATTAATTGAAAAAACTGCGTGAGAATCCCCTACAACGACAATATCTCTGTAATTCGAAAAACCTTTAAAATTGTCGATAATACAAAGTATTAAAAAAAATGATAAAAATAATGTCGATAATAAAATAAAAAATAATGATACTTTAAAGATAAAATTTTTCATTATCAGCGTTCAGGTGGTCATTGTGTTTTTTTAAATCAAAAGACAAAATTAGGTTTCCGGATTTTTGACATTTGGCCGAGCAATGCAATCTTTGGTTTTAGTATATAGAAAAACCACACACAACACATATAAAACAAAGGTATCATATTAAGGCATTCCTTTAGTCCGGAATAAAGAAAAAAATGATGGAGCTGTAATTTAGTCAATCTTGTTTTTCCATTTTATTGAGCTAAAAATCAACACTCCAGGTAACTCCTAAATTGAAACCGAATAGAGACAATTACGTCTAAAATAGATTATTTAAAATTGAAAGTAAATAAATGATTCAGCACTATTTTTATTCGCAACATGAATAATAATCACAATTGAGAATAATAAATATAAAATCAATCTGCTACTTTTCTTTAAAGGCATCCTTAATTTTCTTTCATCATTTCTCAAAAGCCAATCGAATATAATAAAGGTAAAAATATAATAGAAAGAATCTAATTCATTTTTATTTATTCTTAAAAAAGAAGATAAATGAATCAATTCTAAAAATATTTTTTTTATGTAGCTAAATGCATGATGTATTGTATCAGCCCTAAAGAATATCCAAGCAAAAGTAACAAATATAAAGGTTGTACACATCTGCCAAACCTCCTTAGCATTGGGAAATACATTATTTTGTCCTACAACATTAGTCACATGTTTTCTGTTGCGGTTCAACAGTAACAAGGGTAAAAAACCACAAGCATGTACAAAACCCCAAGCGATGAAATTCCAGTTGGCGCCATGCCAAAAACCACTCACAAGGAATATAATAAAGGTATTTCTCACGGCCTTTAGTTTTCCCTCTTTCGATCCACCAAGAGGAATATATAAGTAATCCTTGAACCAAGATGACAAAGAAATATGCCAACGCCTCCAAAACTCCGCGATGTCGCGAGAAAAATAAGGAAACTTGAAATTACTCAGTAGTTCAAACCCGAATAACTTGGCTGTACCCAAGGCAATGTCTGAATATCCACTAAAATCACCATAAATCTGAAAAGAAAAAGCAATTGCACCTACCACCAATGATGCTCCGCTATAGTCTGTATAATGGTCGAATATGTTGTCTACAATACCGGCGAGACTGTCAGCAATCACAACTTTCTTGAACAAACCCCACAAAATCAACCGGCATCCTTCAACAGCTTGGGTGTAATTAAAGAACCTGGATTTCTGTACTTGCGGAAGCAGGTGATTGGCCCTTTCTATCGGACCAGCAACAAGCAGTGGAAAAAATGATACAAAAACGGCATAATCCACAAAGTTCGACACCGGCTTCTGTTTTTTACGGAAAATGTCAAATACGTATGACATTCCATGAAAGGTATAAAACGAAATACCGATGGGTAGAGCAATTTTAAGTAAGACGGGATTTGTATGCCAACCAAGCAATTCAAAACCCTCCGCAAATTGCATTGAGAAGAAGTCAAAGTACTTGAAAATACCGAGAATACCAAGGTTGTTTATAATACTCAACCAAAGAAAGAATTTCGCTTTTTTTTTGTCGTTAGATGATACCCAAAATCCAAACAGATAATCCAATAAGGTGCTAAGAACAAGTAAACTCAAGAATTTCCAACTCCACCATCCATAAAAAAAATAACTAGCAACTAAAACCAGTATATTTTGCCACTTGAGTGATTTGTTGAATACAAACCAATATAGCTGGAAAACAATAAGAAGAAATACAATGAATTCTGGGGAGTTAAACAGCATTTATGTGTGTTGACTAAAAAATTATTGACAAAATACAAATTTATATTTTTCTACTTTGTAAAATGCTGTATCTCGCTCTTTAAAAGAAAGATAAAATTAGTAGGTCGATACAGAATACCGGCAGGTGAGTTATTGTCGAAGAATTCTTGGCTTTCGGATCTATCGAAAAAGGTATACTAACTGATAGCTTAGCTGTGAAGGGATAGGCTTGCAACAATTGAATGGCCCAAAAAATGTTTAATGGCATTAGAGAATACCAACCCCATTAAGCCTTAAATTTGCAGATGCCTATTTCACAATCGCCTTATCTACTTTACTCAGACGGAAAGGGAAATATTTTTGAGGATGAAACCCTTTACGCCATTGGGCGTGCTGGCTGGGATGCGTTTCCTGTAGAAATTGAGGAGTGGATCAAGCTTCCTGATGGCGGGTCTCTCTATGAATTACCTGGCAGAAAAGGCATTGGCATCGATGTAGAAACAGGAGACATGCGTTTGTGCGAAAAAGGCTGGGCCGTTGCGGCCTTTATCCCTCCAGCCCATACCGGTACTTTTATTGCCGCATTTGAAACGGCCGCTGATGCAGAAACCCTGCCCTTGTTTTGCTATACCGCAGCCGGATGGTACAATGAGGAATTCTATGTTACTGCGGTTCGGATTGAACAGGATATCCGTCAGGAGTGTGCAGGTTATGATGCCGAGAAGATAGAGTTAGGTGTAGAGCAAATGTTGAAGGCCTATCCCAATAACAGGCTGGTCAGCCATCTTGCAGAAACCTGCTGCAGAACCTATACCTGCCCCGCTGCGAGAAATTATTTTATTGGTAGATGGGAATGCCCCATCCCCACCTCCCCTGCCTGCAACTCCAATTGCATTGGCTGTATCTCTTTTCAGCCAGAAGCAGAATCCATCACCTCTCCACAAGACAGGCTGCAGTTCAAACCATCCGCAGAAGAAATAGTAGAATTTACCGTACCTCACCTCTCTGATGCGCCATTCCCATTGGTCAGCTTCGGCCAGGGTTGCGAAGGTGAACCCCTCCTGATGTGGGAAACCATTCGGGTGGCCATCAAAGAAATCAGAAAACATACCTCCCGCGGAAGCATCAACATCAACACCAATGGATCCATGCCCAAGGCGGTGAGGGCCCTTTGTGAAGCAGGCCTGGACTCTATCCGGGTCAGCACCAATTCTCTGCAAAAATCATGGTACGAAAGATATTACCGCCCTAACAATTACCAGTTTGAAGACATCATTGAAAGCTTGAAAATTCTGGATGAGTTCGGCGGCTGGAGTTCCATTAATTATTTTGTTTTCCCCGGCATGACCGACACCGAAGCAGAGTATGAGGCCCTGCGAAAAGTGATCAAGGAAACCAACCTTAAAATGATCCAGTGGCGCAATTTCAACATTGACCCAGACTGGTACCTTAGTAGAATGGGCATTGCTGAACCCTTTGAAATCATGGGCATCAGAAACATGATGGAAATGATCAGGGAAGAATTCCCAACCCTTAAATTCGGCTATTTCAATCCGCCAATGGAAAGGATCAAGGGGGATTTTGAGAAGGATTTTGCGCAGTGGGGTTGAGGGTGGAGAGGTTTAGAGGTTTAAAGGTGGAGAGGTGGAGAGGTGGAGAGGTGGAGAGGTGGAGAGGTTAAGGGCTTCGAGACCAAAATTTATTCCTGCTCTAAATCCAATCTATTTTCCAAAAAAAATTAACATGAAAAATTGGGTTTGATTTTAAAAACAATCGAACTTCAATAATTACACAATCCTAAACCCCTAAACCCCTAAACCCCTAAACCCCTAAACCCCTAAACCCCTAAACCCCTAAACCCCTAAACCCCTAAACCCCTAAACCCCTAAACCCCTAAACCCCTAAACCCTTAAACCCCTAATGCCCAACTTCGAGAACGAAAAAAACCTAAAAGCAAGTGCCTACACCCTGTTGATCGTTGGATCAATACTGGCGCTGTGTTTTATCGTTTCTTGGACCCCTCCGGATGCACCACCGCCACCTGATGATGAAGGCATGGAAGTGAATTTGGGTGATAGTGAAACCGGTGAAGGCGATGTTCAACCGCTTATTCCCGGAGAACCCTCTGCTGCAATAGATGAAACTGTCAGCACTCCACCACAAACTACACCCGTTCAAACGGCTGAAAAAGAAATTGAAACCAACGACGAGGACAAGGAAGCTCCGCCCGTCATTGCCAACAAGCCCAAAGACAAACCCAAAGATAAACCTGTTGTAAAGCCGACACCTGAACCAGCAAAACCCAGTCCTCAGCCCAAGGAAGAGGCCAAGCCTGTAGAAACACCACCAGCCCCAAAACCAAAATATGTTTACAAGGGCACAGCCAATGGTCAGGGTGGAAACAATGCAACAACTTATCAGGCCAGCAGCGGCCAAGGAATTGCTGGTGGCAAAGGCGACCAGGGCAAAATCAATGGAGACCCCAACTCCGATAGTTATACTGGCAATGGAGGTTCAGGATCTGGAGGCGTTTCTGTTTCCAGGGGGCTAGGAGGTAGAAGAATTACCAAGTACCCTTCCTTCGAAGATGAATTCAGTGAAAATGCAAAAGTGGCAGTAGACATCAAGGTTGACAACCGCGGCAACATCATTTCTGTTGCCATCCAACCAAGAGGAACCACCACCAGCAATGCTTCCATGAAAGCCATTGCGCTTCAAAAAGCCCATCAACTCAAATTCAACAACAGTGAAGATGGACCGGATGAGGATTTGGGAACAATTGTTTTCAATTTCCGGATCAGGAATTAAAAAATTTACGATATTTGCAGCAGTAAAAATTTACACATGGACAAGAGAATACATACACTGATTTTCCTTTTTGTTATTTATTTCATCATCGCTGTAACGGCTGTTTTGTTTGTCCCCTTTCAAAAATTCATTACCATGTTCCTTTTCGGAACTTCTGGCATTTTGATTTTCCTTGGATTCTTTGGACTCTGGATATTGAAAAGCCAGAAAGACTAATCAGGTTTAAAACAAACATCCAATTGAATGATATTGAAAAGACCAGAGAAATCTGGTCTTTTTTTATGGGATAAAATGCCGCCTTAAACTTTTATGCGATAAATGCAACTTAAAAGAAAAATGCCCTGATGAAATCCATCAGGGCATTGGTATTGTTGATCAGAGTTCGAGTTTCCACCCTTCCCTATATTGCCTTTTCACAAATTGGTTGGCAGGATCAAAGTTGGTAATCTGCATGTTTTTGGCATCCCAGAGCAACTTCTTTCTTCCGAGGTATTTATCATTTAGCCCTGTGAGGTTAGGATTTTTCATCATCCAACTCCTGATGGCCAGGTTACCAATCAGGATGCTTTCTGTAAAGGGACCTGCAAACTCAAATGGAGAGCTCGTTTTTCCTTTTCCATAACCTGCAATACAAGCGTTTACCCACTGTAGGTAATGCCCTTCCGGAACACGTTGGATGGTTTGTTTTGGCATTGTTACCTCTTTCATCTTTTTGGTAGGCAACAACCTTGGGTTGGCGCCATAACAATCTGCAAGCAGCTTACCCTTGGTTCCGATGAAGAGAACACCACCGTCCCAATTTCCAAATGCTTCCTCAGGAAGCAGTTCATCAGGGCGCTGTGGCAACAATCCACCATCATACCAGGAAACCTTGATATCTCCTTTCTTGCCATCTGTTCTTGGATAGGTAAGATGAATGATCGTTGAAGGCGGGCATGCATCTGTATTGGCAGTATCATCCCACATTGCTTTCCAAATGGAAGCTACCGAGCATTCTACATCAGAAGGATAAAGAATAGGGAGGCAACGGAAAACAGGATCCATGATGTGGCAGGCCATGTCTCCGAGTGAACCTGTACCAAAAGCCCACCATCCTCTCCAATTGAAAGGAAGGTATGCAGGATTGTAATCAATAGACTTGGCAGGTCCGAGCCAGAGGTCCCAATTCAATTCTTTCGGTATATCAAACTTGCCTGTAGGCGTTGGGATGCCCTGGGGCCATACCGGCCTGTTGGTCCAGCATTGTACATGGGTAACTTCACCAATCATGCCGGCCTGGATCATTTCTTGAGAAGTCCTTACGCCATCGCCAGATCCTCCCTGGTTGCCCATTTGGGTAACCACCTTGTATTTCTTCGCGGCTTCGGTGAGGATACGGGCCTCATAAATATCATGGGTAAGTGGCTTCTGTGTGTAAATATGCTTGCCCAATTGCATGGCGGCTATGGTTGCAACCGCATGTGTATTGTCTGGAGTGGAAATGGAACAAGCATCTATATTGTTCTTCTCTTTTTCCAGCATTTCACGAAAATCGTGGTAGTATTTGGCATTGGGGTATGCTTTTCTGCTTTTTGCAGAAGCACGGTCATCCACATCGGCCATGGCAACAATTTCTACGTTCGGGCTCTTGGCAAATTCAGCGAGATCGCTTTCGCCTTTTCCGCCAGCACCGATACCGGCAATGCGCAACTTATCACTTGGGGCAACATGGCCCTTACCGAGCACGTGTCGAGGAACAATCGTGAAGGCAGCCATTCCCAGGGCGCCAGCCTTTATTAATTTTCTTCTTTGGAGGTTTTTGTTGGACATAATAATCGTTGATTGATGGATATAATATAGGGGGTTAAAGAATCAATTTGATGATATGGCTTACTCCTCGCTGTATTTAACACACTCCTTGTTTTCTTTCTCTGTGTAAGCAACGCCATACTGCTTCATCACTTCGTCTGGTACGCCATTCCATTGATTGGGTTGATTGCCCTTGTATCCCACATCAGCCACTCCAATTTGAGAAGTATAAAAGCCGGTAGCAGTAAGGTTTCTCATGAGGCTGAAAAATGCAACGCCTTGAGCAACTTCTTTCGCAGCCTTGTTCGGATAGGCAATCTCATCAACAATGGCAATTTGTTGATCTTTGGAACAGTCCTTGAAATTCTTACCGTTTTTCTTAAATGCATGCCTGTCAATCCACATCAAACCACCTCTCATGGGCGTCTGGTGTTCTGGCATGTCCTTGACAATAAACTCAATGAACTCAGGGACCTTTGCATCAGAGGCACTTCCACTTACATCATCTTTGGGGATGATGATATCACCAAGCACGGTGATCGTGGCCAACTCATGCGCGGTAAAAAATGTTGTTGAAATTACCTTGTCGTACTGGGCCAGTTCTTCTGGTTGCCTGTCGAGGGTAAAACCTGCAGCCAATGAGCTGTTGGCAGCCACTTTTTTGTCGGCCTCAGACTTACAGGCATCCAACAAGGCAGCCGTTCCAAAAGTTCCAATGGCAATGGCTTTGAGCGATTTTCTTCTGTCCATTTTTTCTATTTAGATATTTCTCTTTTTCATTTGGTCCATCAAATACTCAGAGGCCCTCATCGACAAGGCGAGGATGGTCCAGGTGATGTTTTTGTCTGCTTGTGAAACAAAGGCACCACCATCGACCACAAAAAGATTTTTGCAGTCATGGGCCTGATTGTGCTTGTTCAGTGCAGAACTCTTGGCATCGTTACCCATGCGGACGGTTCCGGCTTCATGGATGATTTTACCAGGAGATTCAAGCCCATAGCTGTTCTCCGGACCATCGTCTCCACCCCATGTAATCACTGCGCCCATGGAGTGCATGATTTCCTTGAAAGTTTCTTTCATGTGCTTGGCCTGCTTG
>JBIPNK010000034.1:0-29984 GCA_044373365.1 Chitinophagaceae bacterium
AGGATATTTCAACAACACTAACATTAATGCTTGTGCCTGCGGCATTGCTGTTTTCGCCGTTGTTTCTTGCCTTCAAGAAAAATTTTATCCCCAATTTAATCTTTATAACGCTGATAATTCTTTCAATGCTGCGTTAAAATTGAAACTGCAGGAAACACATTGGATTAAAGGTCATAAATTTGTATAAATTGTAATCCAATGAAATTTGGTGTAGTTGTATTTCCTGGGTCCAATTGCGACCGTGACATGATAAGTGCTTTAAGGGATGACCTTGGTCAGGAAGTGGTTGAGCTCTGGCACAAAGACAATGATCTTTCAGCTTTTTCGACTGAAGATTGCATTGTGTTGCCAGGGGGATTCTCCTATGGTGATTACCTCCGTTGTGGAGCCATTGCCCGTTTCAGCCCGATGATGCAACAGACCATTTCCTTTGCCAAGCGTGGCGGAAAAGTGCTTGGTGTCTGCAATGGATTTCAGATCCTTTGTGAATCAGGCCTGCTGCCGGGTGTTTTGCTCAAAAACGCCAACCAGCAGTTCATTTGCAAGAATGTTCATATCATAGGAAAAGAGAACAGGGCGCTTAAGATTCCTATCGCCCACGGCGAAGGACGTTTCCAGGCCGATGAAGCCACCATCCAATCCATCATGGATAACGATCAGGTCATTTACCGGTACTGTGATGAAAATGGCAACATCAGGCCCGAAGCCAACCCCAACGGTACGCTGCATAACATTGCAGGAATTTGCAACAAGGAAAGGAATGTATTTGGCATGATGCCACACCCCGAAAGGGCCTGTTCTAGCAAAATTGGCAACACCGATGGAGTCAGTGTTTTCAATACCCTTCTGCTTCAGCATGTCAAAGATGCTGTAACCGCCTAAACAATACCAGATGAAAATATATATTTCCTTTTTATCCGTCCTTTTTTTGGCCCTCTCTTTTTCAGGTTTTGCCCAAATGGGATCTGCAAAACAGGTAAGCTGGACTTATGCTTCCAAAAAAGTTGGTGACAAACGCTATGAAGTGAGCATGACTGCAACAATTGCAGGCAATTACCACCTCTACGCTCAGGTTGCCGGGGTGGAAGGCCCAGTTCCAACCACCATCACATTCACGCCCAACCCCTTGTTGACAGTGGATGGCAAGCCTATGGAGCAGGGAAAGAAAATCACCAAGATGGAAGAGGCCTGGGATGGCAAGGTAAACTTCTATGAAAAGACCGTAACCTTCGTACAGGTGGTCAATGCAAAGACAAAAGCAAAAACAAGCCTCAATGGCAAAATAGAATTCATGGTCTGTAATGATGAACTCTGTCTGCCGCCGGCTGAGGTTCCCTTTAAGATTGCCATTGGCGGTTAGAAACCAATTTTTATGAAAAAAACAGTCCTCCTGGGGTTGCTGTTCTCCCTGTTTTTTGTACAGTTTTCAACTGCACAGGAAACCATACAAGCCATTGAATGGAAAGCCGTTTCCAAGAAGACTGCCAATAAAAAATATCAGCTGGTCTTCTCTACTGAAAACAAAAACAACTGGGAGATCTACGCCCCGGATGTCAATTTTGATGGCATCCCCTCAGGTGGATTGATCCTGCCCGATTCAGCGATCATCACTGTACAACCCCTGAAAGCTGCCTCAACAGGTGAAACAGTAAAGAGCACACTCTTTGAGGGACAGTCTTTTGAAGTATTCAAGAAAAATGCCCAATTTGTTGCTGAAATTGAATTCCCATCTACTGTACCAGCCAACCTTCAGGTAACCCTGAATTATTCCTACGGAAAGGATGATTCTTTTTTTCCAGGCGAAGCAGCATCCTTTGAGGTTGCATTGGAAGGTGGCGCAGCGGCCAAAACCAGGATCCTGATTCCGGGGCTGGACCCCAATAAACCCCTCCAGGACTGCGGTGCTCCAGCGTCAAAAGAGGACAACAGCCTGCTCACCATTTTCCTGCTGGGATTCCTAGGAGGACTTTTTGCCTTGCTCACCCCCTGTGTTTTCCCGATGGTCCCCCTGACTGTATCCTACTTCACCAAACATGGCGGAGACAAAAAAAAGGGCAAACGCCTGGCCATTGTATACGGATTGTTCATCTTTTTAATCTACGTGTCCTTCAGCATTCCATTTCACCTCATTGGCAATGTGAATCCGGCCATTTACAATGACATCGCAACGAATGTTTACCTGAACACCGCTTTCTTTGCCATCTTCATCTTTTTTGCCATTTCTTTTTTCGGCTATTTTGAAATTACACTTCCCGGAAACCTGGCCAATTCTGCCAATGCAAAACAAGGCTCCGGACTGGCTGGTGTATTTTTCATGGCACTCACCTTGGCCATCGTATCCTTCTCCTGTACAGGACCCATTCTTGGAACGCTGCTGGTGGGTACTGCAACGCAGGGAGCATGGCCCTTGACCGCAGGTTTGGCAGGATTTGGCGTAGCACTGGGCCTTCCATTTGCCTTGTTTGCGCTTTTCCCACAATGGTTGAATACCTTGCCCAAGAGTGGCAGCTGGTTGAATACTGTAAAAGTAGTCTTGGGCTTCATTGAACTTGCCTTGGCCTTGAAATTCCTTTCCAACGCGGATCTGGTGGCCCACTGGTCTATCATCAAAAGAGAGGTATTCTTTGGCATCTGGATCCTCATTTTCCTCTCCCTTTTTGCCTACCTCATGGGATGGATCAGGTTCCCCCACGACAGCAAAGGAGAAAAAATTTCCCTTTCCAGAAAATTATTTGCTTTTGCTGTATTGGCTTTTACCCTTTACATAGCGCCCGGTGTCACCAATACAAAATGGGCCAACATCAGCCTGGTCAGCGGCTTTCCGCCACCCATTTGCTATAGCATTTACAATGAGCCGGTAAACTGCGACGAGCCCCTAAAAGATTATGAAGAAGCACTGGCGCTTGCAAAAAAACAAAACAAGCCCTTATTGATAGACTTCACTGGTTGGGCCTGTGTCAATTGCAGGAAGATGGAAGAAAATGTGTGGACAAAAGCTGAAGTACAGGAGTTGATGGAAAAATATGTGCTGGTTTCTTTGTACGTGGATGACAAACAAGTACTGCCTGCAGAGCAGCAAATGGTCTACACCACAAAAACAGGCGCAACCGTCAATATCAAAACAGTTGGCAACAAATGGAGTCAATTCCAGACAGAAAATTTCAATGCTACCTCGCAGCCTTGGTATGTGGCCATTTCTCCTGACGAAACATTGCTGACCGCTCCTGTAGGCTATACCCCTGATGCATCAGCCTATGTAAGCTGGCTGAAATGTGGGCTGGATGCCTTCTCCGGTGCTACAAAATAAGAGAGGGACCGAAAACGGTCCCTCGTACTGCTTATGAGAAAAACTATCTTTTAGATTGTCACCTGGTACTCAACCATTAATTTTCTGAGGTTGATCAACCCGTAACGCATTCTTCCGAGTGCTGTATTTATGCTGCAATTGGTCTTGTCTGCAATTTCTTTGAAGCTGAGGTTGGCGAAATGCCTGAGCACAATTACTTCCCTTTGGTCTTGTGGAAGCATGTCGAGCATTTGGCGGACACGTTCATGGCTTTGGGTTCTCATGATAACCCCTTCAACACCTTCCTCAGAAAGGTTGAGGTTCTCAAAAATATCATGATCGTCATTGCTGTGTACAATTGGCGTCCTCTTCACTCTCCTGAAATGATCCACACAGAGGTTGTGTGCAATCCTCAACGCCCATGGGAGGAATTTGCCCTCGTCGGTATAGCTTCCAGAACGAAGGGTATCAATGATCTTGATAAATACCTCCTGGAAGATGTCTTCAGCCAGGCTCCTGTCTTTGACAAGGATGACGATGGAAGTGAAGATTCTGTCCTTGTGTTTTTTGATCAACTCTTCCAAGGCAATGGAATCGCCGTTAACAAAAAGCGTAATCAGTTGTTGGTCAGTTAGGTTAATTGAGGATCTCATAGAGTGGTTTTTGTTTTCTTGGATTGGGTTGGATGATATCTTTTCGTTAGTATCATACGTCAAAGCTATAACTATCTGACTGCCATCAAAATTTTGAGCAATCTAATTTAGTCAATTACGTATTTACGTGTAAGCAACATAAGCGTATAAATGTCAATGCCCTGTTAAATGCGGGGAAAAGTACTCGACCCAATGAAGCAACTTTAATTTTATATTTGTAATTCATTATGCCAAAACCCGCAACAGCAAAGGAAAAGAAGAGACCAGGAAAAACGATCTTGCCCAGCGACTCGATTCATATCCAGGGAGCACGCATGCACAATCTACGGAATGTTTACGTAGAAATACCAAGGAATAAGCTCATTGTGGTAACAGGCGTTTCCGGATCCGGTAAATCATCCCTTACCATAGACACCCTGTTTGCAGAGGGTCAAAGAAGGTATGCAGAGAGCCTGAGCGCCTATGCAAGGCAATTCATGATGCGCATGGACAAGCCAGATGTTGATCATATTGCTGGACTCTGCCCTGCTGTTGCCATTGAGCAAAAAGTAATCACCAGAACACCCCGTTCTACCGTGGGCAGCATGACAGAAATTTATGATTACATGCGATTGCTTTTTGCCAGGGTAGGAAAAACATACTCCCCCATTTCCGGCAATGAGGTTAAAAAAGATGATGTACGGGATGTGCTGGATTTCATCAAAAAATGCAAGGCTGGAGACAAACTTTATTTGCTTTCGCCATTCCCAATAGGAAGCAAGAGAAAACCCGCGGAGGAATTGGGGATTTTGATGCAGAAAGGATTTTCAAGGCTGTATGACAATAGCGCTGGAGAGATCCTGCAGTTGGAGGAATTGCTGGAAGAAAAAAAATGGAAGCCTACCCATGAAACCTATTTGTTGATTGACCGTTTCGTGGCCAAGGATTTTGATGAAGATGAAGAGAACCGGATCCTGGACTCCTTGTCACTGGCCTTTTATGAAGGCGAGGGTGCGCTTTACATCAAAAAAAACGACAAGGACCCCCATCGGTTTTCCAACCTTTTTGAACTGGATGGAATGCGTTTTGAAGAACCAGTTCCCAATCTTTTTTCCTTCAACAATCCTTATGGGGCCTGCCCGCTCTGTGAAGGCTATTCCCAGATCCTGGGCATTGATCCAGACCTTGTGATTCCCGATCACCGTTTGAGTGTTTTTGACGGTGCTGTGGCCCCCTGGAAGGGAGAGAAAATGAACTGGTGGAGAGAACAATTCATCAAAACATCAAAACAATTTGATTTCCCAGTGCACCGGCCCTATGCCGATCTTACCCAGGCACAGAAAGACCTTTTGTGGAAGGGAAGCAAACCCGCCTTGGGGATCAACCAGTTTTTCAAGGAAGTAGAAGAAAATCTTTACAAGGTACAGTTCAGGGTCCTGCTTTCAAGATACCGGGGCAGAACCTTGTGCACGTCTTGTGAAGGTTACCGCCTCCGAAAAGATGCCCTGTATGTAAAAGTCAACAACAGGCATATCGGTGAACTCTGCAGGATGCCTGTCAGAGACCTGGCCAATTGGTTCAAGGCGCTTAAACTTTCTGCTTACCAGGAAACCATTGCCAAAAGGATCCTGATTGAAATCAACCAGCGTGTGGACACGATGCTGGATGTTGGACTGGGTTATCTTTCCCTCGAAAGATTGGCCAATAGCCTCAGTGGAGGAGAAAGCCAGCGCATTCAATTGACGCGTTGCCTTGGGAGCAACCTCACCAATTCGCTCTATATCCTGGATGAACCCTCCATAGGCCTTCACAGTAGGGATACAGAACGCCTGATCAAGGTATTGAAGAACCTCCGAGACCTGGACAATACGGTAGTGGTGGTGGAGCACGACGAGCTGATGATGCGCGAAGCCGATCACATCATTGACATGGGCCCACTGGCCAGCCATCAGGGTGGAGAAGTGGTGGCAGAAGGCAACTACAAGGAACTGATTAAATCACCTAAAAGCCTGACCGCTGCATACCTGAGGGGCGATATGGCGATTGAGGCACCTGAGCAGATTCGTCCCTGGAAAAATTATATCCGCATTGAAGATGCGCATGAAAACAACCTGAAACATCTTGATGTGGATTTCCCATTGGGCATATTCACGGTGGTAAGTGGCGTGAGTGGAAGCGGGAAAACAACATTGGTGAAAAGGATTCTGTTTCCTGCAATGGAAAAAATAATCTGTGGGGTATCAGACCGACCAGGCGCGCACAAACAAATTTCAGGCAACCCTGACATGATTAAGCAAGTGGAGATGATTGATCAGAATCCTATTGGCAAATCATCACGCAGTAACCCTGTTACCTATATCAAGGCCTGGGATGGCGTGCGGGACCTCTATTCCGATCAGCCGCTGAGTAAAATCAGGGGATATCTCCCCAAGCATTTTTCCTTCAATGTAGACGGAGGACGTTGCGATGCCTGTAAAGGCGAGGGAGAACAAACTGTTGAAATGCAGTTCCTGGCGGATGTCCACCTGACCTGTGAAAGTTGCGGAGGGAAAAAGTTCAAGGAAGAAGTTTTGGAGGTACAGTACAAGGGAAAAAATATCTATGCTGTGCTTGAATTGAGTGTAGACGAAGCAATCGAATTTTTCAAAGATGAAAAAGACATTGCAGGAAAATTGAAACCCCTGAGCGATGTAGGGCTTGGATATGTGAAGCT
Source organism: Chitinophagaceae bacterium (assembly GCA_044373365.1). GTDB lineage: Bacteria > Bacteroidota > Bacteroidia > Chitinophagales > Chitinophagaceae > Pollutibacter. Next base: position 6,632 of record JBIPNK010000034.1, read on the forward strand.
GGGTCAATCCAGCGGTACACTTTCTGGCGGAGAAGCACAACGTGTCAAGCTGGCGAGCTTTCTGGGAAGAGGCAAAGGGCATCAGGATAAAATCATGTTCATTTTTGATGAACCCACTACAGGCCTGCATTTCCATGACATCAAAAAACTATTGACTTCGTTCAATGCCTTGGTAGACCAGGGCCATACCATCATCGTGATTGAACACAATACCGATGTGATCAAGTCTGCAGATTGGGCCATTGAACTAGGACCTGAAGCGGGAGATGAAGGAGGGACACTTGTTTATGCAGGCCCTCCTGCAGGACTTAAAAAATGCAAGAAAAGCAAGACAGCACCTTTTCTTTAATCCCCTGCTGGACAGGAGGCTGCCGAGACAGATGAACGAAGTGAATCGGCTCGGCGGGGTGGTGGAATCTTTAAAACTTAACAAAGTTTTTTTGTAATTTAACAGCATAGTTAACCCAAACAAAGAACCATGAACAATTCCAGAAGAAGTTTCATACGCAACACTGCATTGGCAGCCGCAGGCGTATCCCTGTTCCAGCAGAATATTTTTGCAGCAGTAAAAAAGGGAGAGCTTACCGGCATCCAGCTCTATTCTGTTAGAGCAGCCATGAAGGCAGACCCACTGGGCACCCTGAAACAACTCTCTGACATGGGATACAGGCATGTAGAGCATGCCAACTATGCCAACAGGAAATTCTATGGATGGAGCGTCTCCGAGTTCAAAAAAATATTGAACGGCTTTGGGATGAGCATGCCAAGCGGCCATACTGTATTGGATGCCAAGCATTGGGATGCCTCCAAAAAAGACTTCACCAATGAATGGAAATACACCGTAGAAGATGCAGCTGCCATGGGGCAATCATTTGTGATCAGCCCATGGCTGGAAGAAAGCAAAAGAAAATCAATGGGTGACTTGAAATCATTCATGGAAATCTTCAACCGTTCTGGCGAGCTCTGCAAAAAGTTCGGCATGAAATTCGGTTACCACAACCACGATTTTGAGTTCAGCGAAAAAGTGGAAGGCAAGGTGCTTTTCGATATCATCCTCGCAGAGACGGATCCTAATTTGGTGATGCAACAGCTCGATATCGGCAACATGCTCAACGGAGGGGGCAAGGCACTTGAGGTCATGCAACAATATCCCGGCAGGTTTGAATCAATGCATGTAAAAGATGAGATCAAGGCAACAGAAGGACATGAGCCTTTTGAGTCTACGATTCTGGGCAAGGGTGTTGTTCCGATAAAAGCAATCATTGATCTTGGCAGGGCTTCAGGAACAAAACATTTTATCATCGAACAGGAATCTTATCAAGGCAAAACCCCGATGGAATGCGCAGAAGAGGACATCAACATCATGAAGAAATGGGGATATAAATAACAATGAAAGCCAGGCAAAACGCCTGGCTTTTTATTTTTCGAAAGGTTTTGACAATATTGAGACAGGGGTTGGAACAAATCATCCTGCATTGTCTTATCATCGTTAAACATGGGACTGAAAAATATCAAGGCCAAGATCCTGAAAAAAATCAAACGCGGATTTGGACCAGGATTGGTGACTGGGGCCAGTGATGATGACCCTTCCGGTATTGCCACTTATTCGCAGGCAGGAGCCATGTTCGGATTGGCTGCATTGTGGACAGCAGTATTTACTTTTCCGCTGATGGCCGCCTTGCAGGAAATGTGTGCAAGGATTGGGCTGGTTACCAACAAAGGCTTGATTGGAACCATCAAATTGTTCTATCCCAAATGGCTTGTACTGCTTATTGTTGCAGTAAGTTTCACGGCCATTATTTTAAACATCAGCGCAGACCTTGCCGGGATGGGCGCAGTCTGCAACATGTTAATTCCTGCTGTGCCTGCCCCATTTTTCATCATTGGCTTTGGGATCATCCTCTCTTACGCAATTGTGGTGTTGCCTTATTCCAAGATTTCACTTTACCTCAAATGGCTCTGCCTTTCCCTGCTCTGCTATATCATTGTTCCTTTTCTAACAGCACAAGATTGGAAGGCCGTGCTAAGGGCAGCATTTATTCCCCAGATGATCTGGACCAGGGAGTACCTGCTGATCATCATTGGCATTTTGGGAACCACCATCTCTCCCTACCTTTTTTTCTGGCAAACATCCATGGAGGTGGAAGAGGTGGAAGAAAGAAAATTGGTGGTGGACAAAAGGATCATCCATGGAATGCAGAAAGATATCAAGTCTGGCATATTTTTTTCCAACCTGGTCTTTTTCTTCATCATTCTTTCCACCGGCACTGTATTGCATGATACCCATCCTGCTGAAATAGAAACAGTAGACCAGGCAGCACTTGCACTTAAACCATTGGCAGGCGACCTGACTTATCTGCTATTTGCCATCGGCGTGATTGGCACCGGACTGTTGGCCATTCCAGTACTGGCTGGATCATTGTCGTATATGGTGAGTGAAACGATGAACTGGAATGAAGGACTCAATAAAAAGTTTCATGAAGCCAAAGGATTTTATGTTGTTATGGTGATTTCAATTCTCGTTGCCATTTGCATCAACTTTACAGGAATTTCTCCAGTAAGGGCATTGGTGATCACTGCCATCATCTATGGGCTGACGGCACCTTTATTGATCTTTGTAATCCTGTTGGTAAGCAACAATAAAAAAATCATGGGCGATTACACCAATAAACCTTGGTCTAATATTTTTGGTATTGCTGCATTCCTGCTCATGGTTTCAGCAGGCATCATGCTCCTGTTTGTTTAGGCATAGGTCAAATGTGGTTGTTCAGCAGATCAATCTCCACCCAGCCAGAGTGCCCCACCAACACTTGCCCGTGAAGCACCGGTAACAGTCTGGATCACTGTTTCTTCCTCCCTCCAACGCAATATGCCCAACAAAGCCATGATCAGGGCCTCCTTGTATTGTACAGTGGCATGATCAGGAACTTCGATTTCCATTGCATAGGGAGAAAGGTGCTTCTCAAGCCGAGAAACAAGATAGCCATTCAGGGCTCCCCCGCCTGTAACCAATAGCTTCTCCCGGGTAGGATCAACCATCCTCTTTTGGCTGATCCGCTCAACAGCAGCTGCCACTTGTATCGCAACATGTTCTACGTAGGTAGCAAGTGCATCAGCAGGCGCCAAGGCAAATGAATTGACCAAGGGAAGAATGTCTTCCGTTCCAAATTCATTGGCCAGTGATTTTGGATAATCCTGCACGTAAAAATCCTTTGCATTCAATTGATCCAGCAATGACGCGTTGATGCGACCGGCAGCGGCCAGCTGTCCATTCTCATCAAATTCCTTACCTACAGCATGGGCCAGCATGTTCAGCACACGATTGGCAGGGCAAACATCAAATGCATCATAATAAGCATCCCCGTTAAAAGATATATTGGCGATTCCTCCAATGTTTAAAAAATAGCGGTGTGCTGAAAACAACAGCTTCTCTCCCATGGGCACAATAGGTGCCCCTTGCCCGCCCAGTGCGACATCCAGCGATCGAAGGTCTGACACCACCGGGAGTGCAGTCCTGGCGGCTATAGCAGCACCTTCTCCAATTTGAATGGAATGTGACCCAGGGACATGGAATACCGTATGGCCATGGGATGCAATCAATCCAACCTTGTATTCCAATTGATTGGCTTCGATAAACCGGTTGATCTGATCGCCAATGAAACTTCCGTAATCGGCATCCAATTTAACAAAATCCACGGCAGCCATTGTAGGCGCTTGGCTTAACTTGGACTGCCATTCAGCTGGATAAGGATAGCAATCAGCTTTTAATAAACTGTATTGCCATTTTCCTCCCAACTCTTCTATTTCAACAAATGCAAGATCCAATCCATCCAAGGAACTACCACTCATGACCCCAATCACGCGATATAACATAGATTATGTTTAATTTTGTAAGATACCCCGAAATTAAAGTATTGTATGGTCAAAAACTTAAGTGAACACCATTCGCTTGTCAGCAACTGGATCAGCGAGTTAAGGGATACCTCAGTTCAGGGTGATAGGATGCGTTTCCGCAGGAACATTGAGCGCATTGGTGAAATCATCGCCTACGAAATCAGCAAGACCCTTCCCTGGGAAGAACAAGACATTACCACACCCTTGGGCATTTCCAAAGTCAAGCTGCTGAAATCACAACCCGTGTTGGGTACCATCCTGAGGGCCGGCTTACCACTACACCAGGGGATGTTAAATTATTTTGACAAGGCAGACAATGCATTTATTGCTGCTTACCGAAAGCATCACGCAGATGGTAGTTTTGAGATCAGCCTTGAATACCTTGCCTGCCCCGTGATTGACAATCGGGTGATGATCCTGTGCGACCCCATGCTTGCCACTGGTGCATCCCTTGTAAAAACAATTGATCTGCTGAAAAAAGAAGGCACACCATCAGAAATACATGTTGCTGCGGTCATTGCCTGCACCGAAGGGATTGATTTTTTGAGGAGGCATGAACCAGCAGTAAAAATATGGTGCGGTTCGATAGATGAAGAACTGACGGCCAAGGGATATATCGTACCGGGCCTCGGTGACGCAGGAGACCTTGCATTCGGAGAAAAATCCCAATCCTAACCAGTTCCCACCCAATGAACAAACACGCATTCCGTACCTTTTTCTGCTTTGCCATCATGATGATGTCATCATCTCTGCGTGCACAAGACCCTCATTTTTCTCAGTTTTTTGTTTCACCCTTGACCTTGAACCCTGCCTATACTGGAAAGTTCAATGGCACCTACCGCTTTTCAGGAAACTTCAAGAAACAATGGCCAACGGTCAACAATGCCTTTACCACGTCTACTGCGGCGATTGACTTCAGCATCCTGGACAAAAACCTGCCTGACAATGATACCTGGGGTGTCGGGCTCATGGCCGTGAACGACCAAAGTGGAAACAAGATCCTGAACAATTCATTTTATACCCTAAGCACAGCCTATACCAAAACCCTTGATGAAGATGGAATGCACCAACTGGCCATTGGTTTTCAGGGCACTTATGCCAGCAAAAGGCTGGACCTACGAAGGGCAGATTTTGAAGACGAACTGACCGCACTTGGCTTTACTGGCATGACTAACGAAGCCTTTGCCAACAGCCCTTTTTCCATCAACTATCTTGACATCAATACGGGCTTCATGTATTCGCTGAGCACCAATGGAGACAACAGTTTTTATATTGGAGGATCTGTCTACCATGTCAACAGGCCATCAGAATCTTTCAACGGAGGAAATTATTTGCTCAATACAAGAACAACCTTGCATGGCGGGAGTTATTTTCCAATAGGGCAATATGGCTTTTTCCATGCCAGCCTCATGCACCAGGTACAGGGAGCAGCAAAAGAGACCATCGCAGGAGGAGCTTTTTCCTATACCATGGGAGGCAGCCCTGAAAACCCTTTGGATCTCTATGCTGGCGCATGGTACAGGTTGGGGGATGCATTGATTCCTTATATGGGCATTGAAGTAAACCATTTCAGGATTGGTGTTTCCTATGACATCAACACCTCCACCCTAAGGCCCGCTTCTTTCTCCAGGGGAGGAACAGAGCTGTCCATCATTTACATCAATCCATTCAGCGATCCGCTGAAGCGAAAAATCAACTGCCCGAAATTCTAGGCAATCATTTCAGGATGGTCATCATCAATGGAACCAGGAAATAACTGGCCAATACAATCAACAGGACGCTGACCAGGTTCATGACAAAACCTGCCTTGATCATTTCCTTTAATTTGATGTGACCGCTTGAAAATACAATGGCATTGGGTGGCGTACCCATGGGCATCATGGAAGCACAACTTGCAGCAAGGGTCATGGGGATGCCCAACATAAAAGGACTGACGCCCACTGCTTCTGCAATGCCTGTAACGACCGGGGCAAATACAATCACCTGGGCCACATTGCTCATGACTTCACTGATAAAAATAGATAGTACGGCTACAGCAACAATGAGCAATAGCAAAGAACTTCCTGAAAATCCTGCCAACCATTTTCCCAGCATTCCAATCAGGCCAGCCTTTTCCAAAGCTGTTGCCAGTGTAATGCCTCCGCCAAATAGCAATAAAATTCCCCAGGCCATTTTTGAAGTATCGGCCCACACCAAAATCTTGTCAGCAGATTCTTTTGAATTTCCGGAGGGGACGATGAACATCAACAGGGCGCCAAATACGGCTATCATGTTGTCATCCAGTTTGATGATTCCCCATTTGTTGATCAGGTCTCTGGTGATCCAAAGCGTTGCAGTCAGCAAGAATATGGCCATCACCCTTTTCTCTGGAACGCTCATCGGCCCCAAATCTTTCAAATCATTTTTGATGAGTGCATGCATCTCTTTATCTGAATCGATGCTGTTGGGAAACATTTTCACCAAAACCAGATAAAGGGAAAACAGGAGTAGAATCGCTATGGGAGTGGCAACAAACATCCAAGCAAAAAAGGAAATATCATAGCCGAATTTTTTGCTGATGAAAGATGAATAGGCAACATTCGGCGGAGTACCGATGATGGTGGCTATGCCGCCAAAATTGGACGCATAGGCAATGGCGAGCATGATGCAGAGTGCAAAATTGCGCAGGTTGGGGTTATGGTCATTCTTTGCATATACAACTGCAATGACTGATGCTGCAATCGGATACATCATCATGGTGGTAGCTGTATTGCTGAGCCACATGCTGATGAACCCTGTGGCAAGAATAAAACCCAATATGATCCTGTTTCCTCCTGTTCCGGTGAACTTTACAATAGACAAGGCAATCCGTTTGTGCAGGTTCCATTTTTCAATGCCCAATCCAATCATGAATCCCCCCATGAACAAAAAGATTACTTCATTGGCATAGGGCGCCGCTGTTTCACTGATTTTGGAAATACCCATCAGAGGAAATAGCACCAATGGGATGATGGATACTGCCGGCATGGGAATGGCTTCTGTTATCCACCATGTAACCATGAGGACAGCACTTGCCAATACCCTGTTGGAAAGCGGTTCCAATGCGAAAGGGTTGATAAAAAGGACCAACAAAAACAAAGCCGGACCACTGATCAGTGCCAGGAAAGACTTGGACGGAAGGGCTAGTTTATTCATCAGCGCGGAGTTTGTATGAAGATAGTCCATTATTAAAAAGCCTGGTGCAGCATTGATCAAGGCCAACCCTATCCATTTGACTTTAAATGTGTATTTTGCCATCCATCAGGAAATGCTCAAAGAAATCGTCATATCCATTCAGTCCTATTTCAGGGCCCATGCGTTCATCAGAACACATAAGCTTTGGAAATGGATCATCATTCCAGGAATTTGCTATGCCATCCTGTTTGGCATCAGCATGTACTTCTTCTCCAAATCCGCCAATGCGGCCATTGAGTGGCTGACAAAAGAAACCGGATTACAGGTATGGTTGACACGCCTGCAAGACAGCTGGATCGGTTTTCTGTTTACCGTAGGGGGCATCATGCTCTGGCTGATCCTGATGCTGTTGTACTTCTCACTGTTCAAATACATCTGGCTGATTCTGGGTTCGCCGGTCTTTTCATTTCTGAGCGAAAAAACAGCCTCCATCATTGAAGGGCAACCCTTTGAATTCAAGCTGAGCCAATACCTGTCTGATGTGGTGAGGGGAATAAGAATGGCTATCAGGAATACACTCTGGCAAACAGTCTATATCATTTCCATCATTTTCCTTTCCCTGCTTCCTTTCATCGGCTGGGCCACCCCTATCCTGGCCATCCTCATCGAATGCTATTATTACGGCTTCTCCATGCTGGATTATTCCTGTGAAAGAAACAAACTCAGCGCAGCAAAAAGCATCGACTTTATTGGGCAACACAAAGGCTTGGCCATTGGCAATGGCATCATTTTCTACATGATGCATTGTGTTATTTTTGTGGGATGGATATTTGCGCCGGCTTATGCTGTGATTGCAGCCACCATCAGCATGCACGAAATCAAAGAAAAACAATCTTTTGCCTGAGACGAATACCATGAGTGGAAAAGTAATCCTGATACCGATTGCACTGGCAGAAGACGGCTATGATGCACTTCCAGCCTCAATTGCAACCGCCATCAATGCATGCCAGGTATTCTTTGCAGAAAATACAAGGACTGCCAGAAGGGCATTTAAAAAAATTGACAAATCCTTTGACATTGATGCCAGGATATGGCATGAAACAGGTCAAGCTGAGGAGGAAAAAATAGAGGCCTTCAAGGCGCATCTGAAAGAAAACAAAACGATTGGGATTGTCAGTGAATCGGGTTGCCCTGGCATTGCAGATCCCGGGCAAAAGTTGGTGGCCGTTGCACATGAAATGAAAGCCCAGGTGAAGCCTTTTAGCGGACCCAGCTCAATCCTGTTGGCGCTGATGGCCAGTGGCATGAATGGTCAACACTTCACCTTCAACGGATACCTTCCCATCCAGGCTGGGGATCGTGAAAAAATGATCAAAACGTTGGAGAAAAAAGCAGTCAATGAAAATTGCACACAGCTGTTCATTGAAACCCCCTACAGAAACAACCAAATGCTTCAGTCTTTGCAACAAGTGCTGCAAGACAATACAAAACTATGTATTGCCTACCACCTGACTTCGGCAGATGAATGGGTGATGACCAAAAAGATTGGCGAGTGGAAAAAAAACAACATTAGCCTGCCCAAGGAACCTGCTATTTTCATCATTGGCAATTAGCCCCTTTACAAACCATACTGGCTGACAAGGTATACCATGGCCGCCATGACAACCGTTCCCAGGTTCAATTCCCTTTCACTGACCGCTTCAAAAACATCTGTTTTAGCATGGTGAAGATCCATGTAGCGCTGTGAGTCAGGATTCAAACCTATCAAGGCAGTACCCAAAGGGCGAAGCGGACCAATGTCTGCACCACCGCCACCTTCTTTGAATTCCGAGGCTCCGTAAGGATGAAACAACGGTTTCCAGGACATGATTTTTTCTTTTTGCCTGGCATCAGCAGAAAAGCCAAAACCCCTTGGTGTGAAACCACCGGCATCGCTTTCCATGGCCATGATGAATTTCTTGTTTTCTGTTTTGGCTACCTCACCATATTTTGTACCGCCCCTCAATCCGTTTTCCTCATTCATGAACATGACGGCACGGATGGTTCTCTTGGGTCGGATGGCAAGGGCTTTCATGGCACGGATGATCTCAATGCTTTGCATGCATCCTGTGCCATCATCATGGGCCCCTTCAGCAAGGTCCCAGCTATCAAGATGCCCACCAACCGTGATCACTTCTGAGGGAATTTCCGACCCCCTGATCTCGCCAATCACATTGTAGGACAATACATCCTCCAGCATCTTACAGTTGGTCTTCAAATAAACAGACCCTATCTTTCCGTCAGCAATGGCTTTGCTGAGTTCAACCGCTCCATTGGTGCTGATGGCCACGGCAGGAATCTTTGGCTTTCCTTCCTCATACTTGGTAGCGCCGGTATGTGGGTTGTCATCCAATACTGGAGACAAGGTGCGAACAATGACCGCTACGGCGCCCAATGCAGCTGCACGTGAAGGCCCGGAAGACCTGTAAACCCCCGCATCACCATAAGCGGCAAATGTGCTGATGAACCTTGGATCCATCCGGTAATTATAAAAAACAATTTTTCCCTTGACCTTGTCTGCGCCCAATGCTTCCAACTCCTTAAAACTCTTTACTTCTATCACCTGTGCAGAGATGCCACCCACTGGTGTACCTACCGCACTTCCAAGGGCAACGATATTGAGTGGCATGGTTTGTCCGTTGTTTAAACTTGCCCTTCCAATTTCTTTTGCTCCCCTTTCCCACCTGGGCACCATGCATGGCTGAAGGTAGACCGTATCGGCACCAGCTTCCCTGAGCATCCTTGCGGTTTGTTCGACAGCAAGTGCTGCACCAGCAGAACCTGAAAGACGGGGTCCTACCTTTTTGCAGAGGAACCTGAGGTTTTCATAAGCCCTTCCATTCATGAATACTTCATCTGAAATCCTTTTGATCATCAGTGAATCCTGGTTTTGCTGGGCAGAAACGCTGATAAAACTCATCAAAAGCATCATGAACATGCATACAACTCTTCTCATGCGGGGTAAATTTTTATGAGTCCTAAACTAATCAATTTTTCCTTTAATTCGATCGCGCGGCATCTCTAATGAACTTTATATGTGGTACTTTCGTTTATTCTAAAACCTGATCATGAACATTGGCATTGTTTGTTACCCAACATTTGGTGGAAGTGGCGTGTTGGCAACAGAGTTGGGCAAAGCATTGGCCGACAAGGGGCATGTCGTTCATTTTATCACCTACCAGCAACCGGTAAGATTGACCGGATTCAGTGCCAATATTTTTTTCCATGAAGTGCGGGTGCCCGCTTACCCATTGTTCGATTTCCCACCTTACGAGACAGCCCTTGCCAGTACCCTGGTGGATGTTGTAAGGAACAACAACATAGACCTGCTGCATGTGCATTACGCCATACCGCATGCCTCAGCGGCCTTCATGGCCAAACAAATTCTTGCTGAACATGGCATTCATGTTCCTTTCATCACCACCCTTCATGGCACTGATATTACCCTGGTAGGCAAGGACAAAACCTATGCCCCAGTGGTTGCATTTTCTATCAACAAGAGTGATGCCATCACTGCCGTTTCAGACAATCTTCGGGCCGAGACCTATACCAATTTTGATATCCAGAAAGAAATCAGTGTGATCCACAATTTTGTTGACATCAAAAGATTTTCTAAAACACCCATTGATGCATTTAAAAAAGTGATTGCCCCCAATGGAGAGAAAATAATTTTACATGCCTCTAATTTCAGGAAAGTCAAGCGGATTGCTGACGTCATCTATACCTTCAACAAAATAAACAAAACCATTCCTTCAAAGCTGCTTTTGGTGGGAGATGGCCCTGAACGCCCCATGGCAGAAGAGCTCTGCAGGGAGTTGGGCATTTTTGAAGATACCCGTTTTGTAGGAAAACAACAGGACATGGAAGATATCTATGCCATTGCTGATCTGTTTTTGTTGCCTTCAGAATATGAGAGCTTCGGACTCTCTGCATTGGAGGCGATGGCTGCGGGATCACCTGTTGTTGCATCAAGGGCTGGAGGAATTCCGGAAGTGATTACCCATGGGGTCAATGGTTTCCTCAGTGAAATTGGTGACATTGAAAGCATGAGCAGGGATGCAATCTTGTTGCTCTCAAACCCCATCATGCTTGATCAATTCAGCCGTGCGGCAAGGAAGCAGGCTGAAATCTTCGACATTGAAAATATCGTACCGCAATACGAAGCACTTTACAGCAAGGTTTTGAAAGGGTGAGTTTCCCTTAATATTATTTGTTTTTCAACCAGATCTCAGGATTCACAAACCGCATTTCCTCATTGAGCATGAAGAGGATTTCACCATCCCCATCAAAATTTTCTGCTGCCTTTCCAATCATCTGGCCCATGGCCACCTTGGCCCCTTTTGAAACAGTTACGGTGGATAGATTGAAGTAAGTAGTGAAATATTTTCCGTGTTTGATGGTGACTGTCTGGCTTCCAGCAACGTCATATACGGTTGTAACAACACCCTCAAACACTGCTTTTACCGGTGCGCCGGACAAGGTCTGAATGGTAATGCCGCCGTTGTCTTCATCAATCTTGGTTCCTTCGATGCGCTGTCTTCCGAAACTGGAAGTGATGGTTCCCTTGTCTACAGGCCAGGGAAGATTTCCACGGTTGTTTTCAAATCCGACTGAAACCTTGGTCACTTCTGGCGTGTTTTCAAGAATATTGGCCTTCCTTACGGGTGCGGAACTGGCTGAACCAGCAGCAGGCGCTTTTTCTGCGGGCTTTGCAACATTGCTTGAAGCAAGCTTTCTGGCTTCTTCTTCCGCCTTGCGCCTTGCCGCTTCAATTTCCCTTTTGATGATGGTGGCAATGGAATTCTGGAGGCTTCTTTCCACTTTCTTTTTGGCAGCCACTTCTTTTTCAATCTCTTTCTCTCTTGCCTTGAGTTTAGAAACAAATTGATTTTTTTCTTTTTGCTCTCCCTCAAGAATAATTTTTTGCTTGTTCTGCTCTTCCAGCACTTTTCCTTTTTCCTGCTTGTTGGCAGTCAGCATTTCTATCCTTTGTGCCATTTCCTTCTGGGTCCTGTTGATATTGGCCGCTTGTTCATCCCTGTATTTTCGGTAGCTCTTCAGGTAGGTTGCCCTTTTTACTGCGTCATTGAAACTGGTTGCAGTAAAAATGAAATTAAGCATATCATAACTGCTCCGGTTCTTGTAAGAGTATTCAATTGTTTTTGCATATTGTTGCTTCAAAGTATCCAACTGCTTTTGCAACCTGTATATTTCTCTGTTGTTGCTGAAAATGGTATTCTCAATCAGGTCCATTTCATCATTGAGGTTGTTGATGACGGCATACCTGCTTTTTAATTTCTTTTCAATGAGCTTGAGCTGAGAAACACTGGCCTTCTTGTCTTTTGAAATTGTTGTTTGTGCTTCCTGCAATGATGCAATCTCTTGTTGAATCTCTTTTCTTTTCTTCTCTAAATCTTCCCTTGATTGTGCCATTCCATCCAATGCAACAAAAAGCAACAAGATGAAACATGTTTTATACAATCCTTTTGCCATTTTGGAAATATTTCTCATCAGCAAATCTTGGTAATTATTCTTTTATGATATGTTAATTGATGACCTTAAAATTCTTGGGGATACTGAAAGGGAATCCCATGGGCTTCTCAAATTCTACCTGTTTGAAATCAAGCTTGATGTCGAGCTTTGTCTTTTCTGAAAGTGAAATATCCCTGGTTCCCGCAAACATCCAGGGACCAGCAGCAATATAATCCCCATAAGCCAGGTTTGCTGTCCGGCTGCGGGTTATATCAATATCGTCCAGTTTGCTGAAAAGAAGGTTAAGGTCGGTTTTGCTGACGGTGAGGTAATGTTTGAATGCCTGCCCAATGGTTGACATGGACAATTTTTCTCCTTGATCAGCGTATGCAATAATCGTTTTATCGAGGTATACCGGATTGCCTACGATGAGGTCTTCGAGGGTAGTGTAATCAAAAGGCACTTTGGTGATTTCCTGGAGGTAAAAAAGCGGTTTGCGCTGGATGGTGCGGTTGATCTTGTCCATGATGACAACGCTATCAGGCGTGATCATCACCCGAAAAGCTTCAATGTTCAATGCGGCGATGATGGAGATCCAGATGGCACTGTCTTTTTTCATGCGAACAAAAGCATTGAAGTCGAAGCGCCTATTTTTATCATCGCTGTACTCCACTTTTACTTTTGATGAAAATGTCGTAAAGCTGATTTTCTTGGCTTTTATTTTATCCAGGGTAGCCCTTACACTCTTGGCCGAATCTGATTCTGCAGGATTGACCACCACAACAGCACTGTCTTTTTTTGCAATCACTGTAGTGATTTGCTTGGTTGACCTGCAGGAAGCAAAAGCCATCATGAGCACCATTAAAAGTAATCCAATTCTCATGGTCAAATTTTATTGTTTACCGGTATGTCCAAAGCCGCCTTCATTTCTTTCTGTTGCATCAATGGATGAAACTTCAATCAGCTCAACCATTTCAACTTGCTGAAAAACCATTTGGGCAATCCTGTCACCATTGTTGATTTGTTGCGTTTCTCCTGAAAGATTGATCAGAATGACTTTTATCTCTCCGCGATAATCTGCATCAATGGTACCAGGAGTATTCAAACAGGTGAATCCCTGCTTGATGGCCAGCCCACTTCTCGGCCTGATCTGGGCTTCAAACCCTGTAGGAAGCTCCAAAAAAATTCCTGTTGGAATCAATTTCCTTTCCAGGCTTGCGAGCAGAACAGGTTCGGAAATATTGGCCCTCAGGTCCATACCGGATGAACCCGATGTGGCATAGGATGGAAGTGGATGGGATGATTTGTTGATGACTTTAACCTTCAACGAAATGATTTTTGCAAAGGTACAACTATCCTTGCTTTTCAAGAAGCACGGTTGCATAGGCTACCAAACCTTCTTCACGGCCCACAAAGCCCATTTTCTCAGTCGTTGTGGCCTTTACAGACACATCTGAGACATCCACTTGTAAAATGGATGCAATGGTTTCCTGCATTGAATTAACATAAGGTTTAATCTTTGGCGCTTCCAAACAGAGTGAACTGTCTACGTTTACCACCTTATATCCCTTGGCAGCAATCAATTCAAATGTTCTTTGGAGGAGGATTTTGCTGTCGATGTTTTTATAGGCAGCATCGGTGTCAGGAAAATGGACACCTATATCCCCCAAGGAAAGCGCACCCAACATGGCATCGCAAATGGCATGCAGCAACACATCTGCATCGCTATGTCCTTTGGCACCTTTGTGATGGGGTATTTTCACACCACCAATCCAAAGATCCCTTTCTTCTACCATCTGGTGAAAATCTATCCCAAAGCCAATCCTAAAAGACATGTTGTATTTTTTATAAATGTATGAAAAAAGAAAACGGCCCTAAGGCCGTTTTCAATCTATTATTTAAAGACTTATCAGTTCCTGTCTGATGGAGCAAGGTCCATCAGCAAGCTGAAGCGTATGGTATTGGAGAGTGGGTTCCTGTTTACACCCGATCCAGAAGGAATCAGGTAAGAAAGGTTGACACCGAAAGATGATGAGGTAAAGCCTGCACCCAATGAGAAGTACTGGCGGTTGCCCTTTGTCTTGTCCTCGTAAAAATATCCTGCCCTTACTGCAAATTGTTCGTTGTATGAAAATTCTCCGCCAAGCGACAATGAGAACTCTTTCAGCTCTTCTGCACCACCACCAGGAGCATCACCAAATGAACTGAACCAGCTTCCTACAACACCTTTTGTCCTGTAGTTGGCCAGACCGGATGAATCACCCAGGGCTGGAGGCGTTGGCACCATCAATTTGTGTATGTCAACACCAAATGAAAGGCGGTTGACCTCATTGCTCACATAGTTATATACTCCTCCAATGGCCATGTTGGCAGGGATAAAATCCTTCTGTGTTGCATCGCTGGTATAACTGATCTTGGAACCCAGGTTGGTGAAGGCTGCACCCAGGTTGATGCCGCTACCATCCTCTGCTTCCGTGCTGTAGTAGAGACCAATATCACCCGCAACTGCGTTGCCTGCTTTATAGGAAACACCATTGACCGCTTGTCCGCCTGCAAGGTTTGAATTGATGTAGCGAAGGGCTACACCCAGGCTGAGGTTTTCTCCCAGCATTCTTGAATAACCCGCATCCAGCGCAAATTCCCTGGGGCGAAATGAATTGAGGTCATTTCCCAGGTTGTCGGTGAACTGAATATTGCCAAGACTAAAATACCGCAGGGATCCTGAAATGGCTTCAGTTTCACTCAACTGATAATAGCCAGCAAGAGATGCAAGGTAAACATCATTGAGGCCCAGGTCTTTCAACCAAGGGGTATAGGTCATGGCCAGGCCTGAAGGGCTTTTGGCAAACGCATATTTTGCAACATTATAGAACTGTGAATTGGCATCTGGCGAAGTAGCTACGCCAAGATCACCCATGCCACCAGCCCTCGCATCAGGAGAGATCCTGAGAAAAGGTACTGCAGAGGTT
Organism: Chitinophagaceae bacterium; assembly: GCA_044373365.1. Taxonomy (GTDB): domain Bacteria; phylum Bacteroidota; class Bacteroidia; order Chitinophagales; family Chitinophagaceae; genus Pollutibacter. The sequence continues at coordinate 22,159 of JBIPNK010000034.1, forward strand.
ACCACATTGATGCTGCTGGTTTGAGAAAACACATTTGTTGCAGAAGACAACAAAACAACAGCTCCGAATAGATTCCTGACAATTCTTTTCATATTTGGCTAAATTAAGGAATTTAGGTTTAAAGGATAATGAGCTTTTGTACCTTCCTTGTTATCTTTCCGGTCTTGCTCATGATGGTCAATTGATAGATATATACTCCCCGACCCAATCTGTTGCCTTTCTCATCCCTACCATTCCATTCAATTTCGATAGAACGCAATCCTGCTTCATTTATTGCCTTGGTGAAACTTCTTAGTGCCTGACCTTCAAGCGTTAAGATCATCAGATCTGCCTTGGCACCGGCACTCGGCCCTTCCAGACTGAATGAAAAGGTAGTTGAATTGTAGACCGGATTGGGATAATTGAAAAGCCGTGTAACCTTGATGGTGTCTTGCTTAATGACCTTGCAGAGCAGGGTGTACTCGCTGGAATTGTTGAAAACATCCCAGGCTTTCAAGAGAATTTTGTGATTTCCTTCGGAAAGCTGGGGAAGCCTGAACTGGATGGTGCCATTCAATGAAGCGGTGGATGATGCCTTAAAATAGTCATTCAGCACAATGGTTTCGCGGTAGTTTCCGTCGATTACGGCGGTAATCTCATGGCCAATGCCATTGCCGGAAAGGTTGATGCCCGATGCATCTGCCAAATGAACCAACAGCAGGGGTTTTTCATTGACAATACCCCCGTTGACAAATTGAAGATTGTTCAAATACCCTTTGATGGAAGGACCCGCATTGTCGTTGGAAACCTGATTGCCCAGGCCACCCACAACAAGGTTTTCATCAATCCCCTGGGCATCATAGGTTCCATTGTCTGCATAATAACTAACCCTTGCCTGCCCAAACTGGAAATTGATGTCTTTGGGAACGATAAAACTAAAACTGAATTTCCCATTTGTTGCCCTAACCTTCCCCTTGTACAAAAGGTTTTGAAGGGAATTAAAGCTGACAACCCTGCTTTGCGGATCGTTCCCCAGGGTTTTGAGAACAGCAGGCTTGTCAAATACTTCTGGATACACATCTCCATTGAAGTCAGAGGCCAGCAGTCCGGTAGGGGTAAGCACTTCCCCCTCAATGGTGTATCGGTTGAGGGAGCGAAGCGTATCAGACCCCATGGCAATGAGTCTTCCATTGATGGTTGTCGACCTGACCGAAAATTCCGGCATGGCCAGTTTCATGGCAGGATCACCAAGCATGGTGAATTTTCTTGCATTGATATAGTCACCGGAATTTACAACCGTAAAATTCTTGGAATCCATCAATGCCGTTCCGAGCCTGGGGTATTTGTTGGCGTTGTCCCTTTTCAGGAGGTATTTGAAAAAATGATTGTTGATGATGCGGTTGCTGGATGCAAAAACCAACCTTGTGGTGGTCATCAGGGCTATGGCACCATTGCTCCTGCCCACAAATAAATCTTCTCCAATTGAAAACTGATACGGATCATCAAATGGAGCAAAATCACAGGTGGCAGTAATGATGAGTGGAAGCCTGTTGGCATTATCCCAGGAAGCCACCATCTCCTTCTCCAAAATTGCTTCCTGGGCAAGCCTGCTGCTGCTTCCGTGTCCACTGTAGTTCCAAATGAGTGTGCCCTCATTGATGACACTTGAAATGGTTGCATTTACCTCAGGGTAGCGGCTGCCTCCGGTTCCACTTTCTTGTTTGAAGGCATCCAGGTAGATTTTTTTCAGGTTCCAAACCGGCGATTCCTTGGCAATCAATGAAGCATGGTACTCTGCGTCATTCAGGTGAATATTATAGTCTTCATCATCGGCCACCAAGGTGATGTCATTTCTCCAGGGCCCCAATGAAGCCTTGCCGTGGTATTGGATTATTTTATCGACGGCTTGCCTGGCCTGCAAAATTGTTCTTGCAGGAATTCTGCCAATGCCAAGGTCCAGCAGCGGCGCAGGCAGGTTCTTGTTGATGTCATCATCATCATCCAGGTAACCAAAATAGTCGTCTGTCACATAGCTGGTCAATGGGTCTAAAGATGACTCACTTTGATAGGATGGTACAAGGTTTTTCCGGTCTGAAGCTTTTTCTTTGTATACATAGGATGCACTGCCAAAAAGCAACAAATATTTGGGTTTAGCAGCAGGATCAGTACCCGCCCGGTCGTACAACATTTTCATGAAATTGCGGATGGCTGTGGGGTCAGGGGTTCCGGATGAAAATTCATTGTACAGCTGTTCGGGTGTCACTACAACCGAAGTAAGGGCATCTTTTTGGGCATGGAAATCGGCCAAGCGTTTTGCCTCTGCAGCCATAGACTTGTCTGCCACAATGACCATGTTCGGTTGGTCAACCCCATGAAGATTTTGATTGGGGACTGCACCAACCAAAACCGGAGCTTCAAGCTGAGCAGGATTGAAGGCAATGTATTCGTGCAGTTTGGATATTTCGTTGGCAAAACGGAGGTCTGTGCCCGTCAGGCTTGTTTTCAATTTACCCGGAAGCAGTGGGTTTGAGACAAGCCAAACAGCAAAGCCTGTTCCATTGCGCATCGAAAAACTGGCAGTGCCGGATGCAGCCACAGATTTCAGGTCCCTGAAGGCCAACTGCTTAAGGCCTTGCAGATCCAGTGTTCGCCTGAAATGGAGCTCAAACCAGTTGAGCCAGGCTTCTGCACTGGCAGATCCACCAAACAACCTGTACCCAACAGCAAGACCATTCCCGGTAAGTTTCCCCTTCCCGGATTTTCTGCTCATGTTGGCAGCAGGTTCCAGCAAAGTGCCAACCAAAGGCGGTGTTGAATGCTCAAAAAGGGCCTGGCCATTGAGCAGCACCTGCATCCTGTTGGGTTGCTCGAAACTTCTCCCAATCACCTCACTGTGAAGGGTAAAATCAGTGCCCACTACTGCACCTGAAAAATTAAGGTTGAAATCCCTTGAAGAAAGCTTTCCCGCTTGTATTCCAAATGGTTCTCCATACCATTCCTTTCCACTTCTGAGGAAGTTGATGCTGTCTAACTCATGGCGGTAATGTTCATCAAATTCAACAACATTTGTGCTGGGATTCAATGCTGCAGGTATTTCTGCGATGCGCTTACCCGGGCTGTTTCCAATAGTGATAAAAAAAAAGGATTGGTCGCTGTATGGATTTTTCCGAAACTCGAATTGACTTGTTGTCGGATTAAACATCCACTGATCTGGGCCAGGAGCGTAAAACAAAAAAAAGTCATTCCCATCAAAAACACCATCCCCCCCATCATTCATTTCAATAGCAACCTCAGGCAGGTCATCGGTAATTGCTGGTTGATTGGATTCGGGCAAAACGCCCCCACCCGTACCAAAAATCCTGATATTGGCTGATGGCATGGCGCTTGTTAGCCCTGCATTCTTTAATAAGGAAGCCGGGACCTTGTAAACCCCCTGGTGGTCAACCGAGACCTTGGTCCATTGACCGGTGGATAGGACTGATGCTACGGCGTATCGCCTTTGTCCTTCTGCAAAAAGGACCATGCCGAAAAGGGCAATCATGGTAAACAGTCTCTTCATAAAGGCGTCTGAACAAATTTAGCATTTACTAAACATAATAATTGGCGTAATCCATTGAATTGATTTAATTTAACACTTACATTTGCCCTCATCTTAGAGGTAAACCGGACAATAATTTCCCGAGTTACCCGTTAAGAGAATCGATAAAATAAAAAAGTGTACGGTATGAGAAACCTTTTGTACTTGTCTGCAGTTGTTGTCCTGTTCAGTGCCTGTAAGGGCGGCCTTCCATTTGCCAAGAAAAAATTTGACAAATCGGGAGTTACCGGCTGGAATTACAATGACAAAAATATGGGCGGCTTTTTCAAGTCTCCAGTAAAAGAACAAGGCACAGGTCCTGGTCTTGTTTTTGTACAAGGTGGTACATTTACCATGGGAGCTGCCGATGAGGATATCATGGGCGATTGGAACAACGTTCCCAGAAGAGTAACCGTATCATCATTTTACATTGATAAAACAGAAGTGGCCAATATCCACTACAGGGAATACCTGAACTGGATCGAAAGAACATTTGATGATCCTCAATTTGAAAAGGTAGTCACCGGCGCTAAGCCAGACAGCCTTGTATGGAGGAGTGAGTTGGCTGCAAACGAACCATTGATCGATTATTATTTCAGGCATCCTTCTTACAACAATTATCCTGTTGTGGGAGTATCCTGGAGGCAGGCCAATGATTTTTGTATCTGGAGGGGAAGCAGGGTGAATGAGTTGTTGCTGGTTCAAAAAGGACTGGCCAACCCGAACCAGCTGAAAACCATCCAGGGACAAGGTGAAGAGAACTTTACCACAAAATCATACCTGCTTGGACTTTATTCAACACAGGCTGCCAAATCCAAGAAATCTCCTTTGATGGACGAGAATGGAAGGCCAAGGAATTATGTAAAAATTGAAGACGGTATCCTCATGCCTGAATACCGCCTCCCAACAGAAGCGGAATGGGAATATGCTGCATTGGGTTATATCAACCAAAACCCAAATGTAAAAACCAAAGAAGGCAAGCGTGGCGAGGAATTGATCATGAACAAGCAAGTATATTCATGGTCTCACAATGTAAATGGCATGCGTGATAACCGTTATGGTTCATGGCAAGGTAAATACATGGCCAACTTCAAACGTGGCAATGGTGACTATATGGGTATTGCAGGTGGATTGAATGACAACTCTGCCATCCCTGGTCCAATTGATGCTTTCTATCCCAACGGATTTGGTCTTTACAACATGTCTGGAAACGTGAACGAGTGGGTTTCTGATGTTTACAGGCCCATGTCCAGCAAGGATGTTGACGATTTCAATCCCTATCGTGGTAATGTTTTCACCAAAAACGAAAAAGATGCCAACGGCGAATTTCAGCGTGACAGCATCGGCAGGGTTAAAACTGTTGTGGTTACTGATGAAGAGGCAAGAACCAGAAGAAACTACCAAAAAGGAAATGTAATCAACTACCTGGATGGAGACTCTCTTTCCATGGTAAACTACGGATATGGCACCACTACACTGGTGAGCGACAAATCCAGGGTTTTCAAAGGCGGAAGCTGGGATGACAGGGCCTATTGGCTGAGCCCCGGCACACGCAGGCATCTTGAAGAGGATCAAGCCACTTCAACGATTGGTTTCAGGTGTGCAATGGACCGCTTCGGAAGCCAGGAAGGAAATGGTTTCAAAAACGGAAACCAATTCAGCAACCGCAGGCAGAATACAAGAAAAAAATAAACAACCACCTAATTATAGAAAAGGCCCTCCCAGCGAGGGCTTTTTCATTTGTTGGAGGTCTGTAATCTAGTGTATCTTTGCATGATGCAGATGGATCGCTTATACACCCTTTACAAGCAGTATCCCAAAGTTCAAACGGATACCCGCGCACTTGCTCCCAACGAATTGTTTTTTGCATTGAAAGGCCCCAGTTTTAACGGCAATGTATTTGCAAAAAAGGCATTGGAAATGGGTGCTGCAGGGGTTGTTATAGACGAGCCCATTGGCGTCGAAGCTGACAATGTTTTTCTGGTAGACAATGTACTGGAAACCCTTCAGGCCCTTGCCTTGCACCACCGCAGGCAATTCAAGATTCCATTTATCGCCATCACAGGAAGCAACGGCAAAACAACCACCAAAGAATTATTGCATGCCGTCTTGTCAAGCACCTTTACAACCTATACCACCAAAGGAAACCTCAACAACCACATTGGTGTTCCTTTGACCATCCTGTCCATCAAGGATGATGCTGCCATAGCCATTATTGAGATGGGTGCAAACCATCAAAAAGAAATTGAAAGCTATTGCAGGATCGCCTTGCCCACACACGGGATCATCAACAACTGCGGAAAGGCCCACCTGGAGGGATTTGGCGGCGTTGAAGGCATCAGGAAAGGCAAAGGGGAACTGTTTGATTTTCTGGCCCTGAACGATGGTACTGCGTTTATCAATGCAAGATTGGATTACCTTTTCAACATGTCATCTGCCATCAAAAACAAGATTTTCTACGGCGGTGATGGTAACTCATTCGAGGCTTCAGTCTACCAGAGCGAGCCATTGCTGTCGCTTGAAATCAAGAGTGAAAAATGGGGGACACAGAAAGTTTTTACCCAATTGGTGGGTGCATACAATCAACCCAACATAGAAGCAGCCATTTGTGTGGGTGATTATTTTGGCATCGCTTTTGAATCCATTAAACATGCTATAGAAGCCTATGTGCCAGACAATGCAAGGTCACAACTGGTTAAAAAAGGCAGCAATACCATCATCCTGGATGCCTACAATGCCAACCCTAGCAGCATGCAGGCCGCCATTGAAAACTTCAGCCATCAACAGTCAGGAAACAAATACATGTTCCTTGGCGGAATGATGGAGCTTGGAGAGGAATCAATCGCTGAACACCAATCCCTCGTTAACATGATCAACACAACTGGGATAAACAATGTAATACTTGTCGGTGGCGATTTTGCACATGTTGAACACAACAGCACTTTTCTCCCCGATGCCGCACAAGCAGCTGAGTGGATAAAGCAAAACCCTCCATCCAATGCGCTGATCCTGATCAAAGGGTCAAGGGGAATTAAAATGGAAAAATTGCTGGATTCTCTTTGATGGCGGACTAAAGTCACATGATGGGCAAGATTGAAAACATAATTTCGAAAAAATAATACCCATGAGCAGCTATAAATCGTCTTATCTGTACAGCGTATTGACCAACAAGTGCCCCCGGTGCAGAAAAGGCAACATGTATACATCGTCCAATGCCTATAAATTGGGACAGATGACAACCATGAACGAGACTTGCCCTGTTTGCGGACAACCCACTGAAATTGAGGTGGGATTCTTTTACGGAACAGCATACGTAAGCTATGCCCTGACTGTAGCGTTCAGTGTGGCCACCTTTGTGGCCTGGTGGGTTTTGGTTGGTATGTCATTGGACGACAACAGGTTCTTCTGGTGGATGGGTACCAATGCTGTTTTGATGATCCTGATGCAGCCCCTTTTCATGCGCCTGTCAAGAAGTATATGGCTTTCCTGGTTTGTGGCCTATGACCCCAACATCAAGGAAAGCGCTGAGGATTCCGCCAAATGATTTAACTTGTATACCTTAAAACAATCAATCCATAGGAACATGAAACAATTCATTTCAATGCTGTTTTTGCTGGTATCAGCCAACGGCTTTGCCCAAAAAGGGTTCACCATTTCAGGAGATGTCAGCAAAGTAAAAGACCCTGTCGCAAAAGTATACCTCAACTATTATGCTGATGGAAAATCCACCATGGACAGTGCGGAAGTAAAAGATGGCAAGTTCAGTTTTACTGGCACATTGGCTGATCCGGTGATGGGCAGCCTGAGGGCCAAATACCAGGAAGTGCCCGGCGCAAAGTCGATGAAGGCCATCTCCTACAACAGAGATATCAAGCAGGTTTTCCTTGAAAATTCAAAGATTAAAATGGCAAGTGTTGACTCATTTGCCAATGCAACCATCAAAGGATCAAAGTCTCATGCAGCATACATTACATGGACCGACATGACCAAAGAGGAAACTGCACAATCGGCTGCCCTCAACAAAGAATACAGTGAGTATTACAAAAAGAAAGACCAGGCAGGCATGGACAAGATTGATGCCGCTTTCGATAAATTGACCGAGCAGAAAAACATCAAAAATAAACAGTACCTGAAAGACAATCCTTCTTCTCCTATTGCCATGTTTGTATTGAAGCAATATGCCGGTTATGATATCAATGCGGATGATGTTGAACCTGTATTTCTTTCACTGCCAGAACAATTGAGGGCAAGTCCTGCAGGAAAAGATATG
>JBIPNK010000101.1:0-7441 GCA_044373365.1 Chitinophagaceae bacterium
ATTGCGCACCACCATGCGGGCCATGGCGGTAGACTTCACAAGCTCCATCTGGTCGTCCATAGAGCGGGAGTTCACCGAAGTGGCCACCACATCGCCAATCAATTGGTTGCCGCCCCCACTTCCAGAATTCAAACCGGAGGGCCTGTCTTGCTTGATCAGAACCTTACCAGATGCTGAATAAATAGGGCTGATGTAGCGCAACCTTGTATAGGCAATGCCCAAGGTAATGCTGACCGTTACAACAATCCATGGAATAAGGTAAATGTATTTGATCAGGAATTCCCTGGTGCTGAAATCCCCTTTGTTTCTTTGTCCTATTTGAAACGAATCGTCGTTGTTATTGTAATTCGACATGCGTTATGATCAGTTTTGGTATTGGATCAACGGAAAAGGTTGATCAGGAATGAAATTCCGGTTAACAAGCCCAAGCCGAGCGTAATATTCTGCACCCATGCCTGGTTCTGGGTGTTCACCTTGCCCTTGCGCATGTCTACAAATACAATATCATTTTGCTGCAGGTAGTAATACGGTGAATTGAAAACATCTGCCTTGGTAACATCAATGCGTGCAAAAACCCTTTTCCCATCCTTCTCGCGGATGATGAGAACGTTATCGCGCCGGCCGAAAAATGTCATGTCTCCGGCAAGGGTCAATGCCTCAAATATGTTGGTATTCTCCCTTATGAGGGGATAAACCCCCGGAGCACCAACATCTCCAAAAACCGTGATCTTGAGGTTAAGAAAGCGGATCACGTAATAGGGGTTGATCAGGAGCTTGTCTTTGAGTTTGCTGTCCAGTAGTTTGGTGATGCCCTCTCGGGTAAGGCCTTCCACATTGAGTTTGCCGATTTGTGGGAAAAATATATTTCCTTCCTGGTCTACTTCGTAAACATTTCCTGCAGCAGATACACCACTGCCCGCAGACTGTGCCATTGCAGTTCCGCCGGTGTTGGCTTGTGGGATGGACCCGGTATTGAACATGGCACTGGCTGCTGCATTGTCGCTGAACACGGCAATGCTGATCTGATCACCTTTCTGGATCCGCTGCTCTGGGACTTTGAACTGGCTGTATTTGGTTGAATCGATATCGCCTTGCAAGTACTGCAGTTGTTTGTAGGTGGTGCAAGAGCTCAGGTAGGCAAGCAAAATGATAGGCATAAGAAGCCTATACAGAAACTTTCTAGTCATTGTAAATTCAGTTGTGCTGGTATTCGTTTGCCGTAGATTGGCAAATTTTGCAAAGGTTTACCGTCTGTTGTATGACAGTATTTTAAAACTAAACCTTGCTGACGGTCTTCTTGTCAAATTTAGCAGTGAGGATAAAACCAAGGCTGTCGATTCGTACTTCAACAGTATTGTTTCCCATCACGCGCAATACGCGGCCAGTGGCGCCCATCATCACACCGGTGTTCAACACCACGGCGTCTGCAGGCTTCAGCTCAATGCTGGTCACCTCCACGTCTTCATATTCGGACATGAATTTCTTGATCTCGATGATTTCTTCTTCCCTAACAATGGCAGGTTTGCCATTCCAGTAGACATAGTTCAGCACGCCATCCACAAAGCGTACTTCTGTCATTTCGGCGTCTTCTACCTTGACAAATACATAGCTTTTGAACAGCGGCTCCTCGATGGTCTTCATCCGGTCGCTCCACTTCCTTCTTACCTTGTTGAGAGGGCAATAGGCCTCAATCCCTTTTTTGACAAGGGATGTATGCACTTTCTTTTCCCAGCGCGGCTTGGTGTATACAACCAACCATTTTTTTGCAACCTGTTTCTTCATGTTCACTAATTATCAAAGCTTCGCCAAGTCACCCACAGATAAAGGGTAATCAAAAAATAAGATTCAACAACATGAACGTTTTCAAATACTTGAAACGTATGTTGTGCTTAAATTGAATAATTATTGGCTTATTGGGCATCGCCATGGTTTTTTATGAATAGTTGGATTGTGCTAAAATACCTTTGTGAAAGGTGTTGACTACTTTAGTTATTAGTAGACAACAAATATCTCTAAAATTAATGGATTGTTTTTGTTTCTGGATAATAATTTTATCCAAATGATCGGAGGACAGGATTGCTGAAAAACATATTAAGAATGTTTATAATAAAGGGTCATGCTATCTAAAGCATCGCCCCTTTATTAATATTGTCGAGTCGGAATTTGTTAACTACTTCAACTCAATATCCCTTTTCAACAAGGCTTCTCTGTTGGCCATTTCCCAGGCAGTGTGGAACACCAATTGGGCGCGTTTGGCAAGCAATGGATAATTGATCTTGTCGGGCGTATCGGTTGGTTTGTGGTAATCGGATTTCAGCATGCCATCATAGTAGAAAATGATGGGAACGCCTTTGCGGGCAAAATTGAAATGGTCGCTCCTGTAATAAATCCTGTTCTGGTCGTTGGGGTCGTTGAACTTGTAATCCAATGTCATCTTGATGAACTTGTTGTTGGCAGCCTCGCTGATGGGTTTCAGTTCGGTACTTAACTTGTCATCTCCCACCACATATACATAGTTTAAAGTATCACCTGTAGTGCGCTCGGTATCTGTCCTTCCGATCATGTCGATGTTCAAATCTGCTGTTACCTTGTCCATGGGAACAGTTGGATGCTCTGAGAAATACTCAGATCCCCAGAGTCCTTTTTCCTCTCCGCTCACTGTCATGAACAACACATTCCTGCGCGGGCCATTGCCTGCAGCCTTGGCTTTTACAAAGGCTTCTGCAATTTCCAAAACACCGACGGTTCCTGATCCGTCATCGTCTGCGCCATAATAAATAACATCACCGCGCTTGCCCAAATGGTCATAATGCGAAGTGATGATCAACCATTCGTCGCTCTTGTCAGATCCTTCAATATATGCCAAGACATTGCTGCTGGAGAGCTCTTCTGTTTTCTTTTCAAACATAAGTTTGAGGTTGGCCTTCAGCAACTTTCCTTGAACTTTTGCTGCTTTTCCAGCTTCTTTCCAGCCGTCCCAGGCTTCTCCTGCAATGGCTTTTGCAGTTGCATCAGACACGATGAAGGTGTTGGGGTATTGCTCTGCCTTGTAAATATTGGTGTACTGGTTTCCTGGCATGGCACCTGCCCTCCGGGGAAATCCAGGTCCTGCCATGATAACGGCTGCGGCACCTTTGTTGCGGGCAGCAATGATTTTTCCGTACATGCTGGATGAACCGCGAAATCCCTGGGCTGATGGCTTGAAGCCAGATGGTGCACCGTCCAACATGATAACCGCCTTTCCGGCAACATTCAATCCTGCATAATCATCTACGTCTTTGTCGACCAATCCGTGGCCTACAAATACTACTTCAGAAAAATAGCTGGTGGCATTGTTGTTCCATTGTGGAAACGGAACGAAATCCTTGTTCACCTCAAAAGCCTTGCCATCGAGGCTCAGCGCTGAAGCACTTGGCTCGTCGCGGTAAACGGGGTAGGATTGCTGGAAACTGCCGTTGTTGGCGGGTTTCAATCCCAATGATTTGAAATGGTTTTCGATGTATGCTGCTGCCTTGCGCTGCCCTTCTGTAGCGGTTTCACGGCCTTCCATCTCTTTGCCGGCGATGATGTAGAGGTGCCTGCTGAGGTCTTCACTGGTAATGGTTGCCGCAAATTGCTGCGGATCTGGCGCTTTTTGTTTTTTCTTTTGTGCCATGCCCGTCATTGACAGCATGAGCAATCCTGCAATGGCTACTAACTTGATCATTTTCGAATGTTTAATGTTGAAATTTTTAAGCAAGAGCAAGTTCGGGAATAATTTGCAATTAAACTACGGGAGGTTGAGGGTTGAATTATGCCTTGTGCAATATTGGACAACTCGTGTGCAATGTTGATGAAAAATTATGGTCAACTCCATTCCAAATCCAGGAGAATCATCAGATTCTCCTTTACTTTTCTTTTTTGCTCATCAGATATGGTTCCGAGCTTTTTGATAAATCGTCTGTTATCAATTGTTTGCAATTGATCCAGAACAATATCGCTGGTTTTGTCTAAATTCCTATTACCGACATGCACCCTTAAAATTTCAAGTTCACGATTGACATTTGTAGTCAGCGGGCAAACAATTGTTGATGGATGATGACCATTCAACAGGTTAGTCTGGACAATCAGGACTGGTCGAACCTTTCCAACCATTGTACCCTTGGCAGGATTCAGATTGGCCATCCAGAGTTCAAATTGCTTCATTGCGGTCATCCAATTGTTCAAAAATTTCCAATATCTCCATGCTGTCTTGCTTTGCCATGCCCGACTCGCGCAGCAACTTTTTCTTCAATATTTCGCGCTTGTTGTACTTGTTATAAAGGGTCAAAGCATCATTGATATACCTATTTCTAGTACATTTGAGTACACTTGTAATCTCTTCAGTTTCTTTAAAAACATTTTCATCAAGTTTGAGAGAAAGGGATTTCATCATTCCCAAATGTATATACTTATTGTATATACTTTCAGTTTTTGTCATCAGAAATTCAATTTAGTTGTTAAATAATATTACCTAGCCTAAATAATCAAGCTCCACTTATAAAACTAAATTATCAGCCAATGGGATAAATGAGAAAAACAACAACCATATCATGTTTTTTCACCATAATCAAATGATGGTTTTAGGGCATTTATACCCTCAATCTTTAAAAAATTAAATCTTCCCAACCCTGGTCTGGTGCCTACCTCCTTCAAATGGGGTAGAAAGGAATGTGTCAACCATTTCAAGTGCAGCATCGGTACTGACGAAACGAGCGGGAATGCAAATGATGTTGGCATTGTTGTGGGACCTTGCCAGGATGGCAATTTCCTTTTCCCAACAAATGGCTGCACGGATACCAGCGTGCTTGTTGGCAGTGATGGCTACGCCGTTAGCGGATCCACAGACCAATACACCCATTTCTGTCTGGCCTTGCTCAACAGCATGGGCCACAGCATGGGCATAATCGGGATAATCGCATGAGGCTTCAGTGAAGGTTCCTAAATCGTCTACATCATGACCCGCTTGCTGAAGATGGTCCTTGATGGCTTCCTTGTAATTGAATCCTGCGTGGTCTGAACCGATGGCTATTTTCATATTAAAATTTTATTCCCACTCCTCATCTTTCTTCTTCTGGACCCTGGCAGCAATCACAATACTGATTTCATAAAGCAATACAAGCGGAACAACAACAATCAGCTGTGATCCCCAATCGGGTGAAGGGGTAATGATGGCGGCAAGCACCAATAGCACTACGTAGGCGTATTTCCTGTAAGTTCGGAGGAAGCCGGGTGTAATGATACCCAATTTTGATAGCAACCAGGTGGCCATGGGAAGCTCAAATGCAATACCAGCGCCAAGTGCTATATCAATCAGCGTATCAAGATAATCCGTTAAAGTTGGCCTGTAATCAATCACGCCCATTCCGCCAATGGTATAATTGGAGAGGAAGTTGAAGGTGAAGGGAGCGAGCATGAAATACCCGAAAGAGACACCAATAAAAAAGAACAGGGTCACCCAAAAAATAATTCCACGGGTGTATTTCAGTTCAGTCGGTTTCAAAGCTGGCTTGATGAATTTCCAGATCTCAAGGAAGACGAAAGGCAGGGCCATCAACAATCCTCCCACCACAGCAATCGTGATGCTTGACATGAAGGTTCCACTGATGGAGGTAACCTGCAGACTCATCTTCATCGGCGGCATGCAGAGGGATTCACCCATGCCCAGTGCGTGACTCATCTTGCAAAAAATCCGGTATGAGATAAAATCATTACGGGTTGGACCCATGATGACCACATCAAAAATTTCATCAATGTAAACGAAGAAAACGATGGCGCTGATCAGGATAGCCAAGACTGCCCTTACGATATGCCAACGCAAAGCTTCGAGATGATCTATAAAGCTCATCTCCGATTCTTCTTTTCCACCAGTCCTTAGACGCTTAATGAATGATTGCTGTTCCGACAAAAAATTTGATTTTGAGATGCTAAGTTAATAAAAAACAGGGAGCGTTTTGAAGCAAATTAATGGAATTGCCGAAACTGATGAATCAACTAAAAATCTATCCCCTCAACGTCGAGGCTGACAACCAGCCACTCGCCCTCCTGGTTGAACAATTCCATTTGCCAGCTGCCACGGATGATCTCGCAATGGTGTTCAAAACAGCAGCCTGTTTCATGCTGGCCACTCATGGTCAGCCGGTTTCTCCTCAGTCTTTTTTCATCAACTGAAATGGAAATACTCGACAAGGAATCATATCTTTTCTGGTAACGACCAATAAGATAATGCAGTTCCGGCTCAGAAAGATTGTTGAATTTGTTGAGCCTGACGCGGTTTCCAAGGAATTGCATGGATTCAAGGTGCTGCTTGTTCATGATCTTCTGCAGAAAATTGGTTGCAAGGGTTTCAGGATCTGACAATGGGTGATCATTGTAGACCAGAACAAGGTGTGGGCCCAGTCTTTTGATGCTGTAGGTTTGGTTTGGGTTTTGCATGAATGGTAATTTTGATAAAATTCAAAACTGACCGGCACCCATACAAGTGGAAACAATCATTTTTTAGCAGTTTAATCCTGCCCAAAAATTGTCTTTTGCACCGTATTGAATAGCTTTACACCTGATGAATAAGATGAAAAACACCATCAGAAAGCTGCTCATTTCACCTTTTTTGCTGTTGATTTACTTCTACAGGATCGTGATTTCACCTTGGTTAGGACCCAAATGCCGCTATAATCCCACCTGTTCTCAATATGCAATTGATGCGCTTCATAAGTATGGAATGATAAAGGGCCTATGGAAGGCCCTTCATCGAATATCGCGTTGTCACCCCTGGGGTGGCAGTGGTTACGATCCTGCTTGAAAACGTGCTGTTACTTTATTCCAGCTTACAACAGACCAAAAAGCAGACAGGTAATCAGCCCTGCGGTTTTGATATTTCAGGTAATAAGCATGTTCCCAAACGTCAACACCAAGAATGGGTGTTCCCTTTACTTCTGCAACATCCATCAATGGATTGTCTTGGTTGGGCGTTGATGAAATCTCAAGCTTACCGTCTTTGATCAACAACCAGGCCCAGCCGCTTCCGAAACGGGTCATGCCGGCTGCAGCAAATTTTTCCTTGAAAGCATCAAATGAACCGAATGCTGCATCAATGGCCGCAGCAAGGGCTCCTTCTGGTGCACCACCTGCATTGGGAGCAAGGCTTTCCCAGAAAAAAGTATGGTTCCAATGTCCACCGCCATTGTTGCGCACTGCCGGTGAAATGGTACCTGCTACTGCTACAAGCTCCTCGAGTGATTTTCCTTCGTTGGGTGTTCCTGCAACAGCCTTGTTCAGGTTGTCTACATAGGCCTGGTGATGCTTTCCGTGGTGGATCTGCATCGTCAGGGTATCGATATGTGGTTCAAGTGCGTCGTGTGCGTATGGTAAGGCGGGAAGTGTGAATGACATATGGTTTGTTTTAGGTTGCAAAGATAATGAAGGG
>JBIPNK010000001.1:0-235964 GCA_044373365.1 Chitinophagaceae bacterium
CTGGGATGAGGTTCACGATATTGCAGAAGACCTGGAGCATGTGAGCAGCAAAAAACTTATAGATAAACTGGATGCTTTTTTAGGATTGCCCAAGTTTGATCCGCATGGAAATCCAATCCCAGACCAGCACGGAATAATACAAAAAGATACATTGGCCAGAAAAAAATAATGATACGCCATGAAACACATACACGATGAGTTCACTTCACTGGGTGATGTAAACCAAAGCATTGATACCACCCAAAAGCGCAAGGGCTGGAGACGTGCGCTGGCCTTTTTTGGGCCTGCCTATCTGGTAAGCGTCGGTTACATGGACCCCGGCAACTGGGCCACAGACCTGGCCGGAGGAAGCAAGTTCGGATACCAGCTGATCTGGGTTTTGTTGATGAGCAACCTGATGGCCTTGTTGCTTCAAAGCCTTTCTGCGAGGTTGGGTATTGTCAGGGGAAGGGACCTTGCGCAGGCCAACCGGGAAACCTATCCAAGGCCAGTGAACTTTGCTTTTTATCTGCTGGCAGAAGTGGCGATTGCAGCCACAGACCTTGCTGAAATCCTTGGTATGGCCATTGGTATTCAATTGTTGACGGGCCTTCCACTTATTTGGGGAGTAAGCCTTACCGTTGCAGACACCTTCCTGTTCCTTTTGCTGCAGCGGCTGGGCATGCGCACCATGGAGGCCTTTATCATTTGTTTGGTGGGCATCATTGGCCTCAGTTTTCTTGCAGAGATGATCATTGCTAAACCTGATATGGGTGAGGTAGTGAAAGGATTTATACCCCGCATCCCCAATGAAGAGGCGCTCTACATCGCGATTGGGATCATCGGAGCCACGGTAATGCCGCACAATTTATACCTGCATTCAGCCCTTGTTCAAACCAGAAAAATCAAAAGGGATCATGCCGGTATCAAAAGGGTACTCAAGCTCAATTTCATTGACAGTGCCATTGCCCTGAACCTTGCCTTTTTTGTGAACGCCTTCATCCTGATCCTGGCTGCCACTGTTTTTTATACCACCGGACGCACAGACGTTGCTGAAATCAAGCAAGCCCATGAACTCTTGGCACCCATGCTGGGCAGCAACCTCGCGCCAATTTTGTTTGCCATTGCATTGATTGCATCAGGGCAAAGCTCAACCATCACAGGTACGCTTGCCGGACAAATTGTAATGGAAGGATACCTTCACCTGCGGATTACGCCATGGGTGCGGAGGTTACTGACCAGGCTTGTTGCCATCATCCCTGCCATTGCTGTGATCCTGATCAATGGCGAAAACAATATTGACAAACTCTTGGTATTCAGCCAGGTTGTATTGAGTTTGCAATTGGGATTTGCCATCATTCCCCTGATTCATTTTACCAGCGACAAGAAAACCATGGGGTCTTTTGCCATCAAGCCCTTTATCATTGTATTGGCTAGCCTCATCACCCTCGTACTGGTGTATCTGAACATCAGAATGGTATATGAACAGACCATCACATTTTTTGCTGGTTCTGATTCAGTGTTCTGGAAATCGATGATCATCATCGCAGGTATTGCCTACATCAGTTTGCTGCTGGTTGCGATTTTCTACCCCCTGATGGGCAAGACCGCCAATGAAAGTGTAAAGCTTCACCCGGAGGCAGAAAAATTGAATAACATCATCATCCCCTCTTATGAAAGGGTTGCTGTTGCCCTGGACTTCAGCAAGAATGACCACAAGTTGATTGCACATGCTTTGGGCCAGGGAGGCAAGGAAAGCACTTACCTGATGATCCATGTTGTGGAGAGCCCTGCCACCAGGATTATTGGAGAAGATGCTGATGACATGGAAACACGAAAGGATCAACAGCGGATGGAAGGCTATGTAAACGAATTGAAGGAGCAGGGATACAATGCTGTTGGACTGCTGGGTTTTGATGATAGGGTAAAAGAAATCGTTCGACTGGTCAAGGATCGGCATGCAGACATCCTGATCATCGGCGCGCATGGTCATACTGGTCTGAAAGACGTAGTGTATGGAGAAACCGTAGAAGCCGTGAGGCATGAATTGAAAATTCCTGTGCTGGTGGTGAATGTGTAGCCAACACAACTCTCAGGGATTTCTTCAACAATGCATCACAACGAAATAATCCATTGCACCAAATTGCCCTGCTTGCCCCACTGCTTGATGCCTTTTGCCACTTCACCAAACACCTGATTCCTGCGAACCGGTTTGGGCCTTGATTCAACAGGAATAACCAAAGGTGTTGCACTGTTGTTCAACTCAATTTTTGTGGCGAAAAGGGTCAGAGAAAGCCTGGGTACTGCAATACCCATGATCATACCAGGCAGCCCATTGAAACTTTCTGGTCCGCCCTTGACAAGAATCTCGTCGGTATAAAAAGCCACCACAACAACAGAATCAGCTATTTTGGTGATGGCCTTCTTGCAATCAAATCCTGCGATCTGCCTTACTTCTCCTGTAATCTTCCATTGGTATTTTGTCAGGCTGTCCTTCACCAGGTATTTGCTTTCAAAAACAGTCATTTTCATGGTGAGCATTTGCGATGAAAAATCCTGCACCGTATAGGCATCATCAAATGGCTTGAGACTAGGCATGAAGTACTTGTTTTCAGTATTCTCTTTTTCCAACTTGTATACAGAAGATTGTGCATTGAAATCAAGTACATAAAAATCTGTAACGATCCGGGGCAATACTTTTTTGAGCTCGTCCATAAACATGTTGTCCTCTCCCTGCTGGATCGATTCCATGAGGGTCAACTGTCCCAACTTCCTTTCATAGGTAATCTTCCCGGCTTGAATGAATTTCTGCTGCGAAAAACCAGCAGTCAATGTTGACATGAAAATGATGGCCAATAAATACCTCATGTTGTTGTCTTTGTTTGTATATGCCTTATTTGGCCACTGTTGTGGCAGACTTGTTCTTAAAATTATATACTACCCCAAGCATCACATAACGCCTGATCGTATTGTTGATGTTTTCAGCGATAAAGTTGCTGCTGATGTTGCGCTGGATATCGTTGTTCCTGTTGAACAGGTCAAACACAGTTATTTTGGCCTCCAATGCATCATTTTTGGTAAGCACCTTTCTGATGGATGGGTTGAACAGAAAAAGATTCTGTGGATTGGCAAACTCAGCTGTTTTACTGTACAACTTGTATTCAGTCCAAAAATCAATAAATGTTTTGGCTTTCTTCAATTTGATGTTGAAGTTTCCATACCCTGAATACGTGGTATATTTTGTAATGACATCTGGGCGAATGGTAGATTTTGTCCTGTTGTTGGCAATGCTGATGGAACTTTGAAAAGTATACCATCCTTCACCCCAATAATTCAACTCCAATGCATAACTGAATGCCCTGTTGTCATTGATATTTTTGGTTCCATTGATAAAATTGATGAACCTGCTGTTATTGCGGTCAATGGAAGTTCCCCCGTAAATGCCTTTGTACAATTCCATCGTATAATATAAATGAAATCCATAGTCGTAATTGCCGTTTACATTGACATATTTCATGGTCCTTTTCCCGTCCGCATCAATTTGGCTGCTGTTGGTGATGGCATTAGAGGTATTTGAGAAATTGGCATCGAAAGCGATATAACGGCTTTTTAGGACCCTGTAATCACTTGCCCTCATGTTAATCCTGTTGGTGAAACCCTGCACCAGATCGGGATTACCGATGTTGATGTTCAGTGGATCGGTATTGTCAATCAATGGCTGAATCTGTTGCAATGTTGGATTGACAGTGGATCCTGTATAATTGAGGTTGATTTTCCGTTGTGGCTTCGGCTTGAAATCCAAAGAAAATGTTGGCAGAAAATTATTGAACGTCAAGGTTCTTGTGGTAGAATTTTCAATGTCGGCGGCCTGATAATTGACCCTGCCTGCTCCAGAACCTATTACAAAGTTCATCTTTTTGGCCACATAACGGTAACTAACGGATGCATTGTTGTTGACCGTATTGAACTCAAAATGGTTGCTAAGTGAGTCTACCAAGGTTTTATAGGCACCGGCATTGTTTTGGATGAATGTATTTCTTTCTGCATCGTTTTTGCCAATGCTGATGCCATATTTGAACAAGAGAAAACTTTTAGCGCTAAGGGGTTCTGTATAGACTAGATTTGAAGCAATAGATGAGCCAATTTGTTGCGCTGCTTTTTGCTGATCGATATTTTCTACCCTGTTGGACTGACCGGCCGTGAAGAAAATATTATCGGCTTTTAATGTTGCATCCTGGCTTTTATCATTAAAACTGAGATCGGTGATGAAAGAAATGCTCCTGCCTTTTTTGGCAAACTTTTTCCGGAAACTGAGGTTGGATGTCAGCGACTTGTCGTTCTCATTCAACGTTGTGGTTCTGTTGGATTGGTTGATTTTATTTTGGTTGTCGCGCATCGTTAAGCTTTGGAAATCCGCATGTGCGACCCGCAGTGTATTGGCGCCCTTGATGACAAATTTAAAAAGTCCGGTACTGTCCGTCCCCCACTCATTTGTGCTGCTGAACTTGTAGCGTTTTCTATCCTGGGATTGCAAATTTTTTGTATAGCTTTCCAAAGAATATCCATTGAGCAAGGTTTTGTTGAACCCCGTTCCATTTAATTCCGTTCCCAAGCGCTGGTATTGTCCTGAATTCCCCGTTGTTGTATTTTTCCACTTGTTTCCATAAAAAGCGCCTACTGTCTGCTGATTGGGCAGCCCCTTGTTTTCCTCATAATCCCCATCACCACTGTACATCATCATGATTGATCCATCATCACCCACTTCCGTGATGGTATTTCCACCATCACCATATGCCCTTGACTCTTCCCAATTCAATCCTTCAAATTGGTTGTTTGCCGTAGTGACATAGCCCGCAATTTTTCTTTTGCCCTTGAAGGCATTGACCATCAATTTGCCCATGCTATATTTCCCAGCATCAGACCCGGCTTCCGCCTTGCCGAAATATCCGTTTTTCTTGTCTTCCTTGATTTTAAGGTTGATGGTTTTTGTGCGCTCCCCATCTTCAATTCCGGTAAATGCAGCCTGATCTGATTTCTTATCGAATAACTGCACTTTTTCAATGGCATCCGCCCTGAGGTTTTTTGTAACCACTGCAGGGTCATCGCTGAAAAACTCTTCCCCATCCACCAATACTTTCTGCACTTTTTCACCCTGCGCGGTAATCTCTCCTTTGGCATTCACTTGAAATCCAGGCATCTTGCGCAAGAGTTCCTGCACATCTGCATTCGGGGTAACCCTGAAGCTGTCTGCGGTAAATTCTGTGGTATCGCCCTTGATCCTGATGGCTGCTGCATTCTTGATGACAATTTCCTTCATCAAATAAAAAGAAGTCAACAAGGGTACCTGACCCAAATCCCTGTCTTGGTTCGATAGTTCTACCCGGTCAATAAAGTCAGCGTATTTCGGAAAAGAGGCCAGCAGGATGTATTGCCCTTTAGGGATATTGTTGAACTCAAATTTTCCCTCCATATTGGACCGGACAGATGTTATGAGCAAAGAATCCTTGGCCGCCAGTAAAACAATGTTGGCGTTTACCAGGATTGTTTTTTCTGTAGTGTCAACTATTTTACCCGTTATCCTGAAACCAGATTGGGAAAAAGCAGTGTTGAAGAAAATAATGAAAAACAACGTGAACAGCAGTTTACATCTTGTATCAATCCTGGTCATTTATCTGGGAAATTTGGGCGAAAGTAGTGACTGGATTTTCTAATTAAGATAAGGTTCTGTTAAATGGACTATTTTCTATCACTCGGGAAAAATGGACTGGCATTGATTCTTCAAAGAACAATGGTTTAAAATAAGAATCTTCATTATATTCAAACATGAAATGGCTTCTCCCCCTCTTAATGCTTAGCACCACCGTTGCTGCTCAGGTTCAGCGAAGCAGCATCCCATCAACAGAAAGAAAAGGCATCATTGTGGATCAATTCATTTACGAAACCGCAACCTTTCCAGAATGCCACGCATCAACCATTGTTGAAACCCCCAAAGGACTTGTAGCGGCTTGGTTTGGTGGGACGAAAGAGGGACACAGGGATGTCAACATTTATACGAGCCATTGCGAAAAAGGAAAATGGTCTGCTCCGGCATTGGCAGCGGATGGTTTCGTCAATGACAGCACAAGGTATGCTTGTTACAACCCCGTCTTGTTTCTTGCAGAAAACAATGAACTCTTGCTTTTTTACAAGATTGGGCCCTATGTTCAGGGATGGACTGGCTGGATGAAACGCTCATCGGATTTTGGCAAAACATGGAGCAAGTCTGAAGCACTTCCAGACGGAATCCTGGGCCCTATCAGGAATCAACCTTACCTTGCTAACGGACTGTTGATTTGCCCGTCAAGTACAGAAAAAGGGGGATGGAAAGTACATTTTGAATTTACCCAAGACAATGGCAAGACCTGGAACAAGGGACCTGATTTGAATGATGCCAATCCCATCACCGGCATTCAGCCAGCCATTCTCAGGCATGATGCCAATACCCTGCAAGCCCTTTGCAGAAGCCAGAACAGGACCATCAATGAAACCTGGAGCTATGACAATGGAAGAACATGGAGCGCATTGAAACAAACTGAAATGCCCAACAACAATTCTGGCATCGATGCGATCACGCTCAAAGACGGTAGACACCTCTTGGTGTACAACAATGTAAAGCCTCCTGCTTCAGTAAAAGAAGGATGGGGTGGTCGTTCTCCCCTGAATGTTGCCATTTCAAACGATGGAAAACATTGGGAGCCTTATGCGATACTTGAAAATGAACCTGGAGTAGAATTTTCATACCCCTTTGTGATTCAAACAAAAGACGGAAAGATTCACATCACGTATACCTGGAAAAGAAAGAAAATAAAACATGTTATCTTAACTGCCCCGCCGCCCACTGCACGCCCAACAAAGATTTGAAAAATTTTGTTTTGAGTTCAGCCAGTTTTTGTTGGGTTTCCAGCAACTTGATTTCCCTGGAATTGACCAGAAACATGCTGCTTTCACCAATGGAAAATTTTGATTCTTCTGCCTTGAGCAAAAGGGCCTGGTTGCGCAAATTGTCCTGAAACAACAAAGACTGTGTTTGCAGGGCCAGGATATCGTTGAAACTGGATTTTACCTTGTTCTCTATCTCCAGCTTTGTCTGTCTTGTCTTGTAATCCATATCAGCCAATTTGATCTTGGCCTTTGAATACTCGCCCCTGGCCTCCCGCTGGAACAAAGGCATTCCGAACTGTACGCCGTATTTGTAGTTGTTTTCAAACAAGGGCTGTGCAAAGAATTTATTTACACCATAGCCCTTGTTGAGAAAATTGTAATTCAAATCAAGTGTTGGCAACAGACCCTGAAATTTTGCTTTCTTCTCCACTTCCAATACATCTTGCTTGAAGTCCAAGGCCATCAATTTGGGATGGGATTTTAATGCCTGGGCAATGGCATCAGCCAAAACGGGCAGAGGGTATTCCTTGATCATCACAAGGTTCCAGGAAGAATCAGGCACCACATCATCAGACAACTCATACGGTGCTGCATCATCTTTCCACAAGAAATTGCTCAACTCAAGTCGCTGGCGTTGCAACTCAAGCCAGGCCTGTGCCTGCATGGCCTGAAAACCCTGCAACTGCGCCAATGCCTCTGTGGTATCAATGGCTGCCCTGTCTCCTGATGCATAGGCGCGTTTTACAAACTCAAACCGCTTGGCATTATTTTTGGTAGTTTCTGTCAGGATGGCGTATACCTGGTGGGCTGCTGTCCATTTCCAATAGGCATCCACCGCATCATACAGGAGATCTGCAATCAGCTGCAGCTGATCCTGTCTGCTCATTTGAACAAGCAGCTTCGATTGCTGCACTGCTGCCCTCCTTTTATCAAACAACAATCCTTTTAATACAGGAATGGATATGCCTGCATAGGTGCTCCTCCCCGCTGAAGTAACCGGATCAAGCCGGTCTCCTGTATTGTTTTCAAAACCTGCCTTGATGTCGATACCGAACCAGGTGGGAATTTTAAGTTCGGGATTGGAATAAAAAAAATAGTTTTTACCATCAAAACTTTTCTTTTCGTTGCGCAGGTAAAAAGAAGGATCAAAAACTCCCCTGGAGGCTTGGAGTGAAGCCCTGGCAAGATCAACTTCGAGTTTTGCCTGTTTGGCAACAGGATGAAATTTTCTGATGATGTCCATTGTATTCTCCAGTGTCAATGCCTTCTGCTGGGAGAATAGATTAACGGCCTGAGGAATGGTCAACAGGAATACAAAAACAGATTTCAAAATGGCGTGCCTGATCATTTTTTGTTGTTGGTCTTTTCTTTTCCTGAGGATGGTTGATAAAATTCGGGAGGGAATCCATTGATCTGCCTCCAGAGCTCATACCAAATGCTGACATTTTTAAGCAAGGCAAATCCCTGGACACCAGCACCAAGCTTAAGTGATGCAGGCCATTTTTTTTCTTTTTCCACCGGTACAACCAGCATCCTGAACTTGCCATTTTCACTCCTGTTTGTTTCAACAGCAATCACTTCACCCACAAAGGTTCCATAACTGGCTTCGGGCCATCCGGAAAAAACGATGGCAGGAAATCCATCAAACTGCAAGCGCACCTGCTGCCCTTTTTCCACCAACACAAGATCCATTGGCGCAACATACAGTTCAACTGCCTGGTCAAATTTATTGGGAACAATTTCAACAATCATCTCTCCTTCCTTCACCATTTCATTGATACCCGATTTTTTTGCTTTGGTGATTTGCCCGCTTTGCGGAGCAATCATCCAGCGCTGGCTTCCCCTGATGGCATAGTTGGCCAACTGGTTCTGGTTCTTTGCCACCTCTACATCGGTTGAGGCAACCTCACCGCGGGCAGAGGCAATATCTCCCTGGGCCTTGAAAATCTTGTCTGCCGCATCCTGCCTTACTGTGCTCATTTCAATGCGACAGATGGTGATGTCCTGTGATGTGTTTTGGAATTTTTGTTGCTTTTCCGTCATCACTGCCAAGGCCTTGTTGTACTGTGCTGTTCTCCTTTCAAACTCAACCAATGCAATGATGCCATCGTTGTACATCTGCTTTGCACGCGCAAGTTGTTGTACGGCAATGCCATGGTCAATGGTTGCTGCCACCAATTCAGCACTATCGCTGATCACTTTTCTCCTGAGCTGTTCCAATTTATTGTCCAATGAATTCAGCTTCAGGTTACGGGACATTTCCATGGCGTCTACCTGGCTGGCCGTTGCACTGATCTTCTCATTGTAAAATCCAATCTTCTGTTGCTTGGCATCCAGCTGCTCTTGTGTCCTTTGCACCAACTTTGGATCAAGGTAATCATCCTTCACATCCGCCAGCTGCACAATGGTATCACCCTTCTTGACAAAATCGCCCTCTTTTACCCACCACTTGATGATGCGACCAGGAATGATGGTATTCATTTCCTGTGGACGCTGATCCTGGTAAAGTGTAGTAACGGTACCACTGGTATTGATGTTCTGCGTCCAAGGCAAAAACATCATGATTATAATAAAAACAAGTAGTGCCCAAAACCAGTAACGCACCTTGCTGGTCTTGTTGGCCCGGTATATTTTTTTAACAGATTGTGGACTATATCCCGTTTGGTCAATAATTATATTTGTAACATTTTTCATATCACTGTTGCTTTATCTTTCCATTTTCCATCACCAACACCTGATCACATTGTTCAGCAAATGTCTTGTTCCCTGTTACCACAATGACGGTTGTTTGCTTGAGGGTTTTCAGATATGCAGCAATTTTTTCGCAATCCTCACCGCCCGCCATTTCAAAGGGCTCATCCAGAAGCAATAATTTTGGTGAACCGGCAAACGCCCTTAACAGGAGTATTTTTTTGGCAACAATACTGCTCAAGCCCTTGCCAGTTGGTTCCAGCATCTCATCAAAACCCTTTGGCATCGAAGCGATTAGTTTTTTCAATCCAACCACATCAGCAAGTTTCATCAGGTGAGCTATATCAATGCTGTTGTCTCCCATGGTAATGTTTTCCATTAACGTGCCATGGAAGATATCCTGTTCGTGATAGAACACGCCAATATGGTGTCGGAAGGATTCCAAATCATAGTTCCCAATGGGAACATCGTTGATCAGCAAAGAACCCTGATGTGCATCCGAGGATCCTGTAGCCAGCTCCATCAATACAGACTTGCCTGAACCTGTATTCCCCTGTATGCAAACTTTTTGCCCAGCAGCAATACTGAAATCAATTTTTTCCAGGATATTTTTATCCTTCTTGAAACCAAAGGATAGATTTTCTGCACGCAGAGAAACCCCATTGTTGTTTTCGCTGAAAATGAGTTTACCATTGGATTCCAACTGTTTGTCTGTAACCTTGCTCAGCTTCTCAAGACTGGTCAGTACATCATAAGCCTTGTCCAGGCTGAGGATGAGTTTTTCTACTGCAGCCAGTACGGTGATGATTACAATTTCAGCAGCAATGAACTGACCAAGGTTGAGTTGCTGATCAATCAACAGCAATGCACCAACAAACAACATGGCAGCAGTGATAAGCAACTTAAAAATGATCAGGCTCCAGTACTGGAGTTTCAACACGTTGAAATGGTCTGTGCGCGCTTCGAGGTATCCCTCTAACAGTTGGTCAGTTTTCTTCAGGTGAAGGTTGTGCTTCCCTGAAACCTTGAAACTCTTGAATGCCCTTGCCAACTCCTCCAACCAGGCCACTACATCGTACTTGTAATTGCTTTCCCTCAGGGAGGCTTCCAATCCACGCTTTGCTGTCAGTGAGAGGCTCAGGTAAAGCATCAGCAACAACATCAATCCAAGCACAATAAAAAGGGGATTATAAAATGACAACAGGATAATACCAAACAAGACCTGGATCACAGCCAGGGGAATTTCAAGCAAGAGTTTGGATAGGCTTTTTTGTAAAGAAACAACATCAAAAAAACGGTTCACCAGCTCTGGCATGTGATAGCCATCTGTTTCTGCCAGTTTCAATCTTGGAATCTTGAAACTGAACTCAAATGCATAGCGGGCAAAAATCCTTTGCTGGATTTTTTCAACCACCTTCATTTGATTCACCTGAACGATTCCTGAAATCAACACTCCTCCAACCACCAAAATGATGAGGATCCACATGGAAGGTGGCAGTTTACCTCTTCCTGCTGCAACTTGTGCAAAATTGATGATGGCCTGAATACCTAGGGGAAGTGATAATTGAATAAGTCCGCTGAGAATGGCATAGAAGTAGATGGCAGACACTTCTTTTTTTTCAATTCTGATTACTTCAAAGAATCGCCTGATCGCTCGGGCGAGTGAAACATCTGTATCAAAACCAGCCATAATATAAATTTAGAACTACAACAGTTTGAAAATGAACTTTATCATACCGTATTTTTTCAAAAAGAAACGGCAAGAAAAAGTTCAGTTCGCCGGGCAAAACTATGCCCTGCAGCGCAATGAAGCAAAAAAGGAATGTTAAAATAAGGCATGATTTCGGAAATCGTAAATCAATGAACCCAAATGCGTACCCAATTGGAGCAGTTTTCCAAAAAAAATGCTGTCAGATGCAGGTATCACCGCAGCTGACAGCAGAAAAATTATTGAACCCAGACCAAAACTTTGGCTGATCAATTGGCCTTGCGCAGGACAATCTTCGGGGAACCCGTTCTTTGAGGGGCCCTCTCGTTGCTGAAGCTTCTTTGACCTGACCTCTCTGAGAAACCAGTTCGCTGGGGAGCCCTTTCAGAAGAACCATATGAACGCCTGCCCTGCTGTCCCTGTGGCTTTTGGGGCAAGGATCTGCGAATGTCCATGGAGGATATTTCCATTACATGGGGATGGTTGTCTACTACCGGAATCGCATTGCCAATCAGTTTCTGAATGTCGCGAAGGAATTCCCTTTCTTCATGATCGCAGAAGGAAAAGGCAATGCCACTTGCACCAGCCCTGCCTGTACGGCCAATCCTGTGCACATAGGTTTCAGGAACATTGGGCAATTCATAGTTGATCACGTGGGTAAGGTTGTCTACGTCAATTCCCCTAGCGGCGATATCTGTTGCCACAAGCACGCGTGTAGTGCCGGATTTGAAGTTAGACAAGGCCCTTTGCCTTGCATTCTGTGATTTATTGCCATGGATGGCTTCTGCGCCAATGCCATATTTGTGAAGGTCTTTGACGATTTTATCAGATCCGTGCTTGGTCCTGGCAAAAACCAGTGCCCGCTCAATCGACTTGTCTTCCAAGAGGTGAACAAGCAGTTTTTTCTTGTCGTCCTTGTCAACATAATACATCGATTGCTGAATGGTTTGCGCTGTTGAAGAAACAGGTGTTACTTCAACCCTGACAGGGCTGTCAAGGATGCTATCGGCCAATGAAGCAATCTCTTTGGGCATGGTGGCCGAGAAGAAAAGGGTCTGCCTTTTTGTGGGAAGTTTTGCAATCACCTTTTTTACGTCATGGATAAATCCCATGTCAAGCATCCTGTCTGCCTCATCCAATACAAATATCTGGATGAAAGCCAGATTGATGAAGCCTTGTTGCATCAGGTCCAACAACCTTCCTGGTGTGGCCACAAGGATGTCCGTGCCTTGACGAAGGGCTGTGGTTTGGGGATGTTGTGAAACCCCACCAAAAATAACAAGGTGCTTGAGGTCGAGGTGGCGGCCGTAAGCAGCAATGCTTTCTTCAATCTGAATGGCCAGTTCGCGGGTTGGGGTAAGGATCAGTGCCTTGATGCTGTTGTATTGCTTGCCCCCGGATTGTTTGGCGGCATGCAAGTGCTGAAGAATGGGGATGGAAAACGCTGCGGTTTTGCCAGTTCCAGTTTGGGCGCATCCCAAAAGATCGCGGCCAGACAAGGCAACGGGGATAGATTTTTCCTGAATGGGTGTGGGTGTTGTGTACCCTTCTGTGTTGAGCGATCTCAAGATCGGCTCAATGAGGTTTAAGTCCTTGAATAACAAAATGTAAGATTTAAATGTGGACACCTGATCCTGTCAGATGCTATATAACCTGCCCTAAAATGACCTGATGAACTTTGACACGTAAGAATAACAGGGCTGTCGAGAGACTATATGAATGTTGCAAAGGTACATCAAAGGGGCATCTAAACCAAAACAGCCTAAGGCATCAACCAGTTTGCGGCGGACAAGCTTCCATTGTTGTAGGTAAAACCAGCCCTTCGGTTGCCTTTGCTGTGGGTATAATACCACTCCATCCAATCGATGCAAGTTTCTACAACAACGAAGTGTTGAAATCCTGACTCGCTTTCTTCCATCGAATAATCAAAAGCAGTCAATGCCGCATTGAGGCCGGTTGAAGGCTGTTCAAGTTCAGTTGATGGCGGCTGATCGGTCATGTAATACCGTCGGCTGTGGTGACCCGTCTTGGCCCACTGCTCCTTACAAAGATCATCCAAATGATGAACATTGGCTGGGCCACTGATGCGGATCTGGGTGCGAAGGGTTTGGTCATATACCAGCCAGCTGAGGTGTCCATTTCTGTTGATGTCTTCCATTTTCTTGCTCCTGCTGTCTGTATGCAGATAGATTTTTTTAGAACCAGCATCCACTCTTCTGAGCACCACAGTCCTCATGTACGCATGGTTGTCTTTTGCTGTGGAAATGACAGCCTGGTGCATGGCACTCTTCCGGTTGGTGGCGCCTTCTACCAGCATTTCCCAGCAAAGGCTTTCTACGAAAGGCAGGTCAATGATTTCTTCTGGCTCAATGGGTAACAACAAAGTGGCTGATTTAGATTATTGCTTACTGGTTTCTGGCATCTGAACAGCGATCATTTTTCCAGAAGACTTCATCACAATACCTGCCGCCTCTTTGATGTCTGCAGTAGACAATGCGTTGAAATACTTTTCGGCATTCAGGATGCGATCAGCAGTGGTTTCGCCCCGGTTGATGGATTGCAATACAGAGAGCCAGTATTCATTTGTCTTTGCATCTACCTTGTATTTTTCCAGCCAGGCCTTTTTAACCTTGTCTATATAGGGTTGGGCAACGCCTACGTCTGCCATCTGCTTCAACTCATGGTTAAAAGCAGCAATGAGCGTATCCACTTTTGCCGGGCCACAGGGCAACTGAAGCACCAGCTGGAACCTGCCTGTAGGAATTTTGCTGTATTCAATGCTGGCATTGCCTCCATAGATCCCCTGGATCTTCTCGCGCATCTCTTCGGTGATGATGATATTCATGGCATCTCCCAATCCGCTGAACTTCAAAGCAGTTGATTCGCTGTACGGTATCTCACCATGCAAAATTCCAATGATCAGGCTCTTGTCTTCCTTCCCTTTTTTGAACCTGAAATCATTTGTTCCCGTGAACAGTTTGACTTTGTTGTCAGTATAGGTAGATTTCCCTGTAGCAGGCAATCCTGCCACATATTTTTCCAACAGCGCAATCATTTCCTTTTCAACAAAGCTGCCAACTATGACAATATTCATTCCTCCTACATCACCCAAGCGCTCTTTGTAAATGGCCATTGAACGGTCAAGATCAATCTTGTCAAAATTCTCAATTTTGGGCACAGCCGTTGGTGCCAGAGGATTGTTGTTGTACAAAACCTTGGTCAGGGTGTCGATGAAGGCTACCTGTGGGTTGGCCCCCAGCATGGCCACCTGGGCTTTGCCCCGCTGGATGACTGATTTGTACAAGGCACTGTCTTTTCGGGGTTCCTTCACATAAAGGTTGAGCAACTGGAAAAGGGTTTCGATATCTTTCTTGCTGCTGCTTCCTGAAAATCCTGCTGTATAATTGGATATGGATGGCCTGAGCATGGCTGACTTTCCTGCCAGGGCTTTACCCATGTCTGTAGGACTGAAAGCGCCTACACCCATGCTGGCAACCATGGAAACAGCATTTTCTGCACTGTACTTGTCTTTCAGAGAATAGTTGGACAGACCGCCATACCTGGTGGCAGAAAACAGGATCTGATCATTCTTAAAATCAGTAACCTTGAGGGACACCTTTACACCGTTGGAAAGCAACAATTCTGTTGTGCCAAGCAAGGCATTTTTCTTGCTGCTTACCAGTTTTCCCTCCTTGGGCATATTGGTGAGCAAATTGGTAGCAATCACTTTTTCCTGGTAAGGTTTGATGGAAGGATCACTGGCCTTTGCATCAAGCATGGCAACGATGTTGTCTGTGGAAGGTAGTTTTGCCCCTGACGCAGGGCCCATCACATAGGTAAACCTGTTCTTCTCATTTTTAAAGCGATCAGTGATGGCATTGACCTCAGTAAGTTTGATGGTAGGCAACAGTTGCTTGATCATCTCAAACTCGGCATCTATTCCTGGAACAGCTTCTTTGTCTGTAAAATTCCTGATGTATTCATCTGCAAATTGGCTTGACTCCGTTTTATCACGGTTGTTCCAACTCCTTTCATACGCAGTCAAGATATTCTTTCTGGCTCTTTCGAGTTCAGGCTCAGTAAAGCCAAATCGCTTTACCCGCTCCAGTTCAACGAGGGTGGCTTCAATTCCTTTTTGCACATCATTGGTTCCAGTGCTGCCCTGGATGCTGAAAGATTGATAATTTTTGGCATAGCCACCAAAATTGGCGCCTGCAAATACAAAAGGAGGATTTTCTTTTTGAGTTAATTCGCGGAGGCGATTGCCCAATAGTGAGGTATACAAATTGTTCAACAACTCTTTCCTGTACTCACCAATCGTCTGAGGATTTTGAGAAGACATTGCAGGATAGTTGATGGAAAACTCATACCCCGTGGCTTCCTTGTCGGTAACCACCATGGCCTTGTTCTCTGCGTAAGCAGGTACGTTGGCAAAATCACGTTTTCTGTTTGAAGCAGAGCGGATGGATGAAAAATGTTTGCTGATGTATTTCATGGCATCGGCTTTTGAAATATCACCAACCACGATTACCGCCATCAGATCAGGCCTGTACCACTCCTTGTAAAAACGCCTGATGGCATCAGGATTAAATGTTTTGATGATGCTGTCTACCCCGATAGGAAGGCGCTGTGCATATTTAGAACCCTTGAAAAGTTCAGGATAGATTTTCTTGAACATCCGTTCATCACCACTTTTGCCCATGCGGCTCTCTTCAAGGATAATGGCCCGCTCGCTGTTGATGTCTTCATCGAGGTATGTCACCTGATGTGCCCAATCTTCCAGGATCTGAAACCCTTTTTCAAGATTAGAGGGTTGGTCTGTTGGAATGGGCAAAATATAGACGGTTTCATCAAAGCTGGTATAGGCATTCAGGTCGTTACCAAATTCTACGCCTATGCTTTGCAAGTAAGAAACAATATCATTCTTTTTGAAATTTTTTGTGCCATTGAAAGCCATGTGTTCCGCCATGTGCGCCAAACCCTGTTGATCATCATCCTCCATGATGGATCCAACCTTGATGACCAGGCGCAATTCTACTTTTTTCTCTGGTTTTTTGTTCTCCCTTATATAATAGGTAAGTCCGTTCTCCAGTTTGCCAGTGATTACTTTAGCATCAAAAGGTAGTTTTGATGAAGGATCAACCTGGGCAAAAATTGAAACGGATAGAAAAAAAGCAATGAAAAGGCTGATCGAAGTGGAATACTTTCTCATGGAGTAAATTTGATAATGCAAATATAGGGATCAAAGTCAGCATGTTATGAATCCTCCTTGGTACTTTCTACGGGGCCGAGCTCATAGCCGAGAAAATTCAGCACTTGGTTGACCTTATCCATCCTCAGGGTCTTTTTACCCTGTTCCAACTCCCTGATAAAGCGCAGCCCAACATGAACGCGCATCGCCAATTCAGTTTGAGAAAGCTTGAGTTGTTTCCGTTTTTCCTTTACAAACTTACTTGTGTTCATGGTATACCTTTTCGGGTATGATTTTTGGTTTCATGTTGTTTTATACCCCTTCAGGTATAAATATTATTCAGGTTTTAGCGCATTGTATTGACGACAAATTAAATTATGCATCCCGCTGGTTTTTTTAGCATTTATCACATACCATTTTAGTGTAATGCCACGTTACCTTTGCATGTTCACTGATGTATAAAGATCATGGGCAAAAACAATATCCATCATTTTTTAAAAATTCATTTTTCACGAAGACAGAATTAAACGATTATTTAGCCATTAGTTTTAACATCCAATCCCTCCCTAAAAAAACAAACATGAAAACACTTTCAAAATTCGTGCTGATGGTTGTGGCCCTGATCGGGCTTTCAAACACTGCTTTATTTGCTACTAATTATTACGTAGACCCTTCATCTACTGCAACCACGGCCAATGGCACATTGGCTTTCCCATGGAAAACAATGGCACAGGTTAACAGTGGAACGACATTATTGAATCCGGGCGATAGTGTTTTGTTCAAACGTGGGCAATCTTTCACCGGACGCTTGACGATATCAAGGTCGGGTTCGGCTTCAGCCCCCATTGTTTACTCTAACTATGGCACGGGAAATCTGCCAGAATTCAACAATTCCATTACAGACATCATCTACATCTACAACAAGCAGTACATTGTGATCAATGGCATCAAAATCATAGACAATTCCATCAGCCCTACAGATCACACGGTACAGGCAAAAATCAGTTATGCCATCAACATCGAAAACTCACCCAACTGCACTATCAGCAACTGTGACATTTCATTGGTTGGTGTTGGCATTTCAGTGCTGGCGGGGTCTGATAACACAACCATTACTGGAAACTACATGCACAACATGCGGATGGTGAGGAATACGCCAACATCAGTAAATCCTGATGATGACTATGGCGCAAACCCTATGGTAATCGGCAGCTCTAACAATAATATATCTAACAACAGGTTTGAGGAATGCTGGGCCTTGAGCTATGACTATGGATATGATGGTGGTGCTGTGGAATTGTTTGGCGGGACCATGAACAACAACAAAATCATGAACAATACTGCCATCAATTGCAATGGCTTCATGGAAATTGGAAGCAGTTCAAATGGTACAGCACAAAACAATATTGTGGCCTACAACAAAATCATCAATTGTGGCATCATTGGCGTATACCAGAATGGATCTACTTTTTCAGTAACAGTCAATAACCTACAGTACTATAATAATACTGTTGTAGAAACCGTCAAGCAATATTCTCAGCCTGGCGTGATGTTTTGGATGGCCGGTACAGGAACTGCTGGAATGGTAGTTGTTAAGAACAATATTTTCTGGTTGTCTTCCGGCAACAATCTTGCAAGCAGCAAATTCAATACCGGTCAGATGGTTCACACAAACAACATATACCGTATGGCGTCCGGATCATTGGGCATCACATTGAACAGCAGCGAATTGTTGAGCACCAATGCAAGCCTGTTCACAAGTGTTGCTGGAGCACCGGCAGATTGGAACTATGCACTACCGAGCACATCTGCTGCAATAAACTTTGGAACAAACGTAGGATTGACTAAGGATTTTGCTGGAAATGCAATCAGTGGAAATCCTGACGCAGGAATACTGGAGTATGCAAGTGTTGTAGTTGTAACTCCACCAGTAATACCATTGGATGCATTGGCAACAGCCGGATCAATCAATTGTAACGGTGGAACAACAACTGTTGTGGTATCTGCAACTGGTGGAACTTCGCCCTACACTGGAACAGGAAGCTTTAGTGTTGGTGCTGGAACATACAAGTATTTTGTAACCGATAGCAAAGGATTGAAAGATTCCGTAACTATTGCTATAGTTCAGCCAACAGCGATCGCAGCCTCACTCACATCAGGCGCAATCACCAGCGAGGGTGGAAGCACCAGCATCACTGTCAGTGCATCTGGTGGCACATCACCCTACAACTTTAATATCAATAGTGCGGCATACCAAACTTCAAATATGTTTTCAAA
The DNA here is from genome assembly GCA_044373365.1 of Chitinophagaceae bacterium. Classification (GTDB taxonomy): domain Bacteria; phylum Bacteroidota; class Bacteroidia; order Chitinophagales; family Chitinophagaceae; genus Pollutibacter. Next base: position 18,768 of record JBIPNK010000001.1, read on the forward strand.
TGTATTGGCAGGAACATATGCGGTTAATACAAAAGATAGCAAAGGTTGTATCGTTGGAAAGTCAATCACAATTGCAGCTTATGTAGCACCAGTTGTAGTCACCAGTGTAAAATTCGCCGCAAGTGTATACCCCAACCCAACTACTAATTTTTTCAAAGTAAGCATCTACCGCTACCACAGCAACTACCCCGTTTACATCAATGTTTTCAATACAAACGGAAACCTTGTCTACAGCGTTAAAGGTGATGCCTATACTACCTATTCTTTTGGATATAGTTTCCCTTCTGGATACTATTATGCGAAGGTGACCATTGGAGGCACCACTAAAACATTCAAAGTCTTGAAACTCTGATCATCCAATGCAAGTAGCACTTACACGAGGCCGGTTATCAAACCGGCCTTTTTTTGCTAATAAGCATGCTTGTCTCCCGCGAATACCTTGTAGAAAGTAAGAAACATAATTTTAATATCCAGCCAAATGCTCCAATGTTCTAGATACCATAAATCACTGGCCACCCTTTGCTGAATTTGAATTGGATTTGAAATTTCACCCCTCAACCCATTTACCTGTGCCCAACCAGTAATGCCTGGTTTCAACATTTGCCGGATCATATAATGATCAACAATTTTGGAATATTCAGAAGTGTGCTTAAGCATGTGTGGCCTTGGACCTACCAAACTCATTTCCCCACGAAAAACATTGAAAAACTGAGGAAATTCATCAATGCTTGTTTTACGCAGAAAAGCCCCTAGTTTGGTAACCCTGCTATCATGTTTGGTGGCTTGCTTTGAATCAGACTCATTGTTGACCCTCATTGTTCTGAACTTATAACAAAAAAATGGATTATCCGTTAGCCCTGTTCTCAATTGGGTAAAAAAAACAGGTCCCCGTGAATCCAGAAAAATAAGCAGTGCAACCAGAGGAATTAACCATGTTAAGATGAATATAATGACCAAGCCACTGATGAAAACATCAAACATGCGTTTCTTCATCCTGTTGCCCACGTCTTCAAGTGGGTCAGCCCTCATGGATAATACGGGTAGATCCTTGATGAAGTCAATAACAACTTCCCTGTTTACATGACTAGAGAGACTTGGCACCACTTTAAATCGCATGCATTGCTCTTCAGAATCCCTGATCAAGCGATAGATGATATTGTTTTGCTCTGGCGTGATGGTTGAAAATATTTCATGCACATTCAACTGTTTTGCAACATTTACCGCATTTTCGATACTCGCGTACACTGGATAAGTAGTCAACTCATTCATGTTTTCCTCGTTTTCTACAAAACCCATCAGTTGCGTGTTCAACCCTTCCTCTTCAAGGTATTTCGCTAATTTTTTAGCCGTATCATTAAAGCCAAGGATCAGTACCCTGTTGACCATATCATGTTGTTGGGAGAGGTATTTTTTGATCCCAAAATAAAATAATCGATTGGCAGAAATTCCCAAAAGGGTAAAGAAAGAAAAATAGATCAACTGCACCGAGATATTGTTCAGTTCAGCAGCATATAGAAGAATAAGGATGATGCTCGTTAACCAAAAAAAATAGACCTGGGCTGTTTTTGGGGTAAAAGATTCAAATGCATTGAACACCTTTTCATCGTAAAGAGAAACGCCCAGACTGATTGTTATCCAAATAAAATTGACAAAAAAAGTAAAAGAATAGAAAAGATTATTTGTCTGGAGGATTTCATTCGTCAAAAAATACAAATAAGTGATCAGCCAAGCAAAATTGATGGCCGCAAGATCCATCAAGACTAAAATTACACTAAGTGATTTTCTGAATTCGGTGTTCATGGGATGGTTTTTTCATCGATGTTCAATGCACAAGAGGAGCAAAAGTTGGACTTGAATAATGCTGAATCAAAACATCTACGATACGCTCTGAAGTTTTGCCATCCCATAAATCGGGTATGACCCCTGTCTTCCAATTTCCAATCACAATTTTATGGATGAGCTTGGAAAGCAGGAAAAGATCATCTCCCACCAACTCATTGGTGCCGTCCAAAACAGTTTCAGGCCTTTCCGTTGAATTGCGCATGGTAATGCAAGGAATATTCAATACTGTTGCTTCTTCAGTAATTCCACCGGAATCGGTTATGATACCCCTGGCATTTTTAATAAGGTAGAGGAACTCAAGATAAGGCTGGGGTTCGAGCAAAATCAATTCATTGGGATTGAATTGCATGCTGTCCAGCACTTTTCTTGTTCGCGGATGAACAGGAAAAACAATTGGAAGACTTGATCTGCTCGAGACAATTGCCGCAAGTATTCTTTGCAGTTTTACTGGATCATCAACGTTGGAGGGCCTGTGAAGGGTTAACAAAAGATAGGCCCCTTTTTTTAAAGATGAAATACCAACATCTAATGGAGATTTGATCTTATCAATGTTCTGAAGCAGTGTATCTATCATGGTATTCCCAACAAAATGAATTTTAGATGAAGGAGTTCCAATGGTTTTTAAATTATCGCAGGCGTGTTGGGAAGTAGTAAAAAAATGGTCGCACACGGAATCCGTCAATATTCTGTTGATTTCTTCAGGCATGTGCATGTCACCAGACCTGATGCCTGCTTCAACATGTACTACATCTATTTGCATTTTCTTGGCTACTATCGTACATGCCATTGATGAAGTGACATCTCCAACAACCAATACAAGATCAGGCTTATGTGCCAGTAGTTCAGCTTCAAATCCAACCATGATGGCAGCCGTCTGCTGGGCCTGTGATCCTCCGCCGGCGCCAAGGTTGTTATCGGGTTCAGGTATTTCAAGTTGTGCAAATATTTCGCTGCTCATCCTGGCATCAAAATGCTGCCCGGTATGAACAATGCGAAAATGAATGTTCTTGCCTTGAGCCTCACTTTTTTTGATGGCCTTGATGATGGGAGCAATTTTCATAAAATTAGGCCTTGCACCTGCTACGATCGTTATCAACATAAAATGGAATTAAAAGATGAACGTCTACGCTGTTTTGTAATGATATTTCTTATCGTAATGGTTGATCAAAGAAACAGTCTGATGAATATTCTCTTTTGAAGAGGCGCCAAAGAGAATGGACTCAACATTTGGAAGGGAACAAACATATTCCAAGGCTTTTTCTGCCGAGGTGGCACCACCAGAAAAAACCTGCATGGCAATGGCCCTTACCCTTCCTGATTTTAAGGCCTGCTCATACAAGTCTATACCTCCAGACATCCTAAAGCCTTCGTAATTGATTGAAGAACAAACAATAGGATGGTATATCCCCTGGCTGGCAAGCACATCAACAAGCTTGGGCATGTTCATGGTTATGTATCCAGGTTCTGCATTGTACTTCCTTCGTATATACTCATCAAATGCTTTGAGCAAATCTGTCATGCCCAAACCCAGCAATAAATCTGTGATGACATTCTGCAAAAAGATGACTGGTGTTGAAATACCCTTGAACATTTTCAATTCAGCATCAATCATCAACTCCATCATTTTTACATGGTCTTTTGAAACCAATGCGTATCCTCCCTTGAAAAGCGATCCAATAAAATTACCAGGAACATATTGTTTGATTGTACCCATTATTCCCAATTCAGTTACGGCATTGGCATATTTATGGGCATAAGGAAGACAGGGATAAATCTGAAAGTCTTCATACTTTTCAGCGTCATTTCTGATCATATTGGCAATGTTCAACATCCTATCATGTGTAGTACACATAAAAGTGTTGCAGCCCTCTTCTATGGCAATGTCTATGGTTTGCAAAATGGATTTATCCTCCTTGAATCGCATTGACTGTTGCCTGGCCTTTTCATCAGAAACATGGTTTACCCCAAAAAATTGGTTATCGCCGAACAAGATCCTGTTCATATTTGGTTGATTTTATGGTTCTTAATTTGTTGAATGACTTTGTCCGTTTGGAGTGCAGATTCGAATGTGTTGATATTATTTGGCGCCTTGCCTTCCAGTACATTGATAAAGTGATCTATTTGCAAGGAATATTCTTCTCCCCTGAGATAAAAATCAACGTGAGGTGACAAAGCATTGATATGCCTTACATTCCAGCCTTTTGCATAACCGCCCATGGGTTGTGCTTCCTTGAAATACACTTTAAGCTCAGTAGCATCAACAGTCAGTTTACCTTTTGATCCTAAAATAGTAATGGAAGTTGTCATCTTCCGGTATGTCTCATCACTCCAATTGACATTGATGGTGCCATGTATGCCATTTTTCGTCTCCAACAAACAAGAAACAGCATCCTCCACAGAGGCTGAATAAAAAGACATCAAATCAGCCCCATGAACTGATGTGATGGGTTCAATGAGATAATTGATCAGATCAATGAGATGGGCTGCATAGTCCATCAAACAACCGCCACCTTCTTCTGGTTTTGATCGCCAGGTATGCTCTTTTGTTTTGGTAACAACTGGGCCATTCATGTTGCCAGTAAACAATTGCAATTTTCCCATGCTGCCTGAATCAATGATTCTTTTGGCTTCCATGAAAGTTCCTATAAATTTATTATGGTACCCAACTTGATTATAAAGATTTTTTTGTCTGGAAGACTCCATCAGCTTTTGTCCATTAGCAGCATTCAGGCTAAATGGTTTTTCAACAAAAACATTGATGTTTCGATCCAGGAGTTTTTGAACGATGGGTTCGTGGTACTTGGTCGGAACTGAAACAAACACTGCATCAGGTTTTTTTTCATTGATCATCTCCAGGTAATCGGAATAGACATCAAATGACGTGTGTCGCTTTAAAACATCTGTTACAATTGTTGAGGTGTCGGCAACACCAATTACCTCTACATCTGGGTGTGCCCCCAGGATAGCAAGATGTGAAATGCCCATCTTGCCAGCGCCAATTAATCCGATTTTTTTCATGCGGTTATTTTGTTGGTGTTAATTATTGTATTGTACAATAGGTCATATGCTATCTTTCCTTTGGCCATAAGCGTATTTTCATGATTCAGTAAGGGCAATTGCTGCGAAAGGGAAATCACGTCTTTGGATGAAATAGCGTTGGCATGGAGCATGAGATTGTTTTCGATCAATAGTTTGTCAACTTCAAGCAATTCGCCTTGATAAACAGAAATGGTCGGTATGCCAATCATGGCCAACTCTCTTGTCATAGAACCTCCCGCGCCTATGAATAAATCACAGTCATTGGCAATTTCTTCAAATGATATTGGCTTTTCCGCAACGGATATGTTCTTGAATGTATTGCTTAAATAGTGATGTGTTTGTTCTTGGGAGCGGGGTAAAATGCAGATCTTAAACGCTGATGACAACTCATTGATAAGCTCATCCAAGAAATTTTGTTTTCCATTGTAATATTGGGCTGTTGATGGCTCGGGACGGATATAAAGCTTAAGGGAAGATGGGTTGATTGAAATGTCCCTCAGTTTGTTTGACTTGGACATTCGCCATAGATAAATACCTTCCTTGACGCCTGGATAATAGCTGATTTTTCTACGAATAATCGAAAATTTGGAAAGACCCGTTAAATTGAAACGTTCTGGCAATAGAATTTTTGTAGCAGAAATAAAACTGGGAAGGTTGCCCAATGCATGTTCATTGTCATTTGTATATATAGAAGGGACGCCCAGCAGTTGTGCCGCCAAGGGTGAATGAAAAGAACTCTGTGACACAGCTACATCAATCTTTTTATCCTTTAAATAATGCCAAAGTTGAATGACCCTGATGGGATACCCTAAAACCTTACCAAGGAAACGCTTACCGTAATGTTTACCAACAACATGATGGGGCATGCCCTTCTGGTCCAATAAGGCAATTGTATTGGCCAAGGGTCTAGAAGTGATAAAGATTGTATGTCCTTCATGCTCCAGTTGAGATATCAACGCGTAAAACATGTTGATATGGGGTGAATTAGAAATATCAAACCATATGTTCATGAACAAGAATTGAATGGTGAGAAATAAATATTAAGCCGGTGTTGAGATGCCAAGGGAAGTATTGATGACATAGCGGTGCTTGGCATTTTCAGCTTCGAGGAATGGCGCATTGATCTCTATTGCATAGTCATCAAATTCCAAATTGCTTTTGATCACATCCAAATACTGGGTAGATATCTCTTTGGGCAGCATGTTGTTATCCATTTGTAGATAGATGGTGAGTTTCTGTGCATTGAACTGTACCTGGAACTGTTCGATATGTTTGTTGTTGCGGAAAAGAACATTAAAAAATGCTGAATGCATGACTTTATGTCTTTTGTCAATAACGAAATCACAGGTCCTCCCCTTAAAATTCTCAATGATGGGATATCCCCTTTTACACGGGCAGGAAACATTCTCTACAACCTCAAATGCATCTCCAGTAAAGTACCGTAGCATGGGAAAGGCCTTGTTGATAAGATTCGTGGCCAATACATTACCCTCATCATCAAATTCAAGTTTGGTAGCGGTATTGATATAATGCAGGTTGCCAAAATCACACTCAAATGCAGAGATGGCGGCCTCATTGCATCCATACTGGTTATGAACCTTTACGTTAAAAGCCTGGCCAATATTATCCCTATGTTTATCACTTAGTATTTCAGCGGTTGACACAACTCCTTTCAAATGAGGAAAAGTATAAGGATATTTGTTTTTTAAAATATATTCCGCAAGCCGATTGATTGCTGTTGCATACCCGTAAATGATCTTTGTTTTAGTTTTAATGATATGGCTCAGGTAAGATTCAATATCAGAATCGTTTAAATTGTAGGCTGAATATGTCGTAACATTCAGCAATTGATGAAATACTGTATGCTTGACATCATTTTTACCCAATGATGTCCCGGCAACAAATGCAACTTTATCACCCAATTGATACCCCAGGGTTTCCCAAGACAATAGTATTCCTGCCCACATGAAAGATTGCGCCTCATTTGTTGTATAGTATAAAAGTGGAGCGCCAGTTGAGCCGCCGGTACCTTTTGCAAATTTTTTCTTTGTGAAATTTTGGGAAAATAAAGCTGCAGTATTCTTCCTGATGATATCCTTTGTCAAAATCGATGATGCAACACTGGGTCCCAGATTGGTATAATATCGCGTAGCGGGTAAGACTGTTTCCATGAAAACCTTATAATTTGTGCGAGACAAATTGGCAAGGGTCTTGTTGTCGAGATACTGTTCTGCTCTCAATTTTTTGAGTGTGGCCACAATGTTGGTTCCCCTTAAAGTGTCTATAAGCCAAAACCGGGCATGTCCAAGAAAATTCATAACAATTGGTTTGATTGGTGAAAAAATATAATCATTCAGTTGTGAGCAGTTCGTTGTATATGGTATTTAACTTCGAAACAATGGATTGTACATGAAATTGCTTTGCGTCAACGAAGGCATTCATACCATAACGGGAAATAAGACCTGGGTCATTGAAAATCTCATCAAGAACAGCATCAAGTTGATTGATTTTTCCTGGCTCAATCAACCAACCGTTGTGTTGTGGTTGAACAACGGAAGGAATTCCACCTACTGATGTTGAAATAATTGGCTTCCCAGCAGACATGGCTTCAAGGATGGCCATAGGAAGACCTTCATAATGAGAGGGCAGGATGAAAATGTCAGTGTCAGAGATCATTTCATCTTTTTGGAAACCATTGACCCATCCAGCAAAGAATATATTGCCCACGTTATTATCCTTATTGATCAATGAAATGAGTCTGTCTGATTCTCCTTCTCCACAAATGGTTAGCTTAATTTTATTGTGCAGGTAAAATGAGTTATTTTGAAGATATTCAACCAATTCAAAAATACCTTTGTTGTCGGTAATCGTACCCAGAAACAACAATGAAATGGAACTGAACGAATCACGATAAGCGCTAAGTGGAAAATTTTTGACAGGATTGAGCACTACAGAAAGGTTGCTTAACTGCAACTCTTTACTAAAAGTATGGCTCCACTCATTAGTCAAACAAATTACACGATCACAAGAGCGAAGAATCGATTGAACCAATAAAGTCGTGAAATAAGACGACTGATAAAAGCGGTGAAACAACCCACCGTGAATATGCATGATTGTTTTTTTTCCTAATGAATTTCCTAATAAAACAACCAATGATTTCCTTAAAAAGCTGCCCCTTGATGCACAATGAATATGTAGAATTTTGACATCATCATCTGTTATCAATAATTTGAAAATCCTGGCAATTTGTTTTAAGAAATAAAAAGGTTTATTCACCATGGCATCTGATGGGTAGGTAGAAATGATGGTGAAGCCATTCATTTCATTTCTGTAGGTTTCCAATACTGCCCCAATACCTCCTTTTTCATTTTGGGGTCCTATAAATAAAACATGATTGAAATTCAATGTGAAATAGTGTATTGTAAAAGGAAGATATTGTAGTAAATGTTGCCTTAACAGCAATTAATGAATCATTATTGGCTGAGTCAATAAATGAACATATTGTTTCAACATGGTGTTGAGGGAGAAACGTTGCTCTACATGCTCCCGTATGGAATGTCCATTCTGGTTGTTCTTCAATGCATTCATCCATGATTTAGCGATTGAATCGGGATGCAATGGATCGGCTAGCGTGCCATTCCAGTCTTCAACAATCATTTCCCTGGCACCGCCAACATCGGTCAATGCACAAGGCAGCCCAAAAGCCATGGCTTCCAGGGCAGCAATTGAGAATGTTTCACTTTCTGATGTAAGTGTAAATATATCAGCGATATAATAGAAAATTCTGACATCCGAATGATTGCCTACAAAATGAACATACCCATCCAATTGTAAAATAGAAACAAGTTCTTTGAGCCTATCTGACAATCGTTGATTGCCAGATCCGACAATCATGAGGTGCGGCTTAATTACACCCCGCATTTTATGTATAATAGACAAAGCGTTTAATGCGTCAGTGTGGCGCTTTTCAGGATTGATGCGCGCAACCAAAAGAATCAACTTGTCATTTTTATCAATAGAGAAAGATTCCCTAATGCTATCACGGTCCTGACCTATAAAATGTGAAGGACTAAATGTTTCGGTATTGATACCGTTATAAATCACAGTTTGTGCACAAGCAGGAAGAAAGTATTTTTTTGTTAGATAATCTTGTTGCTTGTTGCATAAATAAATTACCGTATCCTTTTTCCCAATAAACCGATAATAAACAAAGGTTTGGAACCAGTTATACAAGGAAAATGGCTTTGTAGTATGAGGAGAAAGATATATTCTGTAATCATCCTCGAAAAGAAAAGATAGTTTGGTGAGAAAATAGGAATACGGATTAACACAAAATATTTTTCTTGCCCCATGGATTATGATTTGTTGTTTAATCCGATGAGATATGGATAGATCGAATCGAGACTTTTTTAATACCTTGATAATGGGTATGCCTGCATTTATTTCACAGGCCAATGTGTCGTCATTACTGAGCAATAAGACTAATGGAGCATATTTGATTTCAAACAAATGATTAACAATGCTGATCAAGAATTTCTCTGCTCCACCCATGGGTAAACCATGAATGACAAAGACGATTGATTTGGGATTGAACATGGTGATGTATATTATAATGATGTATCAGCTGTAGTAAAATTGATGTAGCCTTCAGTAGCATCTTCTCTAGGGAGAATGGACGCTGGATTTCCAACAACCAAACTATTAGAAGGGACTGAAATATTAACAAAGGCATTGGGTGCAATCATTACATTGTCTCCAATGATGATATTGCCGACAATTACAGCGTTCGTTCCAATCCACACCTTGCTACCAATTGTTGGGACGCCTTTATTTTTTCCACGGTTTGTTTGCCCAATTGTTACCCCTGGAGACAAGTTGCAGAAATCTCCCATAATAGTTTTTCCATTGACAACAATTGTACCCCAATGGCCAATATAAAGTCCTTTACCAATTTGGGTAGAGGGAGGTATTTGAAATCCATAAAAATGAGCGTCTATATAGAGAAAGATTCTGTATATAAAACCAAAGAATGACCGCTTTTTATATTGATGAGATTTTCTGAGGAAAAATGTAAACCTGAATCCAGGAATAAGCAAAGAAGGAAGAAACTTGCCAGAAACAGTTTCACCGGTGTACCGCAATAAATCAGCCCTGATGATATGGTTCAACATAATGGTCAATTAACTGTTTCCATAGCATTATAAACACCCATCAATATATTTCTGTTATGGATTGAATCTGATTTCGAGTAACCGGATCCTATATTTTTTTCCATATCCAGATAACGATCTGATGCAACCATGGACATAATACCATTGGCAATAGACTGGGGTTCTGGATAAGTAAGCATGCCATTGATTCCGTCTGAAATATATTCACGAAAAGCACCTATGTTGGTTGCCACAACTGTTTTCCCCATGGCAAAAGCTGTCATTAATACACCACTTTGGGTGGCTTCACGGTAAGGACATACAACAAATTTTGAAGCATGAATCAACTGTGAAAGTTGTTCAACTGAAAGGTAATCATCAATAAATGTTATATGATGTGGATATTCATCAAGCAACTTCTTGTCTATAACGAAACCATTTGACTTGCCTGCAATAACAAAATGCTCATGTGGGTACACGTTTAATACCTTGGGAATAGCCTGAAGAAGTAAGTCTATGCCCTTGTAATACGAAAGCTGTCCAAAAAAAAGGATAAAACGTCGATCAGTAATTGGATTATGCTTGAATTGAGCTATAAATGAATAGGGCTGCAAACGCAATTGAGTAAGCCTACCATTTACATGTTTGTTGTTTTTCTTAAATAATCCTGAAGAATAAGAAGAGTAGAATGAAATAGACTTTGCCTGCCGTTTGTAAAAATAGCGAACCACGTCTAAGACGAGTGATTCTTCTCCCACATGCGGAACAGGGTCATGAATCGTCAAAGCCAGTTGATTCTTTTTAAGAAAAACCAAGGAAGATATTGCCCGCCCTGAAGCTGTATCAAAATGAACAACATTATAGTTGCGTGAACGGATCAGTCGGCCCAAGTAAATTCCCCCCATGACGCTGTCTAGCCCTAGCATACTTTTACCCTTAAAAAATAAAACCTCAACAGAAGAAATATTATCAAAATAGGGAAGGAAAAGATGCCATAGTTCAGGAGATAAAATCTGCTTTAGTTTTTCTAGCCGATTGTATTGCTTTGTGTCTGACAATTCAAACACAGTACTTTTTCGGGAATCCGGAGAAACTTCTATCATCAAATCGATATCAACATGATGCTTGATGGATTGCAATGTTTCAAGACAGCTATCAAGGAAATAGGTATGGACATAATACAGTACACGAAGTTTCGCCATAATGGTTGAAATTGTTCAAATGGTAAAGGAGTAAAGAAGATAATCTATGCAGCTATTGGTTTTTCTCTAAGAAATGTTTTTATATACACAAGTGAAACAAGGCCAAAAGTCAGCCAGAAGAGAAAAAAGAAATAAAAGTCAGAAAAAAACACAGACAAAAAATGATATGCCAAAATCAAAAGCGCAGATGAGGTATAAAAAAATAGAGCATCTGACTGTTTGTGAATTCCGTATTGGACCAATATGATATCCTGTGAAATGTGAAAAAACAGAAATGAAATGAAAATGGCATAATTAACCACAGCGATGTCTTGAATGATAGTTAGTCCAAAAAAAGCGATGATAAAATTCAAAGCAAGGCTTAAAAGATTTAACCACATATCTGTTTTTTCCATGTGCATGGCAACCAGTAGATTTGCCTGTAGCAAAGCAGTGGGGAAGACAATGATTGTCCAAAACATTTGTATACAATTGGGAACTGTATGGATGTATTTAGCACCGAACAAGAATGGAATCAGCAATGCTGCATAAGAATAAACGAACGTGAAAGCAAGCAGGCCATACATTGCATATACGAGAAATATTTTTCTGAAAAAACGGTTTCTTTCCTCTACATCTGCCTTTCCCTTTTCAACCAAGATGGGAAAGACAGAAGCGGACACCATGACAGGTATGATCTCTGCCATCGAAAATAATTTAAAGGAAATTTCATAATCTGCAACCTTATCCAATTGAAGCAGTTTTGAAACAAGCAGACTGCCTGTTGACCAATAAACAACTGAAACACTGCCAATGACGATAAAATAAATATTTTTTTTCAAGACAAGGCCAATCTCTCTTAGGGCCAGGGATCCTTTCCAATAATGGGCGATATCGATGTTGTCAGATAAGCCAAATTTAAAAAACAAGTAAAGTGTAAAAGCGCGAGACATGACAAGCATAACAATTACTGAAAATATGCTGATATCAAGATAAACAACAAAAGCCGCCAACACGAGTTTTATAAGCGCCTCCAGCGAGGTAAGCATGAATGATCTTTTTTGTTCATACCTTGATATGTTGATTGTTTTAAAAACATAAATAATGTTGTCAAAGATGATATTGATACCCAACAAAAGTGAAATATTCCTGACCAAATCTGAACTGTACAATGTAAATGAAAGCAAAACATTGAGAAGGTAGAAAACAGTACCTGCCAGCAACTGAATCTTGAAAAACCTGGAAATGATTTCTCCTTCAAAATCATGTTGCTTGATTTCTCTTATAAACCATTGCGAGAGGCCAAGGGATGAGAATGACAGAATCATTCCGTACAGTGTATTGGCAATGATATAGCTGGAAAAATCAGACGAACTGTATCTACGGGCTATGACAATAAAAAATAAACTGAAAATGATGCTCTGAAAAACACTGGACAGAATGGCCCAAAATGAATTCCCAACAAGCTTACCCTTGAATAAAAGGAATAATTTAGACAATTTCTGGTTTCTTACTATGGTCATAATTATCTGATGAAGAAGCAATAAGTATACAAACAATAGATACAATCAACAATTTGATCCTGATATCTCCCAAAGAATAAACAGTATAAAAGCCAATAATCCAAGTAAACAAGGAGGATACCAAAATTACCAAGCTTAGGTCTTTTGTCTTAAAGTACATTACGAGCCCGCCATAGATGGGTTTGATAATAAATAACATTATGGCAAGAAATCCAATCAGACCAAATTCAGTGAGTAGTTTAAGATAGCCACTCTCTGGATGATCATATAATGTAACCTCATTATCGCTGATCCAATACTGATCTGGATTATGAATGGAAACGTAATTGGCATAGTTTCCCATACCGATGCCAAAAAATGGATGGTCTAAAAAAATGGCAAAGGCATCCTGCCAAATGGCATATCGAAATTCATAAGAATCAGCCAGATCTGCTCTATTGAATATAGGAATGGCACCAGAAAAATTGTAAATGAAAACTGAAACAAGTATCGCAACTGAAATAATGGCCGCCCGGTATTGTGCATTACCCAAAACAATGACAATCAATAATCCAAGCAACCAACCCCCCAAACCTGCGCGGCCCCCTGTAAAAAGAAGGGCAATTATTGAGAGGCAACAAAGCAACAAACCCAATTGAGAAGTAGTCCCTTTGGCTTTGGCTGGTAGCAACAACATCAGGAAACTAGATACAGAAAGATATTGGGCATATTTTTGAGGGTCTTGGAAAAAACTTGGATACCTGATTGACATCCCGCCTGCTACATTTATATTTTGAGATTTCGCAAATGAGAAGGAAGGGCCGATTATAAATTGAAAGGCCAAAAAAACAAATGAAAAGATCAGCGTGATTTTCATACAATGGAGAATGGATGTTCTAAATCCTAGATCATGTTGAACTTCATCAATCAATACCTTGGCGAAAAAGAACACAGCCAAAAGCTGAACGAAATCAGTGATGGTGTCTTTGGATAAATCAGGTGACAAGAAAAGACCAACTGCTATTGACAGCAACAAAAAAAGAAACAAATGAAAATAAGAAAAAGTACCCGTACGTGTTGTCGATTTGCGTTGATGAAAAAAAACCAGAAAAATAAATGTAATGAATACAAACAAGGTCGTAGAAATAAAACTTGGCAATAAATCGATGCCCAAAAAGGGATAAGCGATAAATACAAATTTAATATACGACTTATTGTTATCCTCCTTTATGAACAACATGGCATAAAGGAAAAGCATGAGAACTGCTACGGCCAAAAACATGATGATTGTAGAAGTCATGTGCTATGCGTTATTTTTCCTGAACCAGACACCACTCATTCTGCAAATGTTTTCGGCAAAAGAAACATCCTTCAACACTTCAAATCTGGGCAGCATATATTTTTCCTTGATATTTTCTGCTGTCAAATAAGAAGGCTTTGTAGTAAACGCCAAATGATATCCTGCGCGCTCAACCATGTTTACTTCTCTTTCGCTGAAATCTCCATTGGGATAGGCAAAACCGTTGATCTTATGCTGGAGTATATCCTCTAACTGTTTTTTGGAATGGCTTATCTCCATATAAACCTCTTCATCTGTGCACCTGGGTAAAATCGGATGCGTTACAGTATGGCTGCCAATCATAACCTTTCCAGTCTTTTCTATCTCCTGGAGTTCATCGACCGTCATTGCTTCACGCCCTATGCAGAACCTGTCTTTTAATTTTGCAAGCATTTCCAACCTCGACTTATTTTCCATCAATTTTACCTGTTCGGGGTTCATGTTCATGTATCCTGCCTTATTTGCAAGCTTGACATAAGACCACCAATATCCATTTCCAGCCAAAACGGGTTCAGTGGTTACAAAGATTGCCACTGGAATATTTTGCTGATGTGCCAGCTCTACAATGTTTGTTTTGTTTGTCTTCCAGCCATCATCAACGGTTAGCAATACTGCACCTTTAGGAAAAGGGATGTTCCCCAGCGCAATTTCATGCAATGTATTCAAGTCAATAAAAAATATGCCTTGCTGGCTGAGCCATTTCATGCATTTGCCGAACAACGGCTTGGATGGATCATGAAAGTAGATGGATAGGATATACTGCCCATTTTTCAGACGGGCAATGGCTTTTTGCACATCGCCACGCATCAACAAATAGTTGGCATACAGATAGGTCAATATATTACGGGCCGTCATCTTCATGATCTAACAATCGAATGGTAAATTGAAATCAGTTGAGAACTGGTATACTTTTGCTCCTGGATGCATAGTCTATTTCTTGACTAAACCCATGGTGTAATACTTCGATATTGGAAGAACTGACTTCCGCCATCATCTTGTACCCCAACGTTGGCAGGGACAAAACAAGCATATTGTTCTTGATTGCAGCTACTGTTCCCTCCAGATTGCTGAATGGCCCTTTAATGATCCTGACCATCTCATTCATGCGAACGGGCTGCTTCTCAATTGTGACATTTGAGTATTCATTGAGAAAATACCTGATTTGTTCAATTTCCTCGTTTCTGATGATGGCAGGCTTACCCAACCAATAAACAACATTTACAATATTGTTGGTGAGCTGTTTAATGGAATTCAATTCCTCTTCACAGGCATGAATGAAGACATAAGAGTTGAACAACGGCGCTGTAACCATTTTTTTTCTGTCAGACCACTGCCTGTATACCCTGTTGAGTGGACAATAATTCTCAACATTTCTTTTTGAGAGAAAATCGGCAACTTTCTTTTCACATCGTGACTTGGTGTAAAGTACGTACCAGTTGTTTTTCATACCAATGAGATTGATGGGGTTCAAAAAAATATGTTGAAGTTTTGAAGCGTGGGTTGACTATACGGCTTCGCCGTGTTCACCCACATTGAACATTCAGCTTAACCAGTTGACATATGACGTTTCGCTTGGCTTTACACCTAATTATTTGCCTATTGACGTATCTCTTCCGTATCCATACTTGTATCCGTAGCCGTAACCATTATCCGTACCTGCAAATCCCCTGGCTTTTACACCATTGAATACGATGACAGGGTTGACCAATGGATGAATGGCATTGTTTGTTTCAAATCGCTTCAAGAGTGATTTTGGCGTAAAACCATGCCTTACTGCATAGATGGTAGCAGCACAAAAATTGGTAAGGTAATGTGCATCAGTTACAAGTGCAACAGGTGGAGAATCTATGACGACGAGATCATATTTGCTTTCTAACAATGTGAACATTTCAGAGGTGCGCTGATTTTCGAGAATTCCAGATGGCTCATCGTGTATGGATCCAGAAGGCAAAAAATAAAGATTCTCATAACCAGGAACATGCCTTACAAGTTTTTCAATCGATGCTTCTCCCAATAAAACATCGGTCACTCCCTTTTGCTCGTAGCTGTCAAAAATCTTTCCGAGTGAGGAATTGTGCAGGTCAAAATCTACCAGTAAAACCTTTTTACCGGTGAGCGAAAAACTGATGGCCAGGTTCGTAGCAATATAGCTCTTGCCTTCACCACTAATGCTGGAAGTAATGAGCAGGTTTTTATTCCCTCCATTTTTCATAATATCCTGCAAGGCATAACGCAATCTTCTGAACTCCTCTGCAGCCAAACTTCGCTTACCTGTTTCAATGGCCAATGGCTTTGATTTCTTGTGGTACTCAATTTCACCAATGATTGGGACATTGACCATGGATTCAATTTCTGACCTGTACAAAATGGTTGAGGAAAGTGTTTCCTTGACACCAATCAATGTTACCGGTATGCCAAAAACTGCACAGAGTGCCATTCCAAACACAATCATTACATTAGGACTAACTGGGTCATTCAACGCCTGAGCATGGTTGATGATGCGGCTCTCAGCAATATTTGAAACGAAAGAAAGTTCGCTCTCTTCCCTTTTTTGTAACAAAAATGAATAAATACCACTCTTGATGTTCTGCTCCCTGCTGATTTCAAGCAGGGCCCTTTCCTTGACCGGAATATCATGCAACAAATTATTATAGTTTGTATTGGTAGCAAAGAGATTGTTTTTTGAGGCCTCCAGATTTCTGCGCTGGTCCTTGATATTGGTATTGATGTTTTCTTTTATTTTTGAGATCTGATCAGAAATTGAAACCAGCATGGGGTTGTTTTCTGCCACTGTTTTTTTCAGCTTTTCCCTTTCCAATTCGGCAGCATTCAAACTGCCAATCATCTGTGTTAAAATGGGGTCTACATTGCCGAGCAAAACGGTATGATTTTCAGATAAATTGGTACTGGCTTCTAACTGGCCTTGAAGATCATTCATCACGGAAAGTTGTACATTGATTTCACTGAGCTTTTGATCATTAGCGCTGACATTTTGCAGGAATAGTTGGCCCTGCGTGCTGATGTCAAAGGCTCCTGATTGGGCCTTGTATTGTTGGATTTGTTGTTCGATAGCGTTAAGCTGGGCACCTACTACATTCAAGCGTTCTTCAATAAATGCAAGGGTACTTTTTGCCAGGATATTCTTCTCATTGATGGCAGCCTTATTGTAAGACAAAATGACCTGATCCAGTATATCCTGGGCAAGCTGTGGCGTGAAATCATTGTACTTTAATTCTATGACACTGGAAAGCTTGTTCGCAGAAGAAACTTTAAGGTTATCCAGAATATTTTTTGTTTTGAAAGGAATGCCGATAACCTGAAAAAAATATTTCTTGCTGGGATCCATCAGCTTCGAAGTTTCAGTTATATTGAAGCGCAAAATCCCATAATCGGTAGTCAACCAGGAACCCTGAAGTCCTGCTTTTTTACCATTGATGATGATCGTTTGTTTGTCGTGGGCATCCAGCTGCAGGTATAATTTTCCTTCGCTGCTTTTCAATTGTTGAGGCTCCAGGGACTCTATGGTTAAAGGGGCATTTTCATACAAATATTGATCAAGAAAGCCATCTTCCAGGTAAACAGGAGCATACAATCGAAAGTTTTTTACCACCGCTTCTATAACCGGCCTGGATTTCAACACCTCTATTTCGTTTTCTATGATCTTCTTTGAACCCATGAGGTTCAGGGACTCCATTATCCTCGAATCATCATTTCCTTTTTTTTCATCCTTGATGATCAATGATGCAGTAGACTGGTATTTTTTGGGTGTAATCTTGATATAGGCAAATGCAGCGCCCAATGACAATATGGCCAACAAGAGAAACATCGGCCAATATGGAATATATTTCGCCAGCAATTGGCTGAACAAGGTTTCATTGTTTGTTTGCATGTTATCTTGATGGATTTTCATCTGTTTAAAATATTCTATCAAGTACAATAACTACTACTGACAGTCCGGAAAGCAAAGCAGGCAACAATTGTCTTCCCCTGCTGACACTGGCAAGCTTGTTCTTATTGGGCTCAACATATACGATATCATTGGGCTTGAGGTAGTAATAGGAGGAATTCAAAAAATCAGCCGTATTGAGGTTTATCCGTTTGACCACCTTTTTGCCATTGCTTTCCCTGATGACCAATACATTGTCTTTCTTACCATAAACCGTGATGTCCCCTGCCTGACCAAGTGCCGTCAGCAATGAGATTTTTTCATTGGGAACGGGAATAACCATGGGGCGACCCACTTCGCCAATAACAGTAACCTCAAAATTCAAATGCCGAATACTTACAATAGGATCCACAAGGAGTTTCTTTTCAACAATTGTATTGGCAATCTTTTCTTTCAGCTGTTTCTTTGTTAATCCTGCAGACTGGATATTGCCGAGGATAGGCAACTGAATGAATCCTTCAGCATTCACAAGATATCCGCTAGGCTGTGTTACGTTGCCATTTGGTGTATTGATGTTATTTGATTGGCCATTGGTTGTATTGAAAATTGCAGATGCTTCCGGATTCAAACTGCTGATTGAGATACTCAGGATATCATTGGCCTGGATGGCAGTTTCCGCTCCCGAAACACTGGCATATTCCGTTTCCCTGGCATTGTTGAAATATCCTATATTTTTTGTGCTGATGCAAGATCCTATCATAACCATAAGTATTGCGAGAGAAATTGTTTTGGCCATTGCTGTTGTTTTGTCTTGGCTCAAAAATATAGGTACTGATAGGGAATCAACATGACCTCTGTATTCATCTAGAATGATGAAAATCAGTATTTTACAAAACCCCTTGTCAATAAAGGATTTTCAACGATTATTTATTCAATGCATGTACAGTGAAAAATATCTAAATGCATGAACAAGACGCCCATTATTTACGGGAAAGTATTTTAAGAAACTCCTTGGTACTTTATTCTTGAATAATCTTGACCGTTTTCGTTCCTTTTGACTGCTTGATTCTGTAGGTAAACGTCAGGTTGATCTGCCTTGGGTTAAATCGGCCATACCCATCAAAGTAAAAATTCTCTCCCTGAAATACAGTTCTCACTTTTCTTGAATTAAAGACATCGAGCACATTGAAATTCAAAGTGCCTCTTTCTTTGAATACATCTTTACTCATTGAAAAGTCTGCATAGTACATAGACTTTCTTCTGCCCTGCACTGTTTTTTGTGGCGCCTCATAATTCATTCTCAATTGCAGGTCAAGGCCTTTCTTTAGGCTGAACCTTGATGTTTGCCTGGCAAACCAGCTGTAGGTATTGGTTTTATAATCGGGTAAGATGTTGCTGCCATCGATATTGGCATGAAAAAAATTGAAATTAAAATCAAGCTTCCACCATTTATAAGGAGTATACCCACTGGTAAACTCCAGGCCAAATGCCGTTTCTGACAATAAATTTTCTGGCTTGGTAATGGCATTCCCCATACCATCTACCTTTCTGATCCTTTCAATCCTTCCTTTGGTGCTTCTGTAGTATACTGATGATGTAAAAGCGCCTTTATCAAAAGTCTTGATATGACCAATCTCATAGGCATTGCTGAACTCGGGATCCAGGTCGGGATTGCCACCAGAAAAATTTCTGCTGTCAGAGAAAGTGGCATAAGGACTGAGATCATTATAGAATGGCCTTCTCACCCTTCTGCTATAGCTCAGTTGAATACCGTTTTCCTTTTCAAGATCAACCGTAAGGTGCGCACTGGGAAACAGGTTGACATAGTCACGCGGATTTTTTTCCTTTGTTTTTTCCAACGTGGTGGTAACGTCTGTCCACTCAGCCCTTAACCCTGCCTGATAAGATACCCTGTTCGTCTTGTTGCCAAGGATGCCATAGGCACCATGTATGTTTTCATCATAAACAAACACATTGTCCAAGCCGGGAAGGGCCACAAATACGCCAGTCGGGTTTTGCTGTGAAACAATAAAATCATTGACCATGTTCCTGAAACTGCTCCTGATGCCTGTTTCAAACTTTCCTTCCTTGCCAATAGGCTTTACATAGTCCAATTGAAAAAGCCACTGCTTTTCAAATTCATCGTTGACCGATGTTTGTAAGATATTTCTTGAAATGATTTCTGTTGCGTTTGGCTTAAAATGGCGTTCTGTAAATACTTGATCGGAGTTCTCCCAATAATCAAGGTACTTCACCTCAGTGGTTAGTTCATGGCCTTTCTGTTGAAATGTTTTCTTATAGGTAACGGTCACCTCTGAGTTGGGCTCAACCTCGTCCTCGTCTTGTGTTCTTTTCACAAATCCAACCAGGTTGTTATTGTTGTTGATGTAATCATCATATCGAATATCCCGCAAGCGATTGCCCTGGCTTTTTCTGTAGAGATAAGCGGCAGTAAGGACAGACTTCTCGTTGAAAAAATAATCCAACCCAGCCCTGATGTTGTTGTTGAGCCCCCTGAACTTTACCCTGTCGTTCTGTTTGAAAATAAAGGTGGTATCCTTGGCATAGGTTTCCTGGAACAATGACCCTTTGCTGGGTTGCATCCGGTAAGCAATGCCATAGTTAACAAAGAAGTTGATGTTCTTTTTCCTGTAGTTGAGGTTGGTGGCCAGGCCGAAATTGGAAGGGTTACCAGTGATGACTTCAAACGATCCATTGAAACCCTGCCTGCGGTCTTTTTTCAGCACAATGTTGATGATGCCAGACATCCCTTCGGCTTCATAGCGGGCAGATGGATTGGTGATGAGTTCTACCTTGTCTACCATGCTGGCCTGAAGGTTTTGCAACCCACTCCCTCCTTTGATGCTGACCAGGCCGGAGGGCTTGCCATCAATCAGGATTCTTACATTGTCGCTGCCCCTGAGCTTGACATTTCCTTCTGGATCCACAGAAACAGAAGGGATGTTCATGAGGATGTTCATCGCCGAACCCCCGGCATTGGCCAGGTCTTTTCCTACATTGAATATTTTTTTATCGAGCGACAACTGCATCGAACTTTTTTCTGCCTGCACAACAATCTCCTCAAGGGTGTTTTTGCTCAGCGAAAGTTTGATCAGGCCGAGTTGGATGGATGTTGATGCATCAACAATGGTTATCCATTTCGATTGATGCTCTTTGTAACCTGCATAAGCAATACGAAGCTGATAATTTCCCTTGGCCACGCTAAAAGAAAATCTTCCTTTTTCATCCGCCACAATACCATTGATGCTTGTCCCTTTTCCTTCCCTGAAATATTGAACTGTAGCGGCTGCAAGTGGCACGCCAGAAATAGAATCGACAATGGTTCCACTGATGTTTCCAGTTGGGCTCTGTGAAAAAGAAAACAAGGCTATCAAAAGAAAAGGCAATGGCAGGAAAAATCTCATCTTGTCGAACATAAGGGTTAGATGCCAAATTAAGGATTTTCTTTCAGGATACACCCTCTTGATTACGCATCTAATGCAGTCGATGCATGAGACCTGCATCATTCCTATTGCTTGATCATCCTAAGCATTTTAGGATCCCCATTTTCCATTGTATACCGAACTGTATAGATGCCTGGCTTGATACCTGTTGCATCAACCTGATTGACACCAGCTTTTAACATGATGGTCTTAACAACATGACCTGCCATGTTCACTACTTGAATCTTAAAATTATTCTCCCTGGCTAACATGTTAAAAGCATTGGAAACGGGATTTGGCCAGATAAATGGTTCATCCTGTGCCGCCATATCAAGCTTCTTTACCCAGGAATAACTGAACTTTCCATCAATATCCAATTGCTTGATCCTAAAATAAGCCAGGCCTGTCATCTTTTTCATAAAGGTGAAGTCATAGGCCACTTCACGATTGGTGCTTGTTTTGGCAGGAATGAATCCAAGGTCCATCCAGGCTTGTCCATCAAAACTCATTTCGACATGGTATCCTTTGTTATTGATTTCATCAGATACCTGCCAATTGACAAAAACCTGGTTCTTGTTGTTGGCCCTAACCTGAACACCAATCCAGCGGACGGGTAATATGGTTAAAACACAGAGCTCAGTAAGAATGAACCTCGCATTAGGTGTTGTAAAAGAGCCCTCTCGTACAGTCACATTAAAAGTTCTGTTGTCAAGCTGTGGTACTCCAGCAGTATTGACATAATGCAAAGAATCAAGCAACATTTCTGTTTGTGCAGTAGTAAGTGTTCCTGAAGATTTGGAAAAACGCATTGTGCTTATCCCACCGGAAACAGATTTTTGAACCACAAAGGACACGCCACTCAGTGTAAAACTTTGGCTACCGCTACTGCTGAAACCAAGCTTAATGCTATCATTTACCAAAGAGTTGGATCCCTTTGGTATAAAGGCTTCAAAATTCCCATCAAGAATAGAGGCTGTGCTAAAACTGATGATCAGTTCGTCAACATTGCCTGAAGAGTTTGTCAGGTTGATATTACCGGCACCTGCGCCATTGGTCAAGCGCTTTGCATCGCCACATATGGTGACTTCGTTGTCTACACCTGCGGTAGTTGTATTGAGGTCAAGCACTGGGGTGGTTGTGGTAACCCCTGTCCAAGCTGACCCACTCCCGAAATCAAGGAAAAAATACGCTTGTCCATACCCTAAGGATCCAACCTTGATATTGAACTTACTGATTTGGCCGTATTCTACCTGGACCCTGTAATTAGAATCTATTACACTCGTATTATTGATTGTTGTATTAGAAACAAACTTGGTAAGCCCAGATACTGTGTTATAAGAATTGTTGATGTTCGTACTTCTACTTACTGTAAAACTGGAGAAGCCTCCGAACTCGTTAAATTGGTTGGAGTTGGTATTCCCATTGCCGTCGATATCATATGTATTGAGCCTTACGTTTTGAAGGATGACTGCAGTGCCAAGATTTGTGCTGTTGTTATAACTGCCTCCAAGGATAAACTCAAATTCAAAATCACAACTTCCCCCGCCACTACCGAAATTAAACGTTGGGGAAAAAAATCGATCCTGGTTTCCTGTTGCACCCGTTGCAGAAGAGTAGTCAAATGGTATTGTTCCTGCTGCAGGACTTACTGGCAGCTGAAAGGTTCCATTGGTTAGGGCTACTGTTCTAACAATACAATCAATGGTCTGACCTCCTATTGTGATGACATTTGTATAAAGGGTAACATTGCCTGCAGCAGATCCATTGACACCTACTTTATGTACTTTGTTGGCAGCAAGAAAATTGATGTTTCCGAAATTGGCATTGAAGACAGTCTGCCCTTGGGAAAAGAGCACCAGCAGGTTCATGATCAGGAGCATCCCCCAAATGCGGGGTCTGGCATCCTTAAGTGGGATAGTTTTCATTGGATTCGGATTATGCAGACCAATTGATCTGCAACTCATATAACGAATCCTTAGACTTCTATATTGTAGATATGTAATTGAAAGGTTAAAAAAACCTCAAATGAATGGATTCAGCAGGGATTTTAAAGTATTTCTACGTGAAATTCCTAATCCTTGACCTTAAATACCTCTCTCCCCTGAACCACGGTCCGTATCACCTTGACTTCCTTGATTTTTGTTGGGTCGATGGTAAAAATATCCTCTTCCAATACAGTAAAGTCTGCGTAAGCACCTTCTTTCAGGATACCAATCTTCCCTTCAAGAAAAGATCCATAAGCATTGCCTGCGGTGTAGGCCCTGATGGCATCTTCAACCGATATTTTTTCTGCCGGATACCATCCGCCGGGATTTTTCCCATCGCCAGTAATCCTGGTAACTGCACTGAATACGCCATACAATGGATTGACAGGAGCAACAGGCCAATCAGATCCAAAACTGACATTGACGCCCTTGTCAAGCATGCTCCTGAAGGCATAGGTACCTTTGAGCCTGCTGGTATCAAGCCTTTTAGAAGCCCAAATGCCATCATCATACAAATGATAGGGATGCATGGAAGCAACAACCCCTTGTTGGGCAAAGTTTCCAATGGCCTCCTGGCTGACATGTTGCGCATGCTCTACCCTGAAACGCCTGTCCCGCGGGCCATTCAGCTTTGCAGCATCCCTGTAGACGGAAAGGATAAAATCATTGGCTTTGTCGCCGATGGCATGCACGGCAACATGCAATCCGGCCTTGTCTGCACCTGTCACCCATTTTCTCAAGAGGTTGGTATCGGTGATGTTCAGTCCATGCGAATGGGGATCATCAAGGTAGGGCTGATGAAACCATGCAGTGGTAGATCCTAGAGAGCCATCAACATAGCCCTTCAAGCCGCCCCATTTCAACATGTCATCGCCCCTGCCGTTTTTTTGGACAAAACTGTCCAGCTTTTCCCAACTGGCAAGAGGAACAAACGAATACATGCGGAGGATCATGCGGTCTGTACCGACAGCCCTTCGGTAGGTGGCCAAGTCATTCCACCCACCATAAGAATTCATGTCATTCACATGGGTAACACCTCTTTCAACCGCATGCCTGGCTGCTGCATCAAAGTATTGATCGAGTTGGTCATTTGTAGGTTCAGGAATGGCCCTGTTGATCAGTCCCATGGCAGCATCCTTAAAAATGCCGGTTGCCTCACCCTTTGTATTCCTGACCAAAACGCCTCCGTCTGGAGATACTGTTGAAGCGTTGATGCCCGCCAACTCCATGGCTTTTGAATTGGCAAATGCCATATGGCCATCATACCTGGAAATAAAGAGGGGATGATCTCCGGTAACAGAATCAATCCATTCTTTGCTGGGCAATTCACCGCCCCAATTTTCATGGTCCCAGTTGCCTTCCATTACCCAGGTTGCATCTGGATGGGCACTGCAAAATGCCTTGATCCTGTTGATGAATTCCTGGCGGGTCATGGCATCTTTTAACTGTACGCTGGCAAGTCCATATCCAGCAGAAAGAAAATGGGTATGGTTATCTGTAAAGCCCGGAAGCAGGCGCTTTCCCTGAAGATCAATCACTTCAGTTGCTTCATAAGCGGAAGCATCATTGCCAACATAAACGATTTTATCTCCCTTGATGGCCATGACAGAAGCAGAGGGATTGCTGCTGTCGCCGGACCAGATCTTGGCATTGATGTAGAGTTTGTCCACCTTGTTACCGGTACAGGAAAAAACAAAAAAAGATAGCAGCAGCAAATAGGCAATCAGTTTCATGGTAAATGATTTGGAGTAAAATTAAGATATCGGTTAGTATCTATTGATTAATTTTATGGAGGAAATATCTATACGGGATTGATCTTCGGGCTACCTTAAATAGAATTTTTCAACCACAATAAAATCAATTGCAGCGCTACAAACCATATACTGTTGTATTTTTTTTAGTGCTGGCGGTTGCCTGCACCAAGGAAACCATCGACTTTTTCATTGGCTTCAAGACCCCCTATTATTTTCCGGCTGCTACCTATGATTTCAGCAACAACCATGTCAGCAAATCAGGGTTTGAATTGGGTAAAATGATTTTCTATGATTCAACCTTATCCATCGACAATTCAACCAGCTGCGCATCCTGCCACATGCAGTCATCCGCTTTTACCCACCATGAGCATAGC
Source organism: Chitinophagaceae bacterium (assembly GCA_044373365.1). Taxonomy (GTDB): domain Bacteria; phylum Bacteroidota; class Bacteroidia; order Chitinophagales; family Chitinophagaceae; genus Pollutibacter. Next base: position 44,263 of record JBIPNK010000001.1, read on the forward strand.
CTAAGCCATGGACTGCATGGAAGCCTGACCAGGAGAAACGCACCGCCCATCATGAACCTGGCCTGGAGCAATTCTTTCATGTGGGACGGAAGCGTTGACAAGCTGGACCGGCAACCCGTTAAGCCCTTTACCAACCCCATAGAGATGGGAGAAACAATGCCCAATATTCTCAAAAAAATCAACAGCTCAGGCATGTACAGGAGCATGTTCAAAGATGCTTTTGGAACGGCTGTGGCCACAGAAGACCAGTTGCTGAAGGCTTTGTCCCAATTCATGGTGATGGCCGTAAGCAATGAATCAAAATACGATAGCGTAAGAAGGAACCAAACCAGTTTCTCAACCAATGAACAAGCTGGCTATGAGGTATTTGTACAAAAATGCAATGTATGCCACAGTGAGCCCCTGTTTACTGACAACAGTTTCAGGAACACAAAACTTCCGCCCAACGAACTGATGGATTCAGGTCGGTATGTTGTTACCAGAAATATCAGCGATTTATACAGGTTCAAGGTGCCCAGCCTGAGAAACCTTGGATATACCAAGCCCTACATGCATGACGGAAGACTCAGCACCATTGACAAGGTTTTGGACCATTACAATGCCAATCTCTTCAGCATCAGTGCAGATGAGCGCAGTAAGCTGAAGGCTTTCCTGTTAACCCTTGACGATAAGGTTTTCGTTAGCAACCCCCTTTTTGCAAAAGGGACGATGAGCCACTAATGTACAATGAAAATACCCATTGCAGACTGTTTTACCCATGATTTTGAAAAGCGATGCTTCAATGCATATAAACATTATGGAGCGGTTTTGTAAACTTAGCCTTGGGGCAAACTGATATTTTGGGAATTATTGCGCTTAAGGCAGTTGATACCCGACAATGATTGACTTTATGCATCTCAAAGGAAATGCTTCCAAATTTCAAGGATAAAATAAATTGCTGAGATAAGTGTACCAATGGCAACAACACCCGTAAATACCATTAGACCGAATGAATATTTATTCAGATCGTTTTCTATTTTTTTGATGCGGGCATTTTCTAATTTTTCTCGTACACTTTTTTCGGCATAACCACCATTCCCTTCAAAAACAATGCCTCCCAATGAAATGGTCAGGGGCTCAATACTGATGATGTGCTTGTCTATCAATAAATGATGAAAAAGGACATTGATTTCCCATTCCTTTAAGCCATATTTGGCAATAACCAATTCAGTCACCATTTCCTTGGTCGACTTTGGGGCCTCCTCCTGATTAAAATTAACTCCCTCATTGATGTTTTCATATTCATTGATCAATGAAAAAAGAATGAAATCCAATTCTTTGATATAATCTTTTGTCATGAAAAAGGTGTTTTAACGAATCAGAAATTCATTTTTTACTTTTTGTGTATCAGAAAAATCACCAATCATCCTGATTTCTGGCAATGGATTTTTCCTTATCAATAATGGAACAGCAACCAGGTCTTCCTTAACTGCCAATGCTGGATTTTGATGAATATCAAATACTTGCAAAGCATAATTGTTTTTATAATACTTTTCAAAAATTGCTTTTGCGTTCAAGACTGCCTTTAATGAAATGGGTGTTTCGCCAGCAATATATAATTCAAATATGAATTCTTTTATTTCTCTTTTTTTGCCTACAGCATGTAGAATTTTTCGAATGGTGATCATTTGAATTTTTCTTAGGGGTTTGTCAAATTAACATCAAAAGATGAACATGATGCTTATCTTTTAAGCGTGCCGTCCTCGGAAAATTGATGTTGAAGTTTTTCATTTCCAACGACTTCGTTGTTTTCTTTTTCTGCTGCCACCCGCTTAGATCCAATTAAAATGCCCTGCTTATTCCTTTTTATTGGGATGAGGTTTATTCCGGTTGAAGAGATAACAAATTCCCTGACCTCTTTTGAGTGGTCCATTCCCCTTGATTTCATAACATACATGCTCCTGTTGCGTTCTCCTTCCAGCTCCAGGTCTTCAACCATGATCCAGGTATCTACCATGGATGAAATACCTTCATCACTTGGATTCTGCGAAATTGAACCTATGGTTATGGCCGCCGAAAACATGACAGTAATTTGTTTGGTCTTTAAATAGTCTATGAACCTGGTCAGCATGCTCCTCACATCACTGTTTGGACCCTCGGTCATCAGGTTGGTGATGGGGTCAAGCAGAACAACATGGGGTTTGAAAATTGTTATGATTTCTTTGACGGCCATAAAATGCAATTCAAGATTTTGCAAAGTAGGCCTGGCAAAATAAAACTGCAATTTGCCGGATGCAACATGGGGATGCAGCTTCATGCCGATTGATGACATGTTTCTGATGATCTGATTGGGGGCTTCCTCAAATGCACAAAAAAGACAAGTTTGGTTATTATTGCAAACATCACTGGCAAATGACGCGAGAACGCTAGATTTACCAGTGCCTGCTGTGCCTGAAACAAGAATACTGCTACCCAAATAAAACCCTTTGTTGTCAAGCATTTCATCCAGCTTTTTAATGCCTGATGAAATGCGTTCAATACTTGATTTTTGTTGAAGCCCCTGACTAATCAACGGAAAAACAGTCAACCTGTTTTCGTCAATGGTAAATGGATATTCATTCAATGCATGGGGTGAGCCCCTGAATTTCAAAACCCTCAATCTTCTTGTGCTGATCTGGTTGGTTATCCTGTTGCTTAACTCGATGACGCAATCTGCAATCAGTTCTTCCAAACCCATGCGTGTTAAGAAAACGTCCCCCAATTCTGCCGTCACGATGGCTGTAACCTTTTTTTCTTTTAGCCATGAAAAAAGTCTTTTGAACTCCGAACGCAAAATATGCCTGTCTAAACTTGTAAAAAGGGTATCAAGAGAATCAAGCACTACCCTTTTGGCATTCACCTTATCAATGGCTTGCTCAAGCCTTATAAATAATCCATCAATTTTGTAAGTGCCTACTTCTTTGCTAATATTTGAACCAATTTCCAAATGTTCGAGGTATATAGTCTTGTTTTCTATAAACCGATTGATATCGTACCCAAGCGAAGAAACATTCTCCAGCAATTCATCCGCTTTTTCTTCAAAAGTCATGAAAACCCCGGGCTCGTTGAACATTTCAATTCCATTGATGATATACTCCATGGCCAAAAAGGTTTTCCCACTCCCTATGGAGCCTACCAACAATGTTGGCCGATTGAGGGGAAGCCCGCCAAAAGTAATATCATCAAACCCCTTTATTCCTGTAGGAGATTTCAGCAACTTATAGTCTCCAGCAGACCGTTTTTTATCAACTACTTTATTTTGTATTTTCTTTTCCATTGCATCCAGGTATATTTTTTGTAAATAATGCAGTCTCTAATAATCTACAATAGTAGTGCCTTGCAGATTCGAAAAAGATGACGCATCATCACCAATGAGCTAACAACGGTCATGCCCTTTCCCCAGGATTGGATCCATGATTTTTTACGTAGTATTGTGAAACCATGACAAGGATACCTTTTGATGAAATGAAGGCCACCATCAAGATGGCTTTTACCCTGGCGGGGATGCCAGAAGACAAGGCAGAAATTTGTGCAAGAACGCATGCCGAATCCAGCATGGATGGCATTTATTCTCATGGCCTGAACCGGGTTGAACGTTTTGTTGATTATATCGGCAAAGGCTGGGTAGATGTACATGCTGCGCCAAGCCTTGACCTCAGCCTTGGTGCGATGGAAGTATACAACGGCAATCTAGGCCCAGGCATCACCAATGCCATTTTTGCAATGGACAAGGCTGTTGAGATTGCATCAAAAAATGGAATGGGCCTGGTCAGCCTTAACAACACTACGCACTGGATGCGCGGCGGTGCTTTCGGATGGCAGGCAGCAGAAAAAGGGTTTATCGGCATTTGCTGGACCAACACCGAATCCTGTATGCCCGCCTGGGGTGCCACCTCCTCTGGCATTGGCAACAATCCTTTTATCATGGCCATTCCCAGAAAAGAAGGCCACATGGTGCTGGACATGGCCATGTCGCAATATTCTTACGGGAAACTAGAGGTTACCAGGCTTGCCAACAAGAAACTGCCTTATCCTGGTGGGTTTGACCAGGAAGGAAACCTAACAGACGATCCGGCCGCCATTGAAACAACACGGAGGATTTTACCCATGGGATACTGGAAGGGTTCAGGCTTTGCCATCATGCTGGACTTGATTTCCAGCCTCCTGTCTGGTGGACTGACTTCTGCAGGCATTGACAAAAAAGGGCTTGGTAGTTGCGGCAGCTGCTGCCAGGTTTTCATCGCCATCGATCCGTTGAAGATCAATACCCAGGAAATGATTGACCACGCACTACATGAGACAGTGAATCAACTGAGGTCATCTGCTCCTGTTACTGAAGACGGTGAAATACTTTATCCCGGTGAAAGATCACTCACCGCGAGAGCAGAGAATATGGCGCTGGGCATACCCGTAGACGATGGGGTCTGGAACAAGGTGAAAGCATTGGCAGGGTTGATTTGCTAACAGTTTTCAATGCTCCAAGCGTCATTCACTGTCAAGCATCATCCACAATTATCCTTCCTGCGGGTATCAATCAGATAATGGATTTTCCAGGCACCATTGACCTTGATCAGTCCGAATGCATTCACACCACAATGACTGAATTTTCCATTGTAAAAAAACTGATACGGCGTCCACACAAGTGCTAAGTCTCCATCAATCTTGATCGTTTCAAAAACAATGCGCTCATCAGCAGCGCCTTGTGGCTGCTTGCCAACAAATGCTGCAAAACCAGTTACTCCATCAGATTTGATCGTATTTTTTCCATCTTTGTCTTTGATGATGGACTGCATGATGGCATTGTCAGCAAAGCAAGACAAGATCGCCTGTTCATCAGCGGTTTTCATTGATGTGAACAGTTTCGAAACAACTGCCTTTACACCATCCTCATCTGTCTGTGCAAATCCTTGAAAAGAGAAAAAAGCTGCAAAGATCAGCACTGATACTGTTTTCAACATAGCGTGTATTTTAAGCAATTTAAGGATTACACTGTTTCTAGGTGATATATATCATCTTTTGCGCCAACATACACATTTACCTTCGTCAAAATCTAGCCCATGGCAACCCATCATCAAATCATTGTTATTGGCGGAGGAAACGCCGGTATCTCTGTTGCTGCACAATTGTTGAACAAAAACAGGTCACTCGATATTGCCATCGTTGAACCCTCAGACAAACATTATTATCAACCTGCCTGGTCATTGGTTGGCGCAGGTATATTCAACAAGGCCAAAACGGTTCGGAATGAATCCTCCGTCATTCCCAAAGGCGCAACATGGTTAAAAGATGCAGTAAAAACTTTTTTACCAGAGAGCAACATGGTGACCCTGGTCTCTGGCAATACACTCAGCTATGACTACCTGATTGTGGCCCCAGGAATTCAATTGAACTGGAACGAAGTGAAGGGGTTGCAAGAGAACCTCGGTAAAAATGGGGTTTGCTCCAATTATGATTTCAGGTATGCAGACTATACTTGGGAGTGCATCCAAAAAACCAAATCCGGAAGGGCCATCTTCACCAATCCACATACGCCGGTGAAATGTGGCGGTGCACCCCAAAAAATCATGTACCTGGCCACAGATTATTTTGCCAAACAAGGCATTGCTGACAAGATTCAGGCAGAAATGTGGTCTGGCGGAACCAGGGTTTTTGGTGTTCCCAAATATGAAGAGGTATTAAAAAAAATCATTGAAAAAAGAAAGATCAAGTTCAGCTTTTTCCAGAAACTGGTTGAAATCGATGGCAAAAACAAGAAGGCAAAATTCACCGGCATTGGAAAGGACAATGAAGGTGTGGAAACCTGGGTTGACTTTGAAATGATCCATGTAACGCCTCCCCAATCTGCCCCTGATTTTGTAAAACAAAGCCCGATCGCCAATGGGGCCGGATGGGTTGATGTCGACAAATACACCTTGCAACACGTTAAATATCCAAACATATTCTCTCTTGGAGATGCCTCCTCCCTGCCCACCAGCAGGACCGGCGCAGCGATAAGAAAACAAGCGCCAGTGCTTGTGAAAAACCTGTTTTCGCTCATGCAGAAAAAACCGCTGGAAGCCAAATACAGTGGATACACCAGCTGCCCTGTGGTAACGGGATACGGCAAACTCGTGCTGGCAGAATTTGACTACGACAACCAGCCCACAGAGACCTTTCCCTTCAACCAGGCCAAGGAAAGGTGGAGCATGTTCATGCTCAAGCGCTACATCCTTCCATGGCTTTACTGGAACAGGATTCTTCCGGGAAAGATGTAAGTTTACATCTTAACCAATACAATCCAGCATGAGAATTCTTGTTGCATCATTTATGTTGTTGATGACAGTACATCACTCCATTGCACAGTCGCGCATCAACATCATCCCCAAGCCTGCGATGTTGCAGGAATTGGAAGGACAATTTGCGCTCAACAACAACAAGATTTATGTGAGTGCACAATTCCGTGAAGTGGCCGTATTGCTTTCCGACCTCATGCGCTGGAAACAAAACAGGATTTTCCTCCTCAAAAAAGGCGCAGTGGTTCCTGCAGGATCCATCATCATTGAAAAAACAAAGGGCAACCAACAGGATAGCGCCAGCTATGCCCTTGACATCAAAACAAAGTCCGTACGCATCAGCAGTGCAGGATATGCAGGGGCCATCAATGCCATGCAAAGCTTGGCACAAATCATCCTCACGCAAGACAATAAAAATCAAATCCCCTGCGCCAGGATTCAAGACCAGCCTAGGTTTGGCTACCGGGGCCTGATGATTGATGTGTCCCGCCATTTTTTTCCGCCTTCCTTCATCAAAAAAATGATTGACCTGATTGGTCTCTATAAAATCAATACGCTCCACATGCACCTTACCGATGCTGCCGGCTGGAGGATTGAAGTAAAAAAATATCCCGCATTGACGGCTCAGGCGGCATGGAGAACCAGTTATGGCTGGAAGAAATGGTGGAACAGCGACCGCGATTATGTAAACGAAGGAGAAGCCAATGCCTACGGCGGGTATTATACCCAACTGGAGGCAAAGGAACTGGTTACCTATGCGCAAAAAAGAGGCATCACCATCATCCCTGAAATTGAGATGCCAGGCCACTCGGAAGAGGTGATTGCCGCATATCCGCACCTGGGCTGTGTTGGTGCCAAAAAAGGCCAGGGTGAGTTTTGTTTGGGCAATGATTCCACTTTCACTTTTATGCAGGATGTGATCACTGAAATGATGGATATTTTTCCCTCCACCTACATCCATATTGGTGGAGATGAGGCGGGAAAATCCAACTGGAAATCCTGCAGCAAATGCCAGCAGCGCATCAAAGACAACAATCTGAAAGATGAATTTGAGTTGCAGAGCTATGCCATCAGGAGAATGGAGAAATTCATTTCTTCCAAAGGCAGGCAGTTGCTGGGCTGGGATGAAATCCTGGAAGGTGGACTGGCCCCGGGTGCCAGGGTGATGAGCTGGAGAGGAGAGAAAGGTGGCATTGAAGCAGCCAGGATGGGTCATGATGTGATCATGACACCAGGGGGCACTTGTTATTTTGACAAATACCAGCAAGATCCTGCCACCGAACCCGAAGCCATCGGCGGCTTTCTTCCCCTCCAAAAAGTATACGAATACGAGCCCATGCCCAAAGAATTGGAGGCCGATAAACAAAAGCATTTGCTGGGGGCACAGGCCAACCTCTGGACAGAATATGTACCCACCATGGAACATGCGGAGTACATGATTTTTCCAAGGATCATCGCCTTGAGTGAGGCGGTATGGACTGAAAGAAAGAACATGGAATGGACCGATTTCCAATACAGGCTTTCGCAACATTATAAACTCTTGCAACGGCTAAATGTCAACTATTGCAGGCCATCAGACAGGCTTGAAATCAAGCCCCTGATTGATGCTCCAGCTGGCACCACCAACATCACCTTGAGTTCAGAGCAATACAAACCTGAGATCAGGTATACCACTGATGGCAGCATGCCCAACAGCAACTCAACCCTTTACGCAGGGCCATTTTCCATCAATGGATCGGCACTGGTCAAAACCGCCATCTTCAGAAAAGGAAGGATGAGTCAGGCGCCAGACACCATCGACATCAACCTGCACAAAGCGATCGGCAAGACCATCACCTACAACAAAAAATACAGCAGCAGCTATGTGGCACAAAAAGAAGCTACCCTGATCAACGGATACCGTGGGTCATTGACCTACCAGGATGGCCAGTGGCAGGGCTTCCTGAATGATCTTGATGTTACCATTGATTTGGGAAAGGAAGAAAACCTGAGCAAGCTCCGCTCCACGTTCATGCAGGTTACAGGGCCAGGTGTGTACATGCCACATTTCGTAGAAGTGTCACTGAGCAAGGATGGAACGCAATTCACCACACAGGAAAAAGTGTTGAACGATGTGCCCGCCACTGACCCCAAGCTGCTCTTCAAAACATTTGAGGTTTCGCTCAAAGGGCAATCAGCCCGCTACGTCAGGTTTGTGGCAAAACTGCAAAGAGGATTTCTGTTTGCAGATGAAATCATCATCGACTAAAACTCCTTTTCTGCCATTTCACTTTGCGGAAGGCTGATTTTTCGGTTCTTTTTGATCAGGTTGAAGCCAACAGATAGCTGCACCTGATCAGGCTCGTAGATATAATTGGTGGTGGTGTAAAAATTGCTACCCCTGGTGGTGATGCGCTGGATATTGGAGATGCCCAATCCTGCATCCATGAACAGCCACTGCGCCTGAAAGCTCCATCGGTTGTCTTTGGTGGTCTTTTTCACAGAAAAATTGGGGGTGAAAAATGCCCCATCTTCCCCCTGGGCTGTGGCCCTTAAGGAGAGATAATTGATGGCCAGTTGCAGCGACCAGTTTTTCCTCAAACTGAAGCCCTGTGTGGCATTGATGCTGTAAACCCAGCTGTTGTTGGTGAAAGGAAGACTACCATTGAAAAGGGTGCCACGGATGTCATATTTGTAGATATTGCCACCAATGATCATCTGCCAAACCTTGCCAACGCGATAGGTAAAATTGGCTTCCACTCCCGTTTGTTTGGCAAGGCCTGCATTGGTGAAGATCCTGCCCAGGATGGTATCATTGAAAACCTTGTTTACCCTCTGGATAGGGTTCTTGGTGCGTTGGTGGTAAAGGCTCATGGTAAAACTTCCTTTGGACAATTTGTGCTCCACACCCAGTTCCCAGATGCCGGTCAACTCAGGCAACAATGCAGGATCTCCCTGCTCCAATGTTTCGGAATGTTCGCGCTCCGGAAAAGGATTCAACTCAAAATTATTGGTGCGCTTGATGCGTCTTGTAAAGGACTGTTTGATGGCCACATTTTCTTTAAGGGCATACCTGATGAGATAGGAAGGAAAGAGGTTCAACAAGGGCAGCCTGTTGCCAGGAACGTTATCGGAGAAAGAAAGGTTGCGCAGCATCTGCTCTGCTCTCAGACCTGCCTGATAACTCAGCCTTCCTTTTGCATTGCCATATTGCAGGTAACCGGCATGGATGTTGTTGCGCACGGTTACCTGGCTGCTGAAAAATGGATCTTTTGCAAACTCCTGCATACCCAGGTTTTTGTACCTGTAAAGAAAATCACCCAACTGTTCATCATAGCGGAATTGATACCCCGCCTGCCATGTGCGGCTTCCTTTCTTATCGGTCAGGTCTGCCTTGAAGCGATAAGCATGCAGGGGATTGGTGCTGGGGTTGATGGTTTCCTGGATCATTTGTTTGAGTCCTGGATAGCTGAGGTTTTGATTGGTGGTCAATGATTCCAGATCAGCCCCTTCATATTGCAGCGAAAACGACAACTGTGTTGCCTTGCTGAGCTGATGGATTGACCCCAGGCTTGCAAGGGTAAATGTTCCCTGTTTTTCTGCCGTATTCTTGTTGAAATAATCAAAGGAAGATTGTGCCCCGGTCAGCATATTTTTTCTGCTGTTGTTGTAGAGCAGATCGGCCACCCTGGTCTGGTATTTTTTACCGCTGTACAAGGCAGCTTCTAGCCTGTTGCGGGAATTGAGCTGAAGCCCGGCGGAAAGCCTTCCTCCAAAATTATACCGCTTGAAACTGCGCTCTCCATTGGAAGGAAAAGAAGTGAAGACATTGCCTATGATGGTGTTCACGTCTCCTTCCCTATAACCCGCCATGTCGTTTCTCAGGTAATTGAAGCCGGAACTGAAGTCGAATTTACCTTTCTGGTAACCCACTGAAATGTCTGCAGCATGGCGTTGTGGTGAGGTATAGCGCTGGTTGCCGAAGTCATTGAAAGGCGGCGCACCAAGCATAATGTTCGACTGCACCATCAGGCCTTTTTCAGGAGCCGTTTTGGTGATGATGTTGATCAGGCCACTCTTTCCGTCTGCATCAAATGAAGCCCCGGGGCTGCTGATCATTTCAATGTTTTCAATGGAAGAAGCCGGTATCTGTGCCAAAACAAAAGCAGGATCACCCTGTGTTGGTCTGCCATTGATCAATACCTGAAAACTGGCCGAACCGCGCAGATTGATTTCTCCCTGCCCATTCACTGAAACGGAGGGAAGATTTTTAATGAGATCGATGGCATTGCCATTGGCTGCATTGGCGTATTCCGCTGCACGAAACACCTGCCGGTCAATTTTAAAGGAAACGGGAGGCTTCTTTCCTTTAACCACAATCTCCGTCAAAGACAGTTTCTTGGGCAAGCTATCCTGGGCATTAGAAGTCATTGCCCAAGTCAACAAGAGCAAGAAGAATTTCAGTTTCTGCATTGCACAAAATTAGTGCAATAAACAGCAGGAGCCCTAGGCCTTTTGTACCCCTTTGAAATAGCCAACAGATTCAGCCATGCCAACCAAAGGATCAGTCATGTCCTTTTCATATTCGATACTGCAAATGCCAGAATACTTGATTTTTCTCAAGGACTTTACAAAGGCCGGGAAATTGATGGCACCACGGCCAACCTCTGCAACCTTGGCATCTTTTGCCATGGCTGTAACGTCCTTGATGTGCAGGTCAAATACCCTGTCTTTGTATTCCACGATCACTTTCTCAGGAAGTACACCAGCTCGGAGGGTATGGCCGATGTCAACGCAAAGACCCAGCCTCGGATCCATGTCTTTTATCCTGTCGTAAATATCTTTCGGGCTTGGGTAAAGCTTGTCTTCAGGACCGTGGTTGTGGATGGCCATGCGGATATTGGTTTCTTTTACCTTTTCTTCAGTGTAGCCAAGCAATTCTGCATTGGGCACACCAACAATCATGCTCACACCTACTTTCTGTGCATAGGCAAAGGCCTGGTCCACCGCTTCTTTGCTTCTCATGTAAATAACACCGACGGTATAGGGCTTGATTCCGGCATCGCTGAGTTTTTTCTTCACAGCATCAATGGTTTCCTGGCTTGAGTTCAGGGGAAGATGAAACTCCTTGATGGAAAGATGATCAACGGCCAGGCGTTTCATCATGGCAATCGACTTGTCAAGGTCAAATTTCACAAAAGAGTAACCGGCAAAACCCAGCGTAAAACTGGATGCACCTTCAATGGCGTTTCCATTTGCATGTTGGGTTAAGGCATTTCCAAGAGTGGGCAATGCAGCAGCAGCGGCAAAACCGAAAGAAGCTTTTTGAAGAAAGTTGCGGCGGGTATTCATTGTTGTGGGGTTTAGAGGTTGAGGGGTTTAAAGGTTTAGAGGTTGAGGGGTGTAAAGGTTTAGGGGTGTAAAGGTTTAGAGGTTGAGGGGTTTAAAGGTTTAAGGGGTGAGGGGTGTAAAGGTTTAGGAGTGTAAGAGTTTAGGGTTTGAGGGGTGCAGAGGTTTAGGGTGATGATTTGATTTTGAAATTAATTGAAATAGTTTATACTTAATCTGACAGTAGGGGTTAAATTTGAAGTAACAACAAATCAATTTTAAACCCCTAAACCTGTCAGAATGAAAGCAGAGACTAAATTAATTAAAACCAAGTTAGGATTACTACAACTTGCAGAAAAACTAGGCAATGTTTCCCAAGCCTGTAAAATAATGGGTTACAGCAGAGATAGTTTTTATCGTTTAAAAGAGTTGTACGACACTGGAGGTGACATGGCCCTTCAAGAGATCAGCCGTCGAAAACCCATTCCCAAAAATCGTGTTGAGCCGGCCATTGAAGAAGCAGTAGTTCAAATGGGTTTTGAACAACCTGCCTTTGGTCAAGTCAGGGCCAGCAATGAGTTGAGAAAGAAGGGCGTATTCATTTCTCCTACTGGCGTACGCTGTGTTTGGCAACGCAATGACCTGGAAACGTTTGCAAAGCGATTAAAGGCTTTAGAATCTCGGGTGGCTCAAGATGGTATTATTCTCACCGAAGCCCAGGTTATTGCACTTGAACGTAAGCAAGAAAAGAAAGAGGCCCATGGAGAGATCGAAACGGAACATCCAGGTTATTTAGGGTCACAGGATACTTATTATGTGGGCAATATTAAAGGCGTTGGCAGGATATATCAGCAAACCTTTATAGACACATACAGCCGGGTTGCATTTGCTAAGCTCTACAATACCAAGCACGCTATAACCTCTGCTGATATCCTCAATGACCGCGTCATCCCGTTTTTTGAAGATAATGATATTCCATTGCTCCGTATTCTTACAGACCGCGGAACTGAGTTCAAAGGCAAACCTGAGCATCACGAATATGAGCTCTATCTGTCACTTGAAGGAATTGATCACACTAAAACCCAGGTTCGACATCCCCAAACAAATGGCATCTGTGAACGGTTGCATCGCACCATGCAGGAAGAGTTCTACGCCATTGCATTTAGGAAAAAACTGTACGACAGCTTGGAACTTCTTCAAAAGGATCTTGATAACTGGGTAGAGTACTACAACAACGAACGCCCTCATAGTGGAAGGTATTGCTTTGGAAAAACTCCTATGCAGACATTTAGTGAATCATTACCTTTGGCCAAGGATAAAATGCTAAACCAAAATGTCGATCAAAATATCCTGACCCTATAAAACTAAAAAAAGAACCCTACTTGTCAGATTAAATACTAGCTATTACAAATTAATAAACAATCAACAAATAAATTCAATAAATTACGATAACGATTTAGCAAGCGTTTAATCACTGCATCCTCCTAAACCCCAAACCTCTAAACACTTAAACCTCTACACCCCTAAACCATTAACCCTCTACACCCTTCAATATGAACCAAAGACGCGAATTCCTCAAAAGCACTGCCGCAGCAAGTGGCCTGATGATGCTTTCTTCTTTTAACGAAAAACAAGAAACCGAAGCTCCCTTGGAAACCCGCATCCGCTTTTCGGTCATTAACATCAACCATAGCCATATCTATGGCATGTGCAATGCCGTAATCAAAGGTGGCGGTGAGCTGGTAGCTGTTTATGCAAAAGAGGCATCCCTGTTGGCGGCATTTGTAAAGGCCTATCCGCAGGTCAAGGTTGCAACGAGTGCGAAGGAAATACTGGAAGATAATTCCATCCAGGTCGTCCTGAGCTCAGGCATCCCCGATGAAAGGGGGCCACTGGGCATTGAGGTGATGAAGCATGGCAAGGATTACCTGGTAGACAAGCCTGGCATCACCACACTGGAGCAATTGGCAGAAGTACGAAAAGTGCAGAAGGAAACCAAACGCATTTATTCCATCATGTTCAGCGAGCGTTTTGAAAACAAGGCAACCGTAAAGGCTGGGGAACTGATAAAGGCTGGCGCCATAGGAAAAGTGGTGCAAACCATTGGCCTGGGTCCACACCGGATGAGTCCCAAAAGCAGACCCGAATGGTTCTTTGACAAGAAAAGATATGGCGGCATCATTTGCGATATTGGGTCTCACCAGTTTGACCAATTCCTGTTTTTCACTGGTTCTACTTCGGCAGAAGTGGTTGCCTCCCAGACCGGAAATGTCAATAACAAGCAATATCCCCAATTTGAGGATTTTGGTGATGTGATGCTGAAAGGCAATGGCGGTGCGGGTTATATCAGGGTAGACTGGTTTACACCAGACGGCCTGAAAACCTGGGGAGATGGAAGGCTGACCATTCTTGGCACAGATGGATTCATTGAGATCAGGAAAAACATCGACATCGCACGCTACGGTTCAGGCAATCATCTGTACATGGCCAACAACAAGGAGACCATCTACCTTGATTGCAACAACGAGCCGCTCCCCTTTGGCAAACAGTTTGTTGATGATGTCATCAACAGAACTGAAACGGCCATGCCGCAGGCGCATTGCTTTCTGGCAACAGAACTGGCGCTGAAAGCACAGAAATTTGCCAAGAAAATCTGAGCCGTCACATCCCCAGTGAGTTGAACAGCAGTTTGCGATACTGAAAATTTATTTCGCCAGCTCCTTCTTCAACAACCATACGGCCGCTTCTGTCTGAGTGGTCGGAGGCATGTCTGTCTGGTCAAGTATCTCAAAAAGCGTTGCAAATTTCCTGCTCAACAGTGGATTGCTTTGGGCAGTGGCCTTCCGGCCTTCATAACAAATGAGAGCAAGATCATGCTGCCTTTGAAGGTCTTTCGCCGTTGTCTTGACCCTCGGATCCATCACCACTTTCAAAGGCTGTTCAAACTGCTGCCCATTCACTTTGACCCGAACAGTATATAAGCCAGGCATCACCCATGGCGAAGTGGGATCAGGACTGGTGTTCCCCTTTACAGCAGCGATGGGAAAAGATGCTGGTTCGTTGAGTGGCTGATAGCGCAGGTCCCATGAAAAACGCTGCATTCCTGATTTGGTGGAGAGGATTTGTTGTGGCTTGATCCAATAATCAGGTACGTTTACTGGAGGAACTTGATAAAGGGTATCCCTGCTGCTGTAGGTCCTGATGACCTTGCCTTGGGCGTTAAGGATTTCCAAGACCACTGCTGTTTGGGCATCCTCTTTCAGGAAAATATCAATCACTGCTCCATCGGGAGGATTCTCTCCAGCAGGCTCCTCAGGTGGTAAAGGCGTGTCTGTATTCATGTTCCAGCGCACACGAACAGCCTGTTGGGGCTTAAAAAGTACAACAGGACCAAGACCGCGCTTCTCCGCAATTTGACGCAATGGGGTGATATTATCCATGATCCAGAAACTCCTGCCATGGGTACCAATCACAAGATCATCATCCTTGATGACCAGATCGCGGATGGATGTACTCGGCATGTTCATGCGGAGCGATTGCCAGTGCGCTCCATCATCAAAAGAAACAAAAACGGCATTTTCTGTGCCAGCAAAAAGCAGTCCCTTCACGCGTGGATCTTCCCTGACAGTATTGACGGGTTCATTGGGCAATCCATTGACAATTTCTTTCCATGTTTTTCCGCCATCATGGGTTCTATACACATGCGGACGCATGTCATCACAGCGGATCCTGTTGACGGCAACATAGGCAGTAAGGTCATCAAAATGCCCTGCATCAATCTGTGAAACCTTGCTCCATGATGTTACGCCAGCCGGAGTGATGTTTTTCCAATGCAAGCCACCATCAACCGTGATATGAACCAATCCATCATCAGTGCCCGCCCACAATGTATTGATGTTTTTATTGGATGGAGCCAATGCATAAACAACGCCTCTTCGGGGCATGGTTTTCATTTTGTCCGTACTGAAAATGCCAACACTTTCCGGCACATCATATGTTTCGCGGGTAAGATCAGGACTGATGGTTTGCCAGCTTTGTCCACCATTCGTGGTTTTGAAAATGACATTTCCTGCAAAGAACAGGGTCTTGTTGTCGGCAGGTGAAAAGATGACGGGCGCCGTGCGAATGAAGCGGACCTTTCCGCTCCTGACGGGTTCCGGTGATATATTCTGCACCTGTCCTGTGCGTTTGTCAAACCTGGTGATCTTGCCTCCGTAAATGATGTTTGGATCTAATGGATCCGGAGCAACATAACCGTATTCCTCCACGCCAACAGGATGCCATTCCCTGAAGCTGATGTTTCCATCATTTGACCTGGAAGCTATTCCTACTGAACCACTTTCCTGCTGTCCACCATAAACGTTATAAGGAAAAGCATTGTCTGTGCTTACATGATAGAACTGTGCTGTAGCTTGATTGTACCAGGAGGACCAGGTTTCCCCACCATTTACCGTTACCACACCGCCTTGGTCAACACCCAATGCCATGATATTGGAATTGTTGGGATTGATCCAAATGCGATGATAGTCATCGCCACCGGGAGCACCTTTGATGCCCGTCCAGTTTTTTCCACCATCAACGGACTTCCACATCACCACATTGGCTGAATAAACAATATCTGCATTTTGAGGGTCTGCTTTTACTTCTGCAAAATCACTGCCCCGGCCCCAGAGCCTTGGATCGCTGGTGAGCAAATACCATGATTCGCCTGCATCATCACTGCGATAGATTCCGCCATTCTTTTCTGCATCCACTGTGGCATAGAGCCTGTTCGGATTGCTTGGGGCGATGGTAAAGCCAATGCGGCCCAAACCGTCTTCTGTTGTGGTTGGCAGTCCTTTGGTCAAACGCCTCCAGGTATCTCCACCGTCAGTGGATTTGAACAAACCACTTTCCTTTCCATTCCATGCACCATTTTCCCAGGGGCCTTGGCGGGCGGCCCAGATGTCTGCGTAAATCACCTGCGGATTGACCGGGTCTATGGAAACCTGAATGGCTCCGGCATTTTCATTGAGGTAAAGCACTTGCTTGAAATTTTTACCCCCATCGAGACTTCTGTATACGCCACGCTCCTTGTTGGGCCCATAGGGATGTCCTAAAGCCGCTACAAAAACCCTGTTCTCATTCTTTGCATCAACAGCAATGCCACCAATCTGTTGGGCATCCCCAAGCCCCAGGTTTACCCAGGTCTTTCCTGCATCCACAGACTTGTAAACACCATTCCCTACAGAGAGGTCTGGCCTTTGTATACCCTCTCCACTGCCAACATAAATCACGTCAGGATTGGAAGGCGCAACAACTACATCGCCCACGGAGCCGGTATTTTGCGCGTCAAAAATGGGCTTCCAAGTATGGCCGTAATCATTGGTCTTCCACACACCCCCATTGTTTACACCGATATAAAAAACATTGGGTTGGCTTGCAACACCTGAGACCCCAACAGTTCTGCCTGCGCGGTGCGGACCAATCATGCGCCATTTCAATGATGAAAACAAATGGGAGTCTGCCGTTTGGGCATTTGTGTCAGGCAACACAAAAAATATTGCCATGATACATGTGATGAAAATTCTTGCTTGCATAATCGTATGGGGGATTGATGAATTGTTTTTTTATAAATGTCTTGATGAAGTTAAACTTTCATCAGAAATGAATCGCAATTTTTGCTTACATTCATCATCAAACGAACGATAAAACCATAGTCATGCCAAAACAAAACAACAGAAGAAATTTCATCAAGCAGGGCTCGATTGCTGCTGCAGGATTTTTTATTGTTCCGCGCCACGTGATTGGCAAGGGATACACAGCCCCGAGCGACAAGCTCAACATCGCTGCCATCGGTGCCGGCGGTAAAGGACAATCAGATCTTTTAAATTCCTACAACAATGGCGCCAACAATGTGGTGGCCATGGCTGACCTGGATTGGGACAAATGCAAAAACTCATTTGAAAAATTCCCCAATGCAGCGAAATACCGCGATTTCAGGGAAATGCTCGACAAGTCTGGCAAAGACATTGATGCCGTGACCATCTCAACACCAGACCATTTCCATGCGTATGCCGCCATGGCCTGCATGTCGATGGGCAAACACGTCTATGTTCAAAAGCCACTCGCCCATAACATTGCCGAAGCCAGGATGCTCACTGAGGCTGCAAGAAAAAACAAGGTAGTGACCCAGATGGGAAACCAGGGTGCTTCCAACCCTTTGCAAAAAGTGGCCATGGATTGGTTCGACAAAGGACTGATCGGAACGGTTCATACCGTAAACATTTGGACAGACAGGCCAGTATGGCCTCAAGGCATTCCAGTGCCAACAGACAAGCCTGCCCTGCCCGCCTCCATGTCTGCCAAGGATTGGGATACCTGGATTGGACCAGCAGCGTATACTGACTATAATCCCCTCTTCCATCCCTTCAAATGGCGCGGATGGTGGAACTTCGGTACTGGCGCATTGGGTGATATCGGTTGTCATACCATTGACTCTCCGTTCAGGATCCTTGGGCTTGGCTATCCAACCGAAGTGGAATGCAGCGTAGGATCAGTGTTCATCAGGGATTGGAATCCTGAATACATCCCAGAAGGTTGCCCTCCTTCCTCTCATGTTGAGATCAAGTTCCCGGCCACCAAGAAAAACAAGAGTCCATTGAAAATGGTTTGGATGGATGGCGGTATTCGTCCTTTCCACCCCGACCAACTTCCGTCTAATGAGCCACTGAGCACAGACGGTAATGGTGCCAACGGTATTTTCCTTCATGGTACAAAAGGATTGATGACCATTGACATGTATGGAAACAAGCCGAAGATTTACCTGAATACCGGCGAAAAAATCGTTGCGCCTGAACCAGACAAGAATGCCTTGAAACTGCCTGAATTTGGGCACCAGATTTCCTGGACTGAAGCTTGTAAGGCTGGCTTCAACAGCAAGGCACACAAAGAGCTCAGCTCATCATTTGACTACTCTGGTCCGCTCACTGAAACTGTACTCATGGGCAACCTGGCCATCAGGAGCTACATGTTGCGCAAAGAGACCACAAGACCAAATGGCAACAAGGCATTCGATTTCTATGGCAGAAAGAAACTGCTTTGGGATGGTGCTTCCATGAAGATTACCAACTTCGACGATGCCAACCAGTTCGTCTCAAGGGTGAACAGGGCTGGATGGGAGTTCAAGAAATAAAGTCTTTCCATCAATGTAATTCAAGGGCGTTTCTCCACAGGAACGCCCTTTTTTTTACAGTCATTTTAAGACCAAATTCAGGACATTTTTTTACAATAAAAAAGTCCCTTTCCATGGTAGAAAGGGACTGGTTGGCACTAAGTTCTGGCCCTATTTCAACACAGAAAGCGCAGCATCGATATACGTGAAATTCTCCGGCTGGTGGTGGTGGATAGGTGTTGTCACTTTGGACTCACCCAACCGAACCACAACTGCATTTTTTTCTGGGATGATGTAAACATACTGACCAAAGAGTCCGTTTTGTGCAATGGCATGCACACCACTGTGGTTGACCATCCAATATTGGTAACCATAAAAATCTACCGGCTGATCATTTTCAGTTCTGTCTTTAAGGCTGGTTGCGGGTGTGGTTGCTTCAGCAATGTATTTTTCAGAAACGATCTGCTTTCCATTCCAATTGCCCTTGTTCAGCACCAGCTGTCCGAACTTTGCATAATCTCGGGCTACTGCATTGAAACAACAGAAAGCTTTTTCATGTTTTCCAGCTCCATCCAGCAACCAGAGCGCATCAGCATTGGCTCCCATGGGCTTCATGAACCTTTCAGAAACCAGTGCAGAAATCGACTGGCCAAAAACTTTTTCTACAATCAGACCCAACACCTGCGTGTCTCCACTGCGGTACTGCCAGTAAACACCTGGCGCTTCTTTTCGCTCCATCATGTTCACCATGTACTCCTCGTCATCACCATAATACCCGTAGGCATTCATGCTGAAATAACTTTTGTCTCCTTCATTGTAGTTCGTACCCGAACTCATGGTCAGCAAGTCCTTGATCCGGATCTTTTCCAGTCCATTGGTTTTGAAGTGTGGGAGATAATTTCCAGCAGGTTCATCAACAGACTTAATTTTACCTTCATCGATGGCAATGCCAATCAGCAAAGAAATAATGCTCTTGGCAGCAGAAAAAGAGCCGCTGATTCTGGCGCTGTCATAGCCATCCCAATATTTTTCATAAACGAGTTTGCCATCCTGAATGACCAGAAAAGCATGCGTATCATTGGAGTCAATGATGGTCATGAACTCCTGGGGAATCTGTTTTTGGTTGTATGCCGAGTCATAAGGCCATGCCTGCGGAGCATCACCATTTTCAACCACTCTCACCGGATGGGTCTTGTGATCATGAATCGTATGTACACCCCAGGTGACAAAATTTTTCAAATGAGCGAACCTGTTGGTAAATGTAAGCCCAAGGGTAACCAGCAAAACAGCTACAACAAACAATAATACTTTTTTAAGCATAAAAACTTTTTAGCGCAATAAAAACAGATGATTAAAACCAAGCTTGAAGGTAGTAAGTTCTCTTGAAATGGCTGCTTATGGACTACTTTTGCACAGAAGCAATCAACAAAAATAGTTTTCAATGCATTTATTAACGGTCGAAGATATCAGCAAAGAGGAGGAGGGCCGGACGCTCGTTAAAGATGTTCGCTTTTTCATTTCAGCAAACAAAAAAGTTGCTTTGATGGGCGAAACCGGTTCTGGAAAAAGCACGGTCATGAAGATGATGGCAGGACTGGTGCAAGCCAGTTCAGGGAATGCCTATTTTGAAGGACAATGCATCAAAGGACCAGATGAAGTGCTGCTGCCAGGGCACCCAGCCATTGCCTATCTTTCTCAACACTTTGAGTTGAGAAGCAACTACCGTGTGCACGAACTGCTGGAGATGGCCAACAAAATGGAAGATGAGGAAGCAGGGGAAATTTATTTGATTTGCCGGATCAACCACCTGCTGGACCGCAAGGTGCACCAGCTATCCGGAGGAGAGCGGCAGCGCATTGCCCTGGCCCGTTTATTGGTTGGCAAACCACGACTGCTTTTGCTCGACGAGCCCTTCACCAATCTCGACCTGTTCAACAACAGGATCATCAACGAGGTCATACACCAGGTCTGCAAGAAGATGGCCATCACCTGTGTGCTGGTCTCCCATGACCCCGTAGAAGTATTGTCCTGGGCAGACGAGCTCCTGATCATGAAGCAAGGGCAGCTGGTCTTTCAGGGTTTGCCCAAAGAAGCATACGCTAGGCCTCAGGATGAATACATTGCCGGACTGTTGGGGGAGTATACCCTGATTTCGCCTGAGCAAAAGACGCTTTACAAGCTGTTTGGGGCGGAAGAAATGATTTTTATCCGTCCTGAGAAAATTGGCATTGGTTCAGGTACAACAATCGGGATTCCCGGGACAGTGTTGGAGGTGAAATTTTTAGGTGTGCATTATCGCCTGCTGATCAAAACCAGTGAAATGGATTTGATTGCCTATGTTGAAAAAGCACCCAGTATTCATGACCAGGTTTTTATCTTTCCCAAAAGCCTCTAAGCCAGTTTTACCCGCTTTCCGGTTTTCACGGCCTGGTAAATGGCATCGATGATTTTCATGTCCTTCAAACCCTCTTCTCCGTCTGCAGGAACAATGGGTTTTTTGCCCTCCAGGATGATGGAAGCAAACTCCTCCATTTGAATGGTCTGGTGGGCCTGATGTGGTTGTGTCAATTCACCCTTGTGTGTTCTGCCCTTGATGGGACCATATCCGGTGGAAGGCTGCATTTCTGCAAAACCCTTTTCACCATTGAGGAAAAAACGATCGAGGTTGCTCATCCCGTAACTGGACAAACAGGAAGCAATGGCTCCGCTGGGAAATCCCGCCTGAAACTGAATTGTTTCGTCTACGCCTTCTGCAAACTTCACGGGGTCTGTCTTTGTTTCCTGTGCAGTAACCCAGAGGGGTTCTTCCCCAATCATGTAGCGCATGCCGTTGATGGAATAGATGCCAATGTCCATCATCGAACCACCGCCGGCCAATGCTTTGTTCAGGCGCCACTGCTTGGGATCACCGATGCGAAACCCTGTCAGCCCTTGAAAAAACTTGATTTTGCCAAACTCGCCGTCTTTCCTCATCCTGATCACTTCCAGGGTCTTGGGTTCAAAATGCATCCTGTATCCCACGAGCAAATGAACACCCGCTTTTTTGCAGGCATCAATCATTTCTTCAGCCTCCTTGGCATTCAATGCCATAGGCTTCTCAACAATGACATGCTTGCCTGTTTTGGCAACCCTGATGGCTTGTTCCTTGTGCAGGGCATTGGGAGTGATGATGTAAACGGCATCGATGTCTGGATTGTTCTTGATGGCATCGAAATTGGTATAGTCGTAACAATTCTTCGCTTCAATCGTGTATTTCTCAGACCAGGTCTTGATTTTAGAGGGCGTTCCGCTGATCAGGCCCACCAGTTTGGCTTTCTTGCAGGCCAGCATGGCCTCTGCCACACGGGTGGCATATCCACCCAGGCCCATGATGGCAATGCGCAAGACTGGCCCTTCGTAGGGAATTTCAGCAGGCTTCATGCTGCTGATAAAAGGCAGGGCGATGATGGGAGCAGAAAGCTTTTGGATGAAATCGCGGCGACTGTTCATGGCAAAACGTTTGCTTGAAATTACTAAAAAAGAAGGGGTTTGGTGCTTCTGTTGTGAATCGGGTAAATTATCCTCCTTCTCACAATAGAATGACCAAACCCCTCAAGATCGAAAGGTCTTTACTATAATAGTTTATTGGTTTCCACCACGGCCCTGGCCGCCACCTTGACCACCGCCTTGTCCGCCTCTTCCTTCTTGTTGTCTTTTCCTCATTTCTTCGTAAAAGGCTTTCACCTTCACCATTTTCTCTTCTGTCAATGGAATGGCTTTCATAGAAGCATCGCGTGCGTCTTCAGCCTCTTTCATTTTCTTTTTCTTGTCGTCTTCGCTGAGCGCCTGGTCCATGCGGATGGGCCTTGACTTCATTTGAAAATCAAAATTGATGTCGAGGATCTTGTCTGCCTCAGCATCTGAAACACCGGCTTGTTGAACAAGCATGGGTTTGATGCGTTCTTTCATCCTTGCCTTCATAGCCTCAGGGTCTCCACCACCTGGAGGTTGTGCTTGAAGGGAAAAAACCAGGGCTGTCATCGCAACCAAAATTGAAAATAATTTTTTCATGTTGTGTTTTTTTAATTGAGTAATCGTTTGCACCATAATAGATGTCCATTTCAAATATAATCCTTCCCCAGTATTGGACAAATAACATAATTTAACAATTCAATCACTGCCATGAAGCTGTATTTCCTGATTTTCTCCACTGCTTTTGGATTGTTGTGCAATGGGCAAGGAACTTTACCCAACAAGAACCCTTTTGTTGTTGTGCTGGGCACCCTTCAAGATGGCGGATCGCCCCACATGGGTTGCGAAAAAGATTGTTGCAAGAACCCGGATGCTTCCCGAAAAGTAGTGTCCCTGGGGCTCATCGATCCGGTTTCCAACAAAAAATTCCTCTTGGAAGCCAGCCCCGATTTTGAGGCCCAAACCAGGATGCTCAAGGCTTTCTTTCCATCATTAACAAATAAATTGACCGACGGCATCTTCCTTACCCATGCGCACATAGGGCATTATGCCGGCCTGATGTTTTTGGGGAAAGAAGCCATGAACAGCAAGGCCGTGCCGGTATATGCCATGCCCAAAATGAAAAGCTTTTTAGAAAACAATGGCCCATGGAGTCAGCTGATCACACTGAACAACATTCAGATCAACCCCTTGTCAGAAGGGAAATGGGAAAAAATCAGCCCCTCGCTCAGGGTAAAGCCTATTCTTGTACCGCACCGGGATGAGTTCTCCGAAACCGTGGGATTCATCATTGAAGGTCCGCACAAGAAATTGCTCTTTATCCCTGACATCGACAAATGGGAAAAATGGCGGACAGACATTGTATCACTGATCAAAGAGATAGACTATGCATTGATCGATGGCACTTTTTTCAGTGCTGCAGAAGTAGGAAACCGCAACATCGCCGAAATTCCCCATCCACTTGTGCAGGAAAGCATGAAACTTTTTGATTCACTATCCGCCAAAGAAAAAGAAAAGATCATGTTCATTCATTTCAACCATACCAATCCATTGCTGAATGAACAATCTGAAGAAGCACGGCTTGTGAAAAGCAAGGGGTTCAGGATTGCTAAGATTAATTTTCAGATAACGCTTTGATAGCGAATTGAGGATGATACATTAATTCATTAATAATCAATTAATTACGACTATTGCATGATTTTTACCAATTTATTCATGCATTTGATTTTCTTAAGCAATACCTTTGTGAAACTACCATGGATGCATTAAGACAACATATCAAACCCGGAGAAGTATATCGGCGTTCTGACCTTGAGTATTACTCATCGGCCATTGATAGACATTTAGGGATTCTGACCAAAGATGGAAGTCTTTTAAAACTTAGCCAGGGTTTGTACTACGCTCCCAAATCCACAAAATTTGGAATTGCGCCTCCAGATGACTCCGATTTAGTTGAATGCTTTTTGAAAGACAACAACTTCCTCATTGTGAATCCTAATCTGTATAACAGATTGGGGCTGGGGCTTACCCAACTCTATAATACTACCTGGGTTTATAATCATAAACGAAAAGGGGAATTCAAACTCAACGGAAAAAAATTTGAATTCAAAATAAAATCATCCTTCCCGAACCAATTAACCAAAGCGTTTTTGCTGGTTGATCTGCTTAATAATATTGATGAATTGGCTGAAAGTCAACATAGAATCATTCAGTTCTTAAGCAACAATTTTAATAGCTTCAATAAGGATGAATTGTTGAAACTAGCACAACAATATGGCTCGGGAAAGACCAAGCAGTTCATAAAGTCATATTACCGAAATAAAATGCTGCATGCCTGATTTTATTCATAATGATCCCGAATTCAAAGAACTTTTGAATATAGTATCCTCTAAAAAAGGAATAGATATTGCCCTGATAGAAAAGGATTATTGGATTATGCATGCCTTGTATTCTTTGCAACAGCAAGGAATTGAATTTGAATTAAAGGGCGGAACTTCATTATCCAAAGGATATGGCCTAATACATCGTTTTTCTGAAGATATTGATATTCACATAAGAACCAATTATGGCTTAAAGACTGAAGGAAAAGAGGACAAAGCAGAAATTAAGCAGGCGCGAAAAAATTTTTACGATGTTTTTGCATCAGAGATTTTCATTGATGGTATTGCCCGTGTTGAAAGGGACCATACATTCGATGATAAGGATAAATACAGAAGTGGTGGCATTAGACTTCACTATGAGAGCCATATACCCGCATTAGATGATTTAAAAGAAGGTATTTTATTGGAAGCAGGATTTGACACTATAACGCCGAATGCTCCAGTTAACATTTCCTCATGGACTTGGGATCATCTTTCATCTGTGAAAATGCAATCACAGTATATCAATAATACTGCCTGCAATGTACTATGCTATCATCCAGGGTATACTCTGGTAGAAAAGCTACAAACAATTATTCGAAAATATCGAAACAGAAACAATCCAGAAGAATCTGATAGCAAGAACTTTATGCGTCAGTATTATGATGTGTATTGCTTATTGGGAAATGAGGAAATAGTTGCATTTACAAAAACTCCAGCATATGAAGCGCATAAATCAGTACGAATAAAAGGTACCGACAAAAGCATTCCAGTTGCAAAACATCCCGCACTACTTCTAAAAGATGCATTAATCAGAGAGAATTTTAAAGCCCGATACAAAGCTACATCCAAGCTTTATTATAATGGTCAACCTGAATTTGAAGATGTGTTGGCAAGGATAGCAAGTCATCTGCCAAAGCTTTAATAAAAGTTGCTAATTAATTTTTAGCAGATTCGGTGATGATGCCAACCACCAGCATTGCATCATGAAGCATTCTCTAATGTATAAATCAAACTCCCAATAATCCCTGCTGTTATCAGCAATAAAGCCAGTGAAACACCAATAACTGTTTTGTTCTTTTTGCGGATGCCATAAAACAAAGTAAACAAGAGCGACAGGAGAAATATACCTATGAGAATTGAAGAAGACATGATCTGAAATTTAATGATTGGCTTTTAAAAGGCGGGGAAGCAAACGCAACCGTCTACTGAATGTAACAATAAATCAGCTGTTGGTAAAACAAAACTGATTTTGCAAAATTCATCTTTTTATTTTTAACTTACTAGTGCAAACAAACGATTGCTCATGAAAATATACAACCGCAGGCGCTTCATGCGTGATGCCGGTATGGCTGGTATGGCAATAGGTCTTACATCTTGGAGCAGTCCAGCTGTTGCCTCTACGACAATTATAGATTCCGGCAGGATCGGCATCATCGGTCTGGACACCTCACACAGCATTGCTTTTACCAAGGCTTTGAATGCTGCCAACGCTGCCGACAAATACAAAGGATTTCGGGTGGTGGCAGCATATCCGCCTGGAAGTGCCGATATTGAATCTTCAACCAAAAGAATTCCCGGCTACATTGAGGAAGTGAAGAAGATGGGCGTGGAGATCGTGGACTCAATTGCAACGCTTCTCAAGAAAGTTGATTTCGTTTTATTGGAAACCAACGATGGAAGGCCACACCTGCAACAGGCATTGGAAGTGATGAGAGCAGGTAAGCCGATGTTCATTGACAAGCCCGTAGCCGGCACCCTGAGCGATGCCATCGCTTTGTACACCTTATCGGAAAAATACAAAGTACCTTTCTTTTCCAGCTCATCCCTGCGCTACATGGAATCCGCACAGGAAGCGGCTTCTGGTAAAGTCGGAAAAATATTGGGGGCCGACTGTTTCAGCCCAGCCACCCTCGAACCCACCCATCCAGATTTGTTTTGGTATGGCATCCATGGCGTTGAAACACTCTACACCGTTATGGGAACAGGATGCAAATCCGTTACCCGTACCCAAACCGAAGGAACGGATGTTGTGGTAGGTATTTGGGATGAAGGCAGGATCGGAACCTTCCGCGGTACGCGGACAGGGAAACATGAATATGGTGGTACAGCCTATGGAGAAAAGGGACCAATAACATTGGGCCCTTACAAAGGTTATGACAACCTCCTTGACAGGATCATTGCTTTTTTCAAAACTGGCAACCTGCCCATCACCCCCAAAGAAACACTGGAAATCTACACCTTCATGGAAGCCGCCGATGAAAGCAAACGAAAGGGCAGCAAGGCCATTCAGCTGAAGGATGTTTATGATACCCATCTCAAAAAAGCCAACAAGATCATTCAACAACTAAATCTTCCCTCATGAGCCGTTCAAGAAGAAGCTTTATCCAAAAAACATCTGCAGCCTCAGCTGCCATTGCCTTTGGAGGCATCCTCCCAGGATTTTCTGCCAGTCAGTACCGCAACATCCTTGGTTCAAATGAAAAGATTACTGCTGCTGTCATGGGCGTGAACAGCCGTGGCCTGTCTGTAGGGACCAATTTCGCTTCACAGAAAGAATGCGAGATGTTGTATGTATGCGATGTAGACAGCAGGGCTGCTGACAAATGTGTCAATGCCATTGAGAAGGCGCAACAGAAAAGGCCAAAGGCAGAGGGCGATTTCAGAAAGGCCCTGGAAGACAAGAACCTCGATTTGTTGATTGTTACTGCTCCTGACCACTGGCATGCCCCAGCCGCCATGCTGGCCGTTGCCGCAGGAAAACATGTATACCTTGAAAAACCCTGCAGCCATAACCCCAATGAAGGTGAGATGCTGGTAAAGGCTGCAGCAAAGCACAATAAATTGTTGCAGATGGGCAACCAGCGCAGGTCCTGGCCCAATGTAATCGCGGCCATCAAAGAACTGCATGCAGACGCGATTGGAAGACCCTATTATGCAAAAACCTGGTACACCAACAACCGTGAATCGATCGGTGTGGGAAAGGAAACAGAAGTGCCTTCCTGGCTGAACTACGACCTCTGGCAAGGACCTGCGCCACGCCGCGCATACAAGGACAACCTGATCCACTACAACTGGCATTGGTTCTGGAATTGGGGAACCGGTGAAGCCTTGAACAATGGTACCCACATGGTGGACCTGGCCCGATGGGGACTGGGTGTAGATTATCCCACCAGGGTTACGTCTGCAGGTGGTCGTTATCGTTACCAGGACGATTGGGAAACCCCCGATACACAGGTCATCGACCTGGAATTTGCCAACAACACGCTGATCTCCTGGGAGGGCCGTTCCTGCAATGGGAAGTCTATCGAAGGCAGCTCTGTTGGGGTTATTTTTTATGGCGAAACAGGATCGTTGTTGATTGAAAGTGGAAATGCCTACAAGATATTCGACCTGAAAAGCAAGCTGGTAAAAGAAGTCAAAAATGATATCACCGCCAATGCCCTTGACAGAACTGGCCCTGGCATGGAACTTGACGCACTGCACATCCAGAATTTTTTCAGCGCCATCAAAAAAGGCACACAATTGAATTCGGATATCCTCAGCGGGCACCAAAGCACGCTGCTGGTTCAACTGGGCAACATCTCCCAACGCACGGGAAGAGCCCTCAAAGTTGATCCAAGCAATGGAAGAATCCTCAACGACAAGGAAGCCATGAAACTTTGGAGCAGGGAGTACGAGAAGGGATGGGAGCCTAAGATTTAATTTAGGTTAGGAAGTTGTTTGAAGTTGATTTTGCTGCTTGAGGTCATAGGCCCGGTTGAATGCATCCTGGCGCACTTTGAAAAAAGATGACAATTTACGAATGACATCTTTTGACAAGCCTTTTTTGTAATGGAGTATATCAGACATATACCCTCTGCTGATGCCGAGTATACCTGAGAGTTCTATTGCTTTGATGTGGTGAGCACCCATAAAGGATTTCAACAATGAAATAGGATCCAAATCCATAAACTGGCCATGTTCCTCATCCCATTTTTCAATCAAAAGGGTTAACAAGTCAATTTCATCCCGAATCCTGACGGATTTAGATTTTTGAAAAACAAGGTCTTCCAATGTTTTACAATATTCGTTGTATTGCCGTTTGGACTTAATTAACGTGTATTTCAACTGAACCATCTTTCAATAAAAATTTATATAGTATTGATTACCCACTGAACAGATTTTATCATATTCTGCATGTGTGCCAATCCAGCAAACAAACAAATGCACCTGCTTGAAGCCAAATGTATATTTACAAATTAGCCTATAACGGTTCCCATTGATATTGAATATCACCCTGCTTGATCCTTTTCCAAGAATATCTGCATCGGGAAATGTTGCTGTAATATCAATTGGGATACTCCAATTCGCATACTTTAATTTGACAATCAATTCCTGCAATGCATTTCTGGACAATGGGTGCCGCAATCCATATTCCTCCAATGATGCTCGCCTTATCAAATGAACCCTCATGCAAAGATAGTGTTTTTTTATAAATGTTCTCTTTTTGTGAACATTATTCTATACCTTAAAATTACAATTGAGGCAAATATGCGAGTACTGTTGGAGCATGCTTTTATGCTGTTTTGTCTCCGTTTTTTCATCAAAAAATCACGTAAAAAAGCCTTGTTTTTCTTATATTCAATGAACCGAACTGCTGAATGCCATGAACAACTCTCCAACCATCCAACAAAGACTTTATTCCCTCGATGCCCTGCGCGGCTTTGATATGTTTTGGATCATCGGTGCGGAGGAGGTCTTCCATGAAATGGGATCCATCACCCATCATCCTTTCTGGGAAGGGCTTTCAGCTCAATTTGAACATCCTGTCTGGAATGGATTTACGGTCTATGACCTGATCTTTCCTCTCTTCATTTTTCTTGCCGGGGTTTCGACGCCTTATGCTTTGGGAAGGGCAATGGAAGAGGGCAAGCCTAAGAAAGCTTTGCTCTGGCGGGTCATCAAAAGGGGGATGATCCTGGTTTTATTGGGAATTATTTACAACAATGGATTACAGCTCAGACCGATCAGTGACATCAGGTTCATGAGTGTGCTGGGCAGGATTGGCATCTCCACCATGCTGGGAGCCATCATCTATCTCTACACCAAAGAAAGAACGCAGGTCATTTGGTTCACGGCGCTTCTGGTTGGCTACTGGTTGTTGATGAAATTCACTTCCGCTCCGGGTTTTCTGCCAGGAGACCTCACCGAAGCGGGCAATTTCTCCTCTTACTTCGACAGAACCGTGCTGCCAGGAAAATTATCCAGGGGCATCCATGATACGGTGGGCCTTTTCAACAATATTCCTGCCATCAGCTCTGCCCTGGCAGGAATCATCACAGGAAACTACCTCAAGCACCACAACCATACCTCCCTGAAAAAATCAGCCATGATGGCCATTGCAGGCTTATGTGCACTGATCATCGCCCAAATCTGGAGCCTCGACTTTCCCATCAACAAAAACCTTTGGTCCAGTTCTTTTGTGATGCACACGGTAGGGCTAAGCCTTTTGTTGTTTGCGCTTTTTCACTACATCATCGATGTGCTGGGATACAAAAGATGGGCATTTTTTTTCAAAGTGATTGGCATGAATTCCATCCTGATTTATATGTCGGGGAAATTCATCAACTGGTCTTATGCCAACAAAGGATTTTTTCAATGGCTGGGTGATCTCATGGGAGATCCCTACAATGCAGTAGGAATGGCTATTTCAGTGGTATTCATCAAATGGATTTTCTTGTATTTTCTTTACCAGAAGAAAATATTTTTAAAGGTCTGATGCATAAAATCACAACCTTTGTTCAACTGCAAATACAGGAAATACACAACAAGATGCACCAAAGACACAGGATATTCAACGGAAAAATAATCTTGCCCAACCGCATTGTTGAAAATGGAACAGTGCTTGTGGAGGACGGAAAAATCATTGCTGTTGAAGCAGGAGATCTTTCGTTTCCTGACGCAATAAATACTGACGCAAATGGTCAGTACATCTCTCCCGGCTTTGTAGATATTCATGTGCATGGCGGAGGCGGACATGATTTCATGGATGGCACGGAAGAAGCTTTCTTGGCAATAGCGGCCATCCACGCAAAGCATGGCACCACTTCCATGATGCCCACCACCACCACAGCAGAAAAAGAAGGCATTCTTCAGGTGCTGGATGTTTATGAAAAAGCAAAAGAGAGAAATACCCAGGGCGCCAGTTTTGTTGGTCTTCACTTGGAGGGTCCTTATTTTGCGATGAACCAACGGGGCGCACAAGATCCCAAGTACATCAGAGACCCAGACCCGGCAGAATACATGGAAATCCTGGAATATTCAAAGTCCATCAAAAGATGGAGCGTAGCACCCGAAAGAAAGGGAGCCATTGCCTTTGGAAAAATCCTGCATGAGCGGGGAATCATTGCTTCCATGGCGCATACAGAAGCCGTTTACGAAGAGGCTCTCGAGGCATTCAACAACGGATACAGCCTGCTCACGCATTTCTACTCCGCCATGTCTGGCGTTGTAAGGCGCAATGCCAGGCGCTACGCGGGAGTTGTTGAAGCGGGATACCTGCACGATGGGCTGGACGTGGAAATCATTGCAGATGGCGTTCATTTGCCTGCTCCATTGCTTAAACTGGTCTACAAGATCAAAGGACCTGATCATACTGCACTGATCACCGACTCCATGCGTGCCGCTGGTATGCCGGAAGGTGAATACATCTTGGGGAATATCAACACTGGTATGAAAGTGATCACAGAAGAAGGTGTTGCCAAATTGCCCGATCGTTCTGCCTTTGCCGGAAGCATCGCCACCACCGATCGATTGGTGCGCACCATGATTGATCTTGCTGAAATTCCTTTGTTTGATGCCGTCAAAATGATTACCGCCACCCCGGCCAGGATCATCAAGATGAATGACAAAATAGGCGCCATAAAAGTTGGCATGGATGCAGACATCCTGGTCTTTGATGACAGGATCAATGTTCAGATGACCATGATCAAGGGGTGCATCTTATAGCTATTTCGTTTCAACTTTAACCAAAGACTGGCTATCAAAATCGACCTTGGATGGCAGGGCTTTGGTATTTTTGCAATAACAGAAAAATTCATCCCATGAAAATATTCATTTCCTTCCTTATCCTCCTGGCAACAACATCCACCGTCAATGCGCAGCAACTGAAATCCCTGATCAAAAAGGCAAAGGAGACGGTTGCGGGAAATGGCGGCCAGTTGGGCGCACAAGAAATTGCATCAGGACTAAAAGAAGCCCTGGCCATTGGGGCTGAAAAAGGTGCTGCAACGCTTTCCAAAGAAAATGGATTCTTTGGAAACCCGCTCATGAAAATCATCCTGCCTGCAGAGGCCCAAAAAGTAGAAAAGGTTTTGCGCGGAGCAGGGCTTGGCAAAATGGTGGACGATGCCATCATGACCATGAACCGTGGTGCTGAAGAGGCCTGCAAAGAAGCTGCCCCTATATTCATCAATGCCATCAAACAGATGGACCTGAATGATGCCATTGGCATCCTTCGGGGGGCAGATACCGCCGCCACGGGTTTCCTTCGCAACAAAACAACCCAACCACTCACCGAAGCATTCAGGCCAGTGATCAATGCCTCGCTTGAAAAGACGGGGGCCACCAAATACTGGGCTTCCATGATCAGTGCCTACAACAGGGTAAGCTTTCAAAAAATCAATCCAGACCTCAGTGGGTATGTGACTGAGAAAGCCCTTCAGGGAATTTTTACCCAAATTGCCATGGAAGAAAAAAATATCAGGAAAGATCCATTGGCCAGAACAACGGATCTGCTGAAAAAAGTGTTCTCCAACCAGTAACTCATTTCAGTTCGCAAGCATTTGACATTTTTGTTGTATTTTTTGACCTCCAAAACAACAAACAATGATCAATCGCCGGCGCTTTATTCAAGGCATTTCTACTGCCATACTGCTTGTCAATGGCAAATCCCTGCTCGCAACCGACCTCAGTGCCTTTGAAAAAAGAAAACCCATCCTGCGTTTTGCCATTGGGTCAGACATCCATTTCGGACAGGCAAAAACACCCTTCCAAGAATACCTCGACACAGCAGTGGGCCACATGAATGCCATGCACCAATCCAATGCATTTGATTTTGGTGTCATCAATGGTGATATTGTACATGATGACATCAGTTTTTTTGGAGGTGCCAAAAAAACACTGGACAAACTTTCCTTCAAATACTATGTAACTCAAGGCAACCATGATCTGGCAACCAAAGAAGAATGGGAAACTGCCTGGAATTGCCCATTGAACTTTGATGTTGTCATCAAGAAAAATGTGCTCTTGTTTGCCAGCACATCCAACAAGAAAGGCGAATACCTCCCTCCCGACCTGGAATGGCTGGCCCAAAAATTTGAAGAGCACAGGGATGCTGAAAACATCCTCCTGTTCATCCACATTCCTCCCATCAAGTGGACAAAGCATGCCATTGAATCAACCCCATTTGTAGACCTGGTCAAAAAACAAAAAAACCTTCGTGCCGTATTCCATGGCCATGAACATGACCAGGACAACATCAAGTGGCAGGATGGAATTCCCTACATGTTTGACAGCCATGTTGGCGGCAACTGGGGAACCGATTACAAAGGCTACCGCATTGTTGAACTCTTCAAGGACGGCTCCATGCTTACCTGTATCATGAACCCTACCGAACGCATCAATGAAGCAAAAATCGGATTTTAAGCAAGGAATGAAACGCTGGAAATACATGAGGAACAACAAACGCTGGGCACAATGGATCATGATTGCTGCCATTTTCAATGCCTGTAAAAAAACTGAAATCAAAGCTCCGCAGGGCGGGGGAACTACACCACCTGTTATACCAGCTCCTGTGATCAAAGCGCCACCGGCTTTGGGAAGCATTGTTGCCGGATATTTTCCTTCCTACCGCGACCCCAATGCCATCCCGGACCAGAAGTTCAAAATGTGCAACGTGGTTAACTATGCATTTGGAACGGTTGCCGCCAACGGAAATATTGTGATACAAAGTCCAAATGTCTTTGGGATTGTTGCCAGCAAGGCCAAAAGCAATGGAGCAAAAGTATTGCTATCCATCTTCGGATCAACAACAGATTGGCAACAGATGGCTGCTACTCCGGCAGGCAGAAATGCCTTTGTGAAACAAGCCATGATGCTGGTCAGAACGAATGCGCTCCATGGAATTGACATCGATTGGGAATATCCATCTACGGCTGATGGCACGTCGGTAACATTTACCAAACTGCTCCAGGAATTGGGCGACAGCCTTCATCTTGATGGGAAATATTATCTGTCTGCCGCCATCACAAGCGGTAAGTATGCAGGCCAATACAGGGATGCCATTACCAAGGAATTGCTACAAGGAGAACAGGTTGATTTTTTCAACATCATGGCCTATGATGATTTCAGTACAACCGCGCCCTACAGGCATCATAGTGACCTCAAGATGGCAGAAACCTGTTTGAACTACTGGATCAATACAGCAGGAATGCCAAAAAGAAAAGCAATCCTGGGAGTTCCTGCCTACGGTCGTCCAAGTGGTATTACACAAACGGGCACCATACAAACCTATGCTGCCATTCTTGGCAAAGGTGGATCAGCAAATGCAGACTCAGCAACAGTTTCAGCCACTGGATTTCCAGCATACACCATCTACTAC
Organism: Chitinophagaceae bacterium; assembly: GCA_044373365.1. Classification (GTDB taxonomy): domain Bacteria; phylum Bacteroidota; class Bacteroidia; order Chitinophagales; family Chitinophagaceae; genus Pollutibacter. The sequence goes on from JBIPNK010000001.1 coordinate 78,466, forward strand.
AACGGACAACTTACCGTAAAGAGAAAAGCAATCCTGGGCAATACACAGGGATCGGGTATCATGATGTGGGAAATGGGACAGGATTCCAACGACAATACCTCCCTGCTGAAAGCCGCTTGTGATACACTTGGCCGGAGTTACCAATAAAAAATGAATACCTTCCATCAGATTAAATACCATCAAGATGAAATCTTTTTTTCTGCTCATCTGCCTCAGCTTCATGACCCAACTGTCTTTTTCTCAAGACATGAAAAACTTCAAGTTGTACAATCCCTATGAGAATGTGGATTCTGCGCTGAAGATTGTGATGGCAAAGGCAAAAAAAGAAAACAAACATGTTTTTGTTCAGATTGGCGGCAACTGGTGTGTGTGGTGCGCCAGGTTCAATGAGTTTGTGAACAAGGATCAACAGCTTGATTCAGCCATGAACAAGAATTTCATTGTCTACCACATGAATTACAGTCCTGAAAACCGCAACCCTGAAGTATTGAAAAGGTTTGGCTATCCCCAACGGTTTGGGTTCCCTGTGTTCATCATGCTGGATGCCAAAGGCAATAGGTTGCATACCCAAAACAGCGCCTATCTTGAGGAAGACAAATCTTACAGCAAAAGAAAAATACTGGAATTCTTTGATCAGTGGGGACCCGGGGCATTGGATCCGGAGCAGTACAAAAAATATTGATCAATTATTTGTACTGTGTTTGGGGCCAGCATCAAATCATTTCCCCTTTTTATACTTGCAATCCGCCGGCTTTGAATGAATGTAATAAGACTTGTAATTGATGGCCTTGGGATCCATACAGCCTTCTAAATCGAGGATTTCAATATTTTTGAATTCAACAGGATGACTTTCGCTTTGCAATGAAATAGTGCCGCCTTTGAGCATTTGCCCTGGTTGGCCAAACTTGATCTCCTGACCATCCACATTACCTCCGCCTACTTGTGGCTTTTGGTAAGACAAGACTTCCATACCGTTGGCAAAATGCTTCACAACAGAATCACCCAAGACAAGCACCTCAGCCTTTACCCATTGGTCGCCATGGTAGGTTTCAGAGGTTGAGTTGATGCAATGTGGGGTAAAAAGTTTTCCATTCATCTCCACATTGGTTCCAGGTGTACACAAATTGCAAGTTGTTCTTTTATTTTTTCCATCACCGCCCAGCAACTGCACCTCAATGGATACCGGAAAATCCTGGTCTCTTCCCATGCTCTCAGGAGTTTGTCCATGCACCATGATGCCACTGTTGCGCAGTGCCCAACCCGGACCTTCCTTGGCTTGATCACCTACAAACCTGTATTCCAGCCTGATGCGGTAATAACTGAAGGGTTTGTAGTAAAAAAGGTGCCCAAATTTTTCATTGAACTTGTCGTAGGCATCGTATCGGACAACCAGCTTACCCTCTTCCACCCTGAAGGTATTTCCAAAATTATCTCCCGCAGCATGGTTCCTGATTTTGGGTTTCCATTTGCTGAGGTCCTTTCCATTGAACATGGACTCCCATTGCTCTTCGGAAGAAGACTGGGCGTTCAAAGAGACATTGGTGAGCAAGAGACAGAAGGCAAAGAAAATATTGAATTTGGTCATTGTAAAGGATTGAGTAAAATATATCAAAGAAATAAATGTATGATTTTTCACGGAATCCAAAAGAAAAGGCCGCACAAACGTGCGGCCCATGTCATTGTAACAATTATCCAATTTTACAAAACCCTATTTTTTACTCCCCAGAAGATGGATTTGGAATCCAACACCTACGGTGAAAGTATTGCTGCGGTCGGGGTCGTCCTTGCCCTTGAGTGAATTATACCCCAGTGTGAATTCAAGGGCGGTATGTTTGTTGAGAAAAATAGCGGGGCCAGCGGCAAATCCAAAACCGGTTTGGCTTTGTGAAACACCAAGCGCAGATGTCGACCCAAATCCAAAACTTCCGTCAAGCATAAAATTGACTTTATTACCGCCTGGCAGAAAATAATACCTCAGGAAAGGACTGACCAGTGTACTGCTAATGGCATCCTCATCTTCCAGCTTTACACTGTTTATACTGGCCCGTAGACCTCCAGCGAAATTATTGGCTAAAAAATAACCAACATTAGGACTAAACTCAAACATGCTTGTTTTGATCTCAGCCACCTTGTTCGAAGCAAACTTGATACCCCCTCCCATCAACCAGTCATTTTTCATGACCTGTGCGTTTAATGACCCTATTAAACCAAATAATAGCAAAGCAATGGATAGTTTTTTCATGGTAGATAATTTTGATGATGAATGAACTGATCTTGATGAAACTCCTCATAATAGGAAGATGCCTTGGGCATTTCAATCAAGCATTTATACTAGATCAAAAATATTCAGACAATCCTTTTCCTGAAATGACCTAGACCAATCAGTAACATGATGTAGATCAGCCCAAATTCGCCACTGCATGCAATGCATAAAACCAATGGTGGGCCCAAGGGATCTGTCCAAAAAAATCACAAGAGACTTATCTTTGTTCTATCCCCAGCTGCATTTACATCCCCCATCAACACCAAGACCTAAAACAATCAAGATGATCAATTCTTCCACCGTACAATTTTTAACTGGCCTGAAGAAGAACAATAGCAAAGAATGGTTTGACGAAAACAGACAACGCTATGCAGCCGCAAAAGACAATTACTTGGAATTTGTTGGAGAAGTATTGGGCAGGATGAAAAAAATTGATACCAGCCTCACAGACCTTGAACCCAAACAGTGTGTATTCAGGATCAACCGGGATGTACGGTTCAGCAAAAACAAGGACCCGTATAAAACCAACATGGGCGCAAGTTTCAGCAAGGGTGGCAAAAAAGTGCAGTGTGCGGGCTATTATTTTCACCTTGAACCAGGAGCAAGCTTCATTGGCGGAGGATTCTGGATGCCCATGGCACCCGAATTGAACAAGATCAGGCAAGAAATTGATTATAATGCTGAAGCATTCAATAAGATCATCAACAAGAAAAAATTCAAGGCAAGTTTCGGGTCACTGAGCGAAAGCGAAAAACTGACAAGACCACCCAAAGGCTATGAAGCTGACAACCCTGCCATAGAACTCTTGAAACTGAAAAGCTTTGTTGTGATGACAGCAGTCAAGGATTCGGAACTTACCGGGAAAGCCTTGGCCAATAAGGTTGTCGACCATTTCGAATCCATGATGCCACTGATTGATTTTTTGAACAGGGCCATTGATTAGTTGATGCCACACATTGTGCATCACTGACGCGATTCATCAATAAGAATGACTTCCATCCTCTTTCTGCGGCACTGATGGCCCTATTTTTACAGCCATCTATTTTAAACCAATAAAATTGAACCCGCATGAAAAATGATGCTCAAATTCAAACTGATGTGCAAAATCAACTCAAATGGGAGCCCCAACTGAACGCTGCTCAAATCGGTGTTTCTGTAAACAACGGTATTGTAACACTCTCAGGAATCGTTGATACCTACCCAAAAAAAATGGCAGCAGAAAGGGTTACAAAAAATGTCATTGGCGTGAAAGCTGTTGCCCTAGACATTCAGGTGGGCATCTCCCCTGTAAACAGGAAATCTGATACAGAAATTGCGGAAGCTTGTGTCAATGCACTTCGATGGGACAGTTCTGTGCCCGATGATCAAATCAAAATCAAGGTTGAAAACGGAACGGTTTCGATGGATGGGACCGTAGAGTGGGGCTATCAGCGTCTCGCAGCAAAAAATGCCCTCGTTAAATTGACTGGCGTAAAAGGAGTGAACAACATGATTGTTGTAAAACAAAAACCATCCAGCATTGACGTCAAGCAAAGGATCAGGGAAAGTTTTATCACCACTGCTGGGCATGAAGCAGACAACATCCGCCTGGAAGTGCTTGGGTCAAAAGTTATTTTAAGGGGCAGCGTTAAATCTCACTACGAAAAAGAAGAAGCGGAAAATACTGCCTGGGCAACACCTGGGGTAAATGAAGTGGAGAATAAAATCGAAGTGGTCTACGAAGAGTTTTTTGAATCCGCATAAGATAATCCTCTGAGAAACCAACAAAAAGCACCCCTTCAACAAGGGTGTTTTTTTTTGCCTGAATACACAGCAATCAGACAGTGCCATGAGGAACATCATGTTGCAGGTAATAGGAAAAAATAACATTTACCGACAGAAACAATTCATGGATAAAATACCGGAACAACCCAAAAAGGAAAATAGAAATACACCCAGATACAGGCTTCCTGTTTACTGGCTGGTCATCCTCCTCATTGCAGGTTTTTTTTTGCTTCCCACTTTAATGGGAGATGCAGCAGCTGAGAAGGAAATCAGCTGGCAGACTTTCCACAACGAAATGCTCAGCAGAAATGCCATCGAAAAAATGGTGATCATCAACAAGGAAAAAGCAGAAGTTTACATCAAAAAAGAAAAAATCAACGATCCGTATTTCAAAACAATCCTCAAAAGAAAAGATGAAGATGCCGCCCAGCCCGGCCCTCATTTTTGGTTCAGCATTGGATCTGTGGAATCCTTCGAAAAGAAAATGGAGGAAGCAGAAAAAAATATCCCTTTACAACAAAGAACAGAGATTCGCTATGCACCATCAAGCAGGTTGTTTCCGGAACTGATCAGCTGGTTGATTCCGCTGGCCCTGCTTTTTTTCTTTTGGAACATGATGTCCGGGCGAATGTCTGGGCTTGGAGGCGGAGGATCATCGATATTTAATTTTGGGAGGTCCAATGCCAAGCTGATGGAAAAAGAAGCCACCCTGACAACATTTGATGATGTGGCAGGGCTGGAAGAAGCTGAAACGGAAGTAAAAGAAATTGTGGAGTTTCTCAAAGCCCCGGAAAAATTCACAAAAGTGGGGGCAAAAATCCCAAAGGGCATCATCCTTGTTGGCCCTCCGGGTACAGGTAAAACACTGTTGGCAAAAGCAGTGGCAGGCGAAGCCAAGGTTCCGTTCTTCTCCATTTCCGGATCTGCGTTTGTTGAAATGTTTGTGGGCGTTGGCGCATCGCGCGTCAGGGATCTTTTCAAAACTGCCAAAGAAAAAACACCTTGCATTGTCTTTATTGATGAAATTGATGCCATTGGAAGATCACGTGGCAAAGGCGCCTACCTGAGTGGATCCAATGATGAACGGGAAAGCACACTCAATCAATTGCTGACGGAGATGGACGGGTTTGATACCAACAGCGGGGTGATTGTATTGGCCGCCACCAACAGAGCAGACTTGCTTGATCCTGCACTGCTCAGGCCAGGGCGATTCGACAGACATATCTATCTGGAGCTGCCCAACCTCAAGGAAAGGGAAGAGATCTTCAAGGTGCATGTTCGCACATTGGTGATGGCAGAGGAATTGGACATGCACATGCTTGCATCCCAGACACCTGGATTTTCAGGTGCAGACATTGCCAATATTTGCAATGAAGCGGCCCTTATCACAGCAAGAAATAAAAAAGACAAGATTGGAAAGACCGAGTTTCTCGAAGCCATTGAGAGAGTAGTGGCCGGGATGGAAAGAAAAAGCAAGATTATTTCGCCTGACGAAAAACTCATCATTGCCTACCACGAAGCAGGCCATGCCGTGGCCAGCTGGATGCTCAAACATATTGACCCATTGTTGAAGGTGTCCATTATCCCCAGAGGAAAATCACTGGGCGCAGCCTGGTACCTGCCGGAAGAAAGAAACATCCGCTCTGCATCCGCATTCCAAGAACAGCTCTGTGCTGCCCTGGCAGGAAGGGCAGCGGAAGAAATCATTTTTGGTGAAGTATCCTCAGGTGCTTTGGATGATCTAGAGAAAGTAACGAAACAGGCCTATACCATGGTCCTTTATTTTGGATTCAGCAGCAAAATCGGAAACATCAGTTTTTATGACTCCACGGGAACTACAGACAATGGATTCTTGAAACCTTACAGCGAGGAAACAGGAAAAATGATTGATGAGGAGGTCAGGCTGCTGGTATCTTCCAACTATGAAAAAACCAAAAAACTGCTCACTGAAAATAAATCCCATCTGGTGGAAGTGGCGGAGCAATTGCTTACATCAGAGATACTCTACAAAGAAGACCTTGAGGAAATTCTTGGTAAAAGAGACAATTTTGATAGAACTTTGCAAGGCCTAACGCAAGACAAATGAAAAACAGCCTATTGATCATGTCCCTGGTGGCATTCTTGCATACAGAATGCCAGACTTTTGATGCATCCTCCATAAAAATGTATTGGAAAGACAGCAAAGGCATTCCTTACATGACATTTGAACGCTTGCTGAAATCAAATAAAAATATCGCGTTCATCACTGGTGTGGGAAAGTTTAGTGGGGCTTTTTCAAGTATCGGACTCTTCATTGAAAATGGGCAACTGCTGCATCCCATCAAGACAGTACAGAACACCAAAATAAACCTCGAGATCCAGCCCTCTGGTGTTTTCCATATCAATGCGTCAGGCGCATTCATTGATCCATTGCAGTCAAAACAGGCCTACAAAAATGCCATTTGGGCCATACAGTCAGGGCCTATGCTGTTGATTGATGGGCGCATCAATGCTGCACTTCCCAACAGGACAAAAATCCTTCGCAATGGAGTGGGCATCAAAAAAGACGGCAAGGTTTATTTCGCCTGCTTCGAAGCGAGCATGAGGGAATTTGCTGAACATTTTCAAAAAGAAGGTTGCCTCAACGCACTCATCCTTGAAAGCGATCATCCGGATGTTTGGTACAATGGAAATTCGCGAAATAAATTCAACCGATTTGGTCCGATGATTGTTGCGGAAAAATCAACATTACAATAGCCCGAACAAAAATCATTCACCAGGATGATAAATCCTTTTGGCAGTTGCCAACACCTTTGCTTTGTCCAGGGTCATGGTTTTTGTTTTTTGTTGTAAAAACAAAGGCACCTGATCATCAAAATGCGGACTGCCTTGCTTTGCTGATGCACCATAGGTATTCAGTGTTTCAATGATGGGCAATCCCTGCTTCGGAAAACGGACCATGGCCACATACGCATCGCCGCCTGTAATTTTGCGCTTGCCATTGGCCGTGGCTACACCCCATTCTGGAGCCAGCAGATCAGGCAAACCAGGTCCGGGAAATTCTTTATCGCCCCTTACGAGCTTCTGTATATCACCCAACGCAAGATCGGTAGTGCCATAGGTCTTCATCATTTGATCCTGGATATCCCGCAGCAATTTCTCGCACTCTGCCATGGTCAGGGCCCTGGAATCCTTACCGCGCATGGCCTTAGACACTTTTTCATAGACCATCAAAAATGCAGCAGCACCCTTGCTTTCAGGTACCCCACGCCTGTCCCATTCCTGTAAATTGCGCAACAAGGTATCGTACTGCGGATAATTGGATCTTTTCATGAGAAACAAACTGTCGACGCTGTAAGGAAATTCAAACACGGCAGGAAACTGACGGTCAAACTTGATGCGCTTGAATTGATCAAAATCAACCTTGCCAGAAGACGGCATCAACTCAAGAAAGCGCTTGCTTCGGTTGTTGTGGTTGGTTTCCCAGCCACTGGTTGGTGAAAAAGAACCGGCAAGCAAATTGTTCTCTGGAGCTGTTGCGTAAAAAGTCGAATGATTGGTGTTGAACAAAAATCCTCTGGAAGGATTGACATACTGAGGCAATTCACTGATGCCATAAAACTTACTCCATAAAGTCTTTGATGTATTCCCCGGCAAGGTCTTTTTCCAATCATATGCTGGTGATGGATCACGAACAGGCATCAAGGCATTGTTGATGTAAAAAATGGTATCGTTCCTGTCTGCATACACGATATTGAACATAGACAATCCCTGCATGGAAATGGCCTTGTAAAACTGCGTGAAATTTTGCGCCTTGTTCATGGTATACCACTGCTCAAGGGCACGGATTTCCATGTTGGCACCCAGCCTGATGGCAAAGGTTCCCTGGTCATTTTTCATCGTTGCGCCATATTTACTCCAGTAGAGGTCTCTTGAAACCGGAATGGGAACGCCCTTGATGTGCAGCTTTATTTTTTTCTTCTGCAAATCGGTCCAGACGCCGTCAAACATATACTGATTGGCGTTTTTAGGATTCATTTGCAACTGGTAAATGTCTAACCGGTCACAAAAATTTACCGTATGTGCCCAACCAAGGTTTTCATTGACACCATGCAAAATACAAGGCCCTCCAGCCAGCAAGCCTCCCAGGGCATTCCATCCTTCTTCGCTGTTGACATGGGCTTCATAAAAAGCCTCAGGCCCTTCATTCGGTTGATGGGCATTGATGGCCAAAAAAGCGTCACCCGTTGTTGTGCGTGAAGGGTGGAGGGCAATGGCATTAGAGCCCATTTTATCATAATCAATCAATGGATTGACATTGTTGGCAAAGATGGACCGCAAAGCCCTGTCTCCGCCATTGAAAATGGTCAGTGCCAACACGGAAGACGCAACATAGTCTTTGATCGTCATGGGAAACAATTGCTTCACCAATACTTCTTCAGGATGTGCCTTTGCGTAATCATTGATGCCTTGCACATATCCTTCTGAGAGCCTTAAAAATGCAGGAGACAGGGTATTCCATTTTTCTTCGGTGATCTCTTTGCAGCGAAACAATGCAAAGGCGTAATCTCCCGCTACACCATCTTTTCCCAAAGCCCTTCCCATCAAGCCTTTGGAGGGAAGTGCAACCATTTGCAAGCTCTTGAAATCATCCTCAGCATGCGCCCATGCCAAACCATAGGAAACCTGCGGATCTGTTTTGGCGAAAATATGGGGCACCCCAAAACTGTCACGGGCAATGGTAACCGTTTTAGGGTCAATCTGGGCCTGAGCATGGAAGGTCAAGAGCAAAAGAATAGGCAGGAAATATTTCATGCAACTTGGTTTGACTGCAAGTTACAGAAAACAAAAGCCTATTTTCTTTTTAGCCCATCAAGATAAGACAGGAGGTCTGCCATTTCCTGTTGAGACATGGCCGTATGCAAGCCTGCACTCATCATGGAAGTTTTCATTTGTTCCATAGACTTTACAGAGGCAAGCTTGATTTTTTGAACAATGCCGCCCGGCATTTTTAATTCGATATCCGTCTTTGTTTTGCTGGAAATGATGCCCATGGTTTCTGAACCATCGTTCATTTTCAACACCCATCCCTCATAGCCAAAACTGATGCCTTCTGAAGGATAGACAATGGCCTTGAGCATGCCGTCCTTCGCGTATTTTGATCCTATCTCTGTAAGCTTTGGACCAAAATCGTAGCCTTCGTTGTTTACCTTGTGGCAAACAGCACAGTTCGAGGCAAATACAACCTTGCCATTGGCAGCCACTGCTTTGAGGGCATTGAGTTCATCCATTGTTGGAATCTTGACCACCTCCTCAACAACTGCTGCTTTTGGCAGGTATTGCCTGGCTTCTTTGCGCACAGACTCCCGCCAGGAGCCACTCACACTGGCCACCACATCAGGAATCAATTCACTGGGCACCTGGTTGTTTTTCAGGATTTGCAGTACCCGTTTTTCTCCTTCTCCACTCCGACCAATCCTTGCGGCTGCAAATTTTTTCAAGGCTTCAGGATAACGGTTGCCAAGGGAAACTCCTTGTAAAATATCCACTGATGCAGTATTTCCGATTTTTGCCAATGCGTTCAAAAGGCCCATGGACCGCTCTGCGTTCTGGTCATTCAACACTTTCCAAAGCAGATCAGTGCCACCTGATGCAAGCAAGGTCTTTGCTGCATTTCTTCCAAGCTCATCGGCATTTTTTGCAATGGCCATTTCCAGCAGCCTTGGTTGCTCAGCCGTCAGGTTGTATTGAATCACCAGATCCAAATAATCTTTTGTTGGGTAAGTGGCATTGAGTACCCTGGTCAATGCAGCTTCTGCAGCAGCATTCGCCTTGGTGGCAGCAGGGTTCAAGGCAGAGAGGGCCAGCTTGTCAAGGCCAATGTCTTTGGTGGCATTGCTTTTGATGATGTTCAACAATACAGCAGTTTTAGCAGGGCTGTTGTTGAAGTCAAATGCACGAAAATAACGCAGCCTCGCTTTAAGCGGAAGGCTGGCATTGGCAGCAAGCTGTTCAAGAAATGGCAGGGCCTTGTCTGTTCTGGCCCTCCAGACAATATCCTTTCCTGCAGCATCTTTCAAGGGATCTTTTACAGCAAGCACATAAGCGTTGAAAAATGCATCCCATTGCCCATCAGCGCCGACGCCCAGGGCCTCAAGGTACCAGCGGTCCTTGCCATCATATTGCGAAGCCAGAGAAGCCCAGAGGCCAGCGGCTTCAGGCAATTTGTTGTGGTGAAGGGCAATGATGCATTCGCGTCTCACCTGAGGATCAGGGTCGTTCTGCAATGCTTTTACGGCAGCAAGGTTATTGATGTTAAGTTGCTGGAATGCCCTGATGGCAAGCATCCTGAGCTGCGGATTTTTTTCTTTCTGGGCCTTTTTGATGTATTTGTCTGCTTTGGCTGCTGGCATTTTTACCAGGCTCCAGAAGGCCCTTGCGCGCATGGCAGGATCGGCATCGGAATTCCAAAGGTTTTCCAAAGGCCCAACTGATTTTTTGCCCAATTCCTGCAAGCGGTTGTAGGCATGATAACGGACCACCAGGTTCGGATTTTGCAATGCTTGCAGAGCACCTTCCACCGTGGTAAAATCAATGACCGGCATGGTGTAAGCGGCTGCACTGGCAGGCGCCACCCGATAGATGCGGCCCCTGGTCTGGTCTCCAGCCTGATGACCGCCAACGCCCGGATCATACCAGTCTGCTACAATCAATGAGCCATCAGGCGCAACGCAAACATCTGCAGGCCTGAACCACCGGTCGTTTTCTCCTTTTAGGATGTTGACAATACTTGCGCCATACCCTGCGCCCTGGTTGTTGATGCTGTAAGCCCTGACTACATTGGGTCCGGCATCTGCATGGATGAGCTGGTGCTGAAACGCTTCAGGCAACAGTTTTCCTTCATACACCAGCAATCCTGTTGGTGAGCCTGCGCCGGTTTGCAATACATTCGGAATGGAGCCCGGATCGTTCAGGTGCCAATGGCGCAAGGGGATTGAGTCTTCCATGTTGGTGCGGGCGGTATTCCAGCCTGCGCCAGTCATTTCATCTGTATAGCCAAAGTTGCCATAAGGCATCACATAGTTGATCCTGGTTCCCTTGTTGCCATCATCATCATTGTCGCTCTGCCACATGGTGCCATAGCTGTCTACCGCCACCTCATAAGGGTTCCTGAAATTATCACCCAGGCACTCCACATTGGATCCATCAGGATCGCAACGGAACACCATACCCTGCTTGTACTTCTTAGGCCCAATCTCATCACCATCCTGGTCCAACACCGTATGGCCATTTTTGTCCTTCAGGGTCTTGCCGTTGTTGCCAAAATTGAAATAGAGTTTTCCATCTGCACCAAAAGTGAAGGTATGCATGCCATGGTCGTGCTGTTCGCCTTCAATGCCTTGAAACATGATCTCTTTTCGGTCTGCCTTGTCATCCCCATTGTCGTCATAAAAATTCCATACATAAGGACTTTGTGCAACAATGACACGCTTTCCCAAAACGGCAATGCCCAAAGGCGCATTCAGTTCAGGGCCCTGGTAGAAAAGCTTTGCGGTGTCGATGCGTGCATCGCCATTCCTGTCTTCCAGGATCATGATGCGGTCACCCTTGGGTGTAGTTGGATTTCCATTCAGGTTGGGACGATAGTTATAGGCTTCCGTCACCCAGATCCTTCCCCGCTCATCCACATCAATGTTCGTGGGATTTTGCAACATGGGTTCAGTGGCCATCAACTGCACCTGAAGTCCATAAGCAACCGAAAGCCCTTTCAAAGCGTTTTCAGGCAGCCGCATTTGCGCAGGAGTAAGACTGTCCTTGGGCGTTACTGCAGTATTGAACCCATACTTTGGCAAGGTATAAGAGAGCACGACCAAGAATAGAAAAATGGCCACTGAAATGCGCGCAGGGTTGATGTTTTTTTGCATGTGTATCCCGTTGAATGATCGATGATAAAAATACTCCTTCCCCAAATGTAATGACTCCGCCTTAGTTATCCATCCTGTGAGATGAAAATGCTGCTGTCCGTCAGTAATAAGGTTGATGAATATGATGTGACGGATTGATGACCCTCATTCATTTCAGGCATTCGCCAATGCTATCTTTACAACAGTTCAGCGATATCGGTGGGTTGGATAGTTTGGCAGATATACACGTAGTAAATCACATTAAACTGCTAAGACGAAAAAATGGAATAGAAACCATTGTTTGACCCGGACTTGATTTTCGTTGAATGAGATACTTGGTGGATGAGGGGAGGTAAAAACCCCCGATTTCTCCAAAATCGTGAAAGGTGAAGGCGTAAACTTTCACCTTTTTTTTGCCCCTTCCTCAACGGCCGTGCGCAAAGCGCTCCATCACTTCCATGCTCTTCATGGCCTCTTCGATGGAGCAGGGATTTTCTCCCCTCCCCAGAAAATAATCCACCACGTTGGTGATCATAGGATGCTGTATGTTTTGCGGATGTTCAAAGGACATCAGGTCGGCGCCGGCTTCTGTAACAATTCTCAACTCCGATCCAAAAAAGGGGAACTTGAGATAGCCTTTTTCTCCAATGATCAGGCAGCTGTCCTCCTTCATGATTTCAGGCATTGAAAAATTCCAGTCTCCCTGAAACAAGATATTGTTGGGAAGCTGCATGATGCCAGACACGGCGTCTTCTGCAGCATAGAAATCAGTTTGGTGTGCAGCCACCCCAGCCATGCGGAGGGCTTCACCAAAAATGAACTGGATGATATCGAGCTGGTGGGGTGCCAGATCATAAAAATAACCTGCTCCTGCAAATGCAGGATCTACACGCCAGTTGAACACTCCAGTGGCAACGATGTCTGGCCTGTGTGTCTGGAACATGGTCAGGCGGATGTTTTTGATCTTGCCCACGGCACCTGTTTCAACCAATTCCTTGATTGTTAAAAACATAGGCAGGCCTCTCCGGTAGTGGGCCACAACGAGTTTTCCATTGTTGGCTTTTACGGCGTCGGCCATTCTTTTGCAGGCAGCCACTGAAACGGCAACAGGCTTTTCCACGTAAACAGCTTTCCCTTTTTCCAAGGCAGCAATGGCATATTCTTCATGAAACTTTGGAGGAGTGGCAATATAGACAGCATTGACGGCAGGATCATTGATCAATTGTGCTGCATCGCTATACCAGAAAGGCACCTGATGCCTGGCTGCATAATCTGCGGCTTTCGCAGCATCCCTGCGCATAACGGCATGCAAGGTGGATTTGGCCACCTTGTTAAACGCTGGTCCACTTTTCAGTTCGGTTACATTTCCGCAACCGATGATGCCCCAGCTGATCATTGGTTGTACATTCGATTGTTCTGTCATGCGTTCAAAATTATGCCATCTGCCTTTGCAAAAAGATGAAAGATTGGACAACAATTTATTGAAAATACTTCAGTGCCGCCGCATGCGGATCATAAACTTAATGGGTAACTTCAACAAACCTCAAGCTTTGCCTTTTGAAACCCAATGCCAAAAAGATGAAATTATTTTTTTTCATACTGGTCCTGATGCCTTTCTCCGCTATCCGATCCCAAACCATGGACGCTGATTTCAGGCAGGCAGTGGAGAATGGTAAACTGGTGAACCAGGGCTTCAACCGGTGCATTGCCTATGTGAATGCATGGATGAAATTTTCTGATACAACAACCGGACTGATTCCAAGAAACATCACCGATTCAAAAGATTTCTGGAATGCCTGGGATGCAGCAGCAGACAACTATCCCTTCATGGTACTGACCTCTTCCATATTGATGCCGGAATTTTTCAAAGGCAAAGCCCTTGACATGCTGAAAACTGAGCGGCGGCTTACACCAAGGATTGGAAAACTTCCCGACACTTATTCATTTTCAAAACAGGGTTTTAAAAATGAAACCATTGATACCAACCAGCTCATTTTCGGTGCAGCAGAATACATGAAGGACGGGCTGATTCCCCTCACCGAGTGGCTGGGCAAAAGCCCTTGGAGCAACCGTATGCTGGAGATTCTGGACGACCTTCCCCTGCTCACCAGGGTTGCAAAAAACATCCATGGAAACTGGTATGGCAGCAGCGCAACAGTAGAAGTGAATGGAGATTTATTGCAGGTGCTCTCCCGCATGTATTGGTTCACCGGAAAAAGAAAATACCTTGATTGGGCTGTAGAAATTGCAGACAATTACCTGAATGAAAAACAGTTGCCAACAAGGGCCTTGGACCATCTGCGCATCCGCGATCATGGTTGTGAAATCATTTCAGGACTCTGTGAAGCATACATTGCCGTCTATTATGCAATGCCTGAAAAAAGAAACCAGTGGAAGCCTTTTGTTCATGAAATGCTGGACCGTATCCTTGAAGTGGGAAGAAATGAGGATGGATTGTTTTATGATGAAGTCAATCCGCAGAATGGCAAAATTCTTTCTGCAAGACTGGCCGACAATTTTGGGTATACCTTCAATGCCTATTGGTTCATTGCAAACATTGATTCAACGCCCGCGTACAGAAATGCAGTGATCAAAGCCATTTCATCCCTCAATGAAAAATACAGGAATCATCCTTGGGAGGGAAGCAGTGCAGATGGGTATGCAGATGCCATCGAAGGCACCTTGAACCTCTACAACCGAGAACCCATCGCCTCTGTGAGAGAATGGCTTGACAGTGAAATCAAGGTCATGTGGGCCATGCAAAAGCCCGACGGCATGATTGAGGGATGGCATGGCGATGGAAATTTTGCCCGCACCTCTATCATGTACTGCCTGTGGAAAACACAGGGAATTGTTCCTTTGGAATGGGATGATCAACTGTCGATTGGCGCTGTTCAAACGGCCACAGGCTTGAAGATTGCGGTTTCATCACCCGCAGGGTGGAAAGGGAAATTGAAGTTTGATGTACCCAGGCATTCCACCATGATGCACTACCCAGCAGATTATCCGAGGATCAACCAGTACCAGGAATGGTTTGTGGTTGAAAAGGATCAGACGTATCAATTGAATAACGTTCAAGCCGGAACATTAAACAAAATCAAAGGCAGTATGCTTGCAAAAGGATTGGATGTTGAAGTGAAGGCTGGAGAAACCATTTTCCTTGAAATTAGCAGCCATTAGCATGGCGTAAAATCAAGCCTTTGTCTTATCTTTTCATATCATTTTGATCAAGCCTGAATTAACATGCAAAGCAACAGCAGAAGAAACTTTCTCAAAAACAGCGCGGCCCTGTTTGCCCTTTCTTCAATCCAGGCATCAGGGTTGGAATCATTTTCGCTTGGGCCTGCCAGAAGGGTTGCCCTGATTGGTACTGGATGGTATGGAAAAAGCGATTTGTTCAGGTTGATGCAGGTGGCGCCAACAGCAGTGGTAGGGCTCTGCGATGTAGACAAAAACCAATTGCAGGGAGCCGCTTCCCTGATCGCAGCAAGGTCTTCATCGAATAGCAATATTCCGCTTTATGCAGACTACCGCAAGATGCTGGCAGAACAAAAACCAGAGATCGTGCTCATTGGATCTCCAGACCATTGGCATGCATTGCAGGCCATCGAATCGATACAATCCGGCGCACATGTCTATCTCCAAAAGCCCATCAGTGTTGATGTGCTGGAAGGGGAAGCCATCCTTGCCGCCGCAAGAAAATACAACAGGACCGTTCAGGTGGGAACACAAAGAAGAAGCACGCCCCATCTGATGGAAGCGAAGAAAAATATTGTAGATGCTGGCCTACTGGGCAAGGTTCATCACGTGGAAATGTGTTGCTATTTCCACATGCGCAGCAGCAACAACCCTTCCGTTCAGCCAGTGCCGGATTTTCTGGATTATGAAATGTGGACAGGCCCCGCACCGTTCAGGCCCTATGACGGATTGCCGCACCGCCGCTGGTGGCGCGCCTTCATGGAATACGGCAATGGCATCATGGGCGACATGTGCATCCACATGTTTGATACAGTCCGGTGGATGCTGAACCTGGACTGGCCCAACAGGATCAGTTCAACAGGAGGCATTTATGGCAGCAACCCTGGGAAAAGCAATATTGCGGATTCACAAACGGCCATATTTGAATATGAGAACCTGAATTGTGTTTGGCAACACCGCAGCTGGGGAACTGCTGCAGATCCTGAGTATCCATGGTCATTCAAAATTTATGGTGAAAATGGAACCCTTTGTGGCAGCACCTTGAAATTTGATTTCATCCCGTCCGGAAAAGGAGAAAAGATTCACCGGGATGTTGTGCTTGAAAAAGAAAAATATCCTGAAGATCTTACAGAAAAAGACATTGAGTTGTTTGCCGCTCCGGCAACCCGTGAACACATGAAAAACTTTCTTGCCGCCATCGACAACAATACCAGACCAGTGGCAGACATTGAAGAAGGCCATATTTCAACGGCTTCCTGCATCCTTGCCAATATGGCCATGAAACTCCAAAGGCCTTTGGTATATGATCCTGTAAAGCGGATTGTAAAGAACGATCGCGAGGCTACAGCCCTGCTGAAAAGGGATTATCGATCACCTTGGAAACATCCCCATCATCTTTTGTCCTAAGGCGCATACATGACCATTTACCACCGCACTGAATATCCGGAGCAGATGCCCCCTGCAGATTTCGATCGCTATCTGGCGATGGGATGGTACCGCATGCGCCAACATGTTTTTACCTGCTCACACCTCTTTGATTTCAATGATGAAAGCGAACTCACAGGCCTGCGCAGGGTTTGGTGGATGCGGTTTTCCATCAACCAGATTCTTCAACATTCCTCACACCAGAAATTGAAAAAAAGAAACAATGGATTTAGGGTGGTGATGGGCCCGCATCAAACAATCAGTATTGCAGAAGAGAACTTGTATAACGCTTACCGTGAATCGATCGATTTTGATGGATATCCCACGCTGCAAGATGCACTGCTTGATCGGGCTGAACATGGTACCATTTACAACAGCCAATCCATTGCTGTCTATGATGGAGAAAAACTGATCGCCTTCGGTATTTTTGACTTGGGTGAAAAATCAGCCTCCTCGCAGATCCATTGCTATGATCCTGCTTACGCTTCCTACAGCCTTGGGAAATACCTGATCTTGCTGACCCTGGATCACCTGAAATTCCTGGGGCATGACTGGTATTATCCGGGCTATGTTTTTGCAGGAAATCCAAAAATGAACTACAAGCTTTTTGCCGGAAAAGAAGCTGCAGAATATTTTGATCCTGAAACCGGCGAATGGCAGGCCTTTGTTGAGGAATTGCTGGATGATGAGCCCTACAGCGAAGAAATCATTGTGCAAGTCAGTGAAAAGATGTTTGGCAGAATAAAGGAATAGGTCTTATTGATGGCTGTTCAGTATTGCCTTAACCTGGTGCAGGTTTTTGTAATCCAGCGTAGATGCTGTCATGGAATTGATGCTCTCCAACAAAAGTTCCCGTTTCGATTGGTCTTCCCAAACCAATGCAAGGGGGTGCATGTCAACCTTCACAAAAAACAGGCAAGTATCGCCATCTATACCCACCGTGGTCTGTGTTTCTGTTCGAAAATAAAGATCATCAATACCAGCTGCAACAGGCCGTTGGTAGGCAGGATGCTGGCTCAAACCCGGCAAGGAGGTAACGGTCCAGACATGCCGCCTGAAAAAGGCGCCATCCCTTGAAATGATGGCAGCTACTTTTTCGCTGGACGCCCTGAGTGTATCGCCATCAGCCACGGGCCGGTGCAATCCAAAAAATGATTCACCCAATTTTCGGGCAGGAACAAATCCACTGGGAAAGCAAAAACAAATGGAAACCAGGTTGCCTTTGTGAAGGATCGCAAGATCCTCCTCGCAGGCCAGTGCAATGGATTTGATGTCTGTGACATTGTTCAAGCCACAAAATTTCCCCATCATTTTTACCCATGGAAGGGCATCACCAGCAGTAGCCGTGAGGTCATGGCCGATGCTATCCAATTCATGCTTTTTCTGCAAGAGGTATGAAGGGTCAGGATGCCTGTTGAACGCATCCCCACTGTATTTGACAATGTCTGCTGAAACGGTATATGGAGCCTTGACAGGAAAAACCATGCATGTTAATCTTGCTCAAATGTACAACATCCATCCGCTCAGGATCACAGGATACAAATTTATTGTGAGGCGATGTCAGAAACCCAATGCACCTGGCCGTTTTGCTTGGCCAATTCATCTTCTCCGGCATCTGCAAATGATTTCATCGTCTCAGCATATCCTTTCAATACCTTGTTGACCATTCCATTGACGGTACCCTCCTCTTCAATGGTTCCAGCCCTGATGCCGGTGAGGATTTCAATGCCATCATCAATGGTATCAACAGTCCAGATCTTGAACTGTTGCTGGCGAACCGCTTCCAGGATGTCTTCCTTCAACATCAGCTGCCTGGCGTTGGACGAAGGAATCATCACGCCCTGCTCACCATTCAAACCAATCAACTTGCACAATTCAAAATAACCTTCAATCTTTTCATTGATGCCACCAATGGCCTGCACTTCTCCTTTTTGGTTGACAGAACCCGTCACTGCAATGCCTTGCTTGATGGGCAGTTTGGCCAGGCCAGACAACAAGGCATAGAGCTCTGTACTCGATGCACTATCACCCTCCACCTCCGCATAACTCTGCTCAAACACCAACCTTGCAGAAAGACTTACTGGCTTGTCTTGAAAGAATTTTTCCGCCAGGTAGCCAGTCAATATCAAAACCCCCTTGGTATGGATAGGCCCACTCAATTCTGCTTCCCGTTCAATGGCAACAATACCTGATTTCCCAAGATTGATGCTGCAGGTAATCCTGTTGGGCTTGCCAAACATCAGGTCTCCCAAGTTAATCACGGAAAGCGCATTGACCTGTCCGGTTTTAGATCCCGTGATGTCGATCAGGATTTGTTTTTCCTGGATCATTTCATTGATTTTTTCCTGGATCAGGTTGCTGCGGTAGGCTTTTTTCTCCACGGCCATTTGGATATGACGACCACTGATCACCGCAGACTGATCTTCTACTGCATAATGATTGGCCTCCCGCAACAGGTCAGCGATTTGGCCAAACCTTGTGCTGAGTTTTAGCTGGTCTTCTGCCAGCCTTGAACCATATTCGATTATTTTTTTCAAGGCCTCCGCATCAGGTTTACCAATGGGCTCCTTGATGCCAAGCGTATTTAAAAAACGAACATAGCTGGCGGTATTATCAGGATTGCGTTCCATTTCTGCATTGAAATCAACCTTGACCTTGAAAAGGTTTTTAAATTCATTGTCAACCGCGTAAAGCACAT
Source organism: Chitinophagaceae bacterium (assembly GCA_044373365.1). Classification (GTDB taxonomy): domain Bacteria; phylum Bacteroidota; class Bacteroidia; order Chitinophagales; family Chitinophagaceae; genus Pollutibacter. The sequence goes on from JBIPNK010000001.1 coordinate 97,697, forward strand.
GGTAATAATAGGGGCTTCCCACCAGAATCACTTTTACCTGCAACGGAATGGCCTGGGGTTTGAGCGATTTTGTGGTGAGGTATCCCAGCTGGTCCATCGCCTCTTCAATCAGGATCTCCTTGTTGCGGATGGCCCGCTTCAGGGCTTCCCAGGAAAAATAATTCTTGAACAATTCTGCTGCGCGAATGATCAGATACCCGCCATTGGCCTGGTGCAGTGAACCCTTCCTGATCATGGTAAAATCCGTGACCAGAGAACCCATGACTGATTCTTTTTCAACCCTTCCGATGAGGTTGTTGTAGGTCGGGTTCGTTTCAATGATGATGGGAGCGCCTGTTTGCCCAGTATTGTCGATGAGGGCATTGACCTCATAACGGCTCAGGTAATTGTTGGGCTTGTTGTTTCCTCCTGCAAAACTATCCTTGTGCGAGATCAGAAATGCACCCAAATTGCTGAGGATATCATCCCTGACGGATTGAAGGTAGGCAATCACTTCAGGGAATGTTGAGTACCGGGTTTTGATTTCATCAATCAACGTATTGATGGCATAGCTGGCCACCTCGGTTTCGAGCTTTTCAAATGCTGCCACAGCCTCTTTTTCCAACTTGCGCTGTTCTTTCAACATGCTGGCAACCTCATCAGCAAAGCCAGTCTGTATATCAGCAATTTTTTTCTTTTCTGCCTCTGGCAAGGCCTCAAATGCCTCATCAGTAATGGGTTCTCCATTTTGAACAGCAACCGTATAAATCTCCCATGGCGTTTGCTTGATGATCAAAGACTCTTTGGCCGCTTTCTGGTCTACAATGGTTGAGAGTGCAATCTGTTGCTGTTGGTGCTTGTCAGAGATCTCCTGTCTTCTCGTGGCGTATTCCTCGCTCTCAAATACCTTCATGAGGGATTGAACCGTTTCATGGATAAGGGCCTTCATGTTTTTCTTGAGCTCATTGGCATGTCCGGCAGGCAACAACAAACGCTTCGGCTGATAGGCATCCTGAAAATCGTTCACATAACACCAGTCTCCAGGGACCTGTTCTGACTTTACTTTTTCCTCCAGAAACAACTTGACAGCCGTCAGCTTTCCCGTTCCATCATCCCCCGATACAAAAACATTGAAACCATCCGCCTTGATGCCCAAGCCAAGTTTCAGCGCTTCCTCAGCTCTTTTCTGCCCAATCAACGCTTGCTCAGTGCTGGCTTCAGCCATTTTTTGCAATGCCAGCAAATCATCATTGCACGCATTGCGCAATACTTCAGCGCCCAGGATCTTTATCATGTAATTTAATTTTGGGAAAAATATCCCAAATGCCGCCTTCAGGGAATGATGAGTGTCATGAGATCAAATGAAGATCATGCAATGCAATGGTCAGCATACCCGAGAGATATTTCCATATCAGCAAGGCACCAAAAAAAATAATGCCAGATAAAAAAGAGAAACTAATCCTCTGTAGGCCTAATAAATGCAGCCCTTACAGGAGAAGGTGCAGGCTTACCCTTCAACCCCTGCCAAAGAATTTCATTCAAGATCAAGTCGGGCACCCGGTCTTCAGTGCTCCAATCAAATTTTGCTGAAAGTTTGGCTGCTATTGTTTTTCCTGGATTTGTTTCACCAAGGTTGATGTTTGATTTGAGATGGTTGAACGGAGTGAAGTCAGGCTTATTGGTAAAACACCTCCACATGGGCGTTGCCGCCGCATCAAATTGGGTCATAGGAGGCAATCCTAAAATCAATTCCATGGTGCGCAACATGCCAGAGGTTGTGTACATGGTATGGTCAACATATTTACGCTTTACGTATGGTCCAACAACATAGGCGGTGCTCCTGTGTGCATCCACATGATCCGGACCATTCTGCGCATCATCTTCCAAAATGAATACCACTGATTCTTTCCAAACCGGGCTCTTGCTCAAATGATCGATCAGCATGCCCACAGCAAGGTCATTGTCGGCCACATGCGCATAGGGAGAGGGCCTGTCTGCGCGCATCCCTTCTGTATGGTCATTGCCCAGGCGGATGGTGGAAAAACGGGGAACATTGTTCAGGGCAACCAACGAATCAAAATCACGTTTCCACTGGTGAAAACGAATGGTGTCCATGGTTTTGAGTCCATAGGGCGCAAAGACCGCCGCATGATCTTTCAATGACTCCAACCTTGGCTTTGTGCCAAAATCATCTGCCACAAACTCACCATAAGAACGGTAGCTTATGTTGTTTTTGGCACAGAGGTCCCAAATAAAACCATCCTTGTTGTTTCCTATTTTCAGTAGCCCTGAGGTGCCATGTGTGCCTCCTTTGCCCCCGTAAGAAGCAGGCCAGTTCTTTTCAACATAATCATTTGCGTATGCGCCCATGCTCCAGTTGTGTCCATCTGCACTCACTTCTGCATCAACATAAAAATTGTCCAGCAGCACATAGTCTTTTACAATCTTGTGTTGATTGGGTGTTACATGTTCACCAAAAAGCACCAAACTGGTATCGCCATTGCCTCCCTTCACATCACCCAACACCTGATCATAGGTCCTGTTTTCTTTGATGATGTAAAACACATACTTGATGGGCGATGCTGCGCCAACTTTCATGGGAATGGGATTGCCAGGCTGACCCTCAGCATTTAACTCCTTTGATTTTGTATAGGGGGCGTTTTGGTATACCGCTTTGGTATAAATGGCCAGCTGCTCTTCTGAAGGCTTTTTGATGATGCTGAGTGTTCCTTTGAACAATGAACCTATGTACTCAACTGAGGCCGGTTTTGTACTGTCCCCAAGGTGGCTCAATACAACCTGTTTTTTGTTCACAGGGTTTGGCCCATTAGGGTTGGCAAATGAGCTAAGGCCCTTGCCATTGGTTACATAAATGTTATTACCAAGCACTTTGATGTTGGTAGGGTACCAGCCTACCGGGATAAACCCTTCTGGCTTGCTTTTGGACCTTTCAGCAACATCAAAAACGGCCAGGCAATTGTTGTCTGCGTTGGCAACATACAAGGTCTTCTCGTCTTCACTCAATGCAATGCCATTGCTGGTTGATCCGCTGGGAGACCCAGGATACATCGATGCAACAAGGGTTTCAACTACTTTTCTTGTTTTTGTATCAATAACTGAGATGGAGTTATCCTGGGAATTGGCCACATAGAGCAGTCCGCCATTTTTGGTCAACAGCAATTCATTCGGATGATCACCAACCGGGATTGAATCGGTAATGATTTGGGAAGGCACATCATATACCAATACTTTTTTGTCGCCCCAGAGGCTGATGTACAGGGTATTTCTGTCCTTTGAAAGTTTACAGGCATAGGCTTCTGCACCCAACATAACCTTGTTGAGCAATTTTTTGGATGCCAGGTCAAATACAAAGAGTGATTTTCCTTCTTTTGAAACAACAAACAACTGTTTGCTGCCCTTCTCGTCAACATCCAGGCCTGCCGTTCCGATGAGTGCTGGCCAGGGCTTGCCCAATACAAATTGATCAACCAGCTTCAGCTTGTTGTTGGCCACCGCATATTTATTCACCAGATTGTCATGGCCTCCGGAAGCATAGAGAAATTGATCATCATCTCCAAAAGCCAGTCCATACCATGCCTTTTCTATCAGGATGCTGTCCAGCTTCTTTCCAGACGCCACATCGATCAATTCAATGGAATGAGTGCTTACCCCATTGCTCGTAACCGCCATCCATTTTTTGTTGTTGCTGACCACCAGGTTCAAAGGCAGATCACCCAATCCAACCTGCTGCCCCACTGGCGTGATGGACCAACCGTTGGGAAGCATCACCCTTTTTTTGCTCAGCTCCTGGGCTGTTTGCGCCATAGAACTGGCTCCAATGAGGATTGAGATGGCGGTAAAAAGAAAATGTCTCATGTTTGAGGATTTTGAAAATGATGGCATGTTGGTCTATACATGTAAATTTACATCAGGTATATAAACCTAATATTAATTTTATTGACGATGAAAAAACAGATCATCATTGCCATCCTTTTGGCGGTTCTCCCGTTTGGCTATGCTTTCTACCTCTACCCGACGCTTCCCCATAAGATTCCCATGCATTTTAACCTGAATGGTGAAGTGGATGGCTGGGGATCGAAAGAAAGCATTTATTTGTTGCCGGCCATCATGGGCCTTACCAGCATTTTCGTTTTTTTGATGCTTGCCAACATCAAAAAAATAGACCCCAAAAGATATGAAGGGGCAGACGAAAAGATCTATGCACAATTTGGGCTGTTTACAGTAGGCTTTTTGTGTTGCTTATCCATGGTTATTCTCTATGGTACAGCACATGTAGGCATTGGAATCAACAAACTGATCTTTCCCTTATTGGGTTTTGCATTTGCCGGAATGGGCATCTACATGCCCAAACTCAAACAGAATTATTTAGCAGGCTTCAAGCTGCCGTGGACACTTGAAAATGAGGCAAACTGGAATGCCACACATGCGCTGGCCGGAAAAGTCTGGACGATCGGAGGAGCCCTACAAATGATCAGTGCATTGCTGCTCAATGGGCCATCCATATTCATTGTATTCATGTCCATCACAGCTGTCATGGTCATCATACCATCGGCATTCTCCTACAGGATGTTTAAACGGGGTAATACCACAACATAGTACAAAACAAAACCCCCGGCAAATGCTGGGGGTTGTTCGTGGAGATGGACGGACTTGAACCGCCGACACACGGATTTTCAGTCCGATGCTCTACCAACTGAGCTACATCTCCTCGTAGCCAAATTAATTGGAGTGCAAATATAATCCATGGCGGGGAAATGGCAAAATCCTTGCAAGAAAGAAGAAAAAAAGACCGGAGAAATTGTCTCCGGTCTTTTTTATGCGGTCAAATGGTCATTAAAGACCAATTCGATTAATTGTTGAAGATATACCTCACACCCAATTGGATCTGGTATACATCGTTCAAGGTCTTTGAATCTACGAAAGCATCCTGCAACAAAACAGTGGCACCATTCACCACCTGTGTAGCCAACCTGTAGATTGGCTCACCCGCTGCTGTACGGCCACGGTAGTTGAGCGGTTGAGGTGTTGTAGATACATTGCCTACACCCCATTTGTTGTTGATCAGGTTGCCAAAGTTGATGAAATCAGCCCTGAAACGGAAGGTATTGGCTTTTTTGTTCTTGCCCGTCTTCACAAAGAAGTCCTGTTCAATGCTGAAATCAAACCTTGTCAACCAAGGCGCTTGAGCACCATTGCGCTCAGCATACTGTCCCCTTCTGTTTTTAAGGTAAGGGTTTGCTTCGATATATTTGCTGAAGGCTGTTGCCTGTGCTGTTGCAGTGAAAACGGTTGTACCCACGGTTTGATCCTGGAAGGTAAGGTTGTTACCGGCCGCCGGAACATAGATCAGGTCATTGAACTGACCATCACCATTCACATCAGAGCTGTAGGTATAAGAAACCTTGTATCCGCTGGCAGAAACCATACCCAAAGAGAAGGTGGTTGCACCGCCAAACTTACCGCCATAGTTGAGCCTGTAGTTTACATAGCCCATGAAACGGTGGCGAAGGTCGTTGTCAGAGAAACCTTCTCTCAGGTAGTTCATGCCATAGATGCTTGGTGTACTTGCGTTAACTGTACTGGCCACAGAAGAGAGATCTGTTGCTTTTGCATTGGTATAGGCCAAAACACCACCAAAATTCTTGGTCATGGGCTTTTCCAACTTTGCAGTCAGTGAGTAGGAATAACCAACGTTGTTGTTGGTCAACACAAATGCATTGCCGATGCCTGGATTCAGGAAACGGGCATTTGTTGCAGCAGCACCAGAAAGATCAAGTGCAGGATAGATGTCCCTCTTGTCGTTTCCGGCAAAAGTTCCCGAAGGCCTTTTCTGGTTCACGTCTACATAATGAAGCATGTTGATGTTCTTGTTGTAGATCGCTTCCAATGTTCCAATCACACCCCAGCCCAATTTCTGGTCAATGGCGATGTTGGTCTTCCAGATCTGTGGGAATTTGAGGTCCTGATCACCATAGTTGATGTTATAACCACGAAGGCTGTTGATATCGGTAGTTTTAGGTGTGTAACGGGTAGGATCCAGGGTAAAAGGATAGGCAGTTGCCGCTGAACCGGTTACGTTCACCAAACCAATGTTAACTCCATTGTTACCCAATTGGTTGCTGATCAACACATAAGGAAGACGGGAAAGGAACAAGCCAGATCCACCACGGATTTGTGTCTTCTTGTTGCCATTTACGTCCCAGTTGAAACCTACACGGGGCGACACATAGAACCTTGACTTGGGCATGCTTGCTGTATTGATGTTATAAGGCAAGCCAGAAGGCTCCCTGAAATTCAAACCAGCTACATAAGGGTTTGCGTAATCAGAGGCGGTATTGACAATGTTCAAGTAATCCAAGCGCGCGCCATAGGTCATGCGGAAATTCTTTGTCATTTTCCACTCATCCTGTCCATAAACAGTATAGAACTGGTTCTGGAAGGTCTGCCATGGAAGTTTTCCGTCAGGCAAAAGAGTATAGCGGTAATTGAAACGGGCGATGGGTACGGTGGAAGCAGCAAGGTTCGGATTGGCTTTGTAGGCCAGTGCAGCTGCCTTGAAATCAGCAATGCTGTTGAATACCCAAACACCATTCGAACCATAGAAGAACAGGTTGTTCGACTTGAATGATTCAAATGCAGCACCCAAGGTGATGGTATGGTTGCCACGGATCAAGGTGGTATTGTTGGTCAGGTTGAAGGTTGAATAGTTCAACTTGTTGTTGGGTGTGAATGGATCAAATCCCAAAGAGGTATAGGTGCTTCCGCCAACGCCGCTGAGGATATCTACTGTAGGGAACATGGCTGTGCGGTAAGCACGGTCTTCAATTTGCTTGTTGTAAGTGGCAATGAACTGGTTGGAAACCCTGTTCTTGAAGTTGGAACTCAATTCCAATACTGCAGAACGGGTATTGTCCTGGATGATGTATCCGGTATTTTGACCTGAAATGGCCAAAGCAGAGTTCTGCCTGTTGCCATTACCTGCTGTATTTCCTGAGTTACTGTTGCTGATGGGCACGTCACTTTCAGAATTGTGGTGTGCATACCGCAAAGAAAGCTTGTGGATATCATTGATGTTGTAATCAATACGGGCAAGCACTTTTTTGCTGAAAGACTCGTTGTTGAAATTGTCGATGGCACCGAGGTCGTAGTCAAAGTTAGACTTCATGAAGGTTTTCAGGTCATCAAGATCGGTAGCCGTTGTCCTTGAAACGTTACCAGTTGCACCGGGGCGATTGGCCACCCAGCTCAAGGCGGGATTGGTTCCATTGGTGAATTCACCGTTTACAAAGAAGAAAAGTTTGTCCTTGATGATGGGTCCACCCACACGGAAACCCTGGGTTTCAACATTAAAAGGTGTTTTGGGGATGTTGTCTGTTTTGCTGGCAACCTTGGTTCCTGCAAGATCCCTGCTGTTCCAGAAACGGAAAACAGAACCTGCAAATTCGTTGGTACCACTGCGCGTTACTGCGTTGATGGCAGCACCGGCAAAACCAGACTGGCGGATATCATAAGGAGTGATGTTGATCTGAACCTCTTCCAAGGCATCCAAAGAAATGGCAGTAGAGTTGGTACGACCACCCGCTTGCGCATCAGAACCAAGACCGAAACCGTTGTTGAAAACGGCACCATCAATGGTAAAGTTGTTGAAGCGGCTGTCCTGACCGGCGAATGAACGGCCGTTGCTGTAGGCATTGTACTTGGTTACATCATTCAGGTTTCTTCCGATGGTTGGGGTCAGGTTCAGCGCCTGCCTTCCAATGGTAACGCTTGTTCCATTGGCCTTGGAGTTGATGATGGGGTTTGGAGCAGCCTTCACAACAATGTTCTGCATGCTTACAGCATCGTTTTTAAGGGCAACATCCACATTGGCTGTATTACCAAGAGGAGCGAAAACGCCCTGCTCTTCGTAAGACTTGAAACCGCTGAACGTGATTTTAACCACATAAGGTCCACCTACACGCACGTTCAGGATGGTGAATGCACCAGACTTGTTCGTAGTAGTGGAATACTTTGTTCCTGAAGGCTGGTGAATGGCAACAACCGTAGCCCCTTCAAGGAACTTGTTGTCATCACCCTTAACCGAACCGGTAATGCTACTGCTGGTCACCTGTGCAAAGGAGGTTGAAACAACCACCAGCACCAGGGCAAGCAATGAAATGATTTTTCTCATGTTTGTTTGTTTTGTCGATGTACCAAAAATATTATCAGTACCTGTTTCTTAAGACATGTAATTGTAAATGATTCAACTAGAGCTTCTTGGCTTTGTAAATTTTTACAACACCATCGTTTTCACTGCTGACAACCACAAGACTTTGTCCGATGGGGCTTTTTGATGCAGGAATAAACAGAAGTCCCTCGGGCGCATCGCCTGTTTTAAACATCTTGACAAATACAGGCTTGGTGGGGTCCGTGATGTCATATACCGCCACGGCATCAGTCCTTTCCAATCCTACATAGGCAACTGTTTTGCTACCAACCCTTCCAATGGTGATTGCCTCGGGTTCTGCACCTTTGTCATCGCTTCTTCCATCATCATAAACACCCAACTCGTTGGATTTGACATCCAGTTCATTTTTGCTGTCCCAAACCAAGGCACCTGTAGAAGCGTTCCACACGGAAAAAGACCTGGCACCAAAACTATAAATTGCATCAAGGTCGCCATCATTGTCCTTATCTCCCAAAGTAGTGGTGATGTTCAACCTTCCCAGTTGGGCGTCAGTCTTTAATATGGCACCTGTGGGGAAAGCAACAGGATCCAGCATAACAGTTCCCAGTCTTTTTATTTCAGTAAAACCGGCGTATTCCCTGGCATCGCCCTCATTGGCCGTAAACAAATAGGTAACCCCATTATAAGTGTAGTTGGCAATCGCATCTGGCATATAGGTTCCAAAAACAGGTGCATTTTTGAAAGCAACCGCACCATCCCTATCGCTCAAATCAAATGCATTGCCGGGAGCAGAATAATCCTTAAACCCGAGTGGCATGATTTTTTTGATGGTGGCAGAAAGCATATCAATTTCTGCAATGGCATTGTTTTCCTGCAACGTAACCCAGGCAGTTTTGGAATCATTGGAAACGGTAATGTATTCCGGCTCAATGTCATTGACGAAATTTTTGCCAGGACCAAACACCCTGAAACCGCCAGCAGACAATGCTGACAGCTGGCTTGTAAATCCAGCAAAATCAAAGGTCGTTACGGTAAACTTGTTTTCGACATTGATGATGGAAATGGTGCCGGCTGGGTCGTTGGTGTATGCATCATTGGGCTCGCCCTCATTGGCAGTGAGGATGAATTTTCCATCGGGGCTGAAAACCACATTGTCTGGAAGAGAGCCAACATTGATGGTTGCGATTTCCTTTAATGTGCTGGTATTGAAAACGATTACTTTTCCAGGCGCTTGCTTGTTGGTAGATTCAATTGCTGCAGCCAACATGCCGTTCTTCACATCTACACTGTTTACATATCCTCCATAAGGCAACATGTTGATCGATTTTACAACACTGATGCTGGCAGGATTGGCAATATCAATTACATCAATTTTGTTGGTGGTACCATTGTTTACCGCAAAAAGCCTGTTGGTGAGAGGATCAAAACTGGTGATTTCTGCTGCACCCAACCCACCCAGGTTGATGGAAGCGATTTCCTGGTATGAAGCCAGGTCTTCATTCACTGTTTGCTCAAGGGGAAGGACCACGGTTTCTTTTTTGCATGCAAAAAAGGCTGTTGCTGAAAGCGCAAGGAGTAATTTTCTCATGTATGTTTATTTTGCCTCCGCGAAATTCTCCATTCAATCTTGCATTAAGGTTTCTGCTGCATTAAGCCTTTGTTATTCAAATATGTCCATATTGTTAATGAGGCCGAGAACTGATCAGAAAGAAAATATTCCAGTTTTAGTCAAAAGATTTTTAAATTGTAATGCTATTGATACCAAAGAATTTTGGTGACCCGTAACATTCAACTGACAACCCCTTATCAATGTCCAACACATTTGACGCAATTGTAGTAGGCTCAGGCATCTCCGGAGGCTGGGCAGCAAAAGAACTGACTGAACGTGGCCTCAAGACCATCCTCATCGAAAGAGGGCGCAATGTGGAACATGTGAAGGATTACGTGGGAACCGAAAAAGACCCATGGGAATTGGAACACCGTGGAGGCAAGACCCAGGAAGACCGCACCAACTCACCCATCCAAAGCAAATGTTATGCTTTTGATGAGGTGTCGAAGAAGTTTTTTGTGAACGATCTTGAAAATCCATACACCCAGGTGAAGCCATTTGAGTGGATCCGCGGCAACCATGTAGGCGGAAGGTCCCTGATGTGGGGCCGTCAGTGCTACAGGCTGAGCGACCTCGACTTTGAAGCCAACGCCAAAGATGGCCACGGTGTGGATTGGCCCATCCGTTACAAGGACCTGGCTCCCTGGTACAGCTATGTTGAAAAATTTGCAGGCATCAGCGGATCACGCGATGGTTTGTCCATGGTGCCAGATGGCGAATTCCTTCCTCCCATGGAGATGAACTGCATTGAAAGAATGGTGAAGGAAAACCTCAAAACCAAAATGGGAAGGCCAATGATCATTGGCCGCGCAGCCAACCATACTGCCAAGATTGGCACCCGCGGACCTTGCCAGTTCCGCAACAAATGCCAGCAGGGCTGTCCTTTTGGAGGCTATTTCAGCTCCAATTCAGCCACCCTACCTGCTGCAGCAGCAACAGGCAACCTGACCATGCGCACCAATGCCATCACCATTGAAGTGATTTATGACAAGGAAACCAAGCGCGCAAAAGGGGTTGTGGTATTGGATACCGAAACAATGAAAACCGAAGAATACTTCGCCAAGATTGTCTTCCTCAACGCATCCACCCTTGGTACCACCCATATCCTCCTGAACTCCGTTTCTGATGCCTTCCCCAATGGCTTTGGCAACAGCAGCCAACAGGTTGGCCACAACCTGATGGATCACCATTATGGTGTGGGCGCTTCTGGAGATTTTGACGGATTCCAGGACCAGTACTTCTATGGCAAGAGGCCCAATGGCATTTATATTCCTCGATTCCGCAACCTCGATGGCGGCTCCTCTGCCGGCTATGTGCGTGGATTTGGCTACCAGGGCGGTGGCTCAAGGGGGCGTGCAAGTTCTGGTGAGATCGGCATTGAACTCAAGGAAACTGTTACCGAACCCGGCAACTGGACGATGGGAATGGGCTCTTGGGGCGAACACCTTCCTTACTACGAGAACAAGGCAACACTCAACAAGGATAAAAAAGACAAATACGGGCTGCCCACCTTCGATATTGACTGTGAGTTCAAGGAGAACGAAATGAAAATGAGGGTAGACATGAAAAACAGCGCAGTAGAAATGCTGGAAGCCGCTGGCATCAAGAATGTCAAAGCATATGACAACATGCCTGCGCCTGGCTTCTGTATCCATGAAATGGGAACTGCACGCATGGGCAATGATCCAAAAACATCGGTCCTCAACAAATGGAACCAGATGCACGACGTCCAGAACGTCTTTATCACAGACGGATCAGCCATGGCTTCCTCCGCCTGCCAAAACCCATCTGTTACTTACATGGCCCTCACTGCCCGCGCGGTTGACCATGCGGTGGGAGAGTTGAAGAAGGGGAACCTGTAAGGGGTTTAAGGGTTTAGAGGTTTAGGGGGTTAGAGGGTTAGAGGGCTTGGCCCATGCGTTCCGGTGTTAGGAACCCAAAGGCTTATGGTTATATCATCCTGTTGTTCGTATTAGCAACATCCCACTAACGCGAAGCCATCTACCTAAATCTTCTTGATCCTGCTCAGCCACATGATCACCCCAGTAATCGGGAAGGTCGTGCCTATCAGACAGACCAAAAATCCAAGGATCTTGGATGGAAGGCCAAAAATAGAACTGATATGAATAGGCTTGAAACTGGCACGGATCTGTTGCCCGATGGGCCTGTCTCCAAATGATACCGTCTTCAGGTAGGCTCCAGAATATTGATCATAATAATGGTTGTCTGTGGCTGTTTCATGGATGGCCGTTCTGCTCAGCACGTTGACACCAAATACAGCACTGGAATCTTTTGGCAGGCTGATGTTGTAAAAAACAGCATTGGGAATCCTGGTATAGGCATCTGCAAGTACATCATCAATGCCTGCTTTTTCCAAGGAATCAACGATGGTTGATGTTGGAGGCTTGATGGGCTCTTTGGAAGAATTCGTGACCTTGTAAATGCCATCATTGAACCACTGAAAACTCCATGCCAGGGCAGTAAAGGCAAAAATGAAGAGAAAGATTACGGTGTAGATTCCCAGTGCATGGTGAAAATCATAAGCCAGCCTTTTCCAGTTGGCCTTCCACTTGATGGAACTGCGCTGTTTGAGCATCGCCTTGGTCTTGGGCCACCAAAGGATCACCCCGGTGATCATGATGAACAAAAACAAAAGCGTACTGGTTCCCATGACCAACTTCCCAATATCTGTTCCCAATAACCTGCGGTGCATGTCTTCCACAGTGCTGAAAAAAGAATCCGCATAGCTATACAATTCAACAATCCTGCCTGTATAAGGATCTGCAAAAGCAGTGATTTTTTTGGGATCGGGTTTGCCATCTTTGCCAGGGAGAGAAAGGGCTATTTCAAGGTTGCGGGCAGGATCTGAATGGATCTTGACACCACTGACCTTGGCGGCGGGATATTCTTTTTTCAGGTTGGCCAACACGGTTCCAACTGGCAATTGCAGGTCCGCCTGCTGCTGTACAAAATACCTGTCATGGTAGATGGAATGCTGCAATTCCTCTTCAAAAACAAGGATAGACCCTGTGAAGCAGGCCATCATGATAAATATACCAGAAGCCAGACTGAGGTAGAGGTGTACAGTGCGGAACAATGTCTTCATGTGAACTTTGTTTAAACCGCCATGAAGGTAATCAATAGATTCCTGATGGCAAATGACGGGGCAGGCCCCGATTGAATAAGGATAGCCAATGGTCAACTATAGTATTACAAATGTTACCTTAATGCAGAAACATCTACCCTGCTGGGGGTTTCTTTTCCGGAAACAATTCCTTTTGAACTCAGGGCGATGGCACGGATGATGGCCGCCATATTCTGCATGTCAAGGGTGCCAATCTCATCAGAAGCCTTGTGGTAGTTCGGCTCGCTGTCCATCTTGGACGTGGAGATGGTATGTGCCGGAACCCCAAGCCTGGCAAGGGTTGCATTGTCTGAGCGGTAGAACAACTGTTGCGTTGGATAAGGATCTGGATGGAAAGTAAAATCTGTGCCTTTGAGGTTGTTTTGCAAAATCTCTCCCATGTTGGTCTTTTCAAAACCTGTGATGTAGGCGCTGTTCTTCCCCCACTTGCTTTCTGTACCAATCATTTCAATGTTGAACATGGCCATCACATGTACAGGATCAAATTGCTTTGAAAAATAGGTTGCGCCAAAACCACCAATCTCTTCAGCAGTGAAGGCAGCAAAAACAAGTGTGCGCTCGTTGTCGTTGAGCTTCTTGAAATATTTTGCCAGCATGATCATGGCCGTGGTGCCTGCTGCATCATCATTGGCGCCGTTGTAGATGGAATCATTGTTCTCCATTTTTTTGCTGTTGATGCCCAGGTGATCATAGTGGCCAGAAAAAATCACGTACTCATTGGCCTTTGATTTGCCGGGAATGATGCCCACTACATTGGACAATGGCATCTCGGTTAGCTCCTGGCTCAATTCAACACGAAAAGAGCTGGGCGCTTTGTCCACGAGCAGCATGATCACATTGGGCTGTCCAGAATACAATTGAGAGCGCATCTGTGCAAACCTTCCAAACATGTTGGCATGGGCAGTATCAACCAATACCACTGTATTTTTCTTGGCACCGAGGGCCTTTCTTGCCTCGGTCGGGAAATTCATTTTGGCGGTAATGGATACCAGCTCATACCCTGCATTGTTGTCAGCCATCAGCGATTTTGCAGGCGATACCACAATGGCTTTTTTTGCATCAAGCTCCATGCCATTGACCAATACTTTTTGGGAAATGGTTTTGGTGCGGACCATTGAAAACGATTGTAGATAAGTATTTCCGTTGTTCCATTTTTGCAAACCGGTTTTTTCAAATTCGGAAGCAATGAAGTTGGCGGCTTTTTCAATACCAGGTGTGAAAGTTCTTCTGCCTTGCATATCATCCGCAGAAAGGGTACGCTCAATACGCTCCGTTTCCTTTATGCTGATAACATTGAGGGCTTTTTGTGCAAGGGTGACTATGGAGAGAAGCAGAAGAACAAAAACGGAGTATATTTTTTTCATGACCTGTTTGTATTTCCATGCCAAGATAAAATAAAAAAGGCAGATGGAAGGACTGTATCACTCTTTTGTAAATGTTTACCCTTATAGTACATGGTATCAAATATGTCCCGGTTTATGTTAATGTACATTTTACAGTGAGCGCTTTTTAAATTATATAATGAGTACCCCACAACTATTTCCTCTATTTGATGTTCTATACTCAAATAACACAAATGAAAATCAAATCACTCGCATTATCTGTTCTTGCACTCATTACCATGACACTTGGAGCAAGTGCTCAAAAAACAATCGTTGATGTTGCTGTTGGATCAGCAGATCATACTACTTTGGTAGCTGCTGTTAAAGCTGCTGACCTTGTAGCAACACTGCAAAGCGCTGGACCATTCACCGTTTTTGCACCTACAAATGCAGCTTTTGCAAAGCTTCCAGCTGGAACAGTTGAAACACTGTTGAAAGCTGAAAACAAGGCTACACTGGCTAAAATCCTCACCTACCATGTTGTTGCAGGAAGCTTGAATGCTGCTGCAGTACTCAAGGCTATCAAAGATGGCGGCGGATCAGTAACAGTGAAAACAGTAAGCGGCGGAAGCTTGGTTGCATCTGTTAAAGCTGGAAAAGTAATTTTGACTGACGAAAAGGGTGGAGTTGCAACAGTTGTTGCTACTGATCTTGGCGCCAGCAATGGTATCATCCATGTAATTGATACAGTAGTATTGCCAAAATAATTATTACTACCAATCAAATTGTTTTTTTTAAAAGCCACTGATGTTTATCAGTGGCTTTTTCATTTTGAGACCTGCCTCGTCATAAAATAAGTTGGAACAAAAGTTGACTTATTATGAAAAGCAAGCATTTAAAGAGGACAGAAAGGGACTACACTTTAGCCTTTAAGCTACTGAACAGTCCTAAAATAAAAAAGGCAGATGGAACGACCATCTGCCTTTGAATGTATTGAAGATAAAAATCAATAGCCAGGATTCTGCTTCAAATAACCAGGAAGGTTGGAGGCGCCATCGATGGCAGTTTGAGGAATCGGGAATACGCGCTTGTTCTTGTCTGTGCTGGCTTTTTCTGTCCAGGCTGATTCAAACTTTCCAAAACGAACCATATCCGTTCTTCTCTGAAGCTCCCAGTACAATTCAAATCCACGCTCTCTGAAAAGTTGATCCAGGTTTACTGCGGTAAGGGCCCTGCCCACTCCGGTTGCAGTACGTGAAGTTCTTACTGCATTAACATCAGTAAGCGCGGCAGCCGCATCACCTTTGCGCAGCCTTGCTTCAGCACGCATCAGGTAAACATCACCCAAACGAACAATGGGAATATCTGCTTCGCCAAAATTTCTTCCACTGACTGATTTTTTTCCAAACTCAAATTTCAATACACGGAAACCGGTTGCATAATCACTACCAACTGTTGTAAAATCAATTCTTTCAGTATGCAGTACTGGCGTTGTAGGCCTGTTCCTGGTGTTGTTAAACAACCTGCCTACCTTGAATTTGCCATCAGGGCATTTTTCAAAAACACCTGCAGTCCTGATCAAACCATACTGTTGCCCACGCAAGATTCCCCTGTCTACCCTGTAAGAAGCAGCATCATAGCAAGCCTGTTGTGTTACAGGGTCAACGGTAATGTTCTTTTTATAAAACCTCGGGTCTGCAACAGCAGGATCTGTAGGAGCATATGCATCTACCCATGTTTTGTAAAAATCAGATGTAATACCAGGACCATCGGTTCCGTTGGCGCCAGTAAAAGCTGGAAGCGGAAACTGATCTCCTGAAAGAGAGAAATAGGCAAGCCTGTTATGACCATTCAGGTCTGCACGCTGGTCAACGGCAAAAACCAATTCCTTGTTGGTATTGTTTTCGTCATTGAATATTGCCCAATAGTCAGGAGACAATGCATACTGACCAGATGAGATGATTTTAGAGGTATACTCTATCACCTTGTCCATGTCCTCATTCTTGAAAGTAAAGGTGGCAGCATATCTGTCGCGGTAAACAGCAGCATTCAGGTGCAGCTTGGCAAGCAGGCCCCAAACGCCGGCCTTGGTGAGACGGCCTGGTCCAGTGGTATTGTCCAGCAAAGGCTCCACTTCAAGCAATACCTTTTTCAGGTATTCAACCGCTTCTTCTCCACGAACAATTTTAGATGTAGCACCTGGGTCTTCCTTAACAAAGATCACACCCCAGAGATCGAGTACCAGCATGTTATAAAATGCATACATCCCCTTCGCCTCTGCAATATATTTTGCGGCATTGGGATCTTTGCTGCCTTGGAGAGAGCTGATGGCAGAAACAGCACGGGAAAGGCTTTGCGTCAATGGGTTCCAGGTATTTCTCACCGGAGCATTGTTGCTGGTGGTCTGGTGCCTGTGCAAATCAAGGTAGATTCCATTATCACCCCAATCTGTTCCACCACGGTAAGGAAGAATGGCCTCGTCTGTGGTGATTTCCTGAAGGGCAAAAAGGCCGGTATGGATGAAAATGTTGGGCAATTGTGCATAGACCGGAGCAATGGTTCCGTCTGCAATCTGTTTTTCTGTAAGACCAGTTACGGATGACTCATCAAGAACAGTCTCCTTTAGCTTGGTACAACTTTCTGTCAAGGACAACAAGCCCAAAACAAAGAGCAGGGTTAATATTCTATTTTTCATATTGTATATTTTAGAAAGTTAAGTTTAGTCCGAAAATGATTGATCTGGCCTTGGGATAGCTAAGCCCATCAATGCCATATGAAGAGACACCATTGATCGTCCTATCGGTGTTTACCTCAGGATCGTACCCGTTGTACTTTGTGATCACAAAAAGATTTTGACCAGTTACAGAAAGACGAAGTCCGGAAATCCACTTGCCCATTGCTCCACCGCGGGTATCAAAATTATACCCCAGGGCCATGTTGTTCAAACGCAAATATGCTCCGTCCTTCAGGTACCTTGAACTGATGGGCGCCGAGTTGTTGATAGACTCCTTTGGAGAGCCAACAGCCTCAGGGGTAGTATTCACACTTTTTGATAAACGCAATTTATAGAAATAGGCATTCGCGGTATTGTCATAAATCTTGTTCCCTGAAACACCATTAAAATTGGCAACAAAATCGAATCCTTTGTAAGAAAGGTTGGCAAAGAAAGCATAAATCACTTTGGGAAGTGCAGTACCCAATGCAAGCCTGTCCTTGTCTCCGCTGATGCCATCGCCATCAATGTCACGGAAGGTGCTGATGCCATTGGCGTCGAAACCAGTCCACTCCCTGAGAAAGAAAGTACCAATGGGCTGTCCATTGATATAGCCGTTTACAGTAGCCGAAGTCAAACCAGGCCCTGAAGCAGAGCCGGATTGAATGACAGAGTAAGGAGAATTTTCAACAAGATTGCTGAGGAAAGCAACATTACCGCCAATCGCATATTTTATTCCGGATTTGGTCTTGTTCTTGTAAGCAAGATCAATTTCCAGACCTGCATTGGTAATGGTCATGTCTTCCACATTGGTCCAGAATGTTCCTGCAGGCTGAACAGGATCTGCTGGAATCACTTCAAGCAGGATGTTGTTGGACAGCTTCTTGAAATAATCGATTGATCCTGTAAGGGCCCCTTTCAGCAAGCCAAAATCCAATCCCACGTTGGTTTGGGTAGACACTTCCCACTGGATATCGGGGTTGGCCAACCTTGAATAGGTAATCCCTGCAGGATAAGGGCCTGAAGGAGCAAGGGGATAGCTCGTTGTACCTGAAACAGCCGATGTGAAAAGGGGTTGGGTGATTTTGGAAGGAATTTCCTGGTTACCCGTTTGTCCCCATCCAGCCCTTAGCTTAAGATTGCTGAACGGACTATTCTGCATAAATTCTTCCTCACTGATTCTCCATCCAAGAGAGAATGATGGGAAATAACCGTATTTGTTGTTTTCACCAAACTTAGAGGATCCATCCATCCTGAAATTGGCTGTAGCAAGATACTTGTCCTTGTACGAATAGTTGACACGAGAAAAGAAAGACTGCAACTCATTCAATACGGCGAAACCATTGGGCCTGTTGTTGGCCAATGTAAGCTCTTGTCCAATGCCCGGATTGTACAGCGGTTCAACCGGACCAACTGGAGGACGGTTGATGCTCCATCCCCTGCCTTGAACATAAATCTCCTGGTAAGAATGTCCTCCCAATGCAGAGAAATTATGCTCCTTCACCTTAAAATTATAGGTCAGGTAGTTTTCAATCAGGGTATTCCTGTTGATGGTATTGTATGTTTCAAACCTTCCATCCCGCTGGGGCAGTACGTTGGCAAGAGACTGTACATCTCTGGTAGCGGTAGAATTGTCTACACCAAGGTTGAGTTTGTACGTAAGACCATCAAATAGTTTAATGGATGGCGAAATGCTTCCAATTACCCTGTTGATAGTGGTAACATCCTTGTCCAGCTTAAAGGTCAGCAAAGGGTTGTTGAACAGCTGGTATGCTGCGATATTGCCCTGTGCATCGTATGCAGAATATGTAGGGTTGTTGCTGAGGGCATCTCCAATAACACCGCCAATATTGGGGCGCTGTTGCTTGGTATTGTTTGCGCTCAGGTTTACATCTACAATCAGCCTGTCGTTCAGGAATTTCTGGGTTGCATTAAACCTTCCAGAATACCTTTTCAGGTCATTGGTATTGATGATACCCTCCTGGTTTTGCAAACCAAAAGAGGCAAAATAGGTAAGCTTTTCAGCACCGCCGCTCATGGTAAGGTTGTGGTTCTGTGTAAGTGCAGTTCTGGTGATTTCTTTTTGCCAGTCTGTATTACCACCCTTGTCATCAAGGAGGCCTCCCACTTCAACAACCTTTTTCCTGAACTCAGCTGCACTGTAAACGGGAAGTGCCCTTGTCAGTTCCGATACGCCCACGCTGCTGTTGTAATTCATCACAGAAGTGCCTGATTTTCCTTTTTTTGTGGTGATGAGGATTACGCCATTTGCACCACGTGCTCCATAGATGGCAGTGGCAGATGCATCTTTCAATACATCCATCGTTTCAATGTCTGCGGGGTTAATAAAGTTCAATGGATCACCACCACCTGTACTTGAATTATCGAGCGGAAGTCCGTCAACCACAAAAAGCGGCGTACTTCCTGTACGCACACCGCCAGGCCCCCTGATGCTGATACCCTGAGCAGCACCCGGTTCACCACTTGCAGAAGTTACATTGACACCAGCTACCTTGCCCTGCAACAATTGTTGCGGCGCATTGATGATGCCCTTATTGAACTCTTCAGCACCTACACTCTTTACAGCACCGGTTACATCGCGCTTGCGCTGTGTGCCATATCCAACCACCACTACCTGAGCAAGGTCTGCAGATACTGATTGTAAAGAAAAATTAATGGCTGATCTGTTGCCCACAACGATTTCCTGTGAAACATATCCTACAAAAGACACAACCAGAACAGCATTGTCTCCAGGGACTGAAATGGAGAAACCTCCCTGCGCATCGGTCAGTGCGCTGTTTTTGGTTCCTTTTACAGCCAGGCTTGCCCCGGAAAGCGGCAAGCCGGTTCCAGCATCATTCACCTGTCCTTTGATGATGCGGTCAAACGCGTTTGAGTGGCTTAGTTTCTCCGAAGCCATCACCGAGTGAGGTTTGGCCAGGAGAAAAACAGCCCCCATCAATGCAATGCATGATAGCAGTCGAAAACATGCACGAAGCGAAATGCAATTTCTCATTTTTAAAATTTTAACTTGAAAATAATTAGGATAGCAAAGGTTAATTTCAGGTATTAGCCCCCCATTAACCCAATACTAAATTATGGTTAATATTTGAAAAAAGAAGGCGCATAGGATACCTTTATGGAAAGCAAGGATTTCAGCGTCCTTAAACATGATAAACCGTAAAAACATACACATGAAAAAATTGATTTTAGTCAGTTTGCTGGGCCTTCTTGTCCATGGCACCTCTGCCCAAATGAAGAGCTTTTTGGATGTTCCTTATGTAGAGGTTTTCGGCAGTGCCGACACCCTCGTTACCCCCAATGAGATCTATATCAGCATCGTGATTGCCGAGGCCGATGTCAAAAACAGGATTTCGCTGGAGGAGCAGGAGCGTAAAATGGTGGCTGGACTCAAATCCCTGGGAATCAATACCGAAAAGGAGCTGAGCACTTCAGACATGCAGAGCAATTTCAGGTACTATGTGCTGAAGCAAAAAGACGTAATGAAGACCAAATCCTATACCCTGAAGGTGGGAGACGCCGTTTTGGCCACCCGCGTTTTCATGAAACTGGAGGAATTGGGTATTGCCAATACCAACCTGGAACGGGTCGGACACTCTGAAATGCTTAAGCTCAAAAATACCTGCAGAACCAATGCCGTAAAAAATGCCCACGCCAAGGCCTTGGCTTTGACCAGCCCCATCGGTGCTGCAGTTGGGGCTCCCTTGCACATTGCAGACTTCAGCAATGATGGGGATGGCGCAACACAACCGGCCTCCCAGATCCGCGTCAGGGGAATGTCTACACTCAATGAAGTCAAAGAAGAGCTGCCTCAAATAGACTTTGAAAAAATCAGGATCAGTATGAATGTGAACGTCAAATTCATGTTGAAATAGCATTTTATTTGCCTTTCTGGCGTATATTTGCCCTCCACTGCCCAGGTGGCGAAATTGGTAGACGCACTGTGTTCAGGTCGCAGCGTTCGCAAGGATGTGCTGGTTCGAATCCAGTCCTGGGCACGATAAAAAAGTCCTGCACGAAGTGCGGGATTTTTTATTTGGCGGCGTGCAAAGCTTGCTTTGCTGAGCTGACAAATGAAAAATCGCAGGGAGAGCGAAGCGAACCAGGACTTTTTATTTGTAGCCCCCTCGTAGGACATTGGGATCACTGAAAGTAATCCAGCAAAGGGCATTGATGCCCCACCAAAAAGAAGTCTGAGCGAAGCAAAGACAATCCAGGACTTTTTATTTGAAGCCCCCTCGTAGGACATCATGGATCACTGAAAGTAATCCAGCCTGCCTTTGGAAGGTCCCGAGCACACATTTTGATTTAAACTATATCTACTTTTGTTCAAAAAACATGCGAGCTGTAATCCATACTTTAATCGCTGCTGTGTTATTGGCCATAAGTCCAATCAAGGCTCAGCATACAGTATCAACGGGAAATCTAAACAATCAACACAAAAGACCCAACATACTGGTCATCATGACGGACCAGCACAGTGCTACGATGTTATCCTGTACAGGAAATAAATGGCTGAAGACACCATCACTCGACGCGCTTTCATCAGCCGGAATTCGTTTTGAAAAAGCATATGTAACAAATCCCGTTTGCATGCCATCCCGTTTCTCGATACAAACTGGTCTTTTGGCTTCATCTGCCGGCATCAGGGAAAATGCATACAATATCACTCCTGAAAGAAAATCACTCATTGAAGGTTTGTATTCCCGTTCATTGGGCCATACATTCCGGAATGCCGGATACGATACTTATTATGGAGGTAAATTTCATGTTCCCATTGAAGGGCCCAATGCAACAAATTGGGGCTACAACGTCATCACAAGAAATGACAGGGAAAATCTGGCATTGAATGTATCTGATTTTCTCATCAACAGAAAACCCGAAAGCAAACCCTTCCTTCTTTTTGCATCATTGATTAATCCTCATGATATTTGTTTCGATGCCATCAGTTTTGGAGACCCTGAAGGCAATGAAGCAAAGGCTACACCGCCAGATCTTTTTGAGGCCAAAAAAATTCCGGAAGGCATTTCAAAAAATGAGTTTTTCAAAAAATATTGCCCGCCACTACCGGATAACCATCAACCCATGATCGGAGAAAGCTATTCTGTAGACAGCCTGATCAGGCTTCGAAACTTTAGAAAAGTGGTTCGGGATAACTGGACGGAGGAAGACTGGAAGCTACACCGGTGGGCATATGCGCGGCTTACAGAAAAAGTGGATGTACTTATTGGGCAGATATTGGGTGCGCTTGATCGATCAGGACTGAGGGAAAATACCATCATTTTATTTACAGCAGATCATGGAGAAATGGATGGTGCCCATAAGCTGGAACACAAAACTGTATTTTATGAGGAATCAGCAAGGGTGCCGTTTATCATTTCTTATCCTGGATTGAAAAACAAAGGGAAAGTCGATAACCAACACCTGGTCAGCAACGGACTGGATATTTTTCCTACGCTTTGTGAACTTGCACAGATACAGCCGCCCAAAGGGCTTCAGGGAAAGTCTTTGGTGCCATTGCTGAATGAGAAAAAAATAAACAACTGGCGAACCGAAATTTTCATTGAAAGTCAGCTTGGATACCTGATCCATAGTGGCCGCTATAAATACCAGCTTGATGACAAGCATGGTGAATTTCCAAGGGAGGTTTTTTCTGATCTACAATCAGATCCCGGAGAAAAATACAATCTGATCAAAGAAAAGAAGTATACAGATGCGATCAATGGTTTAAAAAATAAATTGGTTTCACATTTGACTGCATCCAAGATTGCTTTTGTTCCTCCCGGATTGTAAAGAAAAAGATCAAGTCACATGCTAAAATAAAATGTTCTTTCCTGTGTTTTTGGCTTTTTCTTTTTGCAATTTCATAAAGTCACTGATCACATCTTTTTTGTTTCTGTCCCGGTATGTTTCATAGGCTGGATCCTTGTACTTGATCATTAGCTTAAGCATTTGCTTTCGCAACTTTTTTATTTCCTGTTGATACGCTGGATCATCGATCAGGTTATGAAGTGCATCGGGGTCATTTTTATAATCGTAAAGTTCTTCTGGTGTTCTATACTTGTAGAAGTTCACACGCTCGGCAATAGCAGCATCAGTTTTGGCCGCAGCAAGCATGGCTTTCCAGGTCAGCCCTCCCGTTGCATCTCCCGTCATACTGGTTTTGCCATCAGCCCAGAAGTTGTATATATAGCTAAAGCGATCATTTAAAACACTTCTCATCGGATACCTTATTTTGGCAAAAATTTGATAGTAGGTCGTGTAGACATGGTTTTTGTTTTTTTGCTTTTTGCCCAATAACAAAGGAAGATAACTTTCCCCATCTGCATTTGCTTCCTGAGGAAGCTGCAAAGCATCAAGAATGGTAGGCATCAGATCTATGCCTGATACTGCATGGGTGGAATCAACTGTACCTGGCTTGACAACACCCGGCCATGCAACAATAAGTGGCGTTCTGTTGCTGTTATAATAGCACTGAGATTTTCCGTATGGAAAAGCTGACCCATTGTCACTCATGAATACGATTAGTGTATTATCAGCCATGCCGCTTTCGGATAAGGCTTTTAATATTGTACCAATAGAAAGATCCGCCCGGTAAACGGAACTGTAATACTGTGCCATTTCCTTTCTGACGTCAGGTATATCAGGCAAGAATGCAGGGACCTCAATTTCATCAGGTTGAAATTGGCGGGTTTTGCCAAGCGGATTATACTCGAAAGACTGCAGGTCTTCTTCCGTATCTGCAAATGGCCTGTGTGGATCCTGGGAGTTGGCAACCAGAAAAAAAGGTTCATCGTTTTTTTGTGACATCTTAAAGAATGTCATGGCATAATCGTAAAAAAGAGAAGGAATTCTCCCGTTTCCCTTTCTCCATGTTGAATCTTTTTCGGTGACAAAAGGAATATAATCCCAATGAAATTTTTCCATGGGTTGATAGTGAATTTCCTTTCCAAGTACTCCGTTGGTATATCCTGCTTTTTTTAATTTTTCAGGAAGGGTAACTACATCGATACTCATGGGTTCTAACCCTTCGGAGCCATTGTTATGGGGATAAAGTCCTGTAAGCATTGCTTGGCGGGAAGGTTGGCAAACAGCAGTGTTGATGAAGCCACGATTAAACCGCATTCCTCTCCTGGCAAGTGCATCAATGTTAGGAGTAATTCCCGGTATTTTACATCCAAATGCCCCTACTGAATTGTAGGTCAAGTCATCAACTGTAATGATCAGGATATTGGGTCTTGCTTTCCCCGGATTGATGCCAGTCAAAGGAGGATAGGAAGAAAACCCTTTTAATGAAAACAAAGTGAGCAAGGACAATACAATAAAAGATACGTTGCAGGTTCCTTTCATTTAATCAGATTTGGGGGTGTAAACCTTTCCGAGATTACCTGAGGTATTGATAATGTCTCCACACTTGATACCCATTTCCGTTAAACCGAATTTATTGAGATAATACTCGGATGGTTTGAAATTCTCGTCGCCTATTGCCCTCAGTTCCTTTTGCATCAAGCGATCCATTTTTTTCTTTATCCGGGCGTAATTGTTGTTGTCTATGAGATTGTTGAGTTCCAAAGAATCGGCAACATGATCAAACAACATCAATGGTTTATCAGGGGTTTTTACATACGTGTAACGATTGGTCTTGATGGCCCTGTATTCTGAAAAGGGAGTTGGAGCAGTGGGATATACATTCATGTACAAGGCTGCTCTGTTATTTACTCCCGTAGGATTTTTGATCACTGAAGAAATGTTTCTGCCTTCAATGGTCTGGGGTATTGAAAGACCTGCCAATGACAACATGGTAGGCAATACATCTGGTGTGGTGATAGGGGTATGGGTCAGCTTACCGGCATTGTTTCCGATTCCAGGGTAGCGAATCAAAAAAGGTGTTTTGACCGACTCATCCCAGGATATCTGCTTTTCGTGGGGTCTGACACCATGTGATCCCATCATTTCTCCATGATCAGCGGTTAAAATAATGATAGAGTTATCATATAAACCCAAGGACTTGATTTTGTTTATTAAATCGCCAATAGCCTTATCCGTTGCGGTGCAATGTGCATAATACTGTTTAAGATTTTCCCTGATATTGGGAAATTTATTGTCGATCACATTGGGGCTCAACACCAGTTTTTCTTTGGGATACATGTCCTGGTATTGCTGGGGTGCTGTGTGCTGGGAAAAGTGAGGTGATTCAATCGAAAGAAAGAGCAAAAATGGATTATCACTTTTTGATGCCTGTTCAAGGTAGTTTGCCGCATCATCCACAATAGCGAAAGCTGAGTATTTGTCCCAGTATTTAACTGTCAGATCATTGTTTTCAAAATAGGGCATTTTGTTATAGTCATGTGTACATTCGATGCCTTTCCAGTAGTCAAATCCCTGCCTTCTGAAGGGTTGCACATTGTTCAGCCGCCCGTGTCCGTCAAGATGCCACTTCCCATAAAAAGCAGTAGCATAGCCTTGCTTTTTAAATATTTCAGCCATGCACAACTCCTTTTCCGGCATATAAAGATCATTCATGAACATTCCTGTTGAAGTCGGAAATCTTCCGGTCATCAACGCAGCCCTGTAGGGAGTGCAAATGGGCATAACAGATACACAATTCTTGAAGACAACAGACTCTTTTGAAAATTGGTCAATGTAGGGCGTTTTTACTTGGGTATCGCCTGCAAAACCAAAAGCAGTAGACCTCCATTGGTCAGTAAGAATGAAAATGACATTGGGTCGATTTTGTGCTTGCAATGCCATTGAAAAACATAGCTGTATGATGATGAGCGAAACCAAATATGCATTTCTAAATGCATGCAGTTTATGATGCGAAATCTTTCCCATGAGTAATTGAAATTAAAATTTTGTCTTTTTCAATTTACTTATATTTTTCAATAACGCCTTACAAAACTGCTTATCGCATTGTACCTGGATGAAAAGTCTGCCACGAATGCCAGAACTCCTGGTAAGATTGAATAGGGTTTAAGTATGAACCCTTTAGGCTGCCTGAGATACAAGCTCCCTGCACAGTCCATGTAGAGCCAGTATTTGTGTCAATCATGTTACGCTTGTCAGCATCCAGTTGAAAATTGTACACTACCCCGTTCAATTCCCTGTTGAAGCTGTGGAATGAAGCATTGTTGTTCTCTACGGTTAACAGCAGAGAAAGCCCGGGCAATGAATCTTGAACAATGCCTTCTTTCTGGAGTTTATTCCAGTCATATGCCTTGGACGCATTTTTATAAACAATACCTACAACAAATGATTTTGGCATCCAGGAAATCGTGTCCCGTTTTTCAAGAAAACTACTCAAAGATCCATTGTCATACCCATCCAACTCGGCATATTGCTTATTGAAATTGCTGTCTGGCTGAAGAATTTTTGTAGATGGATAAAGTTGCAGCCAAGACGCCAATGACATTTGCCTTGATGGTATCTCCACTAACTTGGTCCCTTTCAAAGGCCCAGCTACCGCTTCACCTGAAACCTGCCTCCACCAACTTTTGGTTGAGGCATCCTCAAACATGGCATTGAAATGGTCCATTCCCAACAATCGGAATGTTTCAGGCTTCCCATTTACAGTAGGCTCGTATACCCTGCCTGTTCTGCAAACTGTACAATAGGTAACGAGAACGGAAGTGCCGCCAATTTCATCCTGAACCTGGTGATGATAACCGATGATTTGAATCGGATAGGCTTTGGCTTCTCCATTGATGACTACGCCAAGCACAAGTTTTTCTTTGGATATTTTGTTTTCATTTGCGTTTGAAAATTGAACAACCTTCGGCTGATAAAACATTTTATCTGCTAAAAAACGAAAGTTAAACAAGTAAAAAACTACAACATAAAAAATGATGAATACAGCATAAATGATTTTCTGAAAAATTTTTGTGCTGGAATATGATTTGAAGAGAAAATATGAAGCACAAATAACAAGTATCCCTCTCAACCATACAATATTATTGCCGATCCAATATGCAATCTCCAAAGTATTGGATTGTTGACTTCCCGGGAAAGGCATGATAAAGTAAACACGTAAAACCTCCAATACAATCAGCAAAACCAGAAACGAAATAAACAATAGTTTTTGTTTCATGAGCTGAAAATAAGCATCAATTTGGATACAAAACAACCACACCATGATTTTGTGCAAAATAATTCAGCATAGAAATTTGTAGTCTTTGAAAATCTTTTTGCATCAGAAATAACCACCATTAGTAGAGGATATGTCTGCTGCTATAAACTGAGAAGAAGAATAAAGATGTAATCTGAAAAGGAACAATTGCCCACCAATAAAAAATCTGACGAAAGGATTCGCGTATGAAACTATGGTGCTAGTCTATGCAACAGATCGCAATATGATGCCGGAAACTAACGAAAATTTTAGCCAGCGATAGATTATTTTTCTTTATTTGGCTCTTTTATGGCAAAATAAAAACCTACGCTAAACAGAAGTGTAATCAGGCCAGCGAAATAGGGGATGAACTCAATCATTTTTGGTATTGTTTATAAGTTTTAGATAAATTCCAAACGCCAAGATGGAAGGAACCCACAATCCAAGGAAAATAGCTTCTTGTTTTTCGCCCTGAAAGAAAAGCACCTCAGAAAATACCAATGAGGCCAATGCGGAAATAAACAATAGCTTGTCTGTTGTAGTAAATTTTTTGAACATGTTAAATCATTTATTCTATTCTATGAAGTTAGGGTTTAAAATCGGGTATTCAATATTAATAGATAAACAAGACTTCCCAACACCAACACTTGATACAAATTCATCAATAACAGCCTTTGAACCTGTTTCACGACGCTTTGTGAGAAATGGAATCAACCATCTCAGCAGCTTTTTCTTTTTCAAACTTATTATGAATGATGAGTATCAAAAGACCGAAAATGGTAGCAGATACAATGAGCAGTGTGTTGAGAAGGCCGCTTACAGAGAATGATAGCCTGATCAAAATAGTGGAGATGATGAAGCCCGAATTTCTGATAACCTTATGAAATTCATCCGTATGGAAAAAAGAAAACAACAACAGCACAACATCAGCAATGATTAAAATCGTAAAAAATTGCTCAAAGAAAATATTGTTGATATTACTAAAGGACACCTTTGTACTCGTTTGCGGATAAATGGTGCTCATGCTCCAATTAAAAAAAGAATAGATAGCAACTATTATGAGTACAGGCACCAGAGCGGTAGCAATATATTTTTTGATTTTTATGAACCTTGCTATTCCTTCCCTTTCATTCGCTGTGTTATCGATAACCCTGTACCGTTTTTTACTCTGTTTGTAAAAGAGATAAATAAAAAAGAAAAGTAAAACAGAGGCTATCAGATCGTAAGTGAATTGTAAATCATATTTAATTGTAAACCAATCTGAAGTAAGCGTTAAAGAGGAAAGATCTTTGAACAATCTCCTGATGATGATCAATGTGATGATTTCATATTGTTTGCTGATATACGTCGTAATCGATTTGGGTAGATAATGAATCAGCAAATAAACTTCATAAACAAGGATAAAGGAAAATGGGGTGTATATCGCGGCAATAGGATTTTTGAGCAGGTCAGATGTAACTGCAATTGGAATAATACCAAAATCAACGAGATAAATGATAGCCAAATGAATCAGGAAACTGGCAATGGCAATTACCAAAATAACTTGCTCTCCCCAATGCTTGGTTTTATCTGAAAGAAGCTTCTGATAAATCAAATCAAAACCGGTGGCTTTTGTCATTAAAAGAATTTACTCTTTTGAAGTTACACTAAAACAACGTACAAGAAATAATCTTTTTCTGACAGACAAAAGGCTCACGACTGCTGATTAAAACAAATCCCGTCCATCTGTTACCAACTGAAGGCCATTGAACCTGCCTTTGTCGAAGTCAATGCGGTTGGCTTTGACAGCTACAGGAAACCTACCGGTGCTGGCAACCATCTTGAGTGTATTATTTTTGGTGGAAGAAAACTCGATCTTGTTGTTGGCAGACTTCTTTAGGCCATTGATGATCTTGCTGTTGATTTTACTGTCCGTTTCCATTTCGGCGACAAATTGTTCAGCAGTTACCACGCCCGTGATCACAAGCAGGTTGTTACGGTTGGCATTGCGCAGGAGCACCGGGTTGGGATGAAGGAAATCGGCATTACTGAGAAAGTCAGTCAGGTCGCCAGTGGGTACAAGTTCCGTAATAGCCTTCCTGTAAGAGATGGTTACTTTTTTACCCCCGCTGATGGCGCCGCTGAAATCGATGGGAGGCATGCCGATGGATTGCATCCATTCCTGCACCATGGTGATTCCAATCTGAAAGGCATATTCGTTCTTGTCTGTATCCTTGATGTCGAGCCCGGGATCTTTGGTGATGCGTAGTTTTTTGTTGCTGTTGAATGCGTGAAGAATATTGGCGTAATAGAGTTCCGGCTGGTTGAAACCCTCTTTCAGCCAAAGCTGCAGGGGCTTGTGGTTTCGGATCGGGCCATCAATTAGATCATAGCCTGCTTCGCGGAGGTGTTGCTGGAGAGAGGTGTTTGGCATGGTTGTAGCGATAGAATGGTGTGCATAAATATAGGAATATCTCAACCATTGTAAACTCCTCCAATAAAATTTTGTTAAAGCGATCGATCTACTTTAAGTGCAATTAAATTCTCTATAAATTTGCCCCATCATCAAGAATGCATTCACGGAATGTCTGCATACCAACCGAGCAACCAAGCAACGGTGGTCTTTCGATGAGGACTTAAATTGTCAAAAAAATGGAATCAGCTTCTTCGTTAACTATCAACACCGTTAGATCATCTGAATGCCTACGTATTGAAATCAGTAACAATGTTTACTTGGTTTCTAAACAGGGTATCTACCAGCGTCAGGAAATTATTCTCAATAAGCCATTTTCTCGAGTGCCAATGGAGAAGGGAGTGGCAATGCACCTGGATTATAGCGGTTCATTTATTTTTAATGGAAAGCTTCTTACAGTTGACGCCATCTGTAAACTAAGCCACGGACCCCTTGGTGAGCGGCTAAATCTCAATGTTACTTACGATAATGAAGTCATAGGAAACTACTCAGCAATGATATCCTATATGGGCGGTGGTAGCAATGGCGTCTG
This sequence comes from Chitinophagaceae bacterium, assembly GCA_044373365.1. Taxonomy (GTDB): domain Bacteria; phylum Bacteroidota; class Bacteroidia; order Chitinophagales; family Chitinophagaceae; genus Pollutibacter. The sequence goes on from JBIPNK010000001.1 coordinate 127,763, forward strand.
GCCTTTTTTAAAAGGAGATGATTGGATATTGATTTTTACATTCAGTTCTACAGGCTTTAACAGCAAGAAAAATGAACTTGTCATCGAATACTACAAATCTGTAATTCCTGATCCCAACTTGGCCTTTAACACGCCAAAGAGAAAATGTATATCCGCAGACGACATCCCTAAAGAAATACTTGATACAACATACAGTATTGAAGATTTGAAGTCCATTGAAAAAACCCAATGGTTGATTCCAGTGAGGGATGAACAAAATAATATTATCGGTAAACTTTCCTGTTGCGCTTATCCTGGCTATGAACGGTATTACAATTCATATTATGGTGACTTAAAAAGAATTTTGGACATGAAGGACAATCTTCCTTTTATAGCGAAATCTCATAATGAAGATTTCATTTATACGATTGAGTATGAACATGAAGGCACTGTTGAAAAGTTTTTCCCTTGGAATAATACACAAGTATCTTATACCATTTAGAGAAATCTAATTATTGGTTGTTTGATTTATTTACGCAGATTAAATTATCACACATGAAATTATTTACTTTGATTTTATTGCTTCCTGCCATTATTAATATTGAAATTCCAAGTGGATACAAACGAACCCCAACATCTGAATTTGGAAAATACCTGAGGAATATTACTTTAAAGACTGACAAAACAGTTTACCTCTATAATGGGCAGAAAAAAAGAAACCAAGAAGCCCAATATGCAGTGCTTGATATATCTGTTGGTGATCGGGATCTACAACAGTGTGCAGATGCTGTTATGCGTTTGCGTGCAGAGTGGTTATTTAAAACCAAGCAGTTTGACAAGATCGTATTCAAGTCTGTAGAAGGTCAATTAATTAAGTTTAAACAACCGTATACTTATGAGCACTTGCTGAAGCATATGGATGTTGTTTTTGGCGCCTGCAATAGCTGGAGTTTGGAAAGAGACATGAAGCCAAGAAAGATCCAAGATGTTCAAATAGGAGATGTTTTAATAAAGGGTGGATTTCCAGGGCATGTAGTTATAGTAGTAGATATTGCCATTAACAATAAAGGCGAAAAAGCTTTTATGCTTGCACAGTCATACATGCCTGCACAAGATATACATATACTTAAAGGTCAAGATGGTCCTTGGTACTTTGCCAAAGAGGGAGACATAAATACTCCAGAATATCGCTTTAATTCTACACAGCTCAAGACTTGGTAGAATCAATTACGCATTGCGAAGTTGAGGTATGGGAATTATTGATGGTTATAACACTAGGCTATACCCACTACTCCTTCCGCCTTCATCCGTCTTCTGTAAAATTTGCAATTCAATCAGCATGTTGATGTCACGCAGTGCCGTGTCCTGAGAGCATTTGCAGATCTTTGCCCATTTTGTGCTGGTCAGCTTACCATCAAAACCATCCAACAACCGGTTGATGACTTTTATTTGTCTGGGATTGAGCGATACAGCAGTATGTTGTTTCCAGAAATGCGACTTCGTCAATATCCTACTCAGCACTTCGTCTGTATTGAGGATGGCCCTGTCAAGACATGATAAAAACCAATTCAGGTATGCTGTGATATCAAGTGTTCCTTTTTGTGCTTCTTCTAACTGAAAATAATACTCCTTTCGCTCTTTCAATATCTGACTACTCATGCTGTAAAATCTTTTTGAACTGCCATCAGCAACAGCCAGTTGCCTGTCCATGATAGCCCTTCCAATTCTTCCATTACCATCATCAAACGGATGTACAGTTACAAACCACAAATGCGCAATGGCAGATTTTAATACCGGATCAATTGATAGGGGTTGGTTAATCCAATGCAAAAGCTGATCCATCATTTCAGGAACACGAGCTGAAGCTGGTGCTTCAAAATGAACTTTTTCTTTTCCCATCGGACCAGATACCACTTGCATAGGGTCAGAGGGTTCATTGTCTCTCCAGTTTCCTGTCACTATTGTATACATCCCACTTCTTCCCGAAGGAAACAAAGCACTATGCCACCCAAAAAGTCTATCAGTAGTAAGCGGTTGGCGAAAACTGTCCACTGCATCCATAACCATCTCTACAACACCTTCCACATCGCGACCTGCCTTGATATTGTCACCAGTTTCAATACCCAGTCTTCTGGCGATGGATGACCTCACTTCTTCCGCATTCAACAGCTCGCCCTCAATTTCACTCGACTTTACTACCTCCAAAGCCAGAGTGGAGAGATTGGCCTCCTCCTGAAGACCAAAACCCAATGCCTCCATTCTACCCAATAGCCGCCCCTGTCTGTGGCGGGTCTCTGTGAGAAGTGGGGAAATCAGCTTTTCGTCCCATTTGAACACAGGCCACCCTGCAAGTTGATAGACGTATCTTGACATTTACCGCAATTTATGCGGTGAATATAGTTGTTTTTCTCCGCATTCTATCTTTTCTCTGCATATTTTACGGCGAATAGAGGATATAATCGCCGCATGAAACAATTTATTTCTTCCTCCATGGCTGGTTTCGATGGTAAAAACATCCATATCGACTTTTTCAATGAACTGCGTCAACTCATTGACGCAGCCGGGGAACAGGGATATTTATTCAACCTCGAGTATTGCCCCGACAACTTCATCGCTGAGCGCATCAGGGGGTCAACAAGCAACATGAAATAAGGCGAATGTGTGTATTTTCTTACAACTTTGGGGGTTGAATGATGTATTTGTTTTGACCAACCTTTGGATCCTTACAATCTCCTGTATTTATTGATAACTTATCATTGAGTTTCTTTTCTGCATAAATTGTATTTCCACCAACAACAAGGTTATCTGTGCTATTTGCCTTTACAATCAATTCATTGCGAAGAATAAACACATTGTTTTCAATCCTTATATGCTGATACACGGAGTTGTTGGCAATTTTATTCCAAGGAGCAATAGCGATTACAGGCTCAGCACATCGGATAAATTTGTTGTTGCGAATCGTCATATCCTTTACATAACCTGATTCATACCAGCTATTGGCATCAATTGCCATATTAAGGGCGCTCATGTGGGTTGCTAAAAATTCATTCCCTTCCACGAGTACCTTTCGCCGTGTAGATAAAAGAAAACCGTGGGTAGGAACCCAAGATACCCTGCAATTCCTAATTTCCACTTCAGGTGTCCAGGTAACATTTTCGATAGCATCCCCGATAGTAAGCCCTTGAGGAGAAGGCTTTTCAAAGGTTAACAACATTTCCTTAGGATTGAGCAATACCGCCTCTTTTATCCTGTTCACACCATATGATGCGTATGATTCCTGGTTGACAAATTCAATTTCATCCCCCCTGTTAAAAGCCATAAAACCGTAGGTTTGTTTGTGCATAAACCGAACCTTTAATTGGTTGTCAGCAATTTTTTCAACAATGCTTAGATAAGTTCCGTGAACATTGATGGCATCATCGTGTGCTCCTGAAAGCACGCAGTTCTTTATCAATAACTTTCCTTTACAGCCTGAAAAATGCATACAGTCGGCCCATGCAGCAGAAGTTCTGCCACTTGCTTTGTCGGGAGCTATTGTAACTGAATCGAAGGAAAGGTTTTCTGAAAATTGACATACTAAACCCATGCCATGCATAAAATGGAATTGTATATTTTTCCAGGAAATATTTTTACTCCCCCGGGTAAACACAGCAGCATAATCCCTGAAAACATCACGCAGCTGGTAAATACAACCTGTTTTCATTGTATGTTTTCCGCTGACACGAATTAAAAATGGTTTTATTTCTTTCAATTTCAATCCTTTCAGCGGATCTTTCATGCGCCGAAGATCATTGGTAAGCAAATCAAGCTCTTGTGCTAACCCTGTATCATAATTCCAGCCTTCGCCAATCCATTTTATAGCACCATTTTCAATTTTGTATTCCGAATCTTTGTGAATTTGGATATCTGCATAGTCATCGCCTGCAGCAACCACTGTAAATTCTGAAACCGTTGGCCTGTGGTAATCAAAATGAAGATCATCTATGGTTATATTTTCGCAGCTGTCTATACAAACTTCGATCATTTTGCCGCGACAAATAACTTCGGCCCCGGCGCCTGAAATTTTAAAGTTTTTTGCATGCTCCAAAAGAATTCCAATGGCTTTTAGGCTATCTGGACTGTCATTGGTATTGGTGATATTATATTTTTTCCTATTAAGACTATCAGGAAAAAAATCATATTTACCAGAAGCGAAATGAACTTTGACAGGATTATTTACAGTCCCTTTACCCCTTAAAATAAGCGTTTGATTGAACTGACCAGCAGCGGTGATCATTATGTTGTCGCCGGGGGAAAACTGCATTTGATTAACATGGCTGAATGTTCGCCATGCTTGATCTTCTGTCAAACCTGTATTATCATCGTTACCATTTACAGGATTAATAAAATAAGTAGTATTCCCTGGTGACACCCATCCATTCCCTTCAATTTTAGGTGAATAATTCATAGTAGCCTTGGTTTCAAAAGCTATTGTGGCCCCTTTGTAGTTGAGCTTACAAATTCCCCCTTTCGCAGAAGATGCATACGCGGCGTTTGGCGCAGCAAATGATGCCAACAATAAAACCGAAAGAATAATACATGTAAATTTATGCATACGCTTATATATTAAGTTGATGGATGAATCTACCCATTTTGAATGAAGTAAGTCTAATATACATTTAATTTGCCTTATCATCAGATATTCACTCCTCCAATACACTGAGGTCTACACAAATAGTTTTGTAATCAGATAGCAATGCTGGCCAAGCCGTTGTTAACCCAAACACCACCCGAACCGTAAACATCAATGCAACAATTTAATCCCCTTTTCTCATGATCTTCAACCTTCCCATCGCAGACGTCCAGCACAAAGACACCATTTTTGAAGATGATTTTTCCAACAATGTGGCTGGCTGGGAAACCATTGAGGATGAGGATGAAAAAGCCTGCATTGAAAAAAAGCATTATTTCATGGAAAACAAAACCGAAAGCCGGTGGATGTTCTACCACAAGGAACTCCAGAAAGGTTTTCCGAAAAATTTTGTGATCAATACCGAAATCGAAATCCTCGATTACAAGGGGTATGGCCAGTTCGGTCTGGTTTGGGGTTTCTCCAAGCCTCACCACGTGCTCAACCGTTTTGTGGTTTCAGCTGAAGCCGATCGTTTTACTGTATCCCGTTTCGAAAAGGACCACAACCGTATCTTTCACCGGTTCAGTGGAGCCTATGAAAAAGTGATACCCGGCAGCCAAAAATGCTTTTTATCACTGATGTTACTCGAGGATTATTATTATTTCTTCCTTCATGAATACAGCCGTCCCGTTTACATCTGCCATCGCTCACACATGCACTCGGAAGGCAACCGGTTTGGCTTCTATGTAGAACCGGGCATCATCATCCGGGCAAAAAACATCAAAGTTCAGCGCATCATCACCAGACCCGGATTTGACAGCAGGGCCTGGATGCCAGTTGGCAGTGAGCTGATCAATGAGTGCTCTAAATTAGTTGAAATATGGGGATGTTACAATCTGGCAATAAAATGAAAACTTTTTGAAAGGTCAACGTCTAAAAAAACCTTCATGTAAAGAATGGGCTTTTTATTCATGTGATTTGTTTCGGAGTTTTTTAGATATGAGATTCCCCCATAATCGAATATAAGCGGATAGACCTTATCCTATTGGAGGAGTTGATTATATCAAGAATTAAACCTCAACCCACTTTTGTGTTTTTAAAGTGAAAAATCCCGATGGTTAATGGTGTTTTGACAGTTGTAATTTTTTACATTGCCTTCATCTTTGATTGATGAATGGAAAATTGTTGAGTCCGTTGACTGATCCTGTATTCAAAAGGATCTTCGGACAAGAAAAGGAGATTTTAATTGAGTTGATTAATGCGTTCATTGATCTGGATGAGCCTGTAATTGACATAGAATACCTGCCTCAAGAGCTGCTGGCTGACACTTCCGATGGAAAAGTGTCTATTGTAGATGTCAGATGCATTGATTCAAATAAAAGACATTTCATTTTTGAAATTCAAATCATCCGGCAACTGTTTTATGAAGAAAGGGATCTGTATTATGCTGCAAAAGCGTACAGCAGACAATTATTAAAAAGCAGAAAATATGAAGACCTTCAACCGGTTTACCTGTTGAGCATCCTTGATCATACAATTGATGAAAATTCTGAAGAATGGCTTCAGCGGGTTTCCTTTATCAATGAAACCAACCTAACGAGAAAAATAAAGGGCATCCATCTGATTTACCTCGAGCTAGAAAAATGCAGAAAAAGAATTAATTTCACTATGAAAAACAAACAGGACAGATGGATTACTTTTCTCACTGAACCTGAAAAAATTATGACCATGTCAACACAAGAAAAGCACGACTACCCCAATCTTGTAAAAGCAGTTGAACTGCTTGATGAATCAAATTATACACCAGGGCAGCTTATTGCGTACGATAAATACCTGGATGGTATCATGACCTGGAATAGCACCATGGTTCAGAGTTTTGACAATGGTTTTGATGAAGGAATTTTGAAAGGCAAACAGGAAGGTAAGGAAGAAGGAAGAGAAGAAGGTATGATGCTTGGCACCGATCAAACGATTGCCATTCTTCGTGAATTGAAAATTGGTAAGAAAGAGATCGATGATATAGCTAGTGAGTTTAACATACCCGTGCAAAAGATTATGGAACTCAAGAGCTTGCTGTAGCAATTCGCTGAAACCTAGATTTCAACCCAATGAAAAAATACCTCACTTCCGTCATTGCCATTCACAACGTTGAAGGGAAACTTGGAAAATGGCCCGGCCCCATTATTGAAGCAGAGTCATTTGAAGCGGCACAGGATTGGTGCATCAAAAACACTCAATACCTTTTTGTAGAGCAGGAAATCATTGTTGCAGAAACAGGCGGTATGGATCAGCAATTGAATTAAGTCGGAAACAAATCAGAAATTTGAGTAGGGCAGCACAAATACTTCAACGTGGCAGCAGGAGCGAATCAACAAGGTTTGTTCTTTTCAGCTCCTGATGTACCAGAATGCGAAGTATTCCAGGTCGCATATCTGTAACCAGTCTGCCATTGAGAAAGACAGTAGGCGTAGCATCAATTTTCAATTGTTGCGCGAGTAGAATATCACGGGTGATTTTATCTTTGACTGCTGCTGTATGCCGGGCAGAATCAAACCTTTGCATGTCAAGCCCGGCCCGTATGGCCATCTTACGACTGAAATCATCATAACCCATACCAGAAGCATTAAAAAAACTATCATGAAATGCCCAGAATTTTCCCTGCATGTTTGCTGCCACCCCTGCATAAGCTGCCTCACAAGATTGTGGATGAAGGTCTTTTAAAATGGCATGATTGCAATTGGTTGATAATGGAAAATTTTTAAACACAATTGAATACTTGCCATGCCCCTCCTCATTTATTTTTTGCAAATCCTTTGAAAAACGTTTGCAGGCGGCGCACAAGAAATCGCTGAACACCACAATGTTGATCCTGCTTTTTTCCGGACCTAACCGCGGATCTTCCGAAGCAACTGAAATTTGCTGAACTTTCTGGCTGTAAAATCCATCAAGCACAGGCTTGGCCTCAATAAAACCTTCATCAGCATTGTTTTTGATGCTCAATGTATACATCAGAAAATACATTGCCCCGAAGAGAAATAAAAATGCCGCTAAGCCAAACAGCTTCCACAGTATGGCAGTCTGTTTAATTTTTTTGCTGAACAATACATGCAGCCAGTGCCTGATGGTTGGAATAATTTTTTTTAATGAAAATCCTGTGATCTGATTGATGAAAAAGAATAACAGGATATTGATGCCATGAAGTATTGCACAAAATGGGCAAAAAATATCCCGATGAATCAACATAAGACTGAGCAGCAACAATGCAGCCAACAGGGCGATGAAAGTGGCCACATACATCATTAAATTCCTGGAGTTTTTAAACTCTTTACCGAAAAGGACCGGCAGAAACCACAACAACACAATGCATGCATAATAGATGACGCCCCAGGCAGCCAATGGCAGTCCAAGCACACTGGAGTAACTGCTTGTAAGGGCATTGTCACAGGATTTCCCAAATACGGTAGAGCAAACATCACTTGTATGGTTTTGTGTTTCAATCATTTCCAGATAATGATTGAATAGATAAGACGAAACTATCAATCCAGCCAGAACCAGTAAAACCGAAATGATTGCTTTGGGATTCAGGTAAACTGACTGAGTAGTTTTGGGTTGCACCATATTTGATTCCATGATGAAAATTCAATGTTGAGCTGAACTGATTCTTTAATGCGATGATATCTGATAAAATTATTTGATTGCTGGCAGCATAAAAACATAGTAAAAAGCGGGGATAATCAAACATCCCCGCTTTTCATGCAATACCAATTTTCTTGTCTTCTCTAATGCACCTTACAGATCAAAGTAACATTACCAGAAGCACTTACAACTGTTTGCCAGTCATCGGTTACTCCAGTAATCGTGTTGCAATAGGCGCCAGTGTTTTCAAAATTCCAGATGACTGCAGATCCGGTTGAATTTGGAACGCCGGTTCCTTTGCATTTGAAATTGGTGTTTCCTGACTTGGTCAAGACAAGGTCTCCGGTAACTGATGCGGGATTGCCGTCACCATCAAAAACCGAACATCCAAAATCATTGATGTGAACTGCAGCTTCCGTGTTGGATGCAGTTTTCCAGCTGACAAGGAACAGTGAACATGCAGCGATGGCCGTGAACAGAATGCTTGCTTTTTTCATTTTTTTTGTTTTTAATTGTGAATAATAGAAGTATGAAAAAATATTTAGCCTTCTTGAATAGTGCCTATTCAAGAAATTGATTTTAAAATTGATGTTGTGTTTTGGAATGGAATGCAACCAATCAGAAAATGCTAGAATCAGAAAAACAAGAAGTGTAAAAATTGCAATTGCTTCGGATGGTAAAGCTACACCGGTTCGTTTTGCAAAAAATCAAAGCCATGCCAGAATAATTCCGGAAGATGTCTTTTGTTATTTTCCATTGGTTACGGAAAACTGAAGTCCATGCGGCATCACTTGATTTATGCCAATAAAAAAAGGTGGTCCGTTTCCGAACCACCTTTGCGTATTAATTGTGTTTTTTTATGCCAGATCAAAACGATCAAGGTTCATCACCTTGGTCCAGGCGGCAACAAAATCCTGCACAAACTTCTGCTCAGCATCTTCGCAGGCATAGAGTTCAGCCAGCGCGCGGAGTTCAGAGTTTGAACCGAAGATCAGGTCAGCACGGGTAGCTGTCCACTTCAGTTCTCCTGTTGAACGGTCGCGTCCTTCGAATGCTTCGTTTGATGCGGATGAAGCCTTCCAGGTTGTGCTGAAATCAATCAGGTTGGTGAAGAAATCATTGGTGAGCTGTCCTGGGCGCTTGGTGAAAACACCATGCTGTGAATGATCGAAATTGGTATCCAATACACGCATTCCTCCAACCAAAACAGTCAGTTCTGGTGCGGTAAGGGTCATGAGTTGCGCCTTGTCGATCAACATCTCTTCGGCTGCAGACTTGTAGCGTGATTTTTTATAATTGCGGAATCCATCAGCAGCTGGTTCGAGCACTGCAAATGATTCAACATCGGTTTGGTCCTGTGTAGCATCTGTACGACCAGCAGTAAATGGAACACTGATGTCATGACCTGCATTCTTCGCAGCCTGCTCAATACCTGCATTTCCTGCAAGGACAATAAGGTCTGCAATGGAAACCTGCTTTCCGCCTGCGTTTGCAGCATTGAAGGCAGACTGGATAGACTCCAACACATCCAATACTTTTGACAGCTGGGATGGGTTGTTGACTTCCCAGTATTTCTGTGGAGCCAAACGAACACGGGCGCCATTGGCACCGCCGCGCTTGTCAGAACCACGGAAAGTGGATGCGGATGCCCATGCAGTAGAAACCAATTCAGAAACTGTCAGACCTGAAGCCAAAACCTTGGCTTTCAAATCAGCGGCATCTTGGTCATTGATCAGGGCATGTTCTACCGCAGGAATTGGATCTTGCCAGATCAACACTTCTGCAGGCACTTCTGATCCTACATAGCGTGAACGAGGACCCATGTCGCGGTGGGTTAACTTGAACCAGGCGCGTGCAAAAGCATCTGCAAACTGATCTGGGTTCTCATAAAAACTCCTTGAAACCTTTTCGTATGCAGGATCTGCTTTCAACGCGATATCTGTTGTCAACATGGTTGGGGCATGACGCCTTGCAGGATCGTGTGCATCCGGAACGGTGTCAGCACCTGCGCCAGCCTTGGGCTTCCACTGGTGTGCGCCAGCAGGGCTTTTTGCCAATTCCCACTCATATCCAAAAAGGTTCTCAAAATAATTGTTGCTCCACTGTGTTGGCGTGGTGGTCCAGGCACCTTCGAGTCCGCTGGTGATGGTGTTTACGCCATTACCGCTTCCGAGGGTGTTCTTCCAGCCGAGGCCCTGCTCTTCAATGCCTGCTCCTGCTGGTTCTTTTCCAACATATTTGCCAGGATCTGCAGCGCCATGGGTTTTACCGAAAGTATGTCCGCCGGCAATCAGGGCTACAGTCTCTTCATCATTCATGGCCATGCGCGCGAATGTTTCACGGATATCGCGGGCTGATGCAATTGGATCAGGATTTCCGTTAGGCCCTTCCGGGTTTACATAAATCAATCCCATCTGAACGGCAGCCAATGGATTTTCGAGATCGCGGTCTCCGGTGTAGCGCTTGTCTCCAAGCCACTCCCTTTCTGCACCCCAATACACGTCTTCATCTGGCTCCCAAACATCTTCACGACCGCCGGAGAAACCAAAGGTGTTGAAGCCCATTGACTCCAGTGCACAGTTACCAGCAAGGATCATCAAGTCAGCCCATGAAAGCTTTTGTCCGTATTTCTTTTTTACTGGCCAAAGCAACAAACGCGCCTTGTCGAGGTTGGTATTGTCGGGCCAGCTGTTGAGGGGAGCAAAACGCTGCATGCCCCTGCCGCCGCCGCCACGACCATCAGTGGTACGGTAAGTACCTGCACTGTGCCAGGCCATCCTGATGATGAACGGACCATAATGGCCATAATCTGCAGGCCACCAATCTTGTGAGGTGGTCAATACATCAATGATATCTTTTTTCAAAGTAGCCATGTCTAGGCTCTTGAATGCTTCTGCGTAGTTGAAGCCCTTGTCCATCGGGTTGGAGGCGGGAGAATGCTGGCGAAGGATGTTCAATCTCAACTGATTGGGCCACCAATCCTGGTTTCTTGTACCACCACCAGCTGTCTGCTGAAGGGTTGCACCAGAAAACGGACACTTTCCTGTAGATTGTGCTGTGTTATTTTCCATATTTAATTGATTTATAAATGATTATTGATAAAATTACAACATATCGCAGATGGTAACTTTTTAAAAGCGGAAAAGTTCGGATTTTTTACAAAAAAATGATAATTCCCTAGGGTGGCTCAGAAACCAAAAGCATATAACTTTGATGATATCAAATGATACTATCATGAAGTCTCCCTACGATATCAATGCTGATATTCTTCACTTGATAAGCGAAATTTCAACCAAGCTGGGAGAAGTCAAGGCCTATTTTCTCCAAAGACAATCCCCTCAGCTGAGAAAGCAGAACAGGATCAAGACAATTCATTCATCCCTGAACATTGAAGGAAATACCTTGACTGTTGAACAGATCACTGCCATAGTAGACAATAAAAAGGTCATTGGGCCGGAAAAAGATGTAAAAGAGGTATTGAATGCAATAAAAGTGTACAACAACCTTACCCATTATGCACCCAAAAACCAGGAATCATTTTTAAAAGCACACAAGGTTTTAATGAATGGGTTGGTCGACAGCCCAGGCAAGTACCGCAATAAAGGTGTTGGAATCATAAAAGGAAATAATCTTGCCCATGTAGCACCCCCTGCAGAAAATGTTCTACACTTAATGACTGACTTATTTGACTACCTGCAAAATGACAAAGACATTGCTTTGATCAAAAGTTGCATCTTCCATTATGAAATGGAATTCATACATCCGTTTATTGATGGAAATGGAAGAATGGGCAGATTATGGCAAACCTTGATATTGCTGCAGGAATACCCTGTTTTTGAATTCTTGCCCTTTGAAACTCTTATCGCTAAAGACCAGGAACTATATTACCGCGCATTGGTCATCTCCGACCAATCAGGAAAATCAACTGCCTTCATTGAATACATGTTAAGCATTATCAATGGTGCATTAAAAGACCTGTTGAATGTCAACAACAGGACATTGTCATCATTCGATAGAATTGAATTTTTCAGAAGCCTTGGAACCAAATCCTTCACCAGGAAGGATTACATGAACAGTTTTAAAAACATATCTAGTGCAACAGCAAGCAGGGATTTGCAAAAAGGGGTAGAAAAGGGGCTTCTTACGAAAACAGGATCCTTGAACCAGACGATTTACATGTTTAAGTAGGATTACAAGAGAGCCTAAAAATCATATTTCTTCCTTCTTGGACGAGACAACATCGCTGTTGCTTCCTTGTCGTCTTTTTTGAATTTTTCAGTCTTGGGATCCCAATAAATCTTGCGCTTCACCTTCATGGCAATCTGGTGCAACAGACATGTGCTGCAGGAACGATGCCCAACCTCGATCGGTGCAACAGGCTCCTGCCTGGTTTTGATGCAGTCCAGCCAGTTGGCATGCTGATCAGGGCTATCATACAACTTGGTTTCATTGGCACCGATGACTGACTGCAAGAGTTTGGGGTTGCTTGTATCAATGGGTTTCACGCCAGATCCATCCGCAATCGGATCAGAATCGGTGACCCTGTAGTTGCCCCTCGTCACCCAGATCCATCCTTCTGTTCCGATGAACTTGACACCATTGGGAAGTTCGTTGGAAACGGTCATGCGCACGCCATTTTCATAAAGTGCTTCGGTTTTGAAAATGCCATGCACATCCCAAAGCCCGCTGTAATTGGCCTCATCCGTCGGGAAGCTGGCATTGCCCCAGACTTCAATCGGTCCGCTGTATTCCATTCCCATTCCCCAATGGGCGATATCAATATGATGGGCGCCCCAACCGGTAATCATGCCTGCGCCAAATTGCTCGCAGCGCAACCAGCCTGGCCTGTTGCCAATGCCCCTGGGGCTGGCGTCCTGGCCATGTACACGGTCTTGGGTATAATAAACTTCGGGCGTTGCTCCCAACCATGCATCATAATCAAGCGTAGCAGGGACGGGCATGATGGTCTTTTTTCCACCGCCCGGATCGCCAGGAAGGCCCACTTCAACAGTAATGAGTTGACCGATCCTGCCGTTGCGCACAAGCTCACAGGCTTTTTTGAACTGTGGCCATGGGCTCACAGAACGCTGCTGGCTGCCCATCTGCAGGATCCTGCCAGTTTTCTTGACGGCATTGGCCAATATTCTTCCTTCCTCAATGGTCAGTGAGGCTGGTTTCTGCAGGTAAACATCTTTTCCGGCATTGACCGCATGCACGCCAACAATCGCATGCTGGTGATCAGGCAAGCTGATGTGCACCGCATCAATGTCCTTGTTCTTCAACATCTCCTTGTAATCATAGTACACCTTGATGTCCCAATCGCCCTTCAAACCGCCATTGAAAGCGGAAGACCTGATGTAATTGTTTTTAACTGCAGCAACACCTGCATCGGCGCGCAGCCTGTCCACATCGCAGACTGCCATGATGCGGGCGCCGGCATACTTTGAAATCCCCGTCATGTCATGCGAAGTGGAAATTCTTCCACAGCCTATTGATGCCACATTGATCATGTTGCTCGGCGCATTTTTTCCAAACACACTGGCAGGAACAATGGTGGGCATCCCACTGAAAATCATGGATCCTGTGGCCAGCTTAGCGGAATTGCTGAGGAAGTTTCTTCGGCTTTGCGCCTTGTCAAATTTTTTCATGGCAATGCTATTGTTTTGGTTGGGCAATGTTGAACAAAGTTCTTTCCTCTAATTTACTTGCTTTTTTCGCTTGCGCGATGATTGTTTTATTTTTTGTTGATGGTTATTTGTGGCGGATGCGCAAATCCCTGCCAGGCACTCTCGGCCCTGGCCTGGTCAAACTTGCCATTGAACACCACCAGCCTGTATTTCAGGACATAAGTTTTGCCGGGCTCTAGCAACCAATTCCTGTCTTTTGTGGGAGCGAAGCTGAAAAACATGTCGCCCCTTCCATTGGTGTTCAGGGTCCAGATGCGCATGGGCTCAGGAAAATTATAGTTCGTGGGATAGGCAAGAAAAGCAGCGCCACCATAATCATTGCCAGGCAATTCACCTTGCACAATGCACCATTTGGCCCTAGTGCCGTCGGTATCTTTTCTGGTCTTGCCTTCAGAGGTCAGCACTTCACAATTGGTATTGTTCCAGTATTCGGTGGTTCTCCATCCCATGCCGGCGTAGCGGTATTGAAGAATATGAAAAGGACTTTCGGTAGCACAATTCATTTCTGAGGTGATGTCAACAATATAATAATCCTTGTCTTTCTCGGGTTGATAGACCCTGATGGTTTGCAATTCATTGAGCGCCACTTTTTCGCCACCGCCTTTCTTCAAAACAACATGCTCATGCAAGGCCTTGATTTCAGAGAAAACAGGTCCTTCCGTTTTGGAAACCAGTTTCGCAAAACGCACGGTTCCCTGCTTGGAATTGAGGTTCCAAAAATCCACCGTATCTTTTTCAAAGGCCACATGGGTCCAGGGGTTCCAGATGCCATAGTGATGGTAATGATCGGGTGCCTGAATCCTTGTAAGCTCCTGTCCATGCGGCGTCCAGAGCGGATGGATAAACCCACTGCGCTTGAAAGCCGTATCAATTTTCGCAGGAGGATAGACCGTTGCATCATTGTAGCGTAGGAGATTCTTGTTGCCGGCATTGAAAGTGATATCAGTAGCAGTTTTGATTGCTTTGATGTAGTTGAAGGGGGACGGCGCTGCATGCACAAGCACATAGCTAAACTCCGTTTTGCCCATGGGATTGATCAGCCAATGCATGGCCCGATGTCCTTCCTGCCTGATCTGGAACGGAATGGGAACCTGTTGTTTTCCTTGCACCTCAAACAAAGCCAAAGCAGAATCTGCAACATGGCTGAGCTCATCAAGGTTGATGCTCATGGGCACGCCAACAAGATTGTTTGTCTTGTCTAATTTGATGTTGAAGGAAGCGATCTGCTGTGCCCTTGTTTGTACAAGGCATATGAAAGCAGCAAGAAAAAAGGGAATGATTTTTTTCATGGCAAAAATTTATCGCAATAAAGCTAATGAATTATTGGCTTGCAGTTGCCGTTGTAGAAAAGCTTTAAACGTTGAATTATAGGGATTCCAACGAATCCAAATACCGATCTGCATTGTCCAAATGCATTTGCCTTTTTTGCTCAGCCATTTTGTCAAAGGTTTTGACCAGCATGCCCAGTCGGGGATTTTGCAAAAAGAAATCGCGGTGCACATGCATGAAACGCCAGAACAGTCCGTCCCAAACGGCTTGCCAATCACCCTTCGGATAGTCACTCATTTTCATCAAGTAATTACTTCCGCTGATATAGGGTTTTGTTGACATCAAACCACCATCCGCAAACTGGCTCATGCCATACACGTTGGGCACCATCACCCAGTCGTAGGCATCAATGAACATCTCCATGAACCAGCGGTAGACTTCGTTGGGATCAAATTCACAGAGCAACATAAAATTCCCCAAGACCATCAGCCTCTCGATGTGATGACAATAGCCCGTCTCCAAAATCTTTTTGATGGTGCTGTCAATCGGCTCAATTCCAGTGGTGCCGTTCCAGAATGAAGCAGGAATTTTTCGGGTAAACCCCCAATAATTGCGCGTCCTTTCTTCACTGCCCTTGAGTTCATATACCGCGCGGATGAATTCCCTCCAACCCAGGATTTGCCGGATGAAACCTTCCAGTGAATTGATGGGAATATCATGTTCCTTGGCATAGTCCAGCGCTTCATCAATAACATATTGAGGCGTCAACAAACCAACATTGAGCATTGGCGTGAGTACTCCATGATGAAGAAATATTTCTTTTGTGACGATGGCATCTTCGTAGGCCCCAAATTCAGCAAAGCGTGTAGCGAAGAATGTTTTTAGCCATTGTTTGCTCTCAGCAAAATTGGTTGGATAAATGAACTGCGGATTGACGCTTCCGTAATTGTTCGGGAAGTATTGGCGGACATATTGAGCAGCCTCTTCGTGCAGTGGGCTGGATGTTAAAAATTGAACAGTTGGAGGTGTTTTTCCTTTTGGATATTTCAAACGATTCTCGTCATCAAAGGTCCACTTTCCACCCATTGGAATTTTGTCAGCCTCCATCAGAATATTTCTTTGCTGGCGATGGTGCTTGTAAAAATCTGTCTGGAACATTCTTTTCCTGCCAGAAAAATAGCGGGCATTTTCTTCAGACGTCAACACAAAAAGAGGGGAATGATTTTTATGGGTAACAACACCATGCTGCGCGCAAGTCTTCTGTATGCGATGTTCCAGCCATTGATCGGTTGTGTCGATGTATTCAAAACTGTCAATGCCAATGGATTTCAAATGGGGAATCAGTTTCCTGATATCAGATAAAGGATTGAAAGAATCGATGTACTCAACATTGATGTTGAGCGAAACCAAATGGCTTTGGTAGGCTTTCATGCTGGCGCGATGAAAGAAAATTTTCTGTTGGTGAAAATTATATTGTTTGAAAAAAAGCCATTCTTCAACCAGGTAAATGGTATCAGCTTTTTCAATCAAGGTATTGTGCTCGAAAAGTTGATGCGGAAAAAGAATGCCTGTCCTCATGTCAGATCTTGTTGGAATTAAACCAACATATAGAACTACAAATGGTTGCCCTCAGGGTTATTTTGTTTTGCTTTTTGAAGCGCTTCTGCCGGAAGTATTGACATGCTTGCTTAAAATCCTGTTGCCTTCCAGTTTGACCGCTGTTGTTTTTTTGAAACCCCAGACAACATCGCTGGCTGCTTTTCTGGTAGCCTCAATGTCTACGATGGGGCTGGGATAGTCTTTGCCAATCACAACCTGGTAAAAATCCTGTTCCATCGCACTCATTTTCCAAGGCTCGTGTATGAGCGCAGGAGGAACATTTTTCAATGCAGGGATCCACTGTTTGATGAATACGCCTTCCGCATCATGGTCTTCTGAATTTTTGATCGGGTTGTAGATACGGATGGTATTGATGCCGGTAACACCAGACTGCATTTGCAATTGAGGGTAGTGGATGCCGGGCTCATAATCCAAAAACTGCCTTGCCAAAAAATGAAGGTCGCGCCAGTCTTGCCAGAGGTTGAAAACAAAAAATGAAACAACCATGGCCCTCATCCTGAAATTGATGTAGCCTGTTTCAACGAGGCAACGCATGCAGGCATCCACAAGCGGAACGCCCGTGTTGCCTTCCTGCCAGGCCCTGATATAGGCTTCGTTCCTGGGCTTGACAACGGTATCGTAAGCGGAATTGATGTTCTCAAATTCCATGCGGCATTCATCTTCGAACTTTTGCATGAAATGACAATGCCAATGCAAACGCGAGATGAAATTTGAAAGGGCTCTTTTGTTGCTGGCCTGCGCATAGTGCTGGGCTGTATGCTGAAACACCATCCGCATGCTGATGTTGCCATAACTGAGGTAGGGCGAAATCCTGCTGCATCCTTTCCGGCTCAATGCCGGTTTGGATATGTATTTTGAATAATTGACGTATCGATCCGATAAAAAACTCTTCAGGTATTTCCAGGCAAGGGACTCGCCACCCTGTTGAAACGAGGGATGCGGTGTGCGAATGGCAAGATCAAGTTCAGGGCCCTTGATGCTGTCGTAGAATGCTGAATCCAACATCACAGTGTTGAGGCCATGCAGGTCAACTGTCTTGGCTGGCTGCAGCATGGTTTCTTTCCAACGCTGTTGCCAATCTTTTCTGGACTTCAGTTTTCTGATAACCCCATTGTGTCGGGATTCCGTCCAAGCAATATCATGGTTGGAACATAATTGTTTGACAGCAAGGTCCCTGTCGTAAGTGATTTTATTCCCGATTTCCTGGTGCGAAAAAATTGCCTTGATGGTATACTGCTGCTGAAGCGTTTCAAAAATAGTGAGCAGTTCCTGATGAAAAAAATGGATGCGCGCATTGATGCCATCCAGTTTTGATTGCATGTCTTGAAGAGACTGGTAAGCAAAACGCCAGTGACGCGTATCGCTGTCATCGTAGTGCATCACCGAAGGTTCAAAACAGTAGAGCAGCAGAATAGGCATTCCCTGCGCTTGTGCCAAGGCAAGTGGTTCATGATCTGTAAGCCGCAAATCACGCTTGAACCATACAATGGCAATATCTTGTTTTTCGGATTTGCTGTTGTTCATTTACTTGCGGTATTGCTGGTACAACAGTTTTTCGATTTTTTTCCAGTAAGCAAAAAACGATGGGAAGTAACCTGTTAGCTGGCTGGCCATCCAGTCTCTGGAATCTTCTGTCCCTTTATACCCAATGTTCAAGGAATGCTCCTTGTAGTAAATGTCTTTCAGGTTGTGTTGATGGCAAAGCTGCTCAAAGGATCCCACATAAACCTGGACATTCGGGATGTTCTTGCTCAGGGCCAGCATAAAATCCATGCAGCGTTCGCTTATCGGATAGTGGTTGAAAAATTCCGGCTCCAGCAACAAGATGCGGTTGCCCTCTTCGCCTGCATGCCAGATTGGATCGAGGTTGTAATAATTGTAAACAAAGGTTGGGAGATGTTGGTCTATTTGAAGGGGTGTTGCCTCAGGCAGGATTGTTTTCAATGATGCCTCTTGCGTGTCCATCAATTGTGACGGACAATCTGGTGAATCAAACCACTCGTAAGGCTTGTCCAGAAAGGTATTGGCCTGGTTTGTATTGGTATACTTGTTGATGTTCTCCTGGTTGGCGTAATATTTTTTCGAACTATTGGCGCCAGCGACCCATTGCCAGCTACAGGCATTGCTTGCCCAGTCTCCATCCAGCAGATGATAATACATCCAGCGGGCAGGATGCAGCCAATGCGATTGGGCGATGTTGCAAACCACCGAAGCCGTGTACATCCTGCAATGGTTGTGCATGTATCCAGTTTCATAGAGCTGGCTTATAGCAGTATCAATTCCCTCAATACCTGTATTCTCCTCGAGGATAGCTGAAGAAATTTCGTGGTTGTTGACCGGCTCCTGCGGATGCTTGATGTCTTGGTTCAGGTTTTTCACTTGGCCCACACGCTGAAAATAATCCCTCCAGCAAAGCTCTTTCACAAAAGACTCGATTTTCAAAATGGTATAGCCCTTCGACATCACATGGTCAAGTACCTGTTTCGTGCTGATCACACCCCGGGAAATATAAGGAGACAGATAACTGACATCTCCATCCACAAAATTCCTGGTTTTGCCGTACTTCAACGGATCGATGGCATCGATGCGCTCAAGAATGGATTTATAATCGGTGGCAAAGCCAGGTTGCATTGAGTGTTTGATTGAAATAAAGTGATAAAGAGGCTGTAGCTGTCAAATACAACAGAAAACAAACTCAGTTGTTCAGCTTCTGTTGTTTTGTGTTGAGCACGCGGATGTAATCCTCTTTCAATTGTTCAGACAAAAAACTTTGTTGAATCCAATCAATCCAGGTTGGCAGAACTGCATCAAACCGCTTATAAATGGCGCCGAGTGATTTGTGATTAATTTTGAGTGAATGAGCCAGCTGATTAAAATCATCTCGATTCAGCTTACTCTTTTTTCCATTAATCGTTAATGCGGATTCTTCATTGTCTTCGGGCATCACAATGGACGTGTTCAATAAGTCATAAGCTGGCGAGAATTCATACTCTCCCAAGTCATTTTCAATGAGCGAGAAATTTTTTAGGTGCATGTCTGCATTTCCGGTGAGGTAGCAAAACAGTACCAATTCAAACAGGCGTTGTGCCTCAAAACCTTTGTTGAACGTAAAGGCCTGTGTGAGTTTCCCGATTTTTTCGATAGACCCTCTGTGTTTGTGTTCTGTAAGGTTCTCACTCAATTGACAAAAATCTTCCACTGCAATTTTTGCACCTTTGTTTCTGTCAAAACGCTTTGTAATATAGGCCAATTCCCCTGACTTCAAGCGAATCAACCCATGCTTTGCCGTTTGTATTTTTACCAACGCTGCCAGGTGCATGGTTAGGTCCTCATTCTCCGGAAGCTGCTTAAATTGTGAAGAAGGTGGCTTTAAAATGTATTCCCCATGCAATCCTACAATGGTCAACCGTGAAGGTTCATTTTTGTGTTTCTCAACATTCAGTGACAATTTGGGTTGTACACCCTTTACCGCTTTGCTTTGGATAATGATTTGTTTGGCCAACTCTTCTAGTTGCTGCAAATCAAACTCTATGACAGGCGGTTCTGCAGTGCCAAATAATTTTTTTGCACATGCAGGATGAAAATCCATTTGATCCTTCTCTAAAGTTTGATAGCAGTATAAACAGTTGCTCATGCGTCTATTTCTTTGGATATGACAGATACACAACCAATGCTGTCCTTGCACAAGGACAGCAACAAACCAAATCGGTCATTCGCATTGATTTTCCAATTGGTTACGGCAATATTCAATAACCAACCTTCAGGAATCAAGCCATCAAAAAAAGGAAACAGTATTTTACTGGTGAACTCTTTTTGCTGCAATGGTAAGGTCAGGCTTACTGGTTTTGAATCTGCAGTTGCCAAATACTCCGCATTGTATTGGAAGATAAAGGCCTCATCAGTTTCCCGGATTTCGCCTGCCAATCTATTTTTGTGATACACTTGAGCCTGCCTCATGATTCAGTTTTTTGAATAACCCCAATTTCACTGCCAAACAGGGCCAATACCTGATTCACTTTATCCACCCGAACCGATTCTTTTCCTTTTTCCAATTCTCTCACAAAGCGAAGCCCAACACCAGCCCTCTCAGCCAGTTCAGGCTGGGTAAGCTTTAGTTGCTTTCTTTTATTTTTGATGAAAGTTGAGATTTTTTCAGTCATTTTATACCCTTATGGGTACAAATATAGATATTTATCCAGTTTCGTACCTTAAAGGGTATAAATATTAACAAAAAATGGTGATTATACCCCTGAAGGTATACTCCTTTTTGACGGAGTTAGATCAACTTCCGAGTTTGGCCGCTTTTTACTTCCGAGTTTGGCTAGAGCAACCGGGAACAATCGATGCAAAATTTCAGGGGCTGTTGTTTGATGGTGGCGATTTTACTTGCTGCATAATTGAACTGCCTCGAATTTTTTTCGACAAGCTTGTAGGGATTTGAGGGCTGCCCCCGCATCCAGCTAAAAAATATTTCTATAAGTACTTAATTATCAATTCACTATACATGTATTTTAATTTATGCACATTCAGATGTGCATTTATTTATATATTTGCACATTCAAATGTGATAAATGAACATCTTACTTGAACAATCAGCGCGTTTGCTTGCCTACACAGACGTTTCATTCAAAAGGTTTTTAAGTCAAAAAATCAATTGGAATGAACGACTGATAGGTATAAAGGGCGCGCGGGGCGTTGGTAAAACAACGCTGGTTCTTCAGCACCTCAAAGGTTTTTCTGCGCCTGCTTCCAGTGTGGCTTATTTCTCATTGGATGATTTGTATTTCGCAGGTCATACGTTACGCGAAACAGCAGATAGTTTTTATAAGCAGGGGGGCAGGGTATTGGCACTGGATGAAGTGCATAAATATCCGGGCTGGTCAGCTGAAATTAAAAACCTGTATGATTTCTATCCAGATCTACAGATTTTGTTCACAGGATCATCCATCATTGATATTGCCAAAGAAGAAGGTGATTTGAGTCGTAGGGCCCTTTTATATGATCTACCCGGTCTATCGTTCAGGGAATATCTTTCGATGAAAGGCATTATCAATTTGCCTGCAATTGAATTGAATCAGCTATTGAACGGATCCATTTCTTACAGCGAACTGTTGCATGGAGGATTTCGCCCATTTGAGTATTTCAATGATTACTTGAAATACGGGTATTATCCTTTTGGCATACAAAATCCAGCATCAAATTATCAACGCTTGAATCAAGTGATCCGTACAATCATAGAAACGGATATGGCAGAACTGATAACATTTGACATTCGGAATGCAAGAAAAATGTTCCAATTGATTGAAGTAATTGCAGGACAGGTTCCATTCAAACCGAACATAAAAGAGCTTGCAGAAAAAACACAGATTCATCGCAATTCAATGAACGCATATTTGCATTATTTGGAAAAAGCCAAGATCATTTCCTTACTTTACCATGCTGGAAAAAGTACGGCAGTGCTACAAAAACCAGAGAAAATTTACCTTCAAAACACAAGTCTGTTGTATGCCCTGGTAAATGAAAATGTTGAATCAGGAAATGTCAGAGAAACATTTTTTCATTCTATGCTGTCCGTCAACCATAAAATAAACGCACCCCTTCAGGGTGATTTTTTAATTGATAACAAATTCACATTTGAAGTGGGCGGTAAGACAAAAAAGAAAGTACAGATAGAAAATATTAATAATGCATGGGTGGTTAAAGATGGCATAGAGATTGCCAGTACAAACGTTTTACCAATTTGGACAATTGGATTGCTTTATTGAAAATGAGCATATTAATTGGGTCAAAAAAGCTGTTTTGCTTTAAACAACCCCATTTTTATTACAATTTAATTGAGATTTTACCCCTACTTTGTTACATAAATATTTAAATTCTACCCTAACTTTGTTACATGTTTAAACGTCAGTTGTTACATGAACTGGAAAAATGGGCCATCAAGGACAACAGGAAGCCACTTGTCATAAGGGGTGCCAGACAGGTTGGAAAAACAACCCTGGTAAATGAATTTGGCAAACAGTACGAACAGTATATCTATTTGAACCTGGAGCTGAATGAAGACAAGGAGCCATTTGAGGAATTCTCGTCCATTGAAAATTTGGTAGGTGCATTGTTCTTTTTAAAAAACAAGACACTTGCCCAGCGAAGCAAAACACTGATCTTCATCGATGAAATTCAGGAAGTCCCCAAGGCATTAAACATACTCCGCTATTTTTACGAGTCTGTCCCTGAAATTTCAGTTATCGCGGCGGGAAGTATGTTGGAGACATTGTTTGATAAGAATATCAGTTTTCCTATTGGCCGGGTTGAATACATGGTAATCAGACCTGTTTCGTTTCCCGAATTTCTCTCTGCCCTTGGAGAAACAGCTGCCCTGAAGGAATTGACCCAAATACCTCTATCAAAATATGCACATACAAAACTCCTGGGATTATTTCACAAATATGCCTTGATCGGGGGGATGCCTGAAGTGGTGGAACATTATGCAAAACACAAGGATCTTGTTGCATTGGCTCCCATTTATGATGCATTGATCAATGGCTATTTACAAGATGTAGAAAAGTATGCATCAAGCAATGCACAAATACAACACATCCGTCATTGTATTCAAGCTTCATTTTCACAGGCTGGCAAGAGAATAAAATTTGAAGGTTTTGGAAATTCTGCCTACAAATCCCGAGAAATGGGAGAGGCATTGCGAACGTTGGAAAAAGCTTTGTTACTGCAACTGAATTACCCCAGTACTACAGCCACGCTGCCGATTGTTCCTGACTTAAAAAAGTCTCCACGCCTTCAGATTTTAGATACAGGATTATTAAACTACTATGTTGGATTGCAGAGAGATATTATAGGTACAAAAGATTTGAACAGCATTTATCAGGGAACAATGATAGAGCATCTTACAGGTCAGGAATTATTGGCACCTCAATTCAACGCGCTAAGTTCATTACAGTTTTGGGTAAAAAAAAACAAGGGGTCTACTGCCGAAGTGGATTATATATATCCATACGAAGGGCTCATCATTCCCATAGAAGTCAAGTCAGGCAAGGAAGGAACCTTAAAATCTTTGCATAGTTTCATGGACATTGCTCCTCATGATTTGGCCATTCGATTGTATGCTGGAGAAGTAAGTATAACCGATGCATTTACCCCAAATGGAAAAAAATATAAACTACTTAGCCTTCCATATTTTCTTTCCTCCCAAATTGAACATTATATTTCCTGGTTTAGACAAATTGGTTTGGGCGGAAATACCAATGATTGATCCCTGAGTTCTTGGAGCAGTTGGTCTACATCAAACGCATTATTACTTCGCAGCTGACCCCATCCACTTCGCTGCATTCGACAAGATCTGAATGACTTTTTCCTCTTTGAACACGGGGAATGTTTCATGTCCTGGCCTGAAGTAAAAAACCTTTCCTTTCCCAAGGTTCCAGAGCATCCCCGACCGGAACCATTCTCCTTTTTCCCAGGTTTCTTCAAACAGAATTTGATCTGGTTCAGGCACATGGAATGGTTCGTCATACATTTCAGTCTGCGGTATCTTGAAGTTCTTTGGCAGCCCTTTCATGATGGGATGGTTGGGCATCAATACATTTACCGCACTCGGTTTTCCATCGTTTCGAACAGAAGGGAAACAACAAATGGGAAGATGAACGGTTGCCGTTTTATGTCCGTCAGGAAACCTGCGCTCAATCACATATGGCGTGATGCGTGTATCGTATTTGGGGATGGTATACTGTTTTGCCGGAGAAACAAATTTGACATCTTCCTCCTTTATGGAGCCATCTGCCAATACCCTGATTTTGGTGATTTCATTCATTGCCTGAACGAAGGGTGTTGCCCAATGTGCTGAATGCAATGCAATGAAAGATAATTTTCCAGCCTTGATTCTTTCAACAATGTCCTTTCCTTTTTCAGTTGATATTTCTGCTTGTTTTACATGACCCCACCAGATTAACACGTCTGTGTTGTCGAGCAGTCCTTGTGAAATACCTTGTTCAGGTTCATTCAATCCTGAAGAGACAACCGTAAACGCCGGATTCTTTTTCAACTGATCTGCTATGCAGTTTCCCAGAAAATTGTCATAGGCCTCCTTTTCGGCATCGGATCTTTCATCCCAGATCAGGATGCGAATTTTTTTTGAACCAGTTGTCATTGCATTCATGGCTGAAGGCATGAGCAATGCCGAAGCGGCAGCAATGGAGGTGGTTTTTAAAAATTGTCGTCTTTTGTTTTCCATGATGTATTGTATCAAATGATTTAATCACTAAGTCAAATCTTTGCGGATTGTCCATCAATCCTCGATCACTTTCGTCACCACCCGAAACCCCTTGATCATTGTTCATTTCATTGTAAATGTATTCAAAAAAGATTGCTCGCATATGGGTGATTAGGGCAGAACTTTAATCCTATCTGCCATTGTTGAAAAATATCCTGCTGACCAAATGTCCAAAACTTCTGAATATGAATGAATCAATCCATTCCTTGATCATAGCCCGGATATTGTTTCGATTAATAATTGAATACTTTTTTGTTTAGGGCAATCTGCAAACCATTGTTTCATGTCAGATGTGCTTAAATTCCTCAGATCATCACTCTCAATGCGCAAGTCTTCCACCAAATAGGCCATTGCTTGTTTTGTGCTCCTCAGCTGTATTCCTGCTGTAGTAATGATTTTGTCAGACAGTGCTTTTTCAGGACTTGCAATCAAGACAGTTTGCTTTTCCGTCAAGGCCAGCTGCTGAACACCCAATGCATAATATGGCATTGGAAGATGAGCATAGCTGAACACGCCAATTCCTGTTGTATATTTTTTGGACAGCCTGTTGGTAACTGCAGTTACTTCATAAACCCGCTCAGGAATCAGGCCCCAATGAAACAAGGCACTGTCCAATGAAACATGGCTGGGCCCATACAAATGATTGGAAATCAGGAATGGTTCGGGATTAGCATTATTGACGAGTTGGGTTGTTGTGTACAAGCCTCTTCTGAGCTGAACCAAATATCCCGCTTCAACCAAAGCACCTATTTTGTCATAGGGCCTGCTGTATGACTTGAACAACCCTAACAAAAGCTGGGTAGAAATAGGGTGTTCTGCATACTCTTGTAATTGCAGCAGGAAGTTCATTTGTCAAATTTATACGCTTTATTCGATTTTTATTAGAATTACATCGAATTATTTTACATTTTACCGATATATTGGGCTTCTCCAACTCCCGCTTACCCTAAGATTGCAGGTTATGCTGCGATTGCTCCCTCTATTCACCGCATTTTTGCGGAGATTATTCACCTTATTCGCCGCATTTTGCGGAGATCAACGATCATGACCAGCGCAATAATTCGCTAGATCATCTGTTCAACTATAACATTTCCCTAAACCTTTTTCCGCATGCAAGTGGGTAACTTGAGTGGTGCAAAATGGCATCTATTCAAAAACACCAAACAACTTTACATGCGAATTTTTTTGATGGCCTCACTGATTTTTTGTTGCCTCAACACCAAGGCCCAAACTATCCCTGCCAATACAGGCAGTAATTTCAAGGCTTCAGAAGCCAAAATATTTTTGGATCACCACAACAAAGTGCGGGCTGCAGTAGGTGTCGGCAAGCTGACCTGGAGCAGTTCTCTTTCAAACTATGCGCAGTCCTGGGCCAATCAATTGGCTGACAAAAAATGCAAGATGAAGCACAGTGAATGCAGGGATGAAACCGGAAGAGTCTTGGGTGAAAATATTTTCTGGGGAAGCTCTTCTGCAGTGTATGGAACCCTTGATGCCTCCAAATCCTGGTATGAGGAAAAAGCAGATTATAATGGCGAGCGCATTGGAGAGACAAGAGGGAAAAAAGTTGGACATTATACCCAAATGGTCTGGAAATATACCCGTGAAGTGGGAGCAGGGGTGGCCTACTGCCCCAGTGGCGCCATCATTGTGGTGGCAAGTTACCATCCCGCAGGAAATATTGTTGGATCGGTGCCATATTGAAACAAAATTCCACTCATTTAATTGATATTGCACCAACACAAGTAGAAATCGATGAAAATACTGATCAGTGCAGACTGGCACCTGGGAAAAAGATTGCACCTGGAAGATTTTAGCCATGACATGGAGCAGTTTTTAGAATGGTTGTTGCATCATATCGAGGAAAATGAGATTGACCTGTTGCTGGTGGCTGGCGATGTTTTTGACCAGAACAACCCGTCCAACGAGGCCACAAAACAATACTATGACTTTCTGATCAGGCTTCACCAGACAGGTTGCAAGGCCGTCATCACTTCGGGCAACCACGATTCTCCCTCATTTCTGGACACCCCATCCTCCTTATTGCAGTCCCTTGGCATCAGGGTGATAGGGCGTTTTCCGGGGATGGACCAGCTTGACCAGATTTTGCTACCCATAAAAGACAGGTCTGGCAACAGCGAAGTGGTGGTGGCGGCCATCCCTTTTCTTCAGGACCGTTTCATTCGCCAGGTGGGTGAAGGCGAGGGCATCAAGGAAATAGATGGCAAAATCAGGGAGGGCGTGCGCAGGGTGTTCACCGGCATCGGCGCGGCAATGAAAAAAAGATATCCCAACCACCTGCATATCGGAATGGCACACCTCCATGCACAGGGTACAAAAGCCAGCGAGGCCGAAAGAGAAATCCAGATTGGGAACGAACTGGGAATCCCAGCAGATGCGCTGGACCAGTTCAATTACCTGGGCCTTGGCCATATCCATACGGGTCAGGCTGTGATTGAAGGAAGGATTCATTATGCCAGCAGCCCGATTTCACTGGGATTTTCAGAGAATGTATACAAACACAAACTCATCAGGCTGGACACCGACGGAGCCACTATACGCCAAACTTTTGTTCCTGTTCCAAGGTTCAGGTCGCTTTATCAAGTGAAAGGAACCCTGCAGGAAGTGGAATCCAAACTGGCTTTGCTGTCATGCAAATACAGATTTGATGCGTTGCTTGACCTGACCATCGATGAGGAAACCTATGACCCACTGGTGATGCCAAGATTGGAAGCCTTGAAAAATGAACTGTTGGAGCGCAACATGAAGGTTGTCAGCCAGCGGGTGATTTTCAGGGACAAATCAAGCAACAGAAAAATGGGAAGCCTGGCGCATGACAGGGTGAAAGACCTTGAACCGACCATGGTTTTTGAAAAAATCATTGAAGAAAGGGAAGAGAACGAAGAAAAATCAGCCCTGAAAGACCTGTTCAGCACCCTTCTTGCTGACGCAACACAACAGCAACCATGAAAATACTGAAGCTGAATTTCAGCAACATCAACTCCCTCAAGGGCACATTCACGATTGATTTTGAAAAACCTGAATTGGCCAGTACAGGGCTATTTGCCATCACGGGCCCAACGGGTGCAGGAAAAAGCACCATTCTTGATGCCATCACCCTAGCCCTTTATTGCTATACCTCACGGTTTCAGGAAATAACCAAAAAAACAATTGAAGAGGAAAAGGGCATCATCACCAGGGGAGCAACAGAATCGCATGCGCAAATCAGTTTTCAGGTCAATGGCCAAACCTATCTTTCGCAATGGTCTGCAGGATTGACCCGTACAGGAAACCTCAGCAAAATAGTGCTGAAAGTGAGCAAATGGGAAGATGGTGCCTTCAAACCCATCACCGATAAACTGAAAGATTCAAGGGCAGAAATCGTCCGTATCATCGGGCTTTCTCAGGAGCAATTCACCCAAGCGATCGTGTTGAGCCAGGGGAAGTTTGATGAGTTCCTCAGGGCCCAGAAGGCCGACCGCTACAAGCTCCTGGAAATCATTACCGGAACAGTGCTCTTCCGTGAAATTGGAAAATTGGCTTTTGAACGCCACCGCGAGATCAAAGAGAAAATCAAACAACTCTCAGATACCATGGGCACAATAGATGTGCTGTCTGAAGCAGATCTTATTGCAATGGAAGCCAAAATACAAGCGTTGATAGCTGAGCAAAAAGATGGCGCTCTATTGTTGGAAGCGCTCGATAACAAAATCAAGACAAAGGAAGACATTGCTTCACTGGTTGCCACCCTTGCATTGTTAGAGGCAGAAAAGTCAACTCTTGCAACAGAAGAAGCAGGACTGGCAGGGGCCATGGAACGCCTGCAGGACTTTGAAAAAACGGCCCCATTGATGAGCCAATGGAATACACTTCAATCCATGCATAAAGACTTGTTGGATGAAAATAAAATAAGTGAAGAGGCGTCTTCATCATTGAAGTCATTGTTGGATGAAAGGACAGGAGTAATCAAAACTTTTTCAGAAAAAAGCAGGAAAGTAACAGATGAACTTGGTTTTGTTGCTGCATTGGATGCATTCTTCAACCAGGTGGATGGCTTGGAAAAAAACATAGCCACACTGGAAACAGAAATCAGCACACTGAGGTTGCCCCTTGCCAACTTCATCAAGAACCTTCCAGAAAAAACAAAAACAACCCTTACGCCCATCAGCTCTGATACTGCCCAATTGAATAAATATGTGATGGGGCAACAGGAATTACTCCGTAATAATATCTTACCGGATACTTTCAGGCAAGGCAATTTTCAGGATTCCATCAATGCTCAACAGAATAGGATTAATGAGCTCAATGCCTGTCTTGGACTCACATCACAGGTAGAGAAAAGTAAAAATGACATTAATACAATCACGGATGAGGCCGTAGGCCTGTCAAATCAAATCAATGCGTTGATGGCTTCGGTTCAGGCATTGAATACATTGATTGATGAAGAAAGTATTGCGCTTGAAGTCTTGGTCAAGGCGGTGGAAGCGAACAATGCCATCCTGTCCATGGAGATCCATCGGCAGGCACTGGTCGATGGAAACCCTTGCCCCTGCTGTGGTTCAACCAGTCATCCTTATGCCATCAACCTGCCAAAATTGAACAATGCACTGCAGGAAAACTACAATTCAAGAAAGGAAGCAAACGAGAAAAACATCGGCTTGAGAACAGAAGCAGATACAAGTATCCGGCTCTTGGAGAGGGACAAGCACAACAAGGAACAAAATATTGAAGGCATCAACATCGAGTTGGCATCAAGGCAAGCTGATTTAAAACAACGGTTTCAGGCATGTGAATTGCCTGAAACCGCAGACAGGGAAATGGTCCAAGCATCCATAAAGCTTTCTGAAGAAAATATAAGGGTGATCAGGCTGCACCAGGAGTGGGACATTGTTAAGGACAGCCTGATCCAGTTCATCAAAGACATGGAAGTTTTCCAGCAGAAGCAATTAAGCCTCAACAACCTGAAAAAAGAGAGGACCGAGATGTTTGCAGATGGTGCCATCAGCGTTTTCAGGGACAAGCTGATGCAGAACTGGACAAAAATCGAAACATCAATATCAACGCAACAAAATATTTCTCAAAAAGCTTCTCAAGCCATAGAACAGCTTCAAGAAGCAATAAGAAAAGAAGAGGTGGCATTTGATGCATCAATGGTAAAAAACGGTTTTGCAAACAGGGCTTCGTTCATGCAATCCATGGCAGATGCAGACACCATCCAGTCAACGAAAAAGCTGATTGATGATTTTAAAAAAAGGAAAGATCAACATGCCGGAAAACTGATCCAAGCCAACAATGACCTGCAGTTTAAACAGGCAGTGGATGATGTTTCGGTGACCCTTGAAAGCCTTTTGTCCACAGAAAAAGAAAAGAAGGAGTTGCTGGCAAAAAACCTAATCGAGCAGGGACAGATTCAAAAATCGCTTGAGACAGATACGCTCAACAAGCAACAGCACCAGGGCATGTTGAGGCAATTGGAACTGGTGGAAAAAGAAGAGAAATTATACAATATCCTCAACAATTATATTGGCGATGCCAACGGCAACAAGTTCAACAACATTGTACAACGCATCACCATGCGCCATCTTTTTGACCTGGCCAACCTGAGGCTGGAATCCCTGATGGACCGCTATCAAATTTCACTGGGATCTGAAGATGATGAGGACAGCATCTGGGTGGTAGACACACACATGGGTGATGAGTGGAGGTCGATTGATAGCGTTTCGGGTGGCGAGCGTTTTGTGATTTCACTGGCGCTGGCATTGGCATTGAGCGATATGGCGTCGCAAAACGTAAGGATTGATTCAATGTTCATTGACGAGGGCTTTGGAAGCCTCTCTCCCGACGACCTTTACAATGCCATTGCGATGCTTGAGCGCATGCAAGTTGAGGGTGATAAACTGGTGGGCATCATCAGCCATGTGGAAAGCCTCAAGGAAAGAATTGGCACCCAAATCGTGGTGGAGAAATTGCAGAATGGAGAAAGTACGCTTTATCTTAAATGCAACGAACAACAAAGGAGTTTGAAAATTATTGGGGTTTAAAATTGTAAATTTATTGCATGAAAACACTACTCCTACTCATATCCTTTTTTGCCATGCAGCAAGTCATGGCCCAAAAAATCTTTACAGTGGATTATGAAAGCCAGGCTGATGTAAAAGTTTTTGTGGTGAAATACGAAAGCCAGGCAGACCTGAAAGTGTTCAAAGTTAAATACGAATCACAGGCTGGCGAAAATGATGGCAAATGGTTTTTTACGCAATATAAAAGTCAGGCCAAAAAGAAAATCTACTTTGTGAAGTATGAAAGCCAAGCCGATGTAAAAATATTTTTCGTTGAATACGAATCACAGGCCGGCTGGAAGAACAATCAAAAAAAGCATTTCTTTTATTGATGCCCATCGCCGATTTGAAAAAGGCGGATTATTTTCCGCCTTCAATGATAGCCTTGTAAGCTGGTTTGCGCAGATAATTTGCGTCAAATGGCAGCGGCCAGTCTGGAGCACCCTGCCATGAAGGAACCCAGGAGTCTGCATCGCCCACATTCCATGTAGTAATGCCAAACTGCTGTGGCTTGGGTATGGTGTTATAAACCTTTACAACCTGCTTATACCGATCCGCCTGTTGATCAGCCATGGCTGCAGTAAATGTAAGCCCCTGAACCTTGTTGTTGTTGACACGCACATCCAATTCTGAAATATGCACCCTTAGCCCAGTGGCTGCAGCAAAATTAATGGCCGCAATGATGTTGGCATCCGTCTGGGTATAGGTCATGTGAAACTGCATGCCAATGCCATGAATCGGAATATTTCTTTCCTTGAATGCGTTGATCAGTTTGCCTATTGCGGTTCTCTTGGCACTGCTGTACTCGTGTCCATAATCATTGTAAAACAACAGGGCACCGGGGTCTGCTTCATGCGCATATTGAAAACACCTTGCGATATAATCGGGACCAAGATTTTTGACCCAAACACTTGTCCTGATGGTTCCGTCATCATTGAAATATTCATTGACCACATCCCATGATGAAACCTTTCCTTTATAGCGTGCCACAACAGTTTGGATATGATCTTTCAGCATTTTTTCCCATGCGATGGAATCGCCTGAAAAATTGGTGACCCAAGCTGGTAAATTTTGATACCAGTTTAAGGTATGACCATGGATCCGTTTCCCATTGGCCTGGGCATAGGCAACCAGATAGTCTGCATCTGCCCAATTATAGGTATTTTCAGCGGGATGCAAGGCCCCAAATTTCATCGCGTTTTCAGCAGTGATGCTGTTGTATTCTTTGCTAACAACACCACTGTACTTGGCATTGTTTTTCATCAATGAAATACCAACTGAGGCTCCCATTGGGAAAGGCATGAACTTATACAAATTCGTATCAATCACCACAACCACCGGCGGCACCGGAACAGGAATGGTTCCGCCTCCGGCAGTCACGCCTTTTTTGGAGCATGCGCTTAAAAAGGAAACCGTCAGCAGAAAATAGATCATGTACTTTTTCATCTGTTCAATGGATTTGGCTTCAGTAAATGTAATCAATATCTTCCCTAAAGGAGTAATTGAACTAAATTGCTGTTGTTCGATGTCATGAGCAGCAACCAAATGCACAACAACACGTCAACCATGAAAAAATCATTACACGTTTCACTGCTTTTTATCTCCATCCTATTCACGTTTGGCGCCATCGCTCAGGACCGTTACACGGTAAAACCTGGAGATCCCAACGGTATCAAAAAATGGTACATGGGCCGGCAAATTGCATACGTGATGAGTCATTTTGGCATCGACTGGCTTGAGCGGCAGGAAAGGGAGATGGAAGAAAACACTTCGCAATTGTTGAAAAACCTTGCCGTGAAACCGGGGATGACCATTGCAGACATTGGAGCTGGAAGTGGCTACCACAGCACATTGCTGTCAAAAATGGTGGGCGATGGAAAAATATATGCGGTGGATGTGGAGCCGGAAATGATTGCTTACCTGAATGACAGGATCAAGTTGGAGGGGACCAAGAACATCATTCCGGTATTGAGCACAGAACAAAAAGTTTCCCTGACGTCAAACAGCATTGACATGATGTTGCTGGTGGATGTATACCATGAATTTTCTTTCCCTTACGAGATGGCCCTTTCCATGCTGGAAGCACTCAAGCCCGGAGGCAAACTGGTGCTGGTAGAGTTCAGGGCCGAAGACCCGGCAGTGCCGATCAAAACCATCCACAAGATGAGCGAGCAACAAGCTGTGAAGGAGTTTAAGGCTGCAGGCTTTTCATTTGAAAAAAACATCAGCAACCTTCCCTGGCAACATTGCCTGATTTTCAGGAAGCCCAAAAAATAAACTTGTTCTAAAGGCCTTTTTTGCGCGCACTAGAGAAATGCGTGGAAAGATTTTAATTATGCTTAATTTGGTGGCTGATGTAAAATTGAAGCCATGCAAAAAAAACATTTGAATTTTCTGTTATCGTCCCTGCTCAAGGGAAATCAATTTTTTTTGATGGCATTGCTCTGCATCAGCACGCAAGCCCATGCCCAAAGCAAAAAACCCAATATCGTTTTTCTGCTGATTGATGACCTTGGCTATGCAGACTGCGGATTCAATGGCGGGAAGGATATCCTTACGCCCAATATTGACCGGCTGGCAAAAGCAGGATCCATTCTCGAGAACCATTATGTTCAACCAGTATGTTCTCCCACAAGATCAGCGTTGATGACAGGCAGGTATCCAACAAAAACGGGCATCTACAACGTCATCACCCCAGGCGCGCCATGGGGATTGTCATTGAATGAAAGGACCCTGGCAACTGCATTGCAGGAAGCCGGATACAGCACGGCCATCACAGGGAAATGGCACTTGGGTGAATTTGAAAAAGCCTACCAGCCCAATGCAAGGGGTTTTGATCATCAATATGGTAATTTTTTTGGCGCCATCGATTATTTCACGCATATACGAAACAACCAGATTGACTGGTACCGCAATGGGACACAACTCAAAGAGGAAGGCTACTCAACGCATCTTATTGCCCGCGAAGCCTGTCAGACCATTGAAAAAAATGATCAAAAAAAACCCCTTTTCCTCTATGTGCCTTTCAATGGAGTCCACAGCCCATTTCAGGTGCCTGAACAGTACACAAAAGCCTATCCCAACCTGGTCGGAAACCGTCAAAAACTTGCAGGAATGCTGGCCGCTTTAGACGAGGCCGTTGGTCAAATCATGGCCTCACTCAAAAAAGCTGGAATGTTGGAAAATACACTGATTGTTTTTTCCAGCGACAATGGTGGGCCACCCCCTGGAAACAATGCACCACTGCGCGATTACAAAGCAACCATCTATGAAGGCGGTACCCGTGCCGCAGCATTCGCTCATTGGCCCGGGCACATCCCGGCAGGAAAAAATATCAGTGGGGCCATGCACATAATAGACTGGTATCCCACCCTTTTAAGGCTTGCAGGAGGATCGCTAAAGCAAGCCCTGCCCATTGATGGAAAAGATGTTTGGCCGATGATCACCAAAGGTGAACCTTCTCCCCACAAGGCCATTTTGTCTGTGTCTAACCGTGGCGTTTCACAAGCGGCCATCCGGATGGGAGATTGGAAACTCATCGTGGCGGATGCTGAAGAATCAGACAGTACGTCCCAAAAAAAACAACCTAAAAAATACGTGAGCATATCCCTTTACAATTTGGCAGAAGACCCAGGCGAATCCAGGAACCTGGCTTCCACCCATCCTGAAAGGGTGGCTGATATGCGCAAGGAGCTGTCTGTATTGTTAAAGGATGCAGTTGCCCCTGGCGGGAAATGAAATCACCAAAATCAGAAGTTAAATGCCATAATTTGTCGGATAACTACACTTTTAAGTACTTATTTATGTAGACTAACTACAGTTTGAAGCATTTATTTCAGGAATAAGTCTCCCATCATTTCCCAAAAATCGATTGGACAGGTCTTCCAATCCAGACCTGTGGAGCTTTCAGTTTTAAGGCAGCGACGATGGTTGCTGCGGTATCAAAAGTCATGATGCTTTCCTGAACCTGATGGTTCTTGCGGATACCCGGACCAACAACAATCCATGGTATTTGCATCTCTACCATCGATATGCTGCCATGGCCTTTTTTGATACCGCCATGATCAGCCGTTACCAATACCAATGTTTCGTCTGCAATGCCGGCCCTTTCGATGCTTTGGAGGATCTCACCGATATGCGCATCCGTGCGCTCCACCGATGCATAATACTCGGGCGTATCATGGCCCACTTTATGGCCTACGCTGTCTACATCATGCAAATGCACAAAAAGAAAATTCGGTTTTTTTGTCTCAATATACTCAACCACGGCATTGGTCAGTGCAACATCCCCATCACAATTCAAATCCTTGTTCACCGCAGCTTTGGGAAACAAATAACCAATGCCATCCCATTCATAAATGAAACCGATCTCGCTCTCGGGCCTGCTCTTCCTGAGAACACCAGCGATGGATGGGAACATCCCATAATCATCTAAAACCCGCGAGGGCATGTCTGGAGTCTTGCTTCCCCAGGTGGTAAACCCATGCAACTCCGGGCCGGCTCCCATGTTCATCGAAGCCCAGTTGGCCGCACTGGAACTGGGCAGCACCGTTCTGGCTTCCAGGCTCCAGGAGCCTCTCTGCATCATAGACTGCATCACCGGCAGCTTGGCTTTTTTGAACGCATAAGCACCCATTCCATCTACTCCGATCAAGACAACATGTTTTATTTTTTGCTGAGCAAACGATGGCGCATAACCTGCAATCAAGATGGCGATGAGAAAAAGAATCCGCTTGCCCATGGAATTGTATTGTTTGATGAAGAAATCAAACTTACTGAATTTACGCATACCTGAATCATTTCAAGGATCCTTCCAAAAAACTGACCACAAACAGGAAAACACATGCCTCGCGTCATTCATTCACGCTATCCTTTCGCCCTATCTTTACACCAGTTCAGCAGCACAAAGTCTGGCGAAACAAGAGAAAAGCCCTGATGTTCAAAAGACATCCGTAGCCTACTCCGAAAAAACAGGATACTGTTTACTCGCTTAGTGCTCTACCTGCGGAATCAGATTCAAATGGTTTCATGAACTCAAAAGCATGATCACCGCTTGGCATCGAAAAGGGCAGGAAGTAATTCCTGCCTTTGTATTTGTAGCATGCTATGAAATGATTGTTCTTCTACTTGGCTTCCTTTTTCAGCAATTCAAAATAGGTTACCCTGAACTTATCGCCCTTGACCCTGCCCTGCACCTTTGCCTTGCTGATGGCATTGCAAAAACCTTCCTGGTCATGTGCGTCACCATGGTCATCGATACCGGTTCCATCCACAAAATAATCCTTGCCCTCAAACCTTATAGCCAGTTTGCAACCATCACCCTTCATCTTGAACATGCAGGTGCCGCAGCTGGCCTCCAGTGTAAGCAATGGCTTGGAACTGTCCAGCACCATTTTTTGTTTCTTTGTTTCCTGCGAAAAAACACCAGCACTGAACAGCAATCCAATCAATACAACAAATGCTTTTTTCATCTTACTGCTTTAAAAACGATTTGGCATAATTGACTTTCAGTGCATCCAAAACCGGCAGATGGCCGGTTACACGCTTTTTGAAATCACCATAGTTTTTTGAAGCCATCGGAGACCAGGCAATTTCTGCCAAGGCCAGGGCCCTTGGATAGGTCATGTATTCTGCATAAGGCAGGTCCTTGATGTACTCCGTCCAAACATTGCCCTGGATCCCAATCACGTGCTTTGCTTCGGCTGCATTGAGTTCCGGCAAATAGGGTTCAAACGAATAGGTCTTGGCAAGGGTCAGGTTGCCACCAATCGCAATGGGCTCTGTTTTGGGATCGTCCTGGTAATAATCAAAATACAAAAAGCTGTTGGGCGACATCACTACATCATGTCCCTGCTTGGCTGCTTCAACACCACCTGCTGTTCCCCTCCAGGACATCACGGTAGCATTGGGAGACAATCCGCCTTCAAGGATCTCATCCCAACCCAATAATTTTCTTCCTTTGGAAGTGATGAACTTGTCAATCCTGCGGATGAAATAACTCTGCAACTCATGTTCGTCTTTGAGTCCTTGTTTTTTGATCAGGTCCTGGCAGAAACGGCTTTCTTTCCATTGTGCTTTTGGACACTCATCGCCACCAATGTGGATGTAAGGGCCGGGAAACAATTCCATCACTTCAGTCAACACATTTTCCAAAAAGGTGAAAGTCTCTTCGCGCGGAAACAAGACATCTTCTGAAACACCCCACTTTGTTCCTACCTGGTAGATCCTGTCTGCATTGGCACCCAGCTGCGGATAGGCCGCCAGCACTGCTTGTGAGTGTCCGGGCATTTCAATTTCAGGAATCACCGTAATGTATTTCTTGCCTGCATAGGCAACGATATCCTTTACTTCTTC
Organism: Chitinophagaceae bacterium; assembly: GCA_044373365.1. Lineage (GTDB taxonomy): Bacteria > Bacteroidota > Bacteroidia > Chitinophagales > Chitinophagaceae > Pollutibacter. The sequence continues at coordinate 165,260 of JBIPNK010000001.1, forward strand.
CTGGGTATAAAACCCTCCGTATGGCTTGCCATCAAACTTCTTGTCGCTGTAACGCCCAACGGTAGACTCTTTTCTGATCGAAGAAATCTTGGTGAGCAGGGGATATTTTTTGATCTCAATCCTCCATCCCTGGTCTTCTGTCAGGTGCCAATGAAAAATATTCATTTTATACATGGCCATCAGGTCGATATACCTTTTGATGTGATCCACAGGATAATAATGACGGCCTACGTCCAGCATCAAGCCACGGTAGCTGAAGCGTGGCTCATCGGCAATAGTGCAGTTGGGAATGGTCAATGCAGTTGCAGACAAATCCTTTCCATGGATCTGTGCAGGCATAAGCTGCATGAGGGTCTGCAGTGCATAGAAAGCACCCTTGCCGGTTTTGGCCTGCAACTCAATTTTTTTGGATGTGACATTCAATGCATAGGCCTCTTCACCAAGAGCACTGTTCATGACAAATACAATGCCAGATGACGCCTTGCCGGTTTTTACAGGAAGGACGATGCCTGAAACTGTTTGGCACTGTGCCGCCAGCATGGCTGCAACATCCCTGAAAGATTCATCACCAACGGCAATGCTCATGCCCTTTTTGATGGTGAAACTGCCCTCAGCCGGCGTTAGCTGTTTGGGCACCGGAATCAGGTTATACGCATTTTGCGCGATGGCAGAAAATGAAAATCCTGCAATCAGAAAGGCGAGTAAAATTCTTTTCATATGCTTGTTTTGATCAATTGAGATTTAAAGTTTAACCCTGAATGGAGCCGCAGGCAAGGCCTCCTTGTTGAAAAGGTTTACATCCATGCAATTGCTCCAGCCATAGCGGACAGAGACTGGTGCTTCTTTTAGGTCATCGGACCAGACAACCACGGTCTTTCCCTTCACTTTTGCCTTGGCTGCAACAAATGCATCTCCACCTGCACTGATCTCGAATCCTTTCAATGCATCGTTCTTCTGCAATCCTTTTGCGGCATGGTCAAATCCCAATACAATTTTGTTGCCGCTGCGCTTGACGGATGTTTGAACGGGGCCCATGTAGGTGATGTCTTCTCCGTAGGCCAATGCCCTCGCACCCAATGACAACCTGTTTCCAACAGGTTGTTTGTTCACGGGATGGATGTCTTTGCAATCACCACAATCAGTGGTCACCACCATGGCAGTATTGGATACGCGTTGATAGGACAAGAGTTGTGATTCCCTGATTTCAGGTGGCATGTCTTTGTAGGGTGCAACCTGCACAAACAAAAATGGAAAATCGCCCAGCTTCCAGCGGCTTCTCCAATCATTGATCATGGCAGGAAACAGGGTTTGATAGAGTTGGGTTTCAGTCCTGTTGCTTTCGCCCTGGTACCAGATGGCTCCTTTGATGCCATAGGGAATCAAGGGCGCAATCATTGCATTGAACAATCCGTTGTAGGCCGATTTTCTTTTTTCATCTGCCTTCATCAGTCCCTGCACCAATGTGTCATTGGCCATCATGGCTTCTTTGCTGATCCATTTCTCTGCAGGTGTTCCTCCCCATGAAGAGTGAATGATGCCGATGGGCACATTCAATTTGGCTTGCAGGTCGCGGGCAAAAAAATACGCCACTGCAGAAAACTCCACTACTGAGGTGGTATCACAAACCTTCCAATCGGCCTTGATGTCCGTTTGTGGATTGCTGTTTGTTTTTAGCGGGATGGTGATCATCCTGATATTGTTGTTGGCTGCATTTTTCTTCTCTTCCAACCAGTTGGTGAGGAGTTGCTGTCCTCTCCTGGGGCCGAGCTGGCGCTCCATGTTGGATTGTCCGCTGGCCAGCCAAACTTCTCCGATCATGATGTCATTCAGGGTGATGGTATTGTTGCCCTGGATGGTCATGGTATAAGGGCCTCCGGCATTCATTGACTGAAGGGAGATTTCCCATTTGCCATTTTGCGCAACAGTGCTGACCGTCTGTCCATTCATGGAAACGGTTACTTTTTCTCCCTCCGCAGCAGTACCCCAAACAGGTATGTTGATGCCCCGTTGCAATACGGCATGGTTGTTGAACATCCCGTTTGGCTTAACATCAGCGAAAGCGCTGGAGACAGAAAGGGATAGCAAGAGTGAAATGGCAAGAATCTTGTTCATGGTTTTGTTTTGGAGCAAAAAATGATTGATGGGTCTAGAGCGCAGCCAGCCTGATGTTTTTAAAACTGCAAGACATTTCATTGCCAGGATGCAACTGAAATCCAACAGGGCCTGATGCTGGCATGTTCTCTGAGGTATAGGTCATCACTTCATTGCCATTCAACCAAACGGTATAGGTGCTGCCCACAACCTTCACCTTCATGGTATTCCAGTCTTTCAACTTCAGGATATCTTTCACTTTGGCCTCAACAGGATAGCCTTTTTTAGGAATATAGGGAGATGCAGTAAGATCCCTTTTCAGTGAACCGGAAATCCCGATCTGGATCTGGTCATGCTCTGAGCGCAGAAAAATGCCGGAATCAACGGTGCCATCACCCATCAGGAAATCAGCCTGGATGATGAAGTTTTCATACTTGCTTTCTGTCCACAAAATGCTGCCTTTTTTTTCAGCAGTGCTCTTAACAAAAAGCACTCCATCATTCACTGTCCACCATACATTGTTGGCGGGCTCTACCCAGCCTTTCAGGTTTTTTCCGTTGAATATTTTTTTCAATTTAGGGTCTTGTGCCTGAGTTGAAACAATGACTGTCAACAGTAAAAAAGAGGCTAGTAATTTTTTCATTGGATGAATTTACGCAATTCAAGATAATTTGAAAAAAGACAATCAATTGCTTTTTGTCTTAAATTTAGAAATGCAACAATCATCCAACAACTCAAGGAGATCTTTTATCAGGTCTGCCGCAGGCAAGGCTGCAGTCGCTGCCATTGCCCCATCCGCATTTGCAATGGCCGAAACAACAAGCTCGGCATCCAGTAGCTCCCGCATCATCGGGGCCAATGACCGCATCCGCATTGCGGTGTTGGGTATCAATGGCAGGGGCAAAACCCATGTTGAAGAGATCATGGACCTGGCATCAAAATCAAATGTTGAAGTGGTTGCACTCTGCGATCCGGACATGAACCTTTTAAAGGTTGCTGCTGCTGATTTTGAAAAGAAATACGGCAAGAAAGTGGCGATAGAGCAGGACTTCAGGAAAATTTACGAAGACAAAAATATTGATGCCGTTACCCTGGCCACACCCAACCACTGGCATGCACTGCAAACCATCTGGGCCTGCCAGGCGGGGAAAGACGTTTACGTGGAGAAGCCCGCCACGCACAATATTCATGAGGGCAAGAAGATGATCGAAGCGGCCTACAAATACAACCGCATTGTGCAACACGGTGTACAGTTGCGCAGCTCTGTGGCCATCCGCGAAGCGGTCAAGCACTTGGAAGAAGGGCTGATCGGAAGGGTATACATGTCGCGCGGATTGGTGTACCGCAGAAGGCCAGACATTGGCAACAAAGGCATCTCTCCGATTCCTGCGGGATTGAACTATGACCTCTGGTGCGGACCTGCACCGATGCGTCCTTTCAGCAAAAACCTCGTTCACTACAATTGGCATTGGCATTGGAACTATGGCAATGGCGATGTGGGTAACCAAGGTATTCACGAAACAGACCTCTGTATGTGGGGATTGGGCGTAGACCAGCTTCCGGAGCGCATCACCTCAATGGGTGGAAAGTTCCTCTGGGACGATTGCAAGGAAGTACCTGAAATACAAACATCCATCTACCATTATCCGAAACAAAAAAAGATCATTCAGTTTGAAGTCCGTCACTGGAACACCAACCTTGAAGATGGTGCCGGTGTGGGCAATATATTCTATGGTGAAAAAGGCTATATGGTGGTCAAGGGATACAATACCTACGAAACCTACCTGGGTGAAAAAAGGGAGAAGGGACCAAGCCGTTCTGAAGGCGGTGAAATGGGTCTTCATCTACAAAACTGGTTTGATGCCATCCGCGCAAGAGACATGAGCATCCAAAACGGACCGGTTCAGACAGGACACCTTTCCTCATCATTGGCACATTTGGGCAATATTTCCTATCGCCTTGGTCGTCAACTTGAATTTGACCCTGTAGCCGAAAGGTTCATTGGCGAAGGCGAGAATGAAGCCAATGCTATGCTGAGCAGAGATTACAGGGCACCTTATCTTTTGCCAGACGTCATTTGATTTTAACAAACAAGGATAAAAAATAAAGCCAGCTGTTCAGCTTCAAGGGGTAGCCCAGAGCAGGACAGCTGGCTTGTATTTATGTGGTATTTTGATGGCCAAATGAATTTGCCGATATGATGAATGAGCAATATGTTGTGGGTGTAGATTATGGAACCGATTCAGTGCGGTCGATTATCGTGAAAGCCTCAAACGGAGAAGAGGTAAGTTCTTCCGTTCACTACTATTCCCGCTGGAAACAACAGCTGTATTGTGACGCCGCAAACAATCAATTCAGGCAACATCCGCAGGATTATATTGATGGGCTCGAAAACACCATCAAGGAATGTGTGGCAAAAGCTGGAGCAACCGTTGCTGCCAGTATCCGGGCCATTTCTATTGACACCACCGGCTCTACGCCTGTTGCTGTCAATGCGGCTGGAACACCCCTTGCCCTGCTGCCGGAATTTGAAAACAACCCGAATGCCATGTTCGTGTTGTGGAAAGACCATTCCGCTGTGGATGAAGCGGCAGCCATCAACCAACACGCCGCAACCTTCCCTCTCAATTATCTTCAATATGTTGGCGGCATCTACTCTTCAGAATGGTTCTGGGCCAAGTTGCTGCACATCCTCAAAGTGGATGAGGCCGTTGGCGCGCAGACCGCTTCCTGGGTGGAGCACTGCGACTGGATTCCTTTCCTGCTGACCGGAGGCAATGATGCAAGGCTCATCAAGCGGGGCGTTTGCAGTGCAGGCCACAAAGCCCTTTGGGCTGAGGCCTTTGGCGGATTCCCACCCAACCATTTTTTTGCCAGCCTCCACCCATTGCTGGATGGCTTCACGGATAAACTTTTTACCCAAACCCATACGGCCGATCAACAGGCCGGCATCATTTCAGGCGAGTGGGCCACAAGGCTTGGCCTACCCACCGATGTGGTCATCGGCATTGGCGCCTTTGATGCACACATGGGCGCTGTGGGTGGTCAGATCGAACCCTATCACCTGAGCAAGGTCATGGGCACTTCCACCTGCGACATGATGGTCGTGCCTGCCGCTGAAATCGGCAGCCAGTGTGTCAGAGGGATCTGTGGCCAGGTAGACGGATCCATCATTCCGGGAATGATAGGCCTGGAAGCAGGACAATCTGCCTTCGGCGATGTTTACGCATGGTACAGGTCGCTCCTTGAATGGCCTACCAAGACAATTTTAGAAAACTCCGACATCATCGATAAAGCCACGGCTGCAAAACTGCAGGAAGAAATCAGCGACAAAATGATCAGCAGCCTATCAGCAGCAGCAGAAGCCCTGCCCCATGACCCTGATGGCATCATCGCCATGGACTGGCTCAATGGAAGGAGAACACCAGATGCCAACCAGGAGCTCAAGGCTGCCATCACCGGCTTATCCCTTGGCAGCGATGCCCCCAAAATTTTCAGGGCACTGGTGGAAGCCACTTGTTTTGGTGCCAGGGCGATTGTAGAACGTTTTATCGAAGAGGGCATCCCCGTAAAGGGCCTGATTGGCCTGGGCGGTGTTGCCAAAAAATCTCCCTATATCATGCAAATGATGGCGGATGTGATGAACATGCCCATCCGCATCCACAAAAGCGATCAAACCTGTGCCCTCGGTGCTGCCATGTTTGCTGCAACAGCTGCCGGCATCCACCCAACCGTAGAAATCGCCATGAAGGCGATGGGCAGTGGATTTGAAAAAACGTATCTTCCCAACCAAAACCTTACCGGCATCTATGATGCCCGCTACAACCAATACAAACAACTGGGAAAATTCCTGGAACAATGAGCAACCATACCGCTTTAAAACAAGAAGCCTTTGAGGCCAACATGCAGCTGCCCAAGCTGGGTCTAGTGCTCTTCACATTCGGCAACGTGAGCGTGGCAGACCGCGAAAAAGGGATTTTCGCCATCAAGCCCAGTGGCATCCCCTACGAGGAACTGACTCCCGAAAAAATGGTGATTGTTGATTTTGATGGCAATACCCTCGAAGGAGACTTGCGTCCTTCATCAGACACAAAAACACACGCCGTGTTGTACAAACACTGGGAAAAAATAGGCGCCATCGTCCATACCCATTCCACCTATGCAACAGCCTGGGCACAGTCCCTGCGGGACATCCCCATTTTTGGCACCACCCATGCAGACCACAATACCGTCGATATTCCCTGCGCAGCGCCGATGGATGATGCCCAGATTGCAGGCAATTACGAATACGAAACAGGCTTCCAGATCATGAACTGTTTCAAGGAAAAAGGCCTCAGTTATGAAGAAGTGGAAATGATGATTGTGGGCAACCATGCCCCATTTACCTGGGGAAATAATGGCGACAAGGCTGTGTACAATGCAGCTGTGTTGGAACAGGTGGCAAAAATGGCCTGGTTAACAGAGCAGATCAACCCGCACGCACCAAGGCTCAAAGAAGCACTGATCAAAAAACATTACGAAAGAAAACATGGTCCGGACAGCTATTACGGACAATAACCCTTAACCACATCGCAACAATGAACCTCCCCAACCTGAAAGATTTTGAAGTCTGGTTTGTAACAGGCAGCCAGCACCTCTACGGACCTGAAACCCTGCAACAAGTGGCAGACCATTCCGGAAAAATTGCCTCTGCCCTGGACAAGTCCAAAAAAATTCCTTTGCGCGTGGTGTTCAAGCCCGTGGTAAAGTCTCCGGAAGAAATCCATCAGTTGTGTGCTGAAGCCAATGCCTCCAAAAACTGTATCGGCATCATTGCCTGGATGCATACTTTTTCGCCAGCAAAAATGTGGATCAACGGCCTCAAGATCCTGCAAAAACCGCTTTGCCATTTGCATACCCAGTTCAACCGCGATATCCCCTGGGGGAAAATTGACATGGACTTCATGAACCTGAACCAATCGGCCCATGGCGACAGGGAGTTCGGGTACATCATGAGCCGGATGCGGATTGACCGCAAGGTGGTTACGGGCCACTGGCAAGATCCTGCTTTGCACGAAGAGTTGAACATGTGGTGCCGTGCAGCAGCGGGATGGAACGATCTCCAGGGTGCCAATTTTGTGCGCTTTGGCGACAACATGCGCCAGGTTGCGGTTACCGAAGGAGACAAGGTGGAAGCCCAGATCAAATTTGGGTACAGCGTAAACACCCATGGCGTGGGCGATCTGGTGGCTGTCATCAACAAGATCAAGGACAAGCAGGTGGAAGACCTCTGTGCGGTATATGAAAAAGAATACAAGCTGGCTGCTGCACTGAAAAAGAATGGCAAGCAACGCCAATCATTGAAAGATGCTGCCAAGATTGAGCTGGGCCTGAGAAAATTCCTTGAAGAAGGAAATTTCAAGGGTTATACGGATACATTTGAAGACCTGCATGGGCTGATACAGCTTCCTGGCATCGCCACACAACGCCTGATGGCGGATGGATATGGATTTGGTGGCGAGGGTGACTGGAAAACAGCCGCCCTGGTGCGGGCCATGAAAGTGATGGGCCATGGGCTACCTGGAGGAAACTCTTTCATGGAAGACTATACCTATCATTTTGAACCAGGCAACAACATGGTGCTTGGCTCACACATGCTGGAAATATGCCCAAGCATCGCCAATGCCAAACCTTCCTGTGAGATCCATCCCCTGGGCATAGGAGGAAAGGCAGACCCAGTGCGCCTGGTCTTCAATGTCAATGGTGGTGCGGCTTTGAACGCATCCATTGTAGACATGGGCAACAGGTTCAGGTTGATTGTCAATGAGGTGCAGGCGGTAAAGCCAAAGCAGGCCTTGCCAAAACTCCCTGTAGCCAGGGTCTTGTGGAAACCCTTGCCTGACATGCAAACGGCCTGTTCAGGCTGGATCCTCTCGGGCGGTGCTCACCACACGGCCTACAGCCAGAACCTCAACAGCGACTGTCTTCAGAGCTTTGCAGAAATGGCAAAAATTGAAATGGTGCTCATCAACAAACATTCCACCCTCTACGGCATCAAAAACGAACTGCGCTGGAATGATGTATATTACAGATAACCCTTCCCCCTAACAACCAAAACCAACGATTATGGGCTCCTTGCAAACGATTGACTTTGTTGTATTCCTGATTTATTTTGTCATTGTGGCCAGTTACGGCTACTGGATCTACAACAAAAAGAAAAAAACAACCACCGATACCAAGGACTTCTTTCTTGCGGAGGGCTCCCTTACCTGGTGGGCCATTGGTGCTTCGCTGATTGCCTCCAATATTTCTGCCGAGCAGTTTATCGGCATGAGTGGAGAAGGCTTTTTCGCAGGGATTGCCGTTTCTGCTTACGAGTGGATTGCCGCCCTGGGGCTGATCATCATTGCCATCTGGTTCATGCCGATCTACCTGAAGAACAAGATCTTCACGATGCCGCAGTTCCTAACCAACCGCTACAACGATTCTGTGGCATTGATCATGGCCATTTTTTGGCTGTTCCTGTACATTTTTGTGAACCTCACTTCCATCCTTTACCTCGGAGCCGTGGCCATCAATGGCTTACTGGGTGGCGATTACCTTCACCTCATCATGATCTTGTTGATGCTTTTTGCCGTCATCATCACCCTGGGTGGCATGAAAGTGATTGGTTATACGGATGTGATTCAGGTGGCCGTGCTAATCATCGGTGGTCTTGCCACTACCTACATGGCCCTGACCATTGTGAGCGACAAGTTCGGTTCAGGTGGAACGGCCTGGGCGGGGTTCAATGACCTGATGAGATTGGCTCCTGACCATTTCCACATGATCCTTCCAAAGCCTGAGGTAACAACCGCCACCATCGACCAACCTGTCAACCTCGACATCCAAAAATATGTTGTGTTGCCCGGTATCGCCATGTATTTCGCAGGACAATGGATTGTGAACCTCAACTACTGGGGTTGCAACCAATACATCACGCAAAGGGCGCTGGGCGCGGATTTGCAAACGGCCCGCACCGGCATTCTTTTTGCAGGATTCATCAAACTCCTGATGCCCGTGATCGTGATGCTTCCCGGTATTGCCGCCTATGTTTTGTTCAAAAATGGTTACCTCCCCCAGCTGGCAGGCGGTAGCAAAGACGGTGCCTATTCCGCTATCCTTGGCTTTCTTCCCGCAGGACTGAAGGGCCTTTCGATTGCAGCGCTGACGGCAGCCATTGTGGCTTCCCTTGCCGGCAAGGCCAACAGCATTTCAACGATTTTTACACTGGACATTTTCAAGAAATACATCAGCAAGGAAGCCGATGAAAAGAAACTGGTATGGACAGGCCGCCTGGCCATTGTTGCTTCTATGTTTGTGGCTCTGCTTTTTACCTGGAAAGATTCCCTGGGCATTGGCGGCGAAGGTGGATTCACCTTTATCCAGAAATATACTGGCTTCATCAGCCCTGGTGTTTTTGCCATGTTCATCCTGGGGATGTTCTGGAAACGCACGACAGGAACAGCAGCCTTGGTGGGCGTGGTGCTTGGCTTTTTGCTGGCCATCTTCTTCAACAACTATGCCGTGGGCATTTTCGGAAAAGAAACCCTGCTCTATACCGCATACGAATACCAGAAAATGGAAGGCGGCATTGTAAAGACGGTTGTTGAAATTCCATTCCTGATCAACATGGGATGGTCTTTCTTCCTCACCGTTGGCACCATGGTGCTGATCAGTCTGGCTGGTCCGAAAGTGAATCCAAAAGCATTTGAAACAGATAAATCAATGCTGAAACTGAAACCGCAAACCATTGCCCTGATTGTAGCCACCCTGATGATTCTTGCAGCGTTGTATGTGAGATTCTGGTAAGATATCCTGTTTTGTTTAAGCAAAAGCCTTCCAACCTTGGAAGGCTTTTCTTTTTTCGTGATTAATTGGTCACCTTTGTGCCCATGCCAGCCGCCAAATTTTTATTGACCACGCTCAACGCCAAATACATCCACATGAATTTGGCCATTCGGCTTTTGTACGAGCTGAACAAGGGCGATGAGCGATTGAGCTGGAAGGAGTTTACCATCAAGGAAAACCCCGACGAGATTGCAGCCTATTGCAGCCAGTTTGATGTGGTCTGTTTCAGTTGTTATATCTGGAACATCACCCAAACATTGGCGGTGGCTGAAAAAATCAAGGCCCTCAACCCGCATGCCAAGATCTTGCTGGGCGGACCGGAAGTTACCTATGACTGGCAGGCCCTGATCCAACTGGATTGCATTGATTTTATTGTTACCGGTGAAGGTGAAATTCCTTTCTCGGCCTTCATAAAACAATATCCGCAAGTTGGGTCCATCAACAATATCGTGTCCAAACAGAATGGTGAGCTGATCTACCAGCAACAAGGAATCAATTTTCCGCTGGAAGAATACGCAGGAACCAACCCTTACCAAAACGATGACCCCGAAACCCTTCGCAACAGGGTATTGTACATTGAAACCTCTCGCGGCTGTCCTTACAAATGCGAATTCTGCCTGGCCAGCCTGGACAATGGTGTTCGCTACCTGCCCACCGAGCACATCAAGAGCAACCTGCTTTACCTGATGACACATGGGCGGGTGATCAAGTTCCTTGACCGGACCTTCAATGTTAAGAAAGACTTCACGCTGGATATTTTCCAGTTCATCCTCGACCACGCAAGACCAGACAATGTTTTTCAGTTTGAGATTACCGCAGATATTCTTCATCCGGCCATCATGCAGTTCATCAAGGAGAAGGTACCCCGGGGGATGTTCCGTTTTGAAATTGGCATCCAGACCGTCAACCAGAAAGCCAACCTTGAAGTAAGCAGGAAGCAAAATTTTGACAAGACCAAGGGTGTCATCCTCGAACTCAAAGACCACGTAGAGATGCACCTGGACCTGATTGTCGGTCTGCCGCTGGATTACTGGAACGACATCAAGTTCAGCTTTGAAGAGGTGTTTAAATTGTATCCACCAGAACTACAATTGGGCTTCCTTAAATTCCTAAAGGGCACACCTGTTCGCGACAAGCACAAAGACCATGGTTATGTATTCGATCCGATTGCCCCTTATCAGATCATCAGGAGCAATTACCTTTCTGAGCAGGAACTGGCCAACATTACCTTGCTGGAACATGCACTGGAAATCTACTGGAACAAGCCAAGGCTGTTCAATACACTCAAGTATGTAACTGCCCAATACAGCATCTTCGATTTTCTACACGGCTTGGGGCGTTACTTTGAACAGCAACACGGAAAATTCATTGGTTTCAGCCTCGACAAGGTCTATGAAATTGCTGCAGGATACATTGCAGCATTTTTCCCGCATGATAAAGTACTGCAGGAATTGCTGGCCATTGACCAGTGGTTGCAACACAAGATCAAACCCTCAAAAAGCTATTTAGCCGAATACGATAAAAAAGAAAAATTCGCCCTGCTCGATGCATACAAACTTCCCCACAACAAATACCGCTACGCAGTAACGCAAATCAGTTTCGATTTCGGATCCTGGGAGCGGGAAGGGATCATTCATCCTTCACCAACTGAACTGGTGATTGTTTTTGACGGTCAATCCAAAGCCAGGGTAGTAGACCTTTCCACACTGGCCGTTGTTTAACGAACCATGTTGTGTTGATAGCCCAAAAGGAAAAGATGGGTATTGGCCAAAGGCTGATGCAAATAGGTATATCCCAAATTAAACACCTGTTTTTGGGAGGATTTGATGTGCAGGAAAAAGCCTGTCCGATTCTGGTTGAAAAGCCATTGCCCCTGTTGCGATTGCACCATGATTTCGTCATAGACCTGAAGGTCCAGTTGAGGAGTAAGGGCTTGGATGAAAGCAGTTCTGTACCTGAACCGATGGGCGGAAAAATAAGGTGTTTTGGTGGTGGCATCGAACCAGCGGTGATCAATCCGCAAACGCTGCACCCATCTGCGTTTCCCCCACTGATCCTGCCTCACCAGTTCTTCCCAGATCCTGTTCTCTGCGCCGAAAGCGGGCCTGTCTTTTTCAACCCTTGACGAAAAAAGGGCATATCCACCTGCCGCATTCCAGTGCTCAGAAAAATAACGCCTGACCCCGGTTCTGTAAAACCACAATGTTGCCCTGGCACTGCTTCCAATCGTTCGATAACCGGCATCCTGGTGCCATTCCCAGTTCTTGATGCGCAAAGGTGCCTGAGCAGAAAACCAGATGCTGGAGGACTGCGCATGCACCATGCAGGAAATGAATAACAAAAAAAATGCCGCGTGAATTTTTCTCACGCGGCAAATATCCTAAATCTTATAGTACTGTTCCCATCCTTTTCTTGGAGGTTCACCCACCAGCAATTGGTTGGCGAGTTTGTTGTTGGTGATCTGTTTTTTCTTCCTGTCAAACTTCAATGTGGTATTGAGCATTTGAGAAAGCACACCCAGACAGAATACCTGGCTCAACGGACCTGCAATCGCAAACGGAGAACGCGTCTCTTCTTGGCCCAAACATGCTTTCAGGAAGTTGGCATAGTGGTTGGAAGGGCTGACTGGAACTTCAGGAAGCCTGGAAGCCATTTCCCTTCCCTTTTCTTCTGGGATGATGGAAAGCGTGCTTCCATGAGAACCGCCTTTGAAGATCAGGTCCTTGCTGTAGATAATTTTCCCAGGATTCAACTTCTGTGATTGGATGGCTCCATTGCTTGGCGCAGGAATATTTGAATCCAACTTTGCAGATGAACCATATCCTTCTGGCAAAGGAGGAAGGTTGTTCAATCCATCGTACCAGGTGATGTCACAGGCTGGCATCCCTTTGCGTTCAGGGAACTTGAAAAGGATGGTTGAAGAATAGGGATAAAAGAATGGATTGTGCTGATCGGCCCTCAACATGCTGACTTCTGTTGGAAGCCCCAGGTCAAGAAACTGGTGAGCAGTATCAATCAGGTGCGCACCCCAGTCTCCGAGGGCACCCATTCCGAAATCATACCAGCAGCGCCATTGGCCATTGTGGTAATCGTGGTTGTAGTCATGTTCTTTCACCACACCATGCCAGGTATCCCAGTCAAGTGTAGACGGGATGGCCTCTTTGGCAGGAAGGCTCTTGATCTTTGGATCGAAAGCATGCCAGCGACGCGCTGAGTTCATGTGTGCGGTAATGGCCGTAACATCTTTGATGATGCCAGCTTCTTTCCAGGCCTTGAACTGAAAATAGTTGGCCTCAGAGTGTCCTTGATTCCCCATTTGGGTAACCAATTTAGGATGCTTGGCGGCAGCCTTCATCATCAGTTCAACTTCGTTGAAGGTACGTGCCATCGGCTTTTCAACATATACATGCTTGCCCAAAGAAAGGGCCATCATGGTGATGGCAAAATGCGAATGGTCGGGAACACCGATGCTTACCGCTTCGATTTCATTTCCCATCTTATCGAACATCTTGCGGAAGTCCTGGAACCTTGGGACATTGGGAAACTGTTTTAAAACAGCCTGTGTTTGGGGAGCCTCCATGTCTACATCACAGAAGGCCACAAATTCAGCCAATCCGGATTTGTGAAACTGCATCAGGTCTGAAGCTCCCTGGTTACCAATACCTATGCAAGCGAGTTTTACTTTTTCGCCAGCCTTGCGGTTGGACCTTGCCTGTGTAAACAGGGAAGGCATCGATGCAGCTGCTGTTACCAGCGCTGTATCTTTTAGAAATTTACGGCGTGAATCGTTGTTCAACTTCATTTGAAAATCGTTTGAAATAAATGAAAAAATACTTGATCCTAAATATCGTATAAAAATGAATGTGATGGATGCACTGTTAAACTTCAATCGGTTAATTCTGCTAAATCCTTTTCGTGATCAACCCCCCGGTTATTTGGGCAGATTGGCCTTGTCCCTCAATCGGATGTATTCATCCCGCTGTGAGAGTCCCAAAAATGCCGGGGGCTTCAAGCCCTTCTCCCATTCAGCAACCTGCCTTTTCATTGTAAGGACGAGTTCAGGATTTTCATTGGCTATGTTCTGTTTTTCGGCGCCGCTTTTGCCAAGATCGAACAGAAAAGTTGTGTCCCCTTTCATCCATAATTTTTTTCCATCAGCACTGATGGCCGCATAGGCTTTCATGTCTTGGTTTCTCCAGAACAAGATTTCATGTGGCGCGCCCATTTTTTTGCCCGTCAAGTAAGGAATCAGGTTGACCCCATCCAGTGGATTTTTTGTGACAACAGTCTTTTGTAAACTGCCCAACGCAGTGGCAAAAATATCCAGGGAGATGATGGGCTTTTCGTAAACGGTCCCTGCAGCAATGACTCCCGGCCATTGCATGGCAAATGGCACCCGGAAGCCTCCCTCATAAAGGTTTCCTTTTTTTCCGGTCAAAGGATGGTTGCTGCTGCCATTGTCAAGTGGACCTCCATTGTCTGAGAGAAAAAACAGGAGGGTGTTTTTGTCCTGACCGGTTTCTTTTAGTTTATCCAACAGCTTTCCAACACCATCATCAATGGCACTGACCATGGCAGCATAAGTGCGTCTTTTGCTGTCTGCAATATGATTGAACCTGGACAAATATTGATCGGGTGCCTGCAAGGGTGTATGCGGCGCATTGTAGGTCAGGTAGAGAAAAAACGGATTGTTCCGGTTGCGGTCTACAAAAGAAACGGCCTCTCTGGAAAATGCATCGGTGATGTATTCCTGCTCTTCAACCACTGCAAGGCCACGGTTCAATTTTGTCTTGTAGCTCGCGCCTTCGTCATCAACAGACAGGGGATCAGCAATTTGCCATGCTGATGGGAAATACTGGTGCCCACCGCCCAAAAATCCAAAGAACTCATTGAAACCTCTTTTCAATGGATGGAAGCTTGGATGAGCACCCAAGTGCCACTTGCCAACAAGCATGGACCTGTAGCCAGACCTTCCCAGTGCATCAGCCATGGTCTCTTCATCCAAAGACAAACCCATCGCTGCATCTTTCGGCATATAGAGCACATTGCGCTCATACCCAAAACGCTGGGAATACCTGCCCGTCAAGAGCCCGGCCCGGCTGGGGCTGCATACGGCATAAGACACATGCCCAGAAGTAAAGACCACGCCAGCAGCCGCAATGCGGTCAATATTGGGTGTTGGAATATCCTTGCATCCATTGAACCCAACATCTGCATAGCCCATGTCATCCGTCATGATGATGATGATGTTCGGATTTTTGTGCTGCTGTGCATGAATGGATAACGCAACAAAAAATACAAGAAAAAAAATAGGGAACTTTTTCAATTCGAAATTTTATTGGATGGACAATTGAACCGCTACAGGAAAATGATCGGATGGAAATTTTCCATAATAGGTATCGGTCAACACAGCCCATTTGCTGGCCTTGAAATGGGAGCTCACAAAAACATGATCAATGACATCCTGACGGATTCCGTCGGCACGAAAACTGCTGAAACTCCCGTTGGGCTGATAGACCAGCTTTGCCAATCCATGGCTGTCTTTCAAGATGCCAGAGGATGCCATATACCTGTACCATTCGCTTTCCCTGTTGCCATTGAGGTCACCCATGAAAACCACTGGCTTATCCCCGGCAATCGATTTGATTTTATCCAGAATCAGCTTGCTGCTTTCGACCCTCGCCTGTACACCCTGATGGTCGTAATGTGCATTGAAGACAAAAAATGCCTTGCCGGTTTTCTTGTCCTTCAGCGCCACCCAGCTGCAAATCCGGTTGAGCTTGGCATCCCAGCCGGGACCGACTTTTTCAGGCGTAGTAGACAACCAAAAATTTCCACTGGCTTCCATTGTATACTTGCTGGTCTTATAAAAGATGGCGGAATGTTCACCTGCAGCCTTTCCATCGTCCCTTCCCACACCATGATAAACATAGCCTTTCAATCCTGCCTGCATGTCATCCAGCTGGTTTTTCAGGGCTTCCTGCACACCTACCACATCAAAATTATGGTAACGGATCAACGCCGTCACCGGCTCCTTCCTGTCTTTCCAGAGGTTGCCGCTGTCGCGGGGATTGTCGTAACGAATGTTGAAGGTGGCAATATGCATGGTCTGTGATTCAGTTTTCATGCCGTTCAACAATGCAAGCAGCACAAGAAAAATTATTTTTCGCATGGGGGGTAATTTACAACTAATGTAGTCCTTTTCTTCTTCAGATCATTTTACAAAATTGCGTTCAAAACCAGTACACCTGCCAGTCCGATGATGGAAATCAAGGTCTCCATCACGGTCCAGGACAAGAAAGTTTGTTTCAGGGTCAGCCTGAAAAATTCCTTGTACATCCAGAAGCCGGAATCATTGATGTGTGAACCAAAAACGGATCCGCTGCCCACAGCCAATACCATCAATTCTGGCGAAACGGTTCCTGCGGCAACCAAGGGAGAAACAATTCCTGCAGCGGTAATGCCCGCTACTGTTGCGGATCCGATCATGACCCTCAACAAGGCGGTGATGATCCATCCAAAAATCAATGGAGGCATCTGCCATTTGCTGCTGAATGAGGCGATATAAGTCCCTGTACCACTGTCTTGCAAGACCTGCTTGAAAACCCCGCCAGCAGTGATGATCAGCAAAATCATGGCGATGCCGGCAATGGCATCACTCACCCATTTCATGATATTGTCCATCTGAATACCTGGCCTGATGCCAAAATAATAAATGGCGAGGGTCACTGAAACAAAGAGTGCAATCACCGGCTCGCCAACAAAAGAAAAAACCTGTCTGAGCAAATGCCCCTGATCCAAGAATGCATTGCAAACCACCGCAAGTGTAATCAACAGAACAGGCAACAAGGCAATCATAAAACTTGGAAAAGCCTTGGGCAACTGCACCTGTATTTTTTCGGTAGATGAAACCGCAGGTGCTGCTGCAGACTGTACATTTTTCAGGAACCTTCCCAGTATTGGGCCTGCAATGATCACGGCCGGGATGGCGATGATGATGCCATAGACCAATACCTTACCCATGTCGGCACCAAATGCATTGACCAACACTACGGGGCCGGGATGAGGAGGAAGAAAACAATGGGTTGTGCTCAATGCTGCAGCCATGGGGATAGCGATATAGAGCAATGGGAGTCCGGTTTTCCTGACCAACATGAAAACCAGTGGAACGAGGATCACAAAACCTGCGTTATAATAAAGCGGAATGCCGATCAGAAAACCCGTCAGCATGACGGCCCATTGGATTTTTTTCAAGCCAAATCCATTGATCAGGGTAATGGTGATTTTTTCCGCAGCACCCGACTCTTCCAAAATTTTGCCGAGAATGGCCCCCAAACAAAGGATAAGGGCCAAACCACTCAAGGTAGAACCTACCCCTTTTTCAATCGACTTCAAAACATCTGCAGCAGGCATGCCCAGGAACAATCCTGTGGCAATGGCAACCAGTAGCAGGGACAGGAAAGGGCTGACCTTTTTGACAGAGAGCAGTACCTGCAAGGCTATGGCAAAAACAATGATGAGAATGGTCATGATACTGGGGTTGAAAAACATCAATGTGAATCGCGGGTTACCGTACTTCCGGAACTGCCTTTGAGAAAATCAAGGTCGGCACCCTTGTCTGCTCCCTCCACATGTTTGATGTACAAACTCACATAACCCCTGCTGGCAGAGGGTTTGGGAGCAGTCCAGTTTGCTTTTCTATGTGCAAGCACTTCATCGCTTACATGCAATTGTAGTTTGCGTTGGGGCACATCCAGCTCAATCATGTCTCCATTCTCCACCAGGGCCAGGGCACCGCCAATGGCACTCTCTGGAGAAACATGGAGCACGGCGGTGCCGTATGCGGTACCACTCATCCTGCCATCACTGATGCGTACCATGTCTTTGATGCCCTTGGCCAATATTTTTTTCGGTAAGGCCATGTTGCCCACTTCGGGCATCCCAGGGTATCCAACAGGTCCAACATATTTCAAAACCATTACACAGTTTTCATCAATGTCCAGTGCTGGATCATCAATGCGGGCATGGTAATCTTCAATGCTTTCAAAAACAACGGCACGGCCTGTATGCTGCATCAATGCTGGGCTTGCGGCGGAAGGCTTGATCACGGCACCGTTGAGGGCAAGATTACCTTTGACCACCACACAACCCGCTTCAGCAATCAGCGGTTCATCATAGGTGGCAATCACGTCCCTGTCATAACAATCTGTACTGCCTTTAATATTTTCATGGTGGTTCTTCCCTGTAACCGTTATCACGTTTTCGTGCAACTCCTTTCTCAACTCATGCAGGATGACCGGCAAACCGCCAGCATAATAATAATCCTCCATCAGGAATTTGCCCGATGGCATGAGGTTCAGCAAGAGCGGGATTTTGCTGCCGAGGTCATCAAAATCATCCAATTTAAGATCCACCCCAATCCTTCCTGCAATGGCCGTCAGGTGGATGATAAAATTGGAAGATCCGCCAACGGCGGCATTCACCTTGATGGCATTTTCAAAAGCTTCCCTGGTGAGGATCTTGTCGATGGTCAGGTTCTCCCTCACCATTTCCACAATCCTTCTTCCACTCAATTGGGCCATTTGTTTTTTGCGGGAATCAGCAGCGGGTATGGCAGAGGCACCGCTCAAAGTGAGGCCCAGCGCTTCCACCATGGTGGCCATTGTGGAGGCTGTTCCCATGGTCATGCAATGCCCAATGCTTCTGCTCATGCAGCTTTCGGCAAACTCACATTCTTCCTGGGTCATCTTGCCCGTTTTCATGTCTTCGTCAAATTTCCAGACATGTGTTCCGGAGCCAATGATCTGCCCCTTGTATCGGCCATTCAACATGGGACCACCAGGAACAACAATTGTCGGCAGGCCAACGCTGGCAGCACCCATCACGGTAGAAGGAGTTGTTTTGTCGCAGCCTGTCATCAACACCACACCGTCCATCGGATTGCCGCGGATAGACTCTTCAGCATCCATGCTGGCCAGGTTGCGAAACAGCATGGCTGTTGGCTTGAGCAAGGTTTCTCCCAGACTCATGATAGGGAACTCCAAAGGAAATCCCCCCGCTTCCAGTACACCTTTTTTTATGCTTTCTGCAAAATCGCGGAAATGTGCGTTGCAGGGCGTCAGCTCACTGAATGTATTGCAAATGCCGATAACCGGCCTGCCATCAAACATGTCGTTGGGCATGCCCTGGTTTTTCATCCAGCTCCTGTAAATGATGCCATCTTTGTCTTTCCTGCCAAACCAACCACGGCTCCTGAGTTCTTGTGCCATATTTTTATCCGAATTGATGGCAAAAGTTACTAAATAAACGCACACAGATCTCTACAGGTGAATCTTTCGCTCTCCGGCTTTTATGGCAAATGGTAAAATATTCTGCTTGGGAGGAATCGGGCAGGTGGCGAAAGGAGTGAAGGCACAGGGTGGATTGAAGGCCTTGTTGAAATCGATGACCGTATTGCCATTGGCATCGGGCCTGGGGATGTACATAAATCGGCCTGTTGGATAGGTTTCCTTGGCATTGGTTGCATCGCCAAACAATACAAACAAGTTGGTGGTGCCTTCATCAACCACATCAAGGGAATAAGATTTCCCCTTGAATTCAAAAACTACTTTTCCGGCAAACTTTTCCTGGGTGGTCTGCCCGAGTACATTCAAAATTGACACAGAAGGAAGCACAGATTGTTCAATCCGGGCATTGATCTTCCAGTCCTGTTGGATGGAATAGCGTGGGATCTGTTGCAGCTTTTCAAGCAAAGGGCTGGCCAGGTCCCGAAACCGAATGCCAATCAGGTCTTCGCGTTTGATTACACTCCACCTGAATGTTTGAAAGGCCAGCTGCGTTGCGTTTATTTCCTCTCCACTGAAAATGGTGGCCGTTTTGATTTTTTCTTGCTCGGCATATACCGCATGGTCTCCTGCTGTTGTCCAAACAACCTCATTCCCCTTCAACAGAAAGCTGCCCAGCACTGCAGGAAAGTCTTTTTCCTTGAATAACAATTCATTTCCGGTAGCACTGCCAAACTTGTTTTCACCCTCCTTGAGCCAAAACAATCCGGAAAGGTTTACCCAACCTGTTGCCGACTTCAAAGACTCCAGCCGCTTCTTGTGCCATTCCACTATTTCATTCTTGTATGTACTGACATTGATCTGCGCAGCAGCATCAGCTATGATACCCATCAAAAATGCAATCATGACCATTGTTTTTGTTGTCCTGTACATCAACGAAACTTTGGGTGCAAAGATAGGCATATTTTATTAGTGCATAAATTGAGTAGACTATGCGATTTTATTCGCATCATTACATTCCATAAACACTGAGGAACTTGATCCGCATGATTTTCAACTGTTCCCATTCAAGGTCAAGATCTGAGAGCTCTTCCTTGGCAACATCCAGGCTGCTGGTTTCACAGCTTTTGAAGTATTCCAATATGTCTTCCTGATCATCCTCATCCACCATTTGGTCAATGGCATAATCCAGGTTGAGTTTTGTGCCACTGGCAACAATGGTTTCCATCACCTCCAGCAATTGCTCCATTTTCATGTCGCGGTTCTTGGCAATGGTGTCCAGCCCTACTTTTTTATCGACTTGCTGAATGATGAATACCTTGTCGCCACTTTTATTGACTACACTGCGCATCACAAAATCATCTGGCTTGGTGATGTCATTTTCAGCCACATATTTCGCGATCAGGTCCACAAAGGTTTGTCCATAGCGGATGGCCTTGCCCTTGCTTACGCCACTGATTTTCTCCAGCTCCGCAAGCGTTGTTGGATACTGGGTGGCCATGTCTTCCAGTGATGTTTCAAGGAAGATCACAAAAGGAGGAAGTTTTTTCTCTTTGGCAAATTGCTTTCTCAGCTCTTTGAGCATCTCAAACAATTGGGAATCTGTTGTAGCGGTTCCGCCACCTTCTGCCACTGCTTCATCATCATCCTCATTGGCATCCTCATAGAAATTGCCCATGGTCATTGAAAAAGATACCGGTTTTTTAAGGAACTGTGTACCCTCTTTGCTGATCTTCAATATGCCGTGTTCGGTAATGTCTTTCTGCAAAAGTCCTTCCAGCAACATCTGACGGATCAACGAGGTCCAGTAGAGTTCTGGCTCATCATCACCTGTTGCAAAAACGGCAAGCTCATCATGCCTGTACATCTTGATTTGCGGGATCAACCTGCCAATGGTGATGTTGACCACATAATCGGCTGCAAACCTTTCGTCTAAGGCCTTGATTACTTTGAGCAGTTTAACTGCATTGGCCTTTGCCTCAATCTGTTCTTTGGGATGCAAACAATTATCACAGGCGCCACAATTGTCTGCCATGTACTTCTCGCCAAAATAATTCATCAGCACTTTTCTCCTGCACTGACCACTTTCGGCAAATGCAACCATCTCATCAATCAGCTGCCCTCCAACCTCTCTTTCGCTCAATTGCTTGTCGCGCAAAAAATGTTCCAGCTTGGAAACATCCTTGTGTGAGTAATAAAGAATGCACTTCCCTTCCATGCCATCCCTGCCAGCCCTGCCTGTTTCCTGGTAATAGTTCTCCAGGCTCTTGGGAATATTGTAATGAATGACGAAGCGAATGTCTGGCTTGTCGATGCCCATGCCAAAAGCGATGGTTGCCACAATAACCTGCATGTCTTCGTTCAAGAACTTGTCTTGGCGCTCAGCACGCAGTTTGCTGTCAAGGCCCGCATGGTAAGCACCTGCCTTGATGCCGTTGACATTCAAGAGTTCTGCCAGTTCTTCGGTTGTCTTCCTGTTCAGTGTATAAATGATCCCACTCTTGCCCCTGTTATCATGGATGAACTTGACCATACCTTTGATGGTTTGGTCTTTCCTGATCTTTGGCCTCACCTCGTATTCGAGGTTGGGCCTGTTGAAGGATGAAATATAAATATCAGGGTTTCTTAGACCGAGGTTGTGTACGATATCTCCTTGAACCTTGGGTGTTGCGGTAGCGGTGAGCGCAATGACAGGCACTTTTGCATCAATCTGGTCCATCATTTCCCGCAAACGGCGGTATTCGGGCCTGAAATCATGCCCCCATTCTGAAATACAATGGGCCTCATCCACTGCAAAAAAAGAAATTTTCAGGCCGCTGAAAAAATCAAGGTTTTCCTGACGGGTAAGCGTCTCAGGGGCAACGTAAAGCATTTTTGTGGTGCCGGCATTCAGGTCATCATGCACCTCCCTGATCTCCTTTTTGGTAAGGGTTGAGTTCAGAAAATGGGCCACATTGTCATTGCTGCTATACCCCCTGACCAGGTCCACCTGGTTTTTCATGAGGGCGATGAGGGGAGAAACCACAATGGCGCAGCCCTCGCTGATCATGGCAGGAAGTTGGTAACAAAGGCTTTTGCCGCCTCCGGTAGGCTTGATGACAAAGGTGTCTTTTCCATTGAGCACATTGTTGATGATGGCCTCCTGGTTGCCCCGAAAGGCATCAAAACCAAAATATTGTCTTAGTGGTGAAAGCAGGTCCCAGGCCGCTGTGGCTTGTGGTATTGGATCTTTTGCTGTTTTTTTATTTTTTGAAGGAGGCATTATAGGTTAGGGCTGATATTGTTTAAGATATTTGAATTTAATATAACCAACTATTAGACAGATGGTTCTATTCAGGGGGCCTGGTCGACCAGGCTCCATACAAATTTACCGATAATAGGGCAGAATTCCTCAGAGAACAGGCTTTCAAACATCTTTAAATTATGGTACTTTTGCATTTCAACCGGGCCACAAGGGCTTCGCAACCATTGAAATGCAGAATATCTCCGTAAAGGAAATCGCCAAACAAACCCTTTCCATCGAGGCAGCCTCTCTCATGGAATTGAGGGAATTCATTGACGACTCATTTGTTGAGATTGTCCACCTCATCGACACCATGAAAGGCCGGCTTGTGGTCAGTGGAATTGGGAAAAGTGCCATCATCGGCCAAAAAATCGTTGCCACCCTCAACAGTACGGGAACCCCATCCATTTTCATGCACGCTGCAGATGCCATCCACGGAGACCTGGGCATGGTTCAGCAAGACGATATTGTAATGATCATCTCAAAAAGTGGAGAGAGCCCGGAGATCAAGGTATTGATTACACTGATCAAGAACCTGGGCAACAAGCTGATTGCCATGGTGGGGAACCTGAACGCTACGCTGGCCCTGGGAGCAGATCTTGTGCTCAATACCACCGTCAGCCAGGAGGCCTGCCCCAACAACCTTGCGCCAACCTCCAGTACGACAGCGCAACTGGCCATGGGCGATGCCCTCGCTGTTTGTCTGATGGAAGTAAAAGGCTTTTCCTCTTCCGATTTCGCAAAATTTCATCCCGGCGGCAGCCTGGGTAAAAAATTATACCTCCGGGTCAGCGACCTGAGCAAGTTGAACGAGCGTCCTGCCGTCAACCAAAACAGTTCAATCAAGGATGTAATTGTGGAAATTACCCAAAAAAGACTGGGGCTTACCGCTGTGTTGGATGAAGAGGGCATGCTGACGGGTGTCATCACAGATGGCGACCTGAGGAGAATGCTGGAAAAAGGGAATGACATCGTCCATACAACAGCGAAGGACATCATGGGTGTCCATCCAAAAACAATTGAGGGAGATGCCCTGGCCGTTGATGCGTTGGACAGGATGAGAAAAAACAATATCACCCAATTGATCGTTACAGAAGATAAACACTACGCAGGTGTCATACATTTGCACGACCTGATCAGAGAAGGAATAATTTAAAAAGGAATTATGATGAACAGCAACCATTATGTGGCCATCATGGCCGGTGGAATAGGAAGCAGGTTTTGGCCCATGAGCCGCACCTCTTATCCCAAACAATTCCTCGATATCCTCAACACGGGTAGGACGCTCATTCAAGCCACCCATGACCGGTTCAAAAAATTCATTCCTGTAGAGAATATTTATATTGTCACCTCAGAAGAATATGTTGAAATCGTAAGGGATCAGCTGCCTGAAATTCCGGTCAAAAACATTGTAGCGGAACCCTCCAGAAAAAACACAGCGCCCTGCATTGCCTATATTTCCTACAAGCTGCAGCAATTGAATGAAAAAGGAATACTGATTTGTGCACCTGCAGACCATATCATCCTTGATGATACAGCATTCACCAAGGTTTGCCTTGAGGCCACGAGTTTTGTCAAAGCCCATAAGGCTTTGATTACCCTGGGCATCAAGCCAACCCATCCCAACACAGGTTATGGCTATATCCAGTTTGAACAACAGCCTGCAAGCGACAACGTATACAAGGTGAAAACCTTTACAGAAAAACCAAATGCAGACCTTGCAAAGACCTTTGTATCCAGTGGAGAATTTCTCTGGAATGCAGGCATCTTTGTATGGCAGG
The DNA here is from genome assembly GCA_044373365.1 of Chitinophagaceae bacterium. Taxonomy (GTDB): domain Bacteria; phylum Bacteroidota; class Bacteroidia; order Chitinophagales; family Chitinophagaceae; genus Pollutibacter. Next base: position 189,568 of record JBIPNK010000001.1, read on the forward strand.
TGAACAATATCGTTTCCGCATTTGAAAAACACCTCCCTGAATTGGCAGAAATCTTTGAGGCTGAAAAAACCTTGTTCAATACGGATAAAGAAAAAGCCGCCATCGAAAAAATCTATCCGCTTTGCACCAATGTGTCCATCGACTATGCGGTAATGGAAAAAGCAGACAACGTCTACATCATTCCTTCTTCTTTTGGTTGGAGTGATCTTGGAACATGGAACTCTGCCCATGAAAACATGGAAAAGGATTACCTGGGCAATGCCGTTTCCGGTTCTGAGGTGATGGTGATTGATGCAACCCATAACATGGTGCATGTTCCCAACAACAAACTTGTGCTGCTCCAGGGATTGAACGACTACATCATCGTTGATACCGAAGATGTGCTGATGATCTGCAAAAAAGAAAAAGAGCAGGAGATCAAACAGTACGTTGCAGAAATCAAACGCAACAAGGGAGATAGGTATTTGTAAAGGCAATGGGTTTTGAGTTGAGGGTTGAGGGTTGAGGGGTGTAGAGGTTTAGAGGTGTAGGGTTTAAGGGTGTAGAGGTTTAGAGGGTTTGTGAGGACCATTCTTGCTGATGCAGTATTGTCATTTAAATATCCATTTTCATTTAACAATACCCTAAACCCTTCAACCTTTTAACCCCTAAACCCCTAAACCTTTTAACCCCTAAACCCTTAAACCATACAATCCAAACTCCCCAATACCGGCACCAGCATTTTCACTGTGATGAGCGCCCTTGCTGCTGAACATGGTGCCATCAACCTTGGCCAGGGGTTTCCGGATTTTCAGATGGATGAGGAATTGGCAGCATTGGCAGCCAAGGCCATCACAGATGGCCATAACCAATACGCTCCCATGGCAGGATACATGCCCCTTCGGGAAGCCATCGCTGCAAAAATCCAGCGATGCTATGGCAACAACCTTTCCCCTGCAGAAAACATTACGATAACACCAGGCGGAAGCTATGCCATCTACACAGCCTTCACCACCATTCTCCGGCCCGGAGATGAAGTGATTGTTTTTGAGCCAGCCTACGACAGTTATATCCCCAACATCATCGCCAATGGTGGCATTCCTGTTCGGATACCGCTTGAATTTCCCACCTACAGGATCAACTGGGAAAAAGTAAAAAATGCCATCACCAGCAAAACCAAAGCCATCATCATCAACTCTCCGCATAATCCTACGGGCAGTGTGCTGGCACACCAAGACATTTTAATCCTGCAGGATTTGCTGCGCGATACCTCCATTTTTCTGATCAGTGATGAGGTTTACGAACATTTGGTGTTCGATGGATTGATGCACAACAGCATCCTGAAATATCCTGAATTATTTTCAAGGAGTTTTGTTTGTTTTTCCTTTGGGAAGGTGTACAACTGCACCGGATGGAAGCTGGGATACTGCGTTGCGCCATCGGCCCTGACAGCAGAGTTCAGGAAGATCCACCAGTTTGATGCCTTCTGTTGTTTTACACCCACACAGGTTGCATTGGCTGCCCATCTTCAGCAGGAAGAACGGTATTTGGGCCTATACTCTTTCATGCAACAAAAAAGGGACCTGTTTCTACACGAAATGAAGGACTCGTCCTTTACCATGCTCAATTCATCCGGCAGTTATTTTGTGTGTGCCACCTATGAAAAAATAGGGAAGATTCCTGCCATGGAGCTTGCCATTCAAATGACCAAAACAATTGGCGTGGCCACGATTCCGGTTGCCGCTTTTTATGCAGATGGAAACGATGACCAGGTATTGCGTTTTTGTTTTGCCAAACGTGATGAAACCCTTCAGGAGGCCGCTAAAAAACTCTCTGGCATTGTGCGCATGGCTGATGTTTTTCAGTAACTTCATTTCCAACGAACATGAGTGCCAATCATCCTACCATCAAGGAAATAGCCCTGAGGCTGAACGTATCGATATCCACGGTATCGAGGGCGTTGCATGACCATCCAAGGATTGGAATCAAAACAAAAGAACGCGTGAAAGCACTGGCACGCGAAATGAAATACGAGCCGAATGCCCAGGCGATTTTTTTCAAACAACAAAAAACTGCTGTCATTGGTGTAGTGTTGCCCTCCATCAAAGAAGAGTTTTTTTCACAGGCCATCAGCGGCATAGAGGCCGCAGCAACCCAGTATGACTATACGATCCTGTTCGGACAAAGCCATGACGATCCAGCCATAGAAAAGCGGGTCGTTGAATCAATGAAACGACAAAGGGTTGATGGCATCATCATATCCCTTTCCAAAAACACCAACAAAATCAGCTACCTCAAGGAGATTGAAAATGCTGGAATTCCAGTGGTTTTTTTTGACAGGGTTCCGGATCAGCCAGATGTTCACAAAGTCTACTGCGACATCTACAAAAGCACCATCGATATGGTGAACTGGTTGTACAGCCGCGGATACAGAAAGATCGCCATGATCAATGGCCCCGCCAATCTCACTGCCAGCAGGGAAAGGCTGGAAGGCTATAAGCAGGCGCTTTCGCAAAAGAAGATGAAAATCGATATGCGCTATTTTGAGAGCACTGACCTCACCAAAGAAGGAACAACCAACGCCATCAAAAAACTCCTTTCGCTGAAAAACAGGCCATCAGCCATCATATCCTTCAACGACTACGTGCACATGGATGCCACACAGTATGCACATCTGCAGGGTATGAAAATCAATGCAGACATTGCTTTTGTAAGTTATTCAAACCTATCCATTACTGACTATACTGCCTTTCCACCCCTTTTGTCTGTTGAACAATATCCTTACGGACAAGGCGAACAGGCCATGGAAACCATGATCCGTACAATGAAAGAGGAACATATAAAAGATATTTTCTATCACGAGGAAGTTCCGGCAACCCTTGTGATCCACAGTACAAAACAACTCAGATGAAAAAATTATTTTCTTTCGCCTTCCTGTTGATGGTTTCATCCCTCACCGCACAGACCTCCAAACCCAACATCATCTATATCTATGCTGACGACCTGGGCTATGGGGAGTTGGGCAGCTATGGACAAACGAAAATCAAGACACCCAACCTCGATCGCATGGCAAAAGAAGGAATGCGGTTCACACAACACTACAGCAGCGCACCAGTTTGCGCACCATCCCGTTGCATGTTGATGACAGGCAAACACCCCGGCCATTCCTATATCCGCGGCAACTATGAAATGGGTGGGTTCGATGACGACAAGGAAGGCGGGCAAATGCCCCTGCATGATGGCGCCTATACTGTTGCAAGAATGCTGAAGGAAAGGGGATACAATACAGCGCTGGTTGGAAAATGGGGACTGGGGGTCACCGGAACAACAGGTAGTCCTTTGAACCATGGCTTTGATTATTACTATGGCTACCTCGACCAAAAACAAGCGCATAATTTTTATCCCACCCATCTTTGGGAAAACGACAAATGGGATTCCCTGAACAACCATTTCATCAATGTTCACCAACCCATCAAGGATACGCTTCACGCCAGCGATGCAGACTTCAATTACTACAAGGGCAATGATTATGCACCGGCAAAAATGACAGAAAAAGCGCTGGGTTTTATAGACAAAAACAAGAACAAGCCTTTTTACCTTTACCTGCCATATACCTTGCCCCATCTTTCCCTACAGGCGCCTGATGAGTACGTGAAAAAATACATCGGCTTATTTGAGGAGCAGCCATATTACGGACAAAAAGGATATGCTGCCACAAAGTATCCACGTTCTACCTATGCAGCCATGATCAGCTTCCTGGACGATCAGGTAGGCATCATCATGGAAAAAATCAAAAAACTGGGGCTTGACCAAAATACCATCATCATGTTCTCCAGCGACAACGGGGCCACTTTTTCTGCCGGAGTCGATTCCAAATTTTTCAACAGCGTTGCAGGATTGAGGGGATTGAAAATGGATCTTTACGAAGGAGGCATCAGCGTACCTTTTATTGCAAGATGGCCGGGGAAAATTGCACCCAATACTATTTCAAATCATGCATCTGTACAATATGACATCATGCCAACCCTTGCCGCGTTGACGGGAAAACCAGTTCCCAACCTCGATGGAATTTCCTTGTTGCCTACGTTGATGGGCCAGGCTGCTGCACAAAAAAATCATCCTTTCTTTTACTTCGAGTACCCTGAAAATGGTGGGCAGCTGGCGGTGAGGATTGGCAACTGGAAGGGCATTCAGCGGAATGTTAGAAAAAATCCTTCAAGTGCATGGGAGCTGTTCAACATGGAGACAGACCGGTATGAAAAAAACAATGTGGCCGCTGCACATCCAGACATCATCAAAGAAATGATGGACATTGCCAAAAGGGAGCACATTCATCCCCATATCATGGACTGGGAATTCATCGACCCTAAGATTAAAAAAGCGCTGTAAATAGAGAGGGCGCTGGAAAGCGCCCTCGTTTATCAACCATCGTTGCTAGATTTCGTCTTCCATTGCAGAAAGAATATTTTAAACAACTTGCACAAACTTAGGCAAGTATAGAGTCAATTTCTTGCGCAAACGATTGCACAAAATGTAGTAGTCGCTTAGTGACCTGCTTTGAGATAACTCCAGCCTTCGGCCTGTTTTTTAATGAGTTCCACAACCGCGCTGGGCACAACCGTGGTTTCCGGCATCAGCTTGGAAGGATCAATTTTCAGGCGTTTCAGCGAATTGTTGCAGACGACCAATGTAACCCCTTTTTCCTTTGCCATCTTTACCCTGGAAGCAAACTGAAGTGAGTCGCTCATGACAGCCAGTATCGCCTGTCCATGAAAAACAACTTCTATTTGCAGGTCTGGCACCTGGGTTCTGGCATTGTTGACCTGGCGAAACACAGCTGCCTGAACGGTAGTGTCGGCGCTGGAAAGGTCCCAAACCACACTCAACTTTTTTTCCTGTGCAAAACCTGCCAAGGCAATCATGCTCATCAGCAATGCAACTATTCCTTTTTTCATGTTGTCTTTTGCACAAATTACAACATTGTGGTTGGAGACACATACTCCGATAAGGTGAATTTTCCAGTTTCCTTGATGGCATTGAATCCGCCCTTGATGTCCACAAGCTTATCAAAACCCCTGGCCTTCAAAATGGAGATGAAAATCATTGAGCGATAACCGCCTGCACAATGCACATAATGCTTCCTGCTTTTGTCAATCTGCGCCATGCTATCATTGATAAAATCCAGTGGTGTATTTTTTACATCCAACAGGTGTTCGCTGGAATATTCTGATTGCTTTCTGACATCCAGTATATGGGCATGCGGATCAGTTTCAATGATTGAAGCCAGTTCGTTTGGCGTTACCTGCTCAATATCGTCCAGTTCTTTTTTTGCATTTTTCCAGGTATCGAAACCTCCTTTGAGGTAACCAATGGTAAAATCGTATCCTACCCGCGCCAATCGGACTACTGCCTCTTCCTCCCTTCCTTCTTCAGTAACAAGCAAGATCTCCTGTTTGATGTCCGGGATCATTGTGCCAACCCAGGGCGCAAAGTTTCCATCAATGCCAATATTGATTGAATTGGGGATGAATCCTTTCGCAAATTCCTCAGCTTTTCTGGTGTCCAGGATCAGGGCACTGGTTTCATTGGCGGCCACTTCAAAAGCATCCGGACTGAGCGCATGTTGTCCCCTTTCCAAAACCTTGTCAATGCTGTCGTATCCTTGGATGTTCATCAAAACGTTCAGCGGAAAATATCCCGGAGGAGCAACCAGTCCTTCCAGAACAACTGCCTTAAAACGCTCTTTGCTGAGGGCAGGATCCAGTGCATAATTGGTTCTTTTTTGGTGACCCAAGGTATCGGTTGTTTCCTTGCTCATTTTCTTTCCACAGGCCGATCCAGCACCATGGGCAGGATAAACAATGATATCGTCTGCCAGGGGCATGATTTTGTTTCTCAGTGAATCGTAAAGATGCCCGGCAAGGATGTCTTCCGTCAGTTCTGCCTTCACTTTTTGTGCAAGGTCAGGGCGGCCAACATCACCAATGAAAAGGGTGTCGCCACTGAACAAGGCCTTTTCTTTGCCGTCCTCATCCATCAACAGATAACAGGTGCTTTCCATGGTATGGCCGGGTGTATGCAACACTTTTATCTTGATGTTTCCCAGGGAAAGGATTTCTCCGTCTTTGGCAGCGTGGATGGGGAATGATGGTGAAGCATTGGGCCCAAACACAATATCTGCTCCCGTTTTGCTTGAGAGGTCGAGGTGACCAGACACAAAATCCGCATGGAAATGGGTTTCCAGTACATACTTGATTCTTGCGCCCTCAGCTGCAGCCTTTTTAATATAGGGCTCAACTTCACGGAGTGGATCCACGATGGCAACCTCTCCTTCACTCTCAATATAATAAGCGCCTTGTGCCAAACAACCTGTGTAAATTTGCTCTACTTTCATGTGTTATTTTTTAGGATTATACAATGTAATCAAAATCAAAGTTGACCCATATGACCCTTACAAACAGTGATTTAAATCACTTTTAGAAAAAACAACCTGCGTGACATCCGTCACACTCTTTTTTATTGCCAACATTCATCTTTGCATTACGAAACTTAACACATGGAAATATTGGGCTACTTCGCATCACTGGTTATTGGCATCTCACTCGGTCTTATTGGCGGTGGTGGATCCATCCTGACCGTTCCTGTACTTGTTTATCTTTTTGATGTTGACCCTGTGATGGCAACGGCATACTCATTGTTCATCGTTGGATCAACAAGCCTGGTAGGTGTTTTTCCCAAATACAAAAATGGCGAGATCAATTTCAAGACGGCCATCATTTTTGGAATCCCTTCCATCGCTGCAGTTTATGCAACCCGAGCATTCATCGTTCCTGCCATCCCATCCACCATTTTCACCATTGGGTCTTTTGAAATGACCAAAGCATTGATGATGATGATGATTTTTGCCGTACTCATGGTATTTGCATCTGTTTCCATGATTCGCAGCAACAACAATGAGGCGAAAGAAGAAGGACCGCAGGTATTCAATTACCCGATGATCCTGTTGGAAGGCGCTATTGTGGGCCTGTTGACCGGACTGGTTGGCGCCGGCGGCGGATTCCTGATCATCCCGGCACTGGTGTTGTTCAGCAAACTCCCCATGAAGCAGGCCATCGGCACATCGCTGATGATCATCGCAGCCAAGTCACTCATCGGTTTCACCGGCGACCTTGGAAAACAAACCATGGACTGGAACCTGCTATTGTCTGTAACTGCATTGGCCATTGTCGGTATTTTTATTGGCAATGCCATGAGCAAGAAAGTATCGGCAGAGCGCCTGAAAAAAGGATTTGGGTGGTTCGTTTTGGTAATGGGCATTTACATAATTTTAAAAGAGCTTTTTTTCAAATAGCAGTCAAGTCAAATAATCATACGTTCACATTATCAGTCTAACAAATTCATTTCAAATACTAAAAATCAAGCCATGTTCTTTCAACACGTTTACGACAAAACCCTTGCCCAGGCCAGTTATTTCATCGGATGCCAGAAGGCTGGTGTTGCCGCTGTCATCGACCCCAAACGCGATGTGGACACCTACCTTGAAATCGCGAAACAAAACAACATGACCATCACCCATGTGATGGAAACCCATATTCATGCAGACTTCCTTTCCGGTGCACGCGAACTTGCTGCCCTCACTGGAGCCAAACTTTATCTTTCGGATGAAGGTGGTCCAGGATGGGAATACGAATTCGATCACGTTGGACTGAAGGATGGTACAACCTTTATGGTAGGGAACCTGAAAATGGAAACCCTGCACACGCCCGGACATACACCCGAAAGCATCAGCTTTTTGTTGACGGATACGCCAGCAAGTGCAGAGCCCGTCATGTTCTTTACCGGAGACTTCGTCTTTGTTGGAGACATCGGACGTCCTGACCTGCTCGAAAAAGCAGCTGGCATCACTGGCACCTCAGACGCAGGTGCACACCAGATGTTCAAATCAATTGACCGCTTTGCCAAACTTCCGGATTATATCCAGGTATGGCCTGGTCATGGTGCAGGTTCTGCCTGTGGAAAATCACTGGGCGCTGTTCCCAGCACAACAGTAGGATATGAAAAAGTGCGGAACTGGGCCTTCCGTTTTGGGAATGATGAGAATGGATTTACCAAGTTCTTGTTGGAAGACCAGCCTGAACCTCCGAAGTATTTTGCGATGATGAAGAAGCTGAACAAGGTTGACCGTCCATTGCTTACCTCAGTGCCAAAATTGAAACAACTCAGCAACCAAGAGTTGATGGAAGCCATGGGCAAAGGTGTCAAACTGATTGATGCACGCAACAAGGCTGAGTTCGCAAAAGGATTTATCCCCGGCAGCATCAATATCCAGGGCAACAATGCGTTTGCCACTTGGGCCGGATGGATCCTTAATTATGAAGAACAGTTTATGTTGTTGGCCGATGAAAGCCAGCTGGACGACCTCACCCGCAAACTGATGCGCATTGGTCTTGATAACATCATGGGCTTTGTTCCATCAACAGAAGCCTATACCGATCAGGGCGGACAGCTCGACACCGTTCCTGTAATTGATATCGCATCATTCAAATCCATCCTCGAAGAGCCCAATGTACAGGTAGTTGACCTGCGCAATGCCACCGAATTCAAAAGCGGCCATGTTAAAGGGGCAGATCATGTGTTCGTGGGAACCCTGATGGGCAATCTCGACAAGGTCAGCAAGGATAAAAAGGTGGTGATTCACTGCCAAAGCGGCGACCGTGCAACCATCGGATATTCTTTGCTTGCAAAAGCAGGTTATACCAATGTGCTCAACTACTCAGCCAGCATGAATGAGTGGATGGGATTGGGGAATGCGGTGGAGGTTTAAGGGTTTAGGGGTGTAGAGGTTTAAGGGTTGAGGCTTATCATTTATAACGAATAAAAACAAATACCATGATCGAGTTTATAAAAAACATGTTTTCTTCCGGTCCGGCGGTAAACTTTGCTTCACTTGTTAAAGCCGGCGCTATCATTCTAGACGTTCGCACGCCAGGCGAATTCAACAGCGGTCACATCAATGGGTCAATCAATATTCCCTTGGATGAGATCAAAAACAAAACTGCAGAACTGAAAAAGAAAAACAAAGTGATCATCACCTGTTGCAGAAGTGGCAACAGGAGTGGCATGGCTGCGGCAATGCTCACTACTGCAGGGATTGAATGTCATAATGGTGGGCCCTGGAATGTGCTCAACAACAAAATTTAATATGAGAAATATACTCTCGTCAAATTGGACCGCAGCGAGAATTTTTCGTGTAGTGTTAGGCGTGGCCTTGTCAAGTGAACCAGAAAATCCCAGCTTCGAAGAAGTGAAATGAAGAAGCCATCATTTTTAATCAGCGTCATCTTAACTGCTTTTGCTGTTCTGTTGAAAGTTACCAGTGTTGCACAACACCAGGAGATAGGAGAAAAACCTGGCATCTGGAAAAACAAGCAACAACAAGTGGTTGATACCAACTCCATTCTTTATGCTTTCAAGCATGGGACAACCAATGGGCATCTTCGGTATTTTTTCATGAACACCAACAATGCAGATGGACTGACTGATTATTATGCCCATGCAGCAGGAGGTGGAATAAAGTTTGAAACAGCTGGTTTCAAAGGATTTCAATTGGGTATCAGTGGATTTTTCACTTTCAATATGGGGTCATCCGACTTATCCATTCCCGACCCTAAAACAAACCAATACAACCGCTATGAGATTGGCTTGTTTGATCAAACAAATCCCAACAACAAAAATGATATTGATAGGCTTGAGGAACTGTTCTTAAAATACAATTTCAAAAAAGGACAGCTCACCATTGGTAAACAATTGATGAATACGCCATTCATCAACATGCAGGACGGAAGAATGCGTCCAACAGAGGTGGGTGGCGCTTGGGCCGAAATCAACAGCATCGACAATACCAAAATAGAAGGAGGGTTGATCAATCAAATTTCCCCAAGAGGAACAGTAGAATGGTTTGGCGTTGGCGAATCGATTGGCGTTTATTCCAGTGGCGTAAACACAGACGGAACAAAATCCAATTATGCCAACAATACTGCAAGCAAAGGCATTGCCATGATTGGACTAAGCAACAAATCAGTCAAGAATCTGTCACTGAAATTTTGGAACCTTTACACAGAAAATATTTTCAATGCCATGCTCCTGCAGGCTGACCTCAACAAGCCTTTATCCAACGGGTATTTAGTTGCTGGGATACAGTTCATCAATACCAGCAAGGTTGGCAATGGTGGAAATGCGGTGTTGGCAAAACGATACATGCAACAGGATGCAGCCACCACTTTTGGCGGAACGGTTGGCTGGGAAAACAAGGCCTGGAAAACATCCATCAATTTCAACCGCATCAGCGGAAAGGGACGCTACCTGATGCCCAGAGAATGGGGCCGGGATCCTTTCTATACCTTTATGTCCAGAGAAAGAAATGAAGGACTTGCTGATGCGAATGCATATGTATTGAAACTGGGCTACACCATTCCAGGTACTTCCTTCAAAACTTCAACAGCCTTTGGATATTTTGACCTGCCAGAACCAACTAATTACAAGGCCAACAAATATGGCATGCCATCCTACCATCAAATCAACCTCGATATTCGCTACGACTTCAAGGGATTGCTGAGCGGATTAGGCGCCCAATTGCTCTATGTTTACAAATCCAATGCCGGAAAGACAAGCCTGCCTGAAAAATACATCATCAACAAGGTAGACATGAACCTTTGGAATCTTGTGTTCAATTATAATTTTTAGTTGAAAAGGTGAAGAGGTTTAGAGGTTGAGGGGTATAGAGGTGTAGGGGTTTAGAGGTGTAGTTATTAAACCTCTAAACCTTTCAACCCCTAAACCCATAACCCTTATTCCCCCCTTATATACCTGGCCCTTTCCTTTGAATCAGGATGGGTGCTGATCCAGGAAAGGCTACCCATTGAGCCATCTTTTTCGCCCAGGCGATACAGAAAATCAGCAAAACCATTGGGGCTGATACCCGTCTTCTTCAGGTATTCAATGGCCTTGATGTCTGCATCTTTTTCAAGCTTGCGGTCGTATGCAGTGGATGACAACATGCCCAATAATTCCTTGATGGCTCCGCCACCTGCCTCTCCGGTGGTGATGCTGATCAACAGGGTGTATCCCATTTGTTTGAGCAATTTTTTCATGACATGCGATAACTCCATGTGGGCAATTTCATGGGCCAGTACGCCGCTGAGTTCATCATTGTTGTGAACGGCATTGATCAATCCTGTATGAACCACCATGTGGCGATCGGGTAAGGCAAACGCATTGACCTCACTATCGCCCATGATATGAAGTTTGATCTTCTCGCGTTTGAAGCCATTGCTTTTGCAAATGGCAGTAACCAAACTATCAACCCTATCATATTCTTTTCCCTCTTCCATAGACTGCTCTTCCATACCAGCCCAGACCATATCCCCCAATTTCTGTTCAAGGGCATCCGTCATTTTTTCAATGCGAAAAAGCTTCATCCAGTTTACGCGGCTGATGAGCAAGTAAATGCCTGCAGCCAAAGACAAGAGAATGAATGCCTGTAAAATTGTTTTTTTCATATCAGGGTTTACAAATCATTTGTGTGAGTGGCCCATAAAACCACCAGGAAACATGTTGGCCCTTTCGGGTTTTGATGGCAGCAGCAATGGTCATGCCCAGTTCAACAACATTGACAACAAAAACCGTTATGATATAGGCCAGGTAAGGGTTTGAAATCTGTGCATCCTCCCTGAACATAACAGATATCGTCCACCAAAAACCGATGGTATTGATCACAAAAAGGCTCAATTGAGAAAGCAGGGCCTGTATACAATGCCAGCGCACAAAATAGGTTGACTTCCTGTTGGCAATATAGAAAAAAAGGGTAGCCATCAGGTTGATGATGGGCAATGGAAATCCAACCATGATCGCGATCAGCGACATCAGGTAACTGTTGGAAGCTTTTTCTGCTTCAGTTTCGGTTGGGTGATATGTGAACGTTGAAGACATTTTATACTCCCTTGTAAATATTCCAGCACCAATTTAACAATATCAGTACAATCATCGGCCAGGCCACTTGTTTTTGCGTGATGATCTTTTCAGCCCTTGCATAAAAAACATGGAAACTGTTCTTCTTCAATGCCAGATCATGCAAGAGCCAAAAAGGAAAAATGACCAGTCCTCCCAACAAAAGCAATCCTACAGGATTCCATAAAATGGCTTTTAAAAAATCTCCATTGATCAGCGCAATCATTGAACGCGTTGCACCACAAGAAGGACAAGGAATTCCTGTTGCTTTTTTGAACAAGCAAACAGGACCCACAACATTTGCCCACCTGCTGTCAAGATGCATGACAAGCCAGGAATAGCCTGACATACAAAAGAGCATGATCAGGATATAGAGGTTTTTTCTGGTTATGCCCATCAATACAAAAGCTGCTGAAATTTGGTAAAGTTCTTCTCTCTGGTTGCGCCCATGATCAGGAAAAAATCCACAATTGCCCAAATGCCTAATCCGCCACAGGTCAACAATTTTCCAATGCCAAGGCCGGTATCACCAATCAAAAACCGGTCAATGCCCAGCCCTCCTGCAAGTATTGAAACGATGATGCTGGTGGTCGGATCTTTGAACTGAATGGTTTGGACGATTGACCATTTTGAGTCATCCATGGTAAGCAACTGCTCCCTGATGTACATCAATTGGTTGCTTTCAAAAAACTTGCCATTGCTCAGAATGAACATGTCCACTTTGTTAGAATCCATTTTACTTCTTGTATTTTATAAATTTACTTCACCCCCCTAAACCTCTAAACCTTTCCACCCTTCAACCTCCTACACCCTGGTCAACTTCACCGGCGTCGTTTTGTTCGCATTCCACTGGCAAACATAAATGCTTTTGTCCTCGTCTATGCAAACATCATGCCCATGCTTGAATACCTTTGATTCGTGCTGGAATGTTGGTTGCAGAATACCGTTTTTATAGACAGGTGCCGTTCCGCCTGGGCTGGCCAAGACTTTGTAGTTGGTATCCAGGATGGTCAGGAATCCGGTTGCGTTTTGTTTTTTTCCTTCAGCATCTTTGGACCAGCATACGCCAGCATAAAGATGTTGTCCGTGAATCACAGGCCTGCATACGTACATGCCCGGGGTGTCAATGCGCTTGATGAATTTACCATCAAGCGTAAAGACCTTGAAACAGCACTCTTCCCTTGAAGTGCAAATCAGAACAGGATTGCTTGCGTCCCTGTTATCCACTACCACACCATGCGCACAGTATAAATTATGCTCTTTGTTCTCGTTTTTACGTCCACCAAACTTCCTGATGAACCTTCCCTTGCTGTCAAATTGGAGGATATAATCAGAACCGTATCCATCCGCCACATAAATATCTCCGTTGGGTGCTACTGCAGTTTCTGTTGGACGGTAGGCATCCTCATCCTTATAGGCGCCAATGGTATGGGGCTGTGCAAGTGAAAAAATAATCCTTCCTTTGAGGTCGGTCTTCACCACATTTCCGGGCTGTGCTTTTGATTTGCCGGAAAGGTCCTTGTAAAAACCATTGTCTACAATCAGGAGAAAGTCCTCATCGTTTTCCTTGCTGATGGTAAGCCCATGCCCAGCAGGAAATGAAGTTCCCCAGGAATCCAGCAACTGGCCAGACTTATCAAAAATAAGGATGTTGTTGTGTGTATCATCGCCAACCATAATGAGGCGGCCCTTGCTGTCTTGCACCATCTCGTGGCAGTTGATGACGGGGTGCGTGCTGGCACTGATCTTGGCCCAACCGTGATCTACTTTATAGGTAAAGCCATTGTGGCCTATGATCAATTCCTCTGGTTGCCTGTTCCTGTCAAAAATGGAAAAAGCAAATGATTTGCTGGCAAGCAATCCGGCTGAAGCAGCTGCAGTAGACCGGATAAAGGTTCTTCTATTTTTCATTGGATGAATTTAGGTAAAAAAAGGGAATTGTTATTTGAACTACATTTGAAAGATGCTAAGGAGGATCGACCTGAACTGCGACATGGGCGAGGGCTATACAACCGATGCACTGATCATGCCGTTGATCAGTTCGGCCAATATTGCCTGCGGATACCATGCCGGTGGGGGAGAACTGATGCGCCAGACCATCCGCCTGGCCCTGCAACACCAGGTTGCCATCGGCGCCCATCCTTCTTTTGATGACAAGGAAGGCTTCGGGAGAAGGGAAATGCATTTGTCATCGGAAGAAATTTACCAGATTGTACTAGATCAGGTCAACACCATCCGGAAAGCAGCAGCAGAGGAGGGCGCTAGCCTGCACCATGTAAAACCCCATGGTGCACTGTACAACATTGCTGCAAAAGATGCCATGGTTGCCGATGCCATTTCAAGGGCAATAAAAGCAATTGATGCTTCCCTGATTGTATATGGATTGCCCAACAGTGCTTCCGAAACTTCTGCAATCCAACACGGACTGCGGTTTTACAGGGAAGTATTTTCAGACAGGACCTATACAGATCAGGGGATGTTGACACCAAGGAACCAACCCAATGCCATGATTGAAACAGCGGAGCAAAGCGTTGCACAAGTTTTGCAAATCATCCTGCAAGAAACCCTGCAATCTACCACAGGACGAGAAATTTCGATCAAGGCAGATACGGTTTGTATTCACGGTGATGGCGAACACGCAGTGGAATTTGCCCAGATGATCAACAGGGCCTTGCATCAATACAATATCACCATAAGCGCGATACAATGAAGAAAAAATCCTGGCTCAGCAACTCCCCTGTTATCGCAGCAGCTTTTTTGATGGCCACTTCGGCCATTGGCCCTGGCTTTCTCACCCAGACAGCAGTGTTCACCAATACCCTGCTGGCAAGCTTTGGATTTGTGATCCTGATCTCCATTGTCCTGGACATTGGTGCACAGATGAACATCTGGAAAATTTTGGGGGCATCGGGCATGCGGGCACAGGAGTTGGCCAACAAGGTCATCCCCGGGGCCGGTTATTTTCTCACCCTCCTGATTGTAGTGGGAGGACTGGCCTTCAATACCGGAAACCTTGCTGGTGCAGGCCTTGGGCTGAACGTGCTCACCGGATGGAGTACAGAAACAGGGGCGATGATCAGTGCGGGAATTGCCATATTGATCTTTGTCAACAAGCAATCCCTCAAATGGATGGACATTTTCGCAAAAGCTTTGGGTATTGTGATGATTGTACTGACCCTTTATGTAGTCTTTGTTGCTTCACCGCCATTGGGAGAAGCCGTCCAGAAAACATTTTTACCAGACAAGATTGACTTCCTTGCCATCATCACCCTGGTAGGGGGAACGGTTGGCGGATACATCAGTTTTGCAGGAGCACACCGACTGATCGATGCAGGACTGACTGGGCCCGAGCACACAAAGGAAGTCAGCCACTCCGCTGTTTCAGCCATCCTCATTGCCTCCATCATGCGTGTCTTGTTGTTCCTGGCAGCCCTGGGAGTGGTATCGAAAGGACTCGCCCTTGACAGCAGCAATCCTGCGGCATCTGTTTTTCAACTCGCTGCCGGAAAGCTGGGCTACATGATTTTTGGAATCGTGATGTGGAGCGCTGCCATCACTTCAGTGGTCGGATCGGCCTATACCTCCATTTCCTTTTTTCGTTCCTTTCATCCTGCTTTTGAAAAAAATGAAAAGCCCATGCTGGTTGGGTTTGTCTTGATTGCACTCTTTGTTTTTATCACCATTGGTAAACCTGTAAAAACATTGGTGGTGGTTGGGGCATTGAATGGATTCATCCTGCCCATCGCGTTGGGATTGATCCTGCTTGCTGCATCCAACAAAAAAATAATAGGGGAGTATAAACATCCCCTATTCTTAAAGTTATTTGGTGTTGCTGTGGTGATGGCCACATTATACCTCAGTGTAAAAACAATCGCCAGTTTGTAAAAGACAGCATTGAGGTTTTGGCAGGATGTTCTAACTGAACAAATACTCCACATCCTCTCTTGTCAGTGTCTTCACAAAACCATCGTCATCAGAAACAAGGTCTTTGGCCAGGGCCCTTTTCTTGTCTTGCAGTTGCAGAATCTTGTCTTCAATGGTGTCCTTGCAAATCATGCGGTATGCAAAAATATTCTTGGTCTGTCCGATACGGTGCGTCCGGTCAATGGCCTGTTGCTCAACCGCAGGATTCCACCATGGGTCAACAATGTATACATAGTCTGCTGCAGTAAGGTTAAGACCCACACCTCCCGCTTTCAGCGAGATCAGGAACACGCGCACCTCATCATTTTTCTGGAAACTCTGGATGGCTTTTTCCCGGTCAACAGCTGAAGTGCTTCCATCGAAATATTCGAATTTCACACCCAAAGCAGTCAGTTTTTCCCTGATCAATCCAAGCATGCCAAGGAACTGAGAGAAGACCAGGGCCTTGTGGTTGCCAATGTTTTCGGTGATTTCCCTTGACAGTTCGTCCAGCTTGACAGATACGTTTGGCATCTGCTCACTCTCGTTCATGATCGCCGGTGAGTCGCAGATCTGGCGCAGTTTCATCAGGCCTTGCAGGATGGTCAGCTGGGATTTTTGGATACCCTGCTCCTTTATCACGCCCAGGATCTTGTCCCTGTAATCATTCCTGTATGCATCATAAATATTGCGTTGCTCCTCCTCCATTTCACAGAACAGGATGGTCTCTGTTTTTTCCGGAAGGTCTTTGGCCACCTGCTCTTTGGTGCGCCTGAGGATGAATGGAAACAGGAGTTTTTTCAGGTGTTCCTTGTGCTCCCTTTCGCCAAATTTATCAATGGGTGTGGCAAACTCATTCCTGAAATATTCCACACTGCCGAGCATCCCTGGATTCAGGAAATTCATCTGTGCATAGATATCGAAAGTATTGTTCTGCAACGGCGTACCACTCATGCAAAGCCTGTTCTTGGCGTTGAGCAAACAGGCCGCTTTGGTCACCTTGCTTTGCGGATTCTTGATGGCCTGCGATTCATCCAATACGATATAATCGAAATTCGTCTCCAACATGAACTTGATGTCGCTGCGGAGGGTTCCGTAGGTGGTGATGATCACATCATGGTCATCAAATATTTTCTTGTCGCGGATTCTTTCGCCACCATGGTGGATGCGGTAGGTCAGCTTGGGTGTGAATTTCTTGATCTCATTCTCCCAGTTGAACATCAGAGTGGTAGGACAAACAACAATGGCGGTCATGCTTTCATGTTTGTCGCGGTACAACTGCAATGAAGACAGGGCCTGAATGGTTTTACCAAGACCCATGTCATCGGCCAAGATTCCACCCCAACCTACCTCTGTTAGATAGTTCAGCCAATGGTAACCGGCAACCTGATAAGGCCTGAGGATCTCTGCCAGTTGTTTTGGCGGATCAACTTCGTTGATCCTGTTGAAAGACCTGAGCCGCTCGTATTTTTCTTCCAGCTTGATCATGACCTCTGTCTCATCAATGTTGTTGTACAGTTCATCGATGACACTGAGGTGATATTTTGAAAGCCTTAACTGGTCTGTTTTTCCTTCTCCAACCCTGAACAGCAAAGAATATTTTTTCAGCCACTCATCGGGAAGAATACCCAAGCTTCCATCATTCAACTGAACAATCTGTTGCTTGTTGTTCAGGGCACGTTTGATCTCTTCAATGGATACTTTCTGGTCGCCAAAAATGATCTCCACCTTTGCATCAAACCAATCCACACCATTGCTGATCTGGATCCTGGTCTGTGGTTTCGCGGTATTGAACCTGTAGTTCTTCAAAACTTCAAATCCAATCACGGGCACCTGGAACTCTTTCATTGCATCCACAAACAGGAAGAACCAGTTGTTCCTCAATACCTCCGTTCCTTTCAACACCAGGTTGAAACTGTTTTCCGTATTGATGAAGTTGGAATGAAGTGAGCCAAGCTTTTTGACAAACTCCCTTTCCTTCTCCAGGTCTCTTTTGATCATTTTGATCTTTCCGTTTTCGGGCAGAAAAATCGTTTCCTTATCAGTATATTTTACTTCGTATCCCTGGTAAAGAAATAAAGGTGTAAATACCAGGTATTCATTTTTTTCCTGAAGTTGCAATTTGATTTCAGGCTCTCCGTTGAACAGCTCTGTCATCAAAGACTTGTCAAAATCAACTTTGTATTTTCTCGCAAAAGGCAAGACTTCACGCTCCAGAAAATCAGGCCATTTTGAAAGGCTTATTTTTCTGTTTCTTTCCGGGATGAAAGCCGTGATGGCTTCAAGGTCTTCCAATGAGTTCCAGCAATACAACTGATCATTGAAAAGGGCAACCAAGGAAGATGACCATTCGTTGGCCGTCAGCTCAATGTCCCACTCTTCAATAAATGCTACTGGCGTAATGGTGGCCTGCTTTTTTTCAAGGGCAACCTGCAGTCCGGGTTTCATCCTTCCGCTTCCAATACCCGCCTTTACCAGGTTGGCTGTGGTAAAAGGCTTGCCTGGCAAGAGTTTCAGGAACAGGCTGCGTTCCGCATGCTCCGCAAACATCTTGACGATTTTGGGATGCAGGTATTCGTCTATAAGCAAGGTCGTTTCTGCAGGAAGGCCCTCTTCTTCAGAATAAATGATGTTTTCCCAAATGCCGGAAAAGGGCGAATTCCTGCTGACATATTTGTCAATTTCGGACCGCTGCAATTTTCTGACAGCATTCATCAGGGAAATATCTTCCGTAACCAACTCAGTGGTAGGCACATATTTGGAAAGGTCAATGTGTTCAACCTTTCCAAGAAATTCCATGTTCTCCTGATCAAACTCTCCACTGACCAATTCAACATTGAATCCAGGATATTTTCCGGGCGTTTCAATAAAAACTACGCCAAGCCTTTGTGAGGAAACCACCGGTTCGCTGATGGTATTGACCACTTCAACCACTTCTTCTTTTCGCTGAACAACTGGCTTTTCCTCAACGATTGGTGTTGTCACCCTTTTGACGGTTGGGTCCAATACCCTCAGGAAGGGCTTGCCATCTTTATAGGTAAATTCAAACTTTTTTTGCCAGTCGGGTTCATTCATGCTGTACCCATAGATCCCCAGCAATTTGTTCTTTTCCTTGTCCCAGTTGCGGATGGTATCAAAATACAAACTGCCGTAGGCATTCAATAGCTGCAGAAAGAGAACGGTTTTGTGCACACAGAGCGGATGCGTTTCCTCGGTGCATTTACAGGAAGAATCGAAATTGCGCTCCTCATTTCTTTGGATAACCATGGGGAAAACCTCACCATTGAGTTCCAGCTTGGCTTCCACCCGCTCATCCTTTGCGCTGATGATGGTGGCTTTTGTTGTCCTGAGCACCACTTCCGCCTTCTCGCAAACCTCCTGGGTGGCGAGCATCCGAATGGTGCGGAGTTCGATCTGCTTCATCTTGATGACCGTATGCCGCTGGTCGTACTTGATGGCGTTGTCACCGATCATGTTCTTGTCTACAAGATCCTGCAACTGCAACAAGGCTGCGGCTTCGTGCCTGCAGATATCGCCAAGGTTGTACGGACAAGAGCAGCGCAATGCCATGGCACGCGGGTCCTTGTATTTTTGTACATGTACCTTGTAGAAAGTGCTGTAGTTGTCATCCTTGACCCTAAAACTTACGGCGCCCAATAGGTCGTCGTACTCAATGAATTCAACGTATCCTATCGCATGGATTTTTTTCCCACGACGGATGACTTCATCCGTTCCGTTGTTGTAAATGAATTTCAGTAGATGCGATAATGACATGGATGATGTTGGGTTAATTGGCGAAATTAGTACAAAAGAACCCTAATCCTATCGCTTGACAACTATAAATTAGTAAGGCCGAAAAACAAGAATAATGTGGAAAAAAATCAGTAAATTAGGCGGTTTTTTGCATCGGGAATCTGCGGCTTTATGCTTCCAACACCAACCTATCCCCCCTGAAAATCGGGAGCACGTTCGCAACATCGGCCGTCAGGCAGTAACGGATGTCTTTTTCCAAACCATAGTTCATCAGGCGATGATAGTGGGTAGCACCACGGCGTTCCATGAAACCAAACCTATCTTCGTCCGCTTCAAGGAATAAACTTTCTGCCATCTTGGAAGAATCGCAATGCATCTCAAAATGATCCTTGATCCTTTTGATCACAGCGCCGGCGAACATGGTGTCTTCCATGTTGACCCTGTCCTTCCAGGCAGAACAGCCCAGTAAAACATCCTTGTTTGATGCCGTCAGGTAATCACACACTGCAGAAAGATTGGGAAAAGACCCGGTGATGATTTCTGGCGCACCGCTGTCAAGGGCCATGTGCAAGAGCTTGGTTCCATTGGTGGTTGTCAAAACCAATAATTTGTTTTCAATGAATTCCCTTGGGTATTCAAAGGGCGAATTACCATAACTCAATCCCTCTGCAACCCTGCCATCGCGTTCACCTGCTGTAATCCCATTGAGCTCTTTTCCAAGTTCAATGCAGCGGGGTACGGAGGCCACAGGAATCACGGCCTCTGCGCCATTGTGCAAAGCAGTGGCAATGGTAGATGTAGCCCTCAACACATCGATGATCACCACAACACTGTTGCTGATGTCATACAAATTGAGGAGTGCGGGAGATAATGAAGTGAAAAGCTTTCTCTGTTGCGCGCCCATCAAACTTATTTTACAAATGGAAGCTGAACCACAACTGCCTTGATCTGCTTGTCGCGGATGTCTACAAATATTGTTGAACCAACCGCAGCAAATTCAGCAAGCACATAGCCCATGCCAATGCCCTTGTTGAGGGTTGGAGATTGGGTTCCTGAAGTTACACGGCCAATAAGGTTTCCCTCTTCATCCCTGATCATGTAATCATGGCGGGGAATGCCACGGTCTACCATCTCAAAGCCAACCAGTTTCTTTTCAACGCCGGTCTCTTTTTGCTTTTTCAGGAAGGTTGAAGCGGTGAACTCTTTTGTAAATTTCGTGATCCATCCCAGCCCCGCTTCCAGTGGCGTAGAATAGTCATCAATATCGTTTCCGTAAAGGCAATATCCTTTTTCCAACCGCAATGTGTCGCGAGCGCCCAGCCCTACAGGCTTGATGCCTGCTGCTGCACCGGCTTCAAAAATCGCATTCCATATTTTTACCGCATTGTCTCCCTCGTCTTCAAAATAAATTTCAACACCACCCGCGCCGGTGTAGCCCGTTGCGCTGACCAATACATTCTCAACGCCGGCAAACAGGCCTTTTGAGAACGTATAATATTTCATGTTGAGGATGTCCATCTCGGTGAGGGGTTGCAATATTTTCGTGGCATTGGGACCCTGAATCGCCAACAGACAGGTCTTTTCTGAAATGTTGTGCATTTCAACTTTTCCCTGGTTGAATTCCTGGATCCAATCCCAATCTTTTTTGATGTTGGACGCATTCACCACCAGCATGTAGACCTTGTTCTGTTCTACACAGTATACCAGCATATCGTCTACAATACCGCCATTCTGGTTCAGGATGCAGCTGTACTGGGCCTGCCCGTTTGTTAACTTGGAGGCATCGTTGGAACTGATCTGCTGGATCAGGGCCAATGCATTTTCACCCTTCAAAATAAATTCACCCATGTGGCTTACATCAAAGACACCAACATTGTTGCGAACAGCATGGTGCTCGTCGTTGATTCCGGTGTAGGAAATGGGCATGTTGTATCCGGCAAACTCGGCCATCTTGGCACCAAGTGCCTGATGGAGATGGGTAAAGGGGGTCGATTTCATGGGGGCAAAGATATGCTATAAAAAGACGAGCCACAAGGGGCTTGACTTGTTCTGGCCGTGGGATGAACATTTTCATCCGCCCTGGGAATGGCCGGAAGATTTAATGCCTGGCGGATAAAATACTTTCAATTCTTGGGTCGGGCACCAAAGGCGTCAGGTCGATGATCTTGATTTTTTTGAAATCCTTGTGCTCCGTATTGATGACGAAGTTGAAGGAGTGTGGCAACACAACGGAAGGAACTTTCAGTACCGGAGCGTGTAACGAAGCATACCAGGATGATGAACGTTCCTGGGAAACGGAATGATTTCTGATATCATCCCAACCGGGATTTAACGAAGCAGGATCGATGGTAGTGATGGACAAATCCTGGGGGATGTCAAGGAACATGATCTTGAAATCTTCATTGAAACCAACTCCCTGCCGTCTTATCATGGACTCCAGAAAAGCCAGGGCGATTGACTCAGCTGCATAAATCACTTTTTGTCCGGACTTGTTCCACCTACCGGGGTGGCCAGATCCAACAAGCGATTGGCTGAATGCCTTGTGAAAGATGCGGAAAACAATCATGCGGCTCAGGTTAAACAGGATATCCCTCCATCAACTGTTCAATTTCTGCCTTGACCATATCAACCCCTCCAGGAGTGATCAGCCAATCCATGGGCGCATCTTTTGCATTCCAGAATTTCTTGTTCAGCCAGATATTAAATTCATCCGCTGTACCAAATGCTGTTATTCCAAGTTCAAACAACAGCACAAGCTTGAGCAAATGTTCGCTTTGTGCAGGTTCTAGTTTTTTGCCTTGCTGTGCATAATTAAGGATGGTTCTTGCTGATATGTTGATGATACTGGCAAGCAAATTTTCGGTCAAATTGCCTACCAGGGCAAGATCATAAAATACGGTACTATGGGCTCCCTTTCGGGCACGATCGAGCAATTGGTGTGGATCGTTCAAGCCAAGGGCCTGCAGTCTTTTCAGCGCTTGATTGATTTTTTTGGTATCCCTTGCAACAGGCATGATCATTGTATCTATCATAAATTTACGAATTTTTTCCATTTAAAATCGAAATATTTCGACCATTAAAAAGATTCATAAATCTATTTACAACCCGCTGGGCAAACCTGGTGTTTTACCCTTTATTTTGCTGTTTTTTAACCGGGAATTTTGTTTATCTCCCCATCTTCAACAAATTCATCGCACCGAAGAACAATCTTCTGGGATTGGAGGAAGCGCCTGTAGTGGGATCTTCCTCTTCATCTGCCTTGGCTGTGGTATTGATCTTGACATTGATGGTGGTATCGCCATTCTTGATGTTCATCTCCATCTCCTCAATCTTCTTGTTTTCTTTTTCAATTTCCTCTTTCATTTTTTGGATCTTGTCCATCAACTCACCCTTGTCGTTTTCATCATCCTTGAATTTTTTCTCGATACCAGTTTCTCTCATGATATACCAAACGCCGCTTGACCAGATATTATCATCATCATAATCATCGTCAATGTTGATGGATAAACCATTTGGACCCCCCCTGACAGAATACCAGTTCAGGTTATTGGCTTTTCCATCCACATATATTTCCTTGCCAACAGGCACTTCAATTTTCACGATCACCTGCTGGTTGTGAAACTTGTTTTTGGTTGTGATGGGAAAGGCATCTGGAAGACTAAGGATGCTGTCGTATTGCTCAACAGCATAGGATATTTGCTCAGCAATGATTTCTGCATTCCTGGGTGAAGAAGACCTTGCGCGCTTGATGAGCGTAACATGGAAACTGTCGTCACGGCTTTTTTCCAGCTTGACACGGATGTTCCTTAGCAATACACTGTCTTCATTCGCTGAAAGCATTACATCCGATGACCTGTAGCGATCCTGGTCATCATTGTCGTCCCAATCCAAATCCAAGGGATAATACTGTCCTTCGGCATCCTTGAACTCCACTTTTAACTTACCTGAAGATGGTTGAACAATGCCAACTGCTGAGGTGAGTTGACCAGGGCGTTTGAATTCTTTTGATACAGTTGCCACGAGCATGACCAGCGAAACCCAACCGAGTGCCCAGAGTACACCAAAGGTCAAAGCGATGTATGGGCTCTTGACTTTTGATCCTGCAATCCTTCTGACCAGCCATTGCACCAATGCAACAATGGGAACAGCGATAAAGAGAATAAGGGTTCCCCAGGCATAGCCCTGGATCTGGGAGCTGTTCACGGCATAATCCTTGAGCGGCATCAGCATGTTGAAACCGGCAAAAAGTCCGATCAATCCTGCAATCATTGCGATGGCAATCACACCAAGGAAAGAAAATATGATGACTTTGAACAGGCCTACAATGAACCTGCCGAAGCTGTTGCCTGAACGCTTGACCGCCGGACCTGCTTCGCCTGCAAACCGGCTGGCCGTTTCCTTTGCTTCCTGTCCAAATTCAGAGGCTTTTTCAGAGATGCCCTGCTTCCATTTGCTGGCATTGTCTGTAAAGTTTTTCTTCACGCCCTGCATTTCATCCTGCACCTTGTTCTTGATCGACTCAAGATCAACTTTTTCTCCTTTCATTTCCATTTTCTCTGATGCTGTAACTGCTTTGGGCACGACAATCCAAAGGATCAGGTAGATCAGCAACCAGGTGCCAAAAGGAAGGGTAAAGACACCCCTGAAATGAACCCAATGAAACAGGCTTTCGAAAGCGCCAAGGATAAAAGGCAGTGCAAAAATCAAGCGCGGAATCCAGACCGCGATATTAAAATACTGCGCAATTCCACTGGCCACACCACCAAAAACCTTCTGCTCTGCATCACGGTATAATTTTCTTGTAACAGCTGTATGGTTCATGAATCGTTCAGGCAGAATCGCCCACAGCACTATATAAAATACCAGGCCAAATCCGAATGAGCCTACTGTCAGCATGGCAAACAAGACACGCACAATGGTTGTATCAATCCTGAGGTAAGCACCCAAGCCACTGCAGACGCCACCCAAAATCTTTTCGTTGCTGTTCCTGTAAAGAGAGCCGCGGGGTTCGGAGGAAGGGTTGAACTTGCCAGCCGAAGGCTGGGAGGTTGAAGAAGTTGACGATGTCGAAGTATGGTTTTCTTCAATGGTGACATCATCAAACTGCTCCGGACGGCCGATGCTTGCGATGATGGCTGCAACATGTGCCTGGCTGATGAAGGTAGACTGCCCGGCTTTCAGTTTTTCACTGAAAAGTTCAGCAATGCGGTTCTCAATGTCATTGATGATTTCTTCCCTGCCTTCCTCGTTGGCAAAATGATTCCGGAGGCTTTCTACGTATTTTTTCAATTCTTCATAAGCCGGTTCCTCAATGGGGATTACCCTGCCCTGAAAGTTGATATTGATTACTTTGTTCATGGTCTAAGTTTGTACGTTAAGATTGATGGTTGTTGCTAAGGCTTATCCTATGTTGGTCAGGCTTGATCAGTTGTGGGATGAATATTTTCATCTTTT
Source organism: Chitinophagaceae bacterium (assembly GCA_044373365.1). Lineage (GTDB taxonomy): Bacteria > Bacteroidota > Bacteroidia > Chitinophagales > Chitinophagaceae > Pollutibacter. The sequence goes on from JBIPNK010000001.1 coordinate 214,663, forward strand.
GAACTGGGTTCGGGATTGGCGGATTGCTCGGGTTGCGATTGAACATCTGCCTTCCCTTCAACCACTTCAACCCCTTCAACTTCTTCAACCCTTCTTCCTTCGGCAGGCAGGTTCAACTCTTTCTTATTTCCAATCACCCGCTCCACCGAATCACTCATTTCCCGCCAGGTGTTTTCTAGCTCCTTATAAAAAGCTGCACCCTTTTCGGTCAATGAAAAATACTTGCGGGGCGGCCCACCGGAACTTTCTACCCATCGGTAGGCCAACAGGTCTGCATTCTTCAATCGTGTAAGCAAGGGGTAAAGTGTTCCCTCAAGAATATTGAGGTGGGCCTTTTTCATCTCTTCGATGATATCACTGGGATAGGCCTCTTCGCGCTGAATGATGGAGAGGATGCAAAATTCAAGCACCCCTTTCCTCATCTGGCTCTGTGTATTTTCTATGTTCATGGTCCTGTTTTGAACGTGAAAGATCCAATAACAGGACAAAGATATGTACTATTAGAATACTATGCAATACATAGTACTAATATTTTGATAGTACTTTAGAAATATTTAACTAAAAGCATTTTTTGCTGCCTTCCACCGATGTACCTGAAAGTTTTGCCATCATAAAAGCCATCTTCTTCCAGCATGACCCTGATTTCCTTTCCCCATTCGGGGATGAGGGTGGAGGAATTCAGTTCGATGGAATAGGCCGTGTTGGGGTATAATTTGTAATCACCGCTTCCTGGCACCCCTTCCTGTTTGTCCCACATGCCGATGGTGGGACCGGCAGCATGGCCATGCAGTCCGAGGGGATGTGTATAGATGCTGGGCACAATTCCCTCTGATTTAGCCTGTTTTATTGCAGCAAGCAGCATTTCATTGCCACTCCTGCCCGATTTAAACTGGTTGGTGAGGATGTCTTGCAGTCTGTTGCTGCTGGCAAAGGCCTTTTTGATGGAAGCCGGAGCATCGGTCTCACCGGGTTTCAAGACATAAGCGTGTTGCTGAACATCCGTGTTCAGCCTCAGGTAGGTGATGCCAAAATCCACGTGCAACAAATCCCCAGGCCTGATCACATCATCCTTGGGCCGATTGGAAAAACTCCTCAGGTGTTCGAAATTGGCAGTATCATTTCTTTGAATGGCGACAGAAGGATGAAACCAGGTAGAGAGGCCGAGCCCGGTCACTTTCTGACGGAACCACCAAACCAGGTCATCTGTGGTGGTGATGCCTGGCGTGATGACCTTAGCCGAAAAACCCTCGGCAATGATATCATGCGAAATCTTGACCAGTTGAGGATAGACCTGCATCTCCCTTTCCGTGCGGCTCTCGAGCCAACCAACGGCCAAAGGTTCTGCCGAAACCACCGCTGATTTGTATTTCACTGGAAGCATGTTCATGAACATCTCGTAATGGGTATGGTCCAAGCCATCGGCATGACCAAAATCAACCGAGGTATTCAATCCGATTTTTTTCGGTGCCCTGGTTTGAACGATATCCTTTAGGGCATCCCATTGGTCAGGAAACCGGGTCATGTCCCAGGCGGCCTTTATCGATTCGCCAACATTGTATCTGGCAATTGCCAGCTTCTCTACCTGCTTTTTGATCGTATCGTTGTAAAACACCAGCATGGTTGTTCTTCTGGCCGACAACCAGGTAGAAGGCAGCATTGTTTTGAGGACCGGGTCTTCATTGTATTCTCGCGAAATGATCACCCACATGTCTATTCCTGTGCGCTCCATCAGTTGAGGCAACAATACATTGAACCTTTCATTGAGGATTTCATCCACTACGCGGGATTGTTCCCTTTCTGGTAAAACCTGCGCTTTTGACAACTGTAGTATGACCAATGAAAGGAGAGAAAGTAGGAATTGCTTTTTCATGGTACAATTTACAAAAAGTTGATATTAAGGCGGAAGGGATGAGGGCTGAAATATTTCAGGCATCATTGGAAATAGGCGTTTGAGTAAGATATTTGTAAAAGGCTACTGAACAATCACCCAATAAAATGGAGAAACAGCATTCATATAAAGCAACCATAAAATGGACAGGAAACAAAGGAACCGGAACTGACTCGTATAGCAGTTATGAAAGAAGTCATGAAATTATCATTGAGAACAAAATGGATATTTTAGGTTCTTCAGATCCTGCATTTCGTGGAGACAAATTAAAACACAATCCAGAAGAACTATTCCTTTCATCTATAGCCTCTTGCCATATGCTTTGGTATTTGCATCTGTGTTCAGAAGCTGGAATTATTATTACTGATTATACTGACACAGCAATAGGAAGAATGGTTGAAACCTCAAATGGTGGAGGAAAATTCACAGAAGTCACTTTAAATCCATCCGTTATTATTACCGATGAACTAATGATAGTCAAGGCCAATGCATTACACAAAAAGGCGAATGAACTTTGCTTCATTGAGAACTCATTAAATTTTCCAGTAAAGCATCATCCGACAACTAACATACACAAGCAGTAAAGTGTATATTGAAAATGGTTCCCCTTTTTACAAATTTCTGAATTTAAATGTTTGCCCTCCCAAAGAAGCCTCATACATGAGCCCACCTTTGGTTTGTGAAAATATCATCACTCCATCTTTGTATTTAGCATTCCCTGCTGCTCCTTCAGTTACCGCAACTGCGGATGCTTGTGCAGAAAGTTCAATTTTATTTTCCTTGAATCGGTTCAGGTCCTTTTCGCTTTCAAAAAAGATAACTTCTCTGTAGGACTGACCGCCCGCCTGAAATCCAATCGTGACCTGTGTTAATTTTGCTGTACCAATTACCTTACCCCGTTGAAAGACAGCACCATTACCAGATGCACCACCAACACCCAGACCACCTTTGCCTACATTGGGAAAAATAACATAAGCATAGGCATTACTAAAAAGGCTACTCATTAATTTGTCAGCTTTTATGAATTCGGTTTTGGCTTGTCTAGAATCGTTGATGATGCGTTTGTTATTTGAATCTGATTGAGAAAAAACTCCAGAACTCATCAGTAAGAAAAAATACAGGAAGATAAAATTGACTAACTGGATAAATCTGATGTTTTTCATAACCATATTATTTATTTGATTAGAAATTTCTTTCGCCAATTCCAAAGCTTAAAAGTAAAGCGTAAATAATGGTAGTTATTTGAGCATTATCAGGATAGATGATGATAGTAATCAATCGAGATGTGTAAGTGCGCTATTTAATTGTTGGGATGGATTTAGAAATATTTATACAACCTTTTTCTGTCTTCATTTTCCTTGTCAATCTTATGATACAACTCAATGAATGTAATTTTATTTTTATCAGGAAAATAAGCATACACCAATCTTAATCCTGAATTAACTCCTTTTCCTTTTAATGCTTTACAAGCAATCTTTTTGACTTTGATGATACAGGTTTCCACTCCTGAATTATCAATGCGAAAACTAAATGGAGGTCTTTGGTCAGGCATGACTTCCAATACCTTTTTAACCACATTCAAATCTTCATTTAGCGTTCGATATTTCTTCAAAAGGGCTTTCAGGTCCTTTTGAAATTCGGCTAATTCATCAAAGTTCATTTTGCCTCAATTTCATCGCCATAATTTCTTACAGAGAAAGGAGCCTCTCTATAAAAAGCCAATTCATAATTGATGTCTTCTCCCTCTTTAGACGCAAGCCATGGGATATCCTTATGAGAATAATTGCTGATTGCTGCTGCAGACCAATCACTCATTTGTGCGATAACCCTGTCAATGACTTCTTTTTCACTTGCCCTCAATTCAGTTAAAACAGCTTTTTCCAAAGGCAAGTACCTTGTTTGTGGGTAACCATGATAATCTGTTTTTACCCTTTGCAACTGCCCGTCATCTATCATTTGCTTGATAATTGAATCCAGTTTCTGTGGGACGGGTCCATAAGGTAGTTTGCGATATTTTGCACCTGTCAAGTGCTCCTCATAGAGTTCGTAATAATTGAAGTCAGCGAAATAAAGCAGTTTGTAAAGTACAGTTTCGCCAACATTGGGCTTGCCTGCGCACCTTTCAAGAATATACAGCAAGACATTTTTGAATTTATGGAGCTGGAGTCTGGGAACAGCAATTCGCTCCTCCACTTTCTTTGGCTTCTTTTCATATTCGACAGACGGTTCCTGGCTTACAGAGAAATCTGTAGACATGAAATCATCCAGAGAAAAACCTAAAACCTGGGAGAATTTTTGAAGTTCAAGAACATCAACACTTCTGTTCCCTAACTCAATTTGAGCCAATGACGGCCTGGAAATCTTGATGATTTTAGCCAATTCTTCCTGAGACAGCCCTTTTACCTTGCGAATTTCAGCCACTCGCCGACCAATTTGCTTTTGTGACAAAGTCTTATTCATGTCAATGTTGAGTTTTGTTGCTCAATTGCACAAAGATAATAAATGTTTTATTTTATAACAATGTATTGTTCTTTTTTTGAACATTAACGAAAGTTTGTTTATGTAAGTAATACCCAGTTTCTAGATTTAGTCTTTAAAAAGTGCCTTCGCTTTCTCCCTCTGTTCAGCAATCTTTCTCACCCTGCTGTGAACCACATCAGCAATGATCTCCCTTCGAACTGCAATCCCCTGAATTGACTAATTACCATACCTTTATTGTGCAATGAAAGAACTTGCAACCATAAAACAAATCATAAAAGAACTCAAACCAGAGCTGGAGAAAAAATTTCATGTCAGCTCAATTGGTATTTTTGGTTCAGTTGTAAGAAATGATTTTTCTGAGAATAGCGATGTTGATATTATCGTGGATTTTAGTCAGCCGATAGGTATTGAATTTATAGATCTTGCAGACCTGCTTGAAGAGAAATTCCATAAGCAAGTTGATCTTGTTTCAAAAAAAGGAATCAACCCCCAATATTTTTCTTCGATTGAGAATGAGATAGTCTATGTCTAAAAGGGACCTAAACTATTGATCAGGGATATGTTGGTGTATTGACACCCAAAATGACTAGACACAATTGTTTAATCAATTAAGTTATTAAATTCAAGGAGCAAAAACACTATGGCTTTACAGTTTATGAGTATGAAGTAACTCAGATTCGGAAAAATAATTAATATGAAACAAAAATATTTTGTAAGTTCAAGTAATAAGTGCATTTTTTTCAAGTAGCACTTGATTAGGGGTTTTATAATTAAATTTTCTTACTGGTCTGTTGTTTAATAATCTTTCTACACGTTTTACTTGGTCATCTGTTACAATACTAAGGTCAGTCTTTTTAGGGAAAAACCTTCTCAGCTGTCCGATTCTGTTTTCAACTGTCCCTTTGTCTTGGCTCGTATACGGTCTGGTAAAGTAAGTGTCCGCGTTTAAGGCATTAGCAACTCTCATGTGATCAGCAAATCCCTTATCATTATCAAACGTTATTGTATGCACAGAGTGTTTATTTTTTGCCAGGCGCTTTATAATGATTTTACTTACCGTATTGCTGTTTCTATTTTCAAGCTTATGCAGCTTGGTGTGTAGGGTTGCTCTATCGGTCATAACCAATACAACTCCTTTGTGGTTCTTACCCATCATAAAGTCTACCTCTATATCACCAGGCCGAGCTCTTTTATTTACAATCTTGGGCCTCTTTTCAATAGAAACCCGGTCGTGAATAATACCTCTGCTATCCTTTCTGGATCCACGTTTTCTTCTGCGTCTGCCATGCTTGAGATGATTGTAAATCTTTTTGTACTGCTTGTCAGAAGCTTTATTGCCAAGTTTACTCTGCCATATCCATTGATACAACGATTCTATGCTCATCGGGCATTTACCGGTTTTATTTCCCTCAACACTGATGATCTCAGGGCTCCACTTTTCTTCAGAAAGCCAACGGACAGCCTGGTCCTTCATCTTGGTAGAGAACTTGACAACTTTATGCTTAGTGTGATGCCTGTGCTCAGTTTTTCGCTGTGCATTGGAAGCAACATACTCACCGGCTGTTCTTCCTCGCTGAGCGATGTTTCTGGCAAGCTCACGGCTTACAGTAGAGGCATCAACACCAATGTTAGCTGCTATCATTTTTTGTTTCATTCCGGCCTTAATTAAGGCCTCAATCTGATATCTTTGTATCAAACTGAGTTGAGTGTAATTTTTTGTCATAGTAACCAAAAGGTCGCACTACTCGGTCAAATGGCAAAATGCCCTCAAAAGCATTTTTGCCATTTGTTTCTAAAAATTGCACTTATCAGTTGAACTCAGCTTTATTTAGATTTCAACTTATATTATCATTTAGTTTTTTTATGACAATGTCACAAGCTCAAAAAAAAGATACATTGTTTTTAAAAATTTCAAATAATATTCCTGAACAGATTGTATTTATTGATACTGCGCATTCTATTTTTCACAGAGAAATAATTAATATTTTACTTAACAATGACAGACATAAAGAAAGTTCAACTATTATATCAAATCCACTTTTGCCAAATCAAAAATCTATTTTCGACAATTGGATTAGTGTTGAAGTGTATAAGAATAAATACTGCGCGTACTATCCCTCTGAGACCTTTCATAATACTTACATATCGGTTGATCAGGATAGTATAAGGTATAATGATTTTAATGAAGGGTTTGTTACTTATAAAATCAGTAAGATAAAAAGTAAAAAAAACGTTGCAAAAGTATTTTTCATAAATGAAAATAATATAGAAAATATCTTTTTATTTAGACGAGTTGGCAATGAAGTAATAAAGTTTAAGCCTACTTCCCAAAATAAAAAATCGATATATCTAGCTTCAGTTAAAAAATATATTTCAATGCCAATAATTGTTAATTATTGCCCAACGAGTCGATGTCAAGAGTTTAATTTCAAAAATTGAAAATTTATTAATGTTGAATTGGAGAAAGTAAAAATATAAATGCCCGGTTTCTCCTACAATTTAATAGTTGATAATTCGGGTTTTAAATGTTTCATTTTTGATGGTATAAAAGTAAGATTTCCCCCTTAACTTTTAAACTATCATCGAAATAGGGGCACTTACAGATACAATAAACAATTAGAGTACAATAGGAAAGATATATTTCATTTTTTTAAATTTTTTATCTGCTCAATAAGTTTTTTTGTATAAAGCAATTTCATGTCTTCGTTGAATCCTATGCTTGTAGAAACGATAGTGCCATTTTTTATTATTATTTCAAAAGGGAAAGCTTGAACAGAATATTTTTTTGAAAAGTATCCCCCTTTATCATAAAGAGAAAAATTATCGAATTTCCTGCGTTCACATTCTTGAACAAAACTGGAAAAAGAATCATCATTCCCATTATTTACAGCGAATATTTGTATTGAAGAATCGGATTTAAAATATTCCTGAACCCTCTTAAGCTCTTTTATCTTAGAATAACAAGGCGCACATCCTATAAACCAATAGTCCAGTACAATAATTTTATCATTAAAAAAACTTGGCGGTATGCGATTTCCATTGATGTCTAGAAGTACTAACTTGTTAAAATCGAATTTCCCAGAAACATTTGAGTAATCTACACTTCCGTTAGCCTTTTTAAATTGAATACTTGGACTAAAATAAAAACACCATGAAAACACCAATAATGTCCAAACTGAAAAAATTATAGCTGTTTTTTTACTTTTAAGGGATAGGCCGATCAAAAAACTTATACTCAATATTATTAGTTCCGAAAAAGCATCAACTCTAAAATTTGGGTTTATAAAAAAACCATACCCGAGAATTAGAAAAATGGGCAATAAGAATATTCTCCTATATAATTTGTTGATATTGATTCTACCGATGATTATACCAGCAGCTGAATAGAGTATGTAACCAGTCAATAAATTTATGTATTGTATTTGGTAGCTATGTACATAGGCTAATAATATTGCTGTGATGATTGCAATTATTGTGAAAAGAATCGGACGAAGGAATTTGTTCATTGTATAATTGATTATGAATTAAATGCAGTGATTCTTCTACTTTCGTCATTGAATTTTCAGTCTTAAATAATAAAAGTCACTTGGGTTGGGTTGACCCGTTTCATTCATATACTTATCAACAGCAGCAACTTTTAAGATGATTGAATTGTCCGTTTCCCAAACAAAGTCATCTGGTGCCCAAATTTGCTGGTCAAGTTCAAAATGCTTTGATAAAGAAATCAGTTCTACTTGATTGTTTGGGTTTCTGTCAATGCGCCAAACTTGAATACCATTAGGAACACCTTCAAGTCCATAAGTCATAGATAAGTTGGCTATAAACTTATCGGTCGGTGAAATTGTTGGCGAACTCCAAGTTACTGTTTGCCTTCCCGTTCTTTTGTCTATGAGATAATATTCAGAGTGTTCCCAAAAACTGCCTCCTACAATGTAAAACCCTATTTTTTCAAATTGTCCAACATAAAAGTATTGCCTAACTTCAGAGTCGTCTGTGTTTAACAAAGTGTCTTTGAATGTCACAAAAGGTTTCCAATTTGGGTCAACTGGCAATTTGATTTCTCCGTTTACTTTTTTAAAAATTGTCGTGTCGTAAAGCGTTTTATCTACAAATGACCTTTTTGCTTTTATAAATTCGTCTGCCGTTGCTTTTGTGATGGAAAAAGCCTGCAAACTGTCACTAGATGTTGTTTTGCTTTCAGTCAAACTGCTGTCAACCGAATGCGAATTTTGTCCGCAAGCAGCAAGAAAAAAGATCAATATTATGGTTAATTGTCGTGTCATTTTATAATGAGGCATAACTGATGAAGCTAAGGCAAGTGCGGAAATAATTTGTTGCTCAACTGTCTGACCGAATAAATGTATAGAAAGATTTCAAATGTTTCACCCATCAGTCATGTCAGCATTTGCCATATCGTTTATTATGTAAAGAAATTATTCTTTTTTTGCTCTTGTCACAAATATCCATGGATAACTTGGTCCCATAGTAGTGCAAATTCCTATTTCATTATTTTCAGAGGTAGGTTTTCTTAAATCAAGTAATATCTTGAGTCCAGTAATTTTCAATTCTGCAGGTAAATTATTAGCTATAAATATATTGGTACCGATAGATTGATCTAGAATAGATTCCACTTTATCCTGACCTTCTGTAATTCTAATTTGATAAATACCGCAGTCCAGATTTGCCCCCATTACTTCTGCTTTAAATGGATATTCTGAAGGATTATATTCTTTTTGACAAGAGTAGCTACTTATTAAGCCTATGAATAATAAACCAATAATAATCTTTATTTTCATAATAACTTTTTATTTAAAGGATGATTCTTTTGATGTTTGGTTCTAGTGGTTTAAAGTTTCAGTCATAATATGCACCATAACGATCAGGTGTAGCTGTAGTCGTGGGATTCATTGGTTGTACTGCCGGAAATGTTGACCATTAAAGATTATAAAGTACATGAGCAATATTCAAGTTGGCGATAGGCTATTTAAGCTTACCCTGATTTCTTAGTGTCGCAATTAACTTTGAATTGTTTCTTTCATCGTCGATTGTCACACCTTGCATTAGGCTTGGGTAACCTAGTCTAAGATCAATTTTATTACCAGATGTCCTGTCTAAATCCATAGTAATAGAATGGTCACATGATGAGCTTGAAATGCTCGGTTTAAAAAAACCATAATAGATAACCTTCCTATCAACAGTTACAGCAAATGAAGTGAAATCAGGGAAGGTTTTCACTTTTTGAATAGCAAGGTCAGTCAACTTGAATTGATAATTGCTTTGTGAATATTCCAAAATGTCTTGATTTTTTATAATTGCAGTGTCTTGTAATACCGACAAGAGAGGGTCAATTTGGCATTTGCCTGTTACAAGTTGGGATCTTTTAAATAAATAAACCTCTACGGTGTCGCCACCTTTTGCATTTTCTTTTTTGCATGAAAGGCAAATGATAGCTATTGTCAGAAAATATAATATTGGTCTCATAACAACGTTTTTATAATTTACACTCCAAAAATTAAAACTGTTGCACCAGCCTTGCAGCATAAGTTTTGGGGCTTGGCGATTTGGCGGATTTTTAGCATAAAAGTTCATTATGATTCCTATATTTCAACTTTGCACAAATGTTTCATAGGAGCACTTCAGCAGCCATGTTGCCAAACAGATATTAGCCTTTCCTACATTTATTTCAATATGTATTTTACACTAACTGTCGCACTTACTATAATTTTTTCAAATTCAATTTTTGGTGGTTCATATTTAGCTTTGTCAAGTGAACTATAACCAAGAATTTGAACACCTGCAACTCTTCCTTGAAGTTGATTATCAAAGTTAGTTTCGTTGTCAGTTATATGAATAGCGTTCCCAATTGTTTGCGAAATTGGTTTAGTCAAAGCAATTGCTTTTCTATGGGAATTCTCAATTGCTTTTGTCCTGCAAATATTTTTTAAGTTTTCAATGTCGGAATGGTCAACTTTATGAATTGAAGTGTTAGAAATTCCAAGGTCTTCAAGTTGCATAAAAACCTTACTTGCAGTTTCAGCAGTTGTAACTTTTAAAATATATTCTTTTGTTTTTAGAATGTCTTTTTGTTTTAGAAGGTAAAACTTATAGTTGCTTAACAGATCACTTGTTGTCAAATCAACTTCTGTATTTATTCCTAAATTTTTAAAAGCTGAGATCATTCTATTTTCTTGATCTTCCACTGTTATATTGTCTCGACTATCTTTTTCAGCAATAACAATTTTTATATAAATCAGATTTGGCGTAACCAATGAATCAGAGTATCCGCCAACTTCGATGTAAGGTTGGTCAATAAAATTTTTTGTCTGCCCTATTGCCGATATGCAAAGTGTCAAACTTAAAATAAATGTCAGAAAATTTTTATTCATATAGATTTTTTTTAAGGTGTTTTTATTGTATGACGGCAAACGCCTGACGCTATGGCAAGTGCGGGAATAAATTGTTGTCCAAAGGTTTCCCAAAAAGTGAAAGAATTACCATAAAGATGTTTACAATAAGAACAGCTGGCGAAATGTTTTTGAAATAAATTGATTTATTTTTTCATTTTAATACAAACACAAATATTTCCAATTATCTTTTCTTAAGGTACAATTGAAAGCCTATTTTCAAACTCATAGTTGATATGTTAACTTCCTCTTTTTTAAATTTTTCTGTTTCATATGATGTCAGAATTTCAATTCCCAAACTTTGATTTAAGAAATATGTATAGCCTGCTTCAATCATGTATTTTTTAATAGTGAAATTATCATTAATAGATTGAGAATTGCCAGTATGAATAAAATAGCCAGAACTTGCACCCAAAATAATATTACTTTTTTTTCCAGCTGGCAACAAATAGCCTCTTATAAAAGGACCGACATAAAAAGAATTATAATTAAAATAATTGTAGTTGTAATAATTCCACATTGGATTGAGACCTAATACTAAGTTATTTGCTACAAAGTAACCTGTCTTACCATCTACTTGTATGGTAGTTTGAGTTCTTTGTGCATTAGTGGCTAAAGTATTTTTTCTAATATCCAATGAACCATTTCCTCCTAAGAGCCACGTGTTCTTTGTAGTTTGCTCCATTGAGCGTAAACTTAAAAAAAGAGAAAAAATAAGTAAAATCGCAATTCTCATTTGCATATATTACCTTTTTTAGTGTATTTAGTAATTGCCTGGCAAACAACTAAAATAAAATTGCTTTGACAGTGATCTATTTTATCGGAATATTCAAGTCTTTTTATAAAATAAATATTCAAACAATACTAAAACTAAAATAGATAAATAGAGTACGTACAAATACTGTTTCTTTTAGAATAAAATTTTATAATAAGCTACTGGGATCTAAACCTTACTGCTATTATTACTTCTATAAATCCCATTTTCAATGGCAAATTTGACAATACCTGCGGTTGAGTTAACTTCCAGTTTTTGTTGTATCCTTAATCGTGTGCCATCAATCGTCCGCTTACTCAGAAAAAGCAGTCTGCCAATGGAATCACTGCTGTACTCATCACAAATCAACTTTATTATTTTGATCTCTGTATCACTTAAATTAAAGGCTAATTTAGTTTTTGAGTTTTTATTTTTAAGCATTTGAGCTAAGCTACTGGTAGTTGTTTTACAGTAGTATTGCTTATATTTTAATGCAGATTGAATAGCTTCAATAATTTCATGCTTCAAAGCAGTTTTTAATAAATATCCTGATGCTCCTGCATCAATCATTTCTGTAATATATCCATTCTGCCAATGCATGGTAAGTGCTATTACCTTTATAGATGGAAATCTATGGGATATAATTTTAGTGGCTTCAATGCCATCCATTTTGGGCATTTGAATATCCATTAGAATGATATCAGGCATGACTTGTTTAGCCAATTCAACTATTGTAATTCCATTATTTGCTTCGCCTACAACCTCATAATGCTCTGGGTCTAACATTGAAATTAATCCATCTCTGCATATTTGATGGTCGTCTGCTACTGCTATTCTTATTTTTTTAGTTGACATTTTTAAATAGGAATTTCAATTGTAAAGTGTACACCTTTTTGTAGTCTGGCATCCAGAAAAATACTTCCATTCATCAATTCCACACGATTAATAATGTTATTGATACCATGTCCCTTTTTTCTAAATGAGTTATCGTTGGCATCAAAGCCTACCCCTTGATCAATTGTTTCAATCACAATTTTCTTCATTTGTTCTACAATTCTGATTGAGAGGACAGGTGATTTTGAATGTTTTATTGTATTCTGAGTAATTTCTCTTATGATTCTAAATATGTGTATTTTATGTTCGGTTAATATTTTTTGTTCTAGATTATCTACTGAATTGGCAAAAATGATATTTATATTTTTCAATTGATTCATTTCATCGATGAATTCAATTAAACAAGAATTCAATCCATAATGATCTAAAGAAATTGGATGAAGGTCGTTCATGATTTCTCTTATATGCTTTAAACTGATGGATATATTGTCATGTATATTTGAAACAACCTCTTTATCACGGTCTGATTGAACCTGAATTGACTGCAAATACATAAGTGCCCCAGTAAGGTTTGCTCCAAGTTCATCATGTAAATCTTTACTGATTTTTTTTCGTTCTTCCTCACGGCCAATCATTTCAGCATTAATTTTTTCTTCATATAGAATCCTGTTCTTATTCTTCTGTTTAAGAATGGATGAAAAAAAACCACTTAAAATAATCAATAGCGAAATAGTTGCTATCAATAAAATGATGTAAGCCTTATTTTCAGGCTCATACAATGAATTGCAAAAGTGAATAAACAATTTGAAACGACATTTAGAATGATGAATATTAAAAATGCATCTGCATAAAAACTATTGCTAAGTTCCATCTTAAATACATACAAGGATTCAAATATAGACCTATAAGAATAGTTCAATATTAATGCGAATGAAATAATAAAAAAAGGTTCTTTAAAAGATATTTTCCAATTTTTATAATACGTTTTTTGAAATAAACTTATGGCAAGTAATACTGTAATAGTAGAATAAACTACATTATATATTGTATTTAATTCAGAAAGTGATTTGAAGTGAAAATTTATAATTACCCATATAAATAAGATTGAAAAGAATAAAATGAGAACATACAAAAGATTCGTAACTACTTTCCACTTATAGAAAAAATATATAAAAATCATACTCTCAAAAAGCAAATAAAAGTTTGTTATTTGACGAGCAGTATCATAGTAATGGTAAATGAGTAAAATTCTAGCTGTAATATCAGTAATACAACCAATTCCTAAGAATAGAATAAAAGAATAATATATATTGTTGAGGTTGTTGAATTTTCTTAACCCCAAAACAAACGGAATAAGACCTGTTAGAGCGCAGCATGAAGAAAATATGAATAATCCTTTCATTTTTGTGGGTTATGGTATCCGGTTCAGAACTAAAATATCTATTAATTCGTTAATAATATGCGTATTTGTGCGTATTTTTTGTTTTAAATTATGTTATAAAGTTGCTTGGATATTACTATTTAAACCTTCAATAAACTACATATTGGTCAGATCAATTTTCTAACACATTAAAAAGATAAAATATGTCAGTATCTATTTTTTTAATACTATCGCTGTTATTACTTTTACCGACAATAATTTATGCTATCCGTAAACAGAATAAGAGAATACTTCTTGTTTCAATCATTCTATTTTTAGTGGTTATTGTCAAAATCAGTAATATGATCTATTCTATAAAGTATACCATGTAACAAAAAAATTTCATTTTATGTATTACTTCTATTCTGTCCTGGTTATTAATGTTATTGTAATGGTTCTTTCAATCTTAATTACCAGAACCCTTTATTCCAATAACTTAATTGACAAGTCAACTAAAAACTCACTTACCATTTTATCAATTTTTATTCCAATCGGTGCTATAATCATAACTGTAATGAGGTCCAGAACAGCTATCAATCATTTAGTAAGCATTAGAGAATTGAAGTAGTTCGAAATTCATTGTTTATGAAAACAAAAACGAATAAACCCCTACCTAGGGGATGGAAAATCTTCTATGTATTACTGCTTTCCGTTTATGGTATTTCTTTTTACCTACTATTGAAAAATGATCTAGAATTGTTGCTTCCTGTGGTTGTGATTTTATTTGTTATCACAGATAAATCCTACAAGAAAATCACCAATAGTAGGGATTTGAAATGGAGTGATTTGATTTCTCCTTTACCAAAAGAAATAAAATAAATAAATCATTTTCTATCAAAGTCAATCTTGGCTTTGCATTAGGATTGTCTGGTATTAGAGATTTGGTTACTGGCATTTTCACAGTTCACACAAACGCCTCAACACCTTCAATCCCCTCAACTTCTCCCACCCCTACTCCACAATCCTCAACTTCGCATAATTCAACATGATCTTTTTTTCTCCGTTGAGTTTGAATTTGATGGTGGCAATCGGATTGTGGGCTGCGCCTTCCATTTTCAATACTTCTCCAAATCCAAATTTCTGGTGCTCCACCTGCTGACCCGCTTTCAGGTCTGTCGTATCACTGGGCCTGAAGTCAGCTGATGGCTGGTGAACAACCGCTTTGGACACAGGAGGTTGAACAGGCAAATAAGTCGGCTTTTCAGGCTGTTTTTTCGGTTCGTTGAAATAGGTCCGGTTTTGTGGCGTGGCACTACCGGATCCGCCCCATCCCTTCATCCTTTCTGATGCAGAAGGTCCGCTGGATTGGTTCCTGAATCCACCGCCAGCATAAGAGCGGTCCAGATGGTCTTCGGGCAGTTCATTGATAAACCTGCTGGGCTCATTCTGCACCACCTGGCCAAACTTGTAGCGGGTATTGGCATAACTGATCCAAAGCTTGTGCTTGGCACGTGTTATCACCACATAAAAAAGTCTTCTTTCCTCTTCCAGTTCTTCGCGTGTATTGATGCTCATCGCACTCGGAAAAAGCATTTCCTCCAGGCCCACCGCAAAAACACAGGAGAACTCCAGTCCTTTTGCAGCGTGGATGGTCATCATTTTAACGGTATCCGCATGCTCGTCCTTGTTATCGGCATCGGTCAACAAAGTGATCTGCTGCAGGTAGGCAGAAAGCAAAACATCTTCCCGCAGGGGTTTCTTTGCATTAGGATCTTCCGGACTATTTGCCTCAGCTTCAGGAACCCCGCTAAAAAGGTCTGCATTCTCATCCCCCTTAAACCCTTCAACCTTTAACCCCGAACCCTCTTCAGTCGACTCATCCCCCCTAAACCCTTCACCCTTCAACCCTAAACCCTCTTCCAGCATCACCCCATCTTCATCAATCTGCGCACGGTTCTGCTTGTCATCCACCCATTCCTTGATGGAGTTCAGCAATTCCTGCACGTTTTCATAGCGCTGAACACCCTCGGTGCTCTTGTCATTGAACAGTTCCCTGACCAGGCCGGTTTGTTTGCCCACATGAAACGCTACGTCATAGGCGTTGCTGTTCTTGAGCATGCTGGCGAAGCTCTTGATCATCAGCACGAAATTCTCGATTGCTTCGAGGGTTCCGGCCTTGAAACCAAATGATGCCGCACGGGTGAGCACATCCCACAAGGTAATGGACTCCTCGTTGGCAACAAGGATCAACCTGTCGAGCGAGGTTTTACCAATACCCCTGACGGGGAAATTGATGATGCGCTTGAGCGCCTCTTCGTCGCTCGGGTTGACAATGATCCTGAGGTAGGCAACATAATCCTTTACCTCTTTGCGTTGGTAAAAGCTGATGCCCCCAAAAATCGTATAAGGGATGTTCATCCTGCGCAGCGATTCCTCCATTGCACGGCTCTGTGCGTTGGTCCTGTAGAGAATCGCAAAATCCCTGTTGAAAAAATGATTCCTGAGTTTCTGTTCCTGAATGGCGTCGGCCACAAATTTCCCTTCATCATTATCGGTCATGGTCCTGACCAATTTGATCTTGTCTCCTTCACTGTTTTCAGTCCACAACTCCTTTGGTATCTGGCCCTTGTTGTTGCCAATCACCTGATTGGCCACATTCAGGATCTGCTTGGTACTCCTGTAGTTTTGTTCTAGCTTGATGACCTTCACGTCATCATAGTCCTTTCTGAACAGGAGGATGTTTTCAATGGTAGCGCCACGGAAGGCATAGATGGATTGCGCATCGTCTCCGACCACACAGACATTCTCGTGCATGGCACCCAGGAGCTTGATGATTTCATACTGCGCAGGATTGGTATCCTGGTACTCATCAATCATGATGTGGCTGAACTTGTGCTGGTACTTGTGCAGTGCATCAGGATGGTTCTTCAGGATCAGATAGAATTGCAGGAGCAAATCATCAAAATCCATCGCGCCATTCTTGAAACAGCGTTTTGCATAAGCAGTATAAATCTGTGCAATGGCCGGGCGGTTGGCGCGGGCATCTTCCTGCTGCAGACCAAAATCCTTTGCATACTCCTCTGCAGTGACCAGTGCATTCTTGGCAGAAGAAATCCTGTTATAGACGGTAGCTGGCTTATAGATCTTATCGTCCAGGTGCAATTCGTTGATCACCGTTTTCAATACACTCTTGGCGTCATCGGTATCATAGATGGTGAAACTGGTAGGATAACCCACACGGGAGGCTTCTGCCCTGAGGATTCTGGCAAACACCGAGTGAAAGGTTCCGATGTATAAATTTCTGGCCTCCCTGTTGACCAATATCTTTTCAACCCTTTCTTTCATTTCCTTGGCAGCCTTGTTGGTAAAGGTCAACGCAAGAATCTTGAATGAATCCACACCATTGGCCATCAGGTGGGCAATACGGGTGGTCAATACCTTGGTTTTCCCACTTCCCGCTCCGGCAATAATCATGAGGGGGCCATCAAGATGCAACACTGCTTCCCGCTGCTGCGGGTTGAGCTCATTCAGGTAATTAAACATGGTTGCAAGTTAATGAATTCGGTTCTTGGATTGGGGTTATGGGCCAGATGTTAAAATTTTGTTTAAGGGGATTTAAGACTTAAACCTTTGGAAACCGTCTGGGTCTATCATACTGTGCGGGTGATGGTACCCCCTGATCTTAAAACCTAAAAACAATTATTATGAAGACAAACAAATTTTTTCTCGGCCTGGCCTCTGCAGTCATTGCCATGGTATTGGTTTTCTCAGCCTGTACAAAATCAGGCCTCAATGAGAACGGTGCTGTAGCTGTTTTTCTGACCGATGGACCCGGAGACTTTGATGCGGTTAACATTGACATCCAAAAAGTGGAAGTAAAAGTGGACAAGGATGAAAAGAACAAGCGTGATGAGAACAGAAACAGGTTGGATGATGATAAAGATGACCACCTGAAAAGAAAAGATGATTTCGGTGAGTGGATCGACCTGAACTTTACACCAAAAGTAATTGATGTGCTCAGCCTCAGAAATGGTATCGAAACACAACTTGGAACCGCCAATATCGATGCAGGTACCGTAAGAAAAATCCGCATCACCCTGGGCACAAAAAATGCTGTTGTGAAAGCTGGTGTTACCTATGACCTGCTTTTGGACAGCCAAACTTCCAACTTCCTTTATGTTAAATTGTTTGACGACCACAGGGAACGTGGTAACAGGAATGATGTGAAAGTTTGGGTTGACTTTGATATCGCCAGCTCTATTGTTGAGGCGAACGGCAAGTTCTACCTGAAACCCGTTCTTCGCCCTTTCTGCAACGCCAATTTTGGTGAAATCGAAGGAAAAGTACTTCCGTTGGATGCCAAGGCTGTGGTTCGTGTAAGCAATGGCGCTGGTTTCAATGCGGTAGCATTGCCAAGCAGGGAAGGTGAATTCAAGGTGCGCGGTTTGACAGATGGCACATACACTGTGACTGTTGAAGGAATCGCTCCTTATGTCAAGCAAACTATCAACAATGTAATGGTTAAGAAGGGAGAGGACACCAAAATTGGTACCATCACCCTGAAAAAATAAAGAGGGTTTTGTTAAAAAATGAAAGGGGTCGTCCAGCAATGGACGGCCTTTTTTATTGGTTGCCCCTCAAGGCAATCCCGCTGCGGGTTCCGGTATGTTTCCCGTTGTTGATCACCAGCTTACCGTTGACCAACACATATTCAATTCCTTTGGTGAACTGGTGCGGATTTTCGTAGACAGACATGTCTTGAATGGTATTCTCATCAAAAATGAGGATGTCGGCAAACTTTCCTTCCATGATCAGGCCACGGTCTTTCAGGTTGAACTTGGTGGCAGGGAGTGAGGTCATCCTCCTCACGGCTTCTTCCAGGCCAATCAGTTTTTCTTCCCTTACATATTTGGCCAATACCCTTGCATTGGTTCCATAGCCCCTGGGGTGGGGCATTCCCTTTCCATTGCTGACACCACCATCGGCCGCTGGCATGTTGAAAGGGTATTTCATGAAGTGGGCAAGGTCCTTTTCATTCATGGTATGGTAGATCATCTGGGCATTGGCCTTGGCCAGCATGTCCAAAATGGTATTGGCTTCGTTGATGAATTTCTTCTTCTTGCCCAGGCCTTGGTTGATCTGGCTGATGTTTTTTCCGTTGAAACTGCTGTCCGGACCAAAATTGGCCACAACAGCATAGGCATAATCTTTTCTCTTGGCCGCCTTCAATGCTTGGGCCATTCCATCGATTATTTTTTTCCGCTGTTCTGGATTTTTCAGCCTTACCCTCAAGGAGTCCAGTCCGCCCTCAAGGGCCCAGTCTGGAACGGTTACAGCCAGGTTAGTGCTGCTGGCAGTATATGGATATTGGTCGATGGTGACATCGTATCCCTGCTTTCTGGCCTCTTCCACCATGGCCAAGGTTTCGGTGGATCGACCCCAGTTGTTCTTTCCCGTCACCTTGAAATGCGATATCTGCACTGGAATATTGGCTTCTCTGCCAATGGTGAGGGTTTCATTGATGGCCTCATCAACCCTGGTTCCCTCATAGCGCATGTGGGTGGCGTAAACCCCGCCCTTTGAAGCTGCAACCTTGGCCAGGTCTACAATTTCCTGGGTAGGAGAATACATGCCCGGCAGGTAGATGAGTCCGGTGGACAGCCCTACTGCCCCATCTTCCATGGCTTTCAACATGAGGGCTTCCATTTTTTTCATTTCTTCAGGGGTCGCCTTGCGGTTGTCCAATCCCATGCCCAGTCTTCTGATGGTATTGTGACCTGCCAGGGTGGCTACATTGATGGAAGTTGTTGTATTGTCAATCTTTTTCAAGAAAACAGCAACATCATCGGCAGCGCCTCCGCAGTTTCCAGTAACAACGGAAGTAACACCATCATAGATATAATTATCGGCAGTGGGCCTTTCAAATACCCCTCCTTCAATGTGCGCATGCACGTCTATAAAACCAGGCGAAACAACCATGTTCTTGGCATCAATCGTTTTTGCGTTAGGGTATTGGGCAACCAATCCCTTTTTAATCGCAATAATCCGGTTTCCTTTCACGCCTACATCAGCCCGGTACCAGCTGTTGCCGGTTCCATCAACAATGCGACCATTGGTGATGATGAGGTCGGGGGTTTGCTGGGCAAACAAAATTGCAGGCAAGAAAAGTAGAACGAAGAAAAGTTGTTTCACGATCAATGGTTTTATGGGCGAAAAGTTAACCAATTTTTTGAATGCGTGCATATCAGGGTTATTTTGGCAAAGAATGCCTAATTTTCCAATACCAACAATGCCTATGCCGATCAGGATTTTTATCACAGGAGGAACATTTGACAAGGAATACAATGAGCTCAATGGAGAGCTTTTTTTCAAGGATACCCATCTCCATGAAATGCTAAGGCTTGGTCGCTCCAAACTCAAGCTCGACATCACCACATTGATGATGATCGACAGCCTGGACATGACGGATGCAGACCGTGAGCAGATTTCACACGAGTGCATACATGCTCCTGAAAAACGCATCCTCATTACACACGGAACAGATACCATGGCCATTACCGCATCAGTGCTGGCAGAAAAAGTAAAGGATAAAACCATTGTCATTACCGGTGCCATGGTTCCCTATAAATTTGGCAGCTCAGATGGGATGTTCAATCTTGGCAGCGCCCTGGCCTTTGTGCAAACCCTTCCTCATGGTGTTTATATTGCCATGAACGGGAAAATTTTTGAAGGCAAAAATGTAAAGAAAAACAAGTCGACCGGAGAATTTGAAACCATTAACCCAACATAACACATACCATGAAAAAGATTTTATTATCCCTTGCTTTTGCCTCATTTTGTTTCTTCACAACTCAGGCCCAGAAAAAAAAGAAAGAACCCGTGGCATCTGTAGTTGCTGCACTGGTCAAGGCAATGGAAACGGGTGATCGCACTGCACTGGAAAAGCTTTCATCCGACCACCTCAGCTATGGCCATTCAGGCGGTCACGTTGAAAACAGGGCTGAATTCGTTGAAGCGATTGCCAGCGGAACATCTGATTTCTTGACCATCGACATCAGCAAACAAAGCATTGACGTAACGGGTAAAAATGCCATTGTAAGACACCAACTTGATGCCAAAACAATGGACAAGGGCAAGCCTGGTGAAGCCCACCTCAACGTGCTCTATGTATTCAGAAAAGAAAATGGTGAGTGGAAAATGCTGGCCAGGCAGGCGGCGAAGATTGTTAAGTGAGGTTGAGAGAGGCTGAGACAGGTTGAAGGGTTTAGAGGTTTAGGGGTGTAGAGGGTTAGAAGGCCTGCTGACTAGAGATTGGTAAAGAATTAAATAGCATGAGCCGAATAAAATAATTATTCGGCTCATTTTTTATGTGTTATTCAGTAGAGAAAAACACCTCCTTTTAGGGATGAAAACACCTTGGCAACCTTTGACAAACGATGCAGATTTGTGCCAAAATCTGGTGGAAGACATCTAAATCAGCTGGAGTTATCGCCATTTGAAACGGTAAATGAATGCAAGAATCAAGAATAAATAATTTTAATTTGGTTACCATTTTGGTAACTTTGAAAATCGGGATGTGTG
>JBIPNK010000160.1:0-29119 GCA_044373365.1 Chitinophagaceae bacterium
GCGGGCATAGACATCCTGCTGAAGGGGAACCACATACCGCTGCGATCCCTGCTGGGCAGCCGACGGTGCCTGGCCGCCGAAGGTCATGAGAGGAGCCTCAAATCCACGGGTGTTGTTGTGCAGGGACTCATCGCGGTGGGTCTGCACGTTGTAGGACTGCGGGCCAGCCTGGACAGATGCACCACCCACAGGTCCAGCCGGCGGGGCACGGCCCTCCACGGTGAGCTTCATGAACTCCTGGAACGGCTCGGTGAAGGCACGAATGTAGGAGATGCCACCCGCGGCAGCTGTGGTGGCCGGGTTGGCGTTGAGCATACCCATGCTCTCGCGGTTCTGCAGCTTCATCATCTGCTCCGGGTAGAGGGACGACGCCACCTGCTGACCCTGAGTCGTGTTGACGTGATCCAGGGAGCCGTCGGCACCCGTGAGCACCGCGAAGCGATCCGGCTTGTTCTTCTTGACCGGGGCCTGGAGACCCATCTCGGTGATGTAGTGAGCACCCGGTGTCGGCTGGGACGTGTAGGTGACCTTCTCCTGGCCGATAACACGGAGCTCGTCGGTCGTCTTGGGCATGGCATACTCGCGGGCGGCATCCTGCTGGTAGCCACCTGACGGGATGTTCGTGTAGCCATCGTTCACACCGGGGCCGACCTGGATCTGGTTGATCGGGAAGGTGTTCTTGGTCGCCAGGGACGTGACCTGACGCTCCTGCTCCCACTCCGTCTCCACGGGGGTCTTCCACGGGCGGCCATTTCCGGCCTCCGGCTTGAAGAAGGCAGGGGCTTCCTCCTTATGGAAAAAGGTGGTCTTGCCCTTGCCGGTATACAAATCCAGCACACCCTCGGTCGCACCCGAATACATGGACTGGGTCTGGTTTGCACCAAAGAAGGGAACCATGTTTCCATGTCCGGTCGGTGTCTGCAGCACAGTGACCTTGTCTGTGGCTGACTCACCCTTCTGCGGGTTCACAAAGGTCTCCATCGGGCTAATCTTCGGGGTGGACTCTGCGTTTGCCACAGCCGGCTGGGTGGCCAGTGAATAGCCCAGGGCGGCCAAGCCGACAAGCATTGCGACTTCCATTTGTGTATCACCCGAGACAAAATGGAACTGCCTCCAACCTATGAACTGAAACTCATACACAATGCCTGCCTCCACTCGTTCTACCACTCGCACGCTCGCAGCCGTCACCCCGGTCAACAACAACAAGAAGTGGTCTACCAAGGATCAGCGTTCGCTCATTCGCATGTGCCGTCAGACGGAGATGACGCCGGATACCATGGCGGCTGTTCTGGGTCGCTCGGAGGAGGCGATCCGCTACCGTCTTGCCAAGATCATTCACGAGCACCTGGACGGTCGCAAGGATGATGCGTCCATCCGCGAGGTCTCAAACTGGCTTCTTCCGAACTAGACACGATCCTGATTTGCAAGCCGGGATTGTTCGTTTGTAGGAAACGGTACCACCGCATGCGACTGGGGCTTGAACAGTAGCCATTGAAAGGGATAGGTCGTCTCTTTCCCCTGTTTCTCAACAGGCACCGACGTCGGTGTCTTCATTTTTTGTCTGTCAAAGCTAGGTGTCGCAACAACAGGTGGGAGTCGCGGATCCATTAAAATATGACGTCAAAATAATGTTGTGGTTCCTCCTCGGGATCGTTCTCGTTCTTTTTCTGATTGTGAACTGGAGTCGCCTCCAACGGGAGACCTTTCTGTCATTGCCCAAATTCATGGGTGGCCAAGAAATCCTGAACATCGGCCCCTTCTTCAACGATAACACGTGTGGTCCGAATGAAAGCTTGGAGGCGGGTTTGTGCTACACTCCGTGCAGACCGGGGTTCTATGGCCGCCTGACCATGTGCGTAGCCGAATCACACAACCGAGGAGTCGGAACTGTGCTTGGGCTGGAAGATTGTCCATCTGGATTCAAGGAAGAGGGACTGATTTGTCGTGAGCCGCTCCGAGGAGGTGATTGTAGAACGTGGTGGGATGGATGTTCAAGCCGTGCTCCCGGATGGCTTGGAGGAGGTTGCATAGGAGGTGCAAAAACTGAGTGTCAGCCGATTACGGGAGGTCGTCTGAAGGGTCGTCTTGATGGTGGTGGCAAGTGCCCAGGTCCCCAGGGAGGTGACAAGCCGCATCGCTACCAGGGAATGTGCTATAGCAACTGCCCGGCAGACAAACCAGTTCCTATGGAGGGCCTGCCGTATCTGTGCTACAAGGGTGGGCCACTGATGTATGACCGCGGTGTTGGAAGGGTGCCCTATATGGTGCGTGTTGCTGGAAAGTATGGGTTCTTGGGACGGTTGTAACTTATCTAAATAATCCATATGCCGCCTGTTGCTCAGGCGACGTCGCGCACCTGTCGTCATTTTCGGGTGGACCAGAAATGCGGCAGAATTTTGATGAACAGTCTGAGTTAGTCTTACACGCCTGCTGACTCATCCCATTCGTCCTCAACCATTCGGTTCCTGGAAAGTCTTTGATATATGCCTCTATACGTTGTTCGCGAGACGATGTTGGTGTCAAGGAAGCCAGCCCGGTAATCTTGCCCGGAGAGTCCATCCAACTGGTCCACGAAGAGCCACTTCCACTTCTCCAGAATCCATTGGGGGTTGATTGAATCACGGGTCCACCCGATGGATCTCCCCACGGAACGGTTGTCTCTACTTCACTGTATTCGCCCAATGAATTGGGAAGTCCGACTACATTTGTGTGCTTAAACTCGTTATACTTGCCCATTCCCTTTGAATAGTAAGTTCTTGGAGGATCGTTCGCACCGCGTGTATCGGCAATGGGGACCTTGCCTGCAAATGCCCCATCCTTGCCTGTGTCGCCCTTGAGTCCCTGTGGTCCAGTTGGTCCTGTAGGTCCCGCGGGTCCTACGCCTCCAATTGTTCCAGCTGGGCCAGGACTACCAGCCGGTCCGAGAGGTCCAGCCGGTCCAGCCGGTCCAGGTGGACCTGTATCGCCCTTGAGACCAATCGGAGCCGCAGAATACGAGTTTGACGTGACGGGGGCCTCCGATACAGTAGAGTCACCCGTTGTGAAGTTCTCCCTCTCCGCTCCGGCCTGCTGGAACTGGCTGCCATAGTTGGCAATCTGACCGGCCGCTGTAGAATCGTATCCCGACCACTCTGTGCGAGAGTAGGGGTTGAGGTTGAGATTGCTCATCATATTTCTGAAGCGGGTCACGGCGGCTCGGAAGCTCGCAGAGTCGGTGCCCGGGGGAGGCAGGGGCAGGTCAACGTCTCCCTTCGGCTTGAATCCGAAGCAGTTCACGCCAAACTTGGTGTTGGGATCAAAGTAGCCGCCGTTGACACCCGGGCGACCGCAGGCAGTCCGCTTGACCGTGTCGGGCTCGGCCATCAGTGCCTGCCAGGTTCCACGCTGTGTAGGATACAACGCAAATCCGCCGGCAGACCATCCATACGAGCACCACTCAGCACCGTTGTTGTAGGCATCCGTGATCTGCTCCAGGGTGGCCAGCTCAGCATCGTAGGCGGCACACACGGCCGGGGCATCTGCATAGGTGAACTGAGCATCTTCAATATGGAACACCTCGCTGCCCACCCGAGGACTGGCTCCTGAAGCCGGAGCCGAAGCCGGAGCCGGAGCCGGGACGTCCTCCGCAGGCTTCTCATCGGGGATTGAGGTGACCTTCATCACGTTGAGGTCCAGGAAACCGTAATACCAAAGAACGAGGACGATCATGGCTGTCACAAGCCAGAGAGCGAGGACAGCAATCAGAGATCCAGTGGTAAAAAGGACGAACAGGGTCAGGATCCCGACGAACCCTGCCGAAATTAAAAGAGTTGCTTCGGCTGACTGCATGTCTTATTACTAGTTGAGGCGATAATACATTAGCAACCGCATCGTATCCGCCATGGGAAACTGCTGGGGGCCGTGGCTGTGCACCTGCTCGTCGTTGTAGGTGACCCATGACTTCCCTGGAGGCATGTCGCGACCATAGGTCCACCAATGACCCCCGTCGTAACACACCACCGCAAACAGGGCATACTCAATCTTGTTCAGGCTCAGGATGCTGGAATATGTCACCGTGGACCGCAGCGACGTGACGTGGAAGGCCAAGATTCGAGGAAAGGCCGCTAGCAGAAACTGCTTGGTGCAGCCCTTCCCCTTGCACTGCTCGCAGGTCCAGTCCGCGATCGTGTGCGGCTGTGCGGCCGCGACGATGGCATCCACGACCGTCTCCTTCGGCTTGGACGGCACGATGGGGAACTCAATCATTGACTCTCGCTTTCCGTCGGTGTAGGCACAGTTGTTGCACTTCAGCCGGTTCTCCACGCCAAAGCGGAAGAGCTTGTCCAGCATCGGGATCTTGTCGCAGAGGAACTCCAGCAGCTCATGCGAATCTCCAATGCCCTCACCTGCCGGCATCAGCGTGGTGTTGACACACGCATACAAATCCTTGAGACCCATGGCACCCGCGGACGACCAAATGGTATGGAGACAGACTTCTACGGGGTTGTCTGTGTCGTGCTTCTCATCCTGGAAACGCTGCTGCAGGTCCGGGATGCGGAAGATTGCTTGAAGTGCAGCGTTGACCCAGCACGAGCCCCGCTGATTACGCAGACCAAATGACTTCATTGTTAGTGTTGGAGAGTCCATGTTTACCTAGCAAACGCCGAGAAGTCAGACAAGTACGGAACTGGTTCCGTTTTGGACGAGCCAGTGCTGGGGGTAAACTCCTGGTAAGGATCGGGAACCAGATCACGATCACCCGGCACCCGAGAGGATCCAAAGTATCTGCTATTCGGATCTGACCCCGTTTGGGCCGAACCTGGCAATGCCCCCGATGTCACCAAGGTCTCATTCTGCGACGGATTCATAATGCCGGCACCCTCAATCATGGTGGAGGGTTTCGGTGTCGGTCCAAACAAGGTGGGATAATCACGGGAACCACCCGATCCGCCAGGCCCTCCCGCATTGTCACCCATTCCAGTATAGGCCGGTCCAAAGATATTGCCCTTATTTGTTCCCGAGTTGGATCCCGGGGTCACGCTGGATCCACCAGTTGAGTTACCCGTGGTTGGCCCGGTGCCACCCGTGGACTGTACAGTGCAGGCACCGTTGTCATACGTGAATCCCGTTGGACATGTAGGGGTCTTTGTATCCCCAGTGCTTGAGCCCATGCATGACTTCTTGTCAGCTGAGATTGTGTATCCAGTCGGGCACGACGGTGTCGGTGCAGCAGCCTGACCCAGAGCCACTCGTATGGCATCATATCCCGATGCTGCAGAGTATCCGGCCGAGGCTGTTTGTGCAGTTGTCGCCGCCGCATTTGCAGCTCCCGCAGGCTGTTTCACGAAATATTCAACTAACAATGTTCTCACATCCCCATTGTTGACTTTCAGAAACGTGTAGTTAGTAAAATTTGTTGCTTGGATTTGTCCTGCATAGTCTCTGACAAACTCCTCTACACGAGGCGTGGCAATGGCATTCGAGGCTGGCTGGTAGACCTTTGTATAGAACTCTCCCATTGTGTCCGAGATTATGCCATCTACAAGCTTCTTCTGGTACGCAATCAGCTCGCTGTCATATCTAGATCTATCCGATGGCGACGACTCGGCATCGGGTTCTGTCGGAGCAGGTCCCGTGTTATTTTTAGTCTGGAGGGCAGTCACAAGTGTAGCAGGCATCATTCCGACAATTTGAGAATAGTCGCTTTCGCCATAAGGAGGTCCGCGAAGAGTTGCTGTCGACTGAAATCCTTCGCGGCGGACTGTCCACAGAAAGAGAGCCACGGTGGCAACAACCACTAAAATCCAGACCCACGTCTTCATTACACTCCTACAAGACATTTCGTTGAGGAAGGAACAGTGTGATCACAACGGCCACCAGAGCGACTGCAGAAATCCCGATCGCCACATACGCAAGAGTGCTGGTCACCGGAGCCGCCGCAGTCTCCTTTGGAGCAGCCGCAGGGGCCGCAGGGCCCGCAGGGGCGTTGGCCGCTTTCACCTGCATCTGTCCCCACACCGTATTCAGCGACTCCAGGTATCCAGACTGAGCCGCTCCGTTCTGTCCTCGGATGAAGTACGTTGTCAGAAACTGGCGAAGATCTGCACGGTTCCCCGGCTCCTTGACCCAGGGATGTATCTGGAGATCAAGAAACTTGTTCACCTGTGTCAGGCTAATCGTAACCGTAGCTGGCTTGTAGACCAACCAGTAAAAGTCGCTCATGAGCTGAGCAATCGGACTACTGTTGGTGGCATTTCCATACACGATCTTGACAGCATCCGCATCTGTCAGAGGATCGGATGTAACACCAGCCTGCCTCTTGATACTTGTGAGCATCGTCGGGGGCATGATGTTGATGATCTGCCGTGCGGCGGTAGGAGTGTTTCCATACGGAGGACCGCGAATCGTTGCCGTGTCCTCAAAGTTCTCACGAGCAGTGTAGAGGAACAGAAGAGTAACCGCGGCTGCAAGCACGAGCCACTTTGTCTTCATTGTCTACCTACAAGACGTTTTCTCGGCATTCCGGGGTGTTCGTCTCCGAACATACGTCATAGAAGAGCTTCCCTGTCCGTCCGATGGTTTGATAGTCAGCTTCTCCCAGGCGACGAGGCTTCGTCTGCTGAACCAAGGGTGCATAATACCCTTCCGGAACTGGGCCTCCTGTGCGAGTATCTGCTGGCATATACGGGTCCTCTGTTCGCGTATACACTTGATCACGTCCATCTCCAGGCTCAAGTGCCTTGCTCGGGGTAAACTTGATCTGCCCCTGTTCTCTGGCTGCAGCAGTTCCGCCGGGTTGAATGTGGAATCCCTCTGCCAAGATCACGCGAAGTGCAGACGGATCCATGGGTTTATTCGCGACGTCAGGACCTGCAAGAAATCGTTCAATGTCGGCTATTGTGGGTTTACTGGTTGCGGGTTCATACACCTTATCGTAGAATGCTTGTATTGCCTTGATGTAATCGGCACTGTTGGATCCAATGGGAACTTGTGCATCTACCTTGCTTTTCCATACAGCGTATACCGGGGATTTGACATCGTCAGGGGGCCGCTGGACTCCCGTGGCAACGCCAACTCCGGCCACGCCATACTTAGCAGCACCCTCGGTGGTGGATTTGAACTCCATGTCCACAAAGGTCTCGCGAACACTCCAGACCACTAAAAGCAAGAAGAGTGTGAGTGCGAACCACTCAATCATTATTACTGAACAACACAAAACCAAGACTCCTCCTTCTTGGGGGGTGCTGCAGGGGGTAGGATCTGTGGCTGATTGGGACGGACACTCCGGTCATCGGACGCGTAGTCCAGTTCATAAAGCCCCGAAGCAATCGCCTTATCCGAAGACTCTACACCCTGCCACGAGGACTGCATCGCGTCGTATTTTGACTGCGTATCCGGATCACGAGGAGCAAACTGCTTGAACCCGGTTGCCGGCGTGTGCATGGCAAGAGACCGGGTATAGTCCTGATACTGCTGCAGGGTGCGACCGTTATGTTGCTTGACGGGTTCCGTTGCATTCAGCTCAGCGATGGATGTCATTTTTGTCACTTACTTATATAAATGCCCACAACAGTTCTCCGTGGTGGTGACAAGAAAGAGGAAGCTAAGGAGCTCCTTAAGAAGAAGCCTCTTCTTGTGTTGTTTTTTATGGAGGGGTGCAGTCACTGCGAGGCGAACAAGCCTGCCTGGGACGAGGCCAAGAAGATGACCGATGTTGACACCGCCGAGATTGATGCGGATGCGACACCTGATGGCATGGCAAACGGGTTCCCGACAATGAAATACATGAGCGAGTCTGGCACCAAGGAAACATCGGGTCAGAAGGCAAGCGGCGACGAGATTCTCAAGGAGCTGGAGGTCCCGAAGAAATCAACGGGAGGTCGTAGACGTCGCCTGCGTTCCCGTCGGAACGTTAATCGACGCGGTGGCCGGAAGAGCCGGCACCGTACCCTTCGCTCCTACGTACCCTTCTGAGAGCAGCTTATCTGTGCGTTGTCCCTTGCCCATGAACTTCAGGAGGCCGGCATGATCGTCCGTGACCACCGTGTGGAAGTTACGCTGGGCCTGGACCATCTGGAACACATCCGACGTATCCATGTAGATATTGGACGTCTTGGCAAAGGCCGCATTCACTTCATCGCGAATATCTTTGCGAGTGACATCGGCCGCCGGGGGCAGGTTAGGATTATCCAAGATGTCTGTCAGGTGCGGGTTCATGAACGGATTGTCATCGGTAGGGCGGTTCTCAATGTCGCCCACATAGCCCGATACATGCAGACCGTTGCCGAAGGCCTCCGTGATCTTCTTGGCCCGGGGAAACAGTGTATTCAAGGCAATCGTCACACCCATGACGAGGGGGATCATTGCCAGATACATCGGCTGCAGGCTGGACAGAAACAGGAGAATGGACAGGTAGACCGAAAATCGGACCACGGCATTCAGGGACTCCGAAACAGACATCGCTGCCGTCGGGACAAATTTATACCAGGCACCCTGGCCGAACAGGACACTTGGATCGGAATACCAAAAGGGTTCTGTTGACATCTCTCTTATCTTCACTTGCGAGACTTTTCGCCAAGCTTCCTCTGTAGGCGTGCCATCATGCGAGCACGGCGAGCCTCAGGGGAGTTGGACAAAATCTGGCGAGACGTGTTTCCCGTGGCAGGCTGCTCACGCCCGACCACCATCTCGTTCATATACTTGCCAAACGATGACGTCATCTTGGCACGAAGCATCTCCATCTCACGAATGAGCTCCTGCTGATTGATCTTGCCAGACTCAATCCGGTCCTTCAGAAGTTCCTGGGCACGACGCATGATCTCGCGAAGTGCATCGCTGTCCTGGGGGTTCCGCATGAGACGGATGAGCTCATCGGGGTCCTCCAGATTAATGTCCAGGTCCTCAAACTTGATAGACTGTGCCAGGTCGCCCACCACACTTGCCAGGCGGGTGTTCATCACCAGGTCAATGATCTCCTTGATAGAATCCTGGGTGTCCTTGTCCTCCAGGATTCCCATCACCTCATCCTGCCGTCCGCCGGGGATAGCACTCTTGAGCTGCTCAAAAATCGCCCCAAACTTCTCCTTCGGGTCTCCATGGAGCACGGAATACATCAGTGCCATGCGGACCTTCTGCCACGCATCGTCTGTGCTATCCCACTTCACTCGGATGCCCGGGAACAGCTCGGGTGCCGTATCCGTATCCGTGAACAGGGTATTGTCCTTCTTGACAATCTTCATCAAATGGGGAAGGAGTTCCTTCTCAATGTGAACGAACAGTTCATCGGATGCCCTGGGAAACGTCGTATCCGGCATCCGTTCCTTGAAATATTGAAGCAGGTTTCTGAGGTGCTCCATTTATAGTAGTTGTAGAGTAGACTTGTAAGCGGATTACGAGGAGCGGTTGCCAGCACGGGTAGCAAACTCAGCACGCTGGCTGTCTGTCAGGCAGACATATCCGAGGTCACCCGAGAAGGGCGATCCCATGCACTCAGGTCCCTGGCGGTTATCGGCAAATGCAAAGAGCTTCTGGTCGTCAACCTGGTCGTAAGGACGCTCGGGAGTGGGGAGGGGCTGGGTTCCCAGGAGGGGCGAGCCGCCCGAGTAACCCTCAACGGGGCCCGTCTCCGTGGGCATACCCCGCTCCTTCTGCATGAACTTCTCCTTCACTGCGGGGGAGGCAGAGAGGAGGGTGGAGTTGACAAAGACTCCGGCGAGGACGGCTGCGACGAAAAACGCAAGGACTGCTGTGGTTCTCTTCATACTTGTGTTTGTGTGGAGAGAAAAGAGTGTAGCCGACAAAATGGATCGGTTCGCCGCCAACGAAGAGGAAGGCACCATGCAGACCAACTACAACTCAATGTATCTTGCCGACCTCAAGCTTATCGCAAAGACTCGCCGCATCAAGATGTATTATATCAAAACCAAGGACGAGTTGGTCACTCTCCTGAACATGCCCGAGCTGCCTCAATCCATGAAGGTGGAGAAGATGACAATTCATCAGCTCCGCAAGGAGGCCAAGGCACGGAACGTGTCAGGCTTCTGGAACCTTCGCCGGGGGGACCTGGTGAAGCTCCTATTTCCGGAGAATGTCCATGAGACTACCCCGAACAAGGATGAGGAGGATCATGGCAAGGCAGACAAACATCATCAGCCAGAGGAGCATGACCCCAAAGAGGTAGGGGTATAGAATGTTTAGAATCCTTGAAATCATCGGCCTCAACACCTCCGACTCAAGACTCGCCTGGAGGTCCGGCGACTTCAATTTTTCTATTAGATCCTGGATGAGCGGGTCAAGGAACTTCGTCATGCGAAATTTGTCTTTCCGTCAGTATAAACATAGAATGAAGCTCACGCAACCGAAACTCATCCGCCTGGGGCTTGTGCTTGCTGGTGTTGTCGTCCTGTACACACTGTTTACCTCCTACGGAGGTTCTAAGGGTTCCCTCCTGGACCACGCCTCCGAGATGGGTGGTTCGGGTCCGGCCGGCCCTGTTTCGGACGCGGGCCCCAACATGGACCTGCCGTTCAGCATGGGTGGCAACGCCGCCTCCGCCGAGGGCATGCAGGGACGCACCCCGTCGTCCCAGCAGACATACCAGGAGACCACCCTGGACTCGTCCGAGCTCCTCCCCAAGGGTAAGATCGGTGCCTCGTGGGCCGCCGTGAACCCCACCAGCGGCGAGGACCTCAAGGGACAGAACTTCCTGCAGTCGGGCTACCACTCCAACATCAACGTGATCGGCATCTCGCAGACCAACCGGAACCCGACCTATGACATCCGTTCGGAGCAGCCGAACCCGCAGGGCAAGGTCGGCCCGTTCCTGAACACGACGATTGACCCGGACCCTTTCAAGGCCACCCGCGGCCTGGAGGGACTTTCGGCTTAAATCTCAGAGTTAAGTAATGTTACCGGTTGCCCTGGGTGTTGGTACCGTCATGGCCCTTTCGTATTTTGCTGGACCCCGAAACACCTCGCCCGTGACAGGTCCGGATGGCAGGACCTACGAAATGCAGGACCTTCCTGACAAAGAGAATGCAGTCAAGCGTATGGCCAGCATCTGTGCAAAGCTGAACAAACTGAAGGAGTCGTATGCAAATGAGCCGGCACTGGCGATAGATCCTCCAGTGGCTCGGTTTTTGGCCAGGTTCCACCCAGATTCATTTATTGAAAATGATATGTCCTCTAAGGACACATCGTATTCGGAGAACAAGGGACAGAAGATTGTCGTCTGCTTGCGGGATAAGACGAAGGCACCGACCTATCCTTTGATTGATGAGAATACCGTGATGTTCGTCCTTCTGCACGAGATGGCACACCTGATGACCGAGACCATTGGACACACCCAAGAGTTTTGGGGCAACTTCAAGCGAATCCTCCATGATGCAGTCAAGCTCGGTATCTATGCATCCGTCAACTATGCTCAGAAGCCCACGCCCTACTGCGGGATGACTATCACGGATAATCCTATCTAACCCTCACTACAATGGAGCTCCCTCTCGAAGGCTCGTCAACAATTCTGTCGTTCCTCCCGGATGACACAATTGAAACCGTCCGACAAACCGTGGCCCTTGCCAAGCAGACGCATCCAGACCGACTGTTCATTCAGATCCAGTTGGAACTGCCCAAGGACTATTACTCAACCAACCCCAAGCGATGGGCAGATCTCTTTCTTCGCATGTCGCATGGCAAGAATAGTATCTCGTCTGCGGATCTGGATATCTATGTGACACAAGTGCGTCCGGGAACAGGCGTCTCAGCTCGCGACGTGTCCCGGGAAGACTGGAATGCAGTGGAGGAGTTCTTGCAGCCGTTGTTTGCTCCCGAGGCATCGTTCAAGGAGTGGCGAATCTTGGGTGTATCCGAAGAGACATCCGCGATCTTGCCCTTGCCGCCTGCAGATACAGTGGTTCCTGAGATCTACCGTCCGACGCCCGTTCGGCAGCGTCTGTTTGAGACCGCTCATCCGGAGGAAGCTGTTGCAATCATGGCAACTGAGATTGATGCAGAGACAACTGATCTGGTGAAGCAGCTGTATTTCCCCTTTTTCCAATCGTCCACGCCTCCGAATATTGAAATGCTTCGTGCACCCATGAAAGCGGCTCGGGATCGTCTCAATGCACTGATGAGACTGAAGGCCCCTCAACCCAAGCAGACCTCCATTCTCCGAGCCAAGTGGTATATTCCGTTGATCTCAACCAAGTTCACAGCACCACGGGTCCGCTTTGAGCAGATATTCTATGGACTGACGGTCTCCAAGAAAACACCGGTTGTCAGCTATTTCACCTCCAAGGGTGAAGCGATGCGTCACAAGTTTTATGTGGAAGATCCGAAGACCAAGGAGCCCTTTCTGGACGTTCCGCTGTGGAAGGCGTGGACTGCCAACACACAGCCGCAGCGTCGCCTTCCGACCCTGCTCCTCTACCGGGGAACCTCCAGCACATCCTTTGACCGCATTGCCATCACCAACAAGGATATCACTGCGTCTACCTGGAGAAACAAGGATTCCACAGAAACGTTGGAGGATCTGCAGGAGTCTCTACTGGAGTGGATGAAAACCCTGGATGCCGTGATGCCCTTCCTGGTAGAGACAGATATCCAGCCGTCCCGCTGGACTCTGAACGATCTCACAGCAGAGGCGTCGTTTGCAAAGGAGATCTCGGAGTTTGATATGCGTCGCTTTGACTGTCTCCAGGACCTGTTTGGCTACCAAGATACAACCTTTCGCCTGCTTCGTGCAGACCGTGATACCGACATCCCCGAAGCCGTTCTGAATGCGTATGCACTTCTGAAGGCACAGAAGACACTGGAAACTGAGCTGAAGATTTCCAAGGCTGAGGCGGATGCATTCAAGGAACAGATCCGAATCCTGGAGGAGGAGCAAGATGTCAACCTTGACAACATTATTCGCAGTTACCCGGTGATTGCAATCTCGTCCAAGGATATTCGGGTCAAGTTTGTGAAGAACCTGGATCGTGCCATGAACTATGCGAGTATTCTGCGGTATGTGCTGACGTCGGACAAAGAGGAGGTCAATGCAGTGTGTCCTCGCCGGCTTGAGGTGGTCGCACCCATTGCAGGAGTGGCGACCACAGCTGAAGTGCAGGATGATTTTGATTTGGGTGATCTCATGGAAGAGATTGAGCAGGCCAAACAGGATGCCCCTAGCAATGCAGCGGCGGCCCCGGCAGTCCTGGAGACAATGACCAAGGTCAAGAAGGGAGGACCGCTGACCACTCACAACTACTTCAACAACCGCATTGATCAGATTGATCCTGATTTGGTGGATGCTGACTATTCCAAAAAGTGCGAGAAGCTGGCTCAGGTGGTCATCTTGACCCCCGAGGATCAGGCCCGGATTCCCGAAGCCTATAACTATTCCAAGGCCCCTGAGAACGAGAAGCTTCCACTTGAAAAAGGTGTGGCAATCTGCCCGCAGTACTGGTGTATCCGCGATGAGATTCCCCTCTCCGAAGATCAGCTGGTCACAGGTCCCGACAACACTCAACACTGCCCCGAGTGCAATGGCAAGGTCCGTATCACAGATAAAGAGGATGCTCGGGAGTTCACAGTGATCAAGCGAAAGCAGGAGAACAAGTATCCGGGGTTCAAGAATCCCACCGCCAAGTCCACGAGCAAGAAGAAGATGCCATGCTGCTACCTGAAGCCGTCGGGAACAGCGGCAACCGCTGTGCTGGGATCCAAGACAGATATAGATGACTATTATGTTCTGTCGTCCGGAGTGGTCCCGCCGCTTCGGGTTGCCTATCTCCCCGACGAGCTGTCCAAGCGACTGGGAATCAAGACCAACTACGACACCACCTGCCCTCGGAACCGCATGACTGCATCAGCAACCGATATGTTTCGTGTGGGCGTAGGTCTTCCTCGCGAGAGTCTCCCAACCCTGCTGAACATCAAGCGAGCCATCCCCACACCTGCGAATGCACGAGACAAGATCCTGCAGTGTTCCTTCTTTCGCACCTGGACAGCACTGGGAGAGGGCGTGACTCTCCTGGAGCGTATCACACAGGGCATTGACAAGGCGTATCGTGATGAAGCTCTCTCATCCTTGCAAGAGATTGAATATGTCGCACTGGTCCTTGACTGCCGTGTGATGCGGATTAACACAGCCCTGAACACCATGTCATGCGGATTTTGGGCCGACAAGACCAGTGCTCAGTCACGAACAATCGTCCTCTTGGATACTGATGTCGTGGGCAAGGTGACCCGTCGTGCAGGAAACCTTGGCACCAAGTTTGACTACGTGATTGACGTGAACAAGTTTGACGACACCGCCAAGTCCACGCTGCAAAGACTTCACGTCCAGGCCTGTTCTGCGGCTCTTCCGACGATGGACGATGCAGTCAATGAACTGATGCTCAAGAATATTTCCAACTATCAGGTGATCCTGGATCCCTTTGAGCGAGTGCAAGCGGTGTTTGTTCCGCAACAGGTGGTGCTTCCTGTGCAGCCCGTGAGCACGCAAATCCCCGAGGGCGTTCCCGTTCGGTCTGGATACTCGGATGTCAGAGAGGGAGAGCTGCCGACCCAGGCAATCTTAGCGGCGTTCTTGGCAGAGACACGCAACAAGGGCTTCAAGCAAACCGAGACACTGGCGGCCGCAGACGGGATGATGACAGAGTTCTTGCTTGAGTCAGGGTTCCGTGCTCCCTTCCGCCCCGAAGGAACGGGCAATGAGCCAGCACAGGAGGTTATTCAAACCGTTCAGGCGGCCACTGAGGAGATGTTGGTCTCTGCAAAGCCGAACGCGGAGGATCTTCGGATGGCAAGTGATATAACCTATTCGTCCGAGGTCTACGAGTTCTTGATGTTTTCCCTCTCCAAAGATTTGGAAACGGCAGATCACGAGACCCTTCGCAACTCTGTGAAGACCCCGGGGCCGGATCTGTACAAGGATCTGAAGGCGTGGCTGGATGCAAATTCAATCTGGGACCAAGTGAATGAACCGGTTCAGTTTGTGAACAAAGTTCGCACACCCTGTGGTCAGCTGTTGGAGGATTCCTGCAAGAGCTCTAGTTTATGTGGATGGCATGAGGGGACATGCAAGATCAAGGTCAAGTCGGTCGTGGATAAACGCCAGGTCCTGGTGAGAATGGCCAAGACACTGAAGGAGAACACCAAACAGCGAGCCCTGGTACTGGATGGTCGCCTGTCTCCCTTCTTCAGCACAATCCTCTACCTGGAAATGCCCCACGAACTGATCACAAGCGACGTCTAGTCCGCCGTCCTTTGCCCATGGCAAGCATGTCATCGTTACGCTTTAGCATATCGGACAGACGCTCTTGCTTGATTTCAGACGGAGCCACCCACCCCGGGCGGTTACGGTTCCTCGGCTGTATGAACACGCCTGCGAGGTTTTTGATCTCCTCTTCGCGTCCCTGTTGCACGTGCTGGATCTGCTTACGCCGGAGCATCTGCTGAGCCTCGCTCATGGTTTCCTTCGGGCCCCCCGCACGACGGGTGCGACGTCCACCCCGAGTGTTCATTGCATCTATGCACTCCTTTTGCGTCTGGAAGAACTTGAAAACCCAGCCAGCCTTCGTATAGGTATCCACTTCTTCCTGCGTAACCGGAAGATCAGCCGTGATCAACGTCGTGTCGGTCTTTGCTATCTTATACTTTGCAAAACGCGTCTTGAACTCGTTGTCAATATACTGCTCCAACGCATCTGAAGTGCACGGGCCCTTCATCTTCTTCTTCCAGTCTGCCGTAAAGGTGCCCGACAGCAGGTTATACGTGTATGTGTCACCCGACTTCCGGAGTTCGCCTGCCCCATGGACCGTAGAGGCACCCACCCGTGTGGCGATTGCAAGATGAATCGTGCCCATCTCAAGAGCAGACCATGTTCTCGTTGCCGCAAACTGAACGGGGCTTGCTGCACGAGAGTAAAAGATCCACGTATATACTCCATCCTGGAGCTCACTCAGATCCTTGTAGATCGGAATGGACTTCAAATAGGATTGCAACATCTCCCGACCGGGCAAGGTTGCCATCACATACTGACCTCCCTCGTTCTTCACATCGCAGTTGAAGGACTTCTTTGTGTCCGGATTCTTCTTCACGAACACTGGAAAAAAACGCGTGACGAACTTCCATCCGTCCGGCGTTCTCCACCACCCGTCTACATAATGACGAAGTCCGGTCTGCCACGCCTTCTGGCACGCCCCAGATGTCATGCCTGGCACGATCACTCCGCTCTTGGCGTTCTCATCTAAGAGCTGTTCCATCGTATTACGCCGAGTTTTCCTCGGCGTGTCCATTGTATCCTGAACAGAAAGTATTGACATGGAGATCCATAGCAATATGTGCGTTCATGGGGAATTGAACCCCAGTTTAAAGATTGGAAATCTTTGATCCTAACCACTAGACGATGAACGCGGGTGCAAGAACGAGCTTGCGAGTGTGTCCTTTGATGGAATTGAACCATCGACCCGTTGTGAGTAAAACAACTGCTCTGCCCCTGAGCTAAAAAGACTGTGCTCCATGGTGGAATTGAACCACCGACCTACTGCTTACAAAGCAGGTGCTCTACCTCTGAGCTAAAAGAGCTTAGTGTTTGCGACTACGGCGGCTCTTGCGGCTACGACGACGCCGAGTCTTGCGGCCTCCGTTCAGATACGGATTGTTTGCCATACGTTTTGCATGATCTGCCTCATTTGCAGCACGCACCAGGCTATTCGTAAAGCCTTTTTGGAGTTCTTCCACATCTTGCTGACGCTGCAGCTCTGTCAGTTCTTCTTTACTTGGGCTTTGAATGCTGACTGCATTCTTCCCTGAACTAGGGATTGTGTCCGGCCGGCCTGTTTTTGGATTGATCCGGTCCGGTGTCCGATATCCCCTCCTCGGCATATCTGTCACCTTGGAGAAGGGGACCGGCATTATACCTACCTGACATTTAACCGCGACGGGTCGAGCGGCGAGTGCGACCGCCCCCCTGTCCGTTAGCCTTCTTCCACTCCTTCAACTTCCTCATATACGTAGCGTATCTACGCTTATCGCCGTTCCAAGTTGGAGGCAGGTGCATATGGGGGATCCTCTGTCCGGGGAACAGCGCACGCTGGCGGCGGGTGATAGGGCCACTAAGGCGCATCTTTTCCCCCTCGATACCGTAGTGAGTGGTCGGCTTGCTCGAGTGTCCCTTGTCTCCAGTGGTGCGGCGAAGGTCGTCGATCGGCATTTTATATTTACCACACAGAAAAACTCTACGTCTACGCCTTCGGGGCCGTCTTGATGAAGTGCACCTTCAGGAACGACTGGAGGTTGAGGTAGGTCACCTCATCCTTGTCCGAGACGCGGAGCAGCTTGGCGAGGGCCGCGTTCGGGAGGATGCGACGCTTGAACGAGGGGTCAAAGCACGAG
The DNA here is from genome assembly GCA_044373365.1 of Chitinophagaceae bacterium. Taxonomy (GTDB): domain Bacteria; phylum Bacteroidota; class Bacteroidia; order Chitinophagales; family Chitinophagaceae; genus Pollutibacter. The sequence goes on from JBIPNK010000160.1 coordinate 17,359, forward strand.
TGCTTCTTGACATACTCGCTGATGAACTTCGTCACCTGCGTCTGCGAGCGGGTCTCACCGGCCTTGAGGCCCATGAAGTGGCAGAGCTCCTCCGTCAGCGGACGCTGAACGAGAAAAGCGTTGTTCGCACGACGCTTCTCCCAGGCCGCACGCTGCTCGGCCGTCATCGTGGCCGGGTCAACCTTCTTCTTCTTCTTGGAGTCGCGGGCCTCACGCTTGGCCGACTTGGCCGCCTCCTGGACCGCCTTCACGGCGTCGCGGACACGGGTGGAGAGGTCAGCACTGAGAGCCTTGAGCGTCTCCGCGAGGGCCGAGAGCTGGGACTCCGACGAGACAGCCGGGGCCGCCGCCGACGGCTCAACAGCCGGGGAGGCAACCGTGGGCACCGTCGCCTCCGCCTTCGCGGGCGTGGCGGACTTCACAACCTTGGTCTTGGCCACCTTCGGCTCAACGGCCTTGGCGGGGGCAGCCGGCGCCGGAGCAGCGACGGCAGGGGCAGGGGCGGCAGTCTTCGGGGGAGCATCGGACTTCTTGGCGGCAGGCATCTTGTTTGACTTAGAAACAGAAGAAGAGGCAGACATCTTTAACGCACTGGTATACTCTTACCTCCGGCGGTCATCTAAACCCTTTTCTTTTCTACAAACGGGGGAGGGGGTCGTTTGGTGTAGACCAGCATCCGTTGCTTGGCTCCGAGGTAGTATGCTTGGTAGGCGACTACGGGGTCGGCGTCCTTAAACTCATCCGGCATCGCCATACGGAAGGGTGTGCGGTCGCCAGCGGGCAGGGGTGGAAAGTTGTCCGAGAGCCACTGCAGATGGTCTTCGGTCTTGTGCCGCTTTCCGTAGCGGAAGGTGTATTCCCGGCACAGACACATGCCAAGTTCGGTGAGCCAGCGGTAGTTCTCAATGGACTCACGCACCCAGATTGAACACGGGTGGTTCGGATGTGTCTTTTTATATGCAAGTGGATGGAGTTTGTCTTGATTCAGCACCCAGTGGGCACAGTAGAGGAGTTGGGCGGATTCAAGTATCATCTTGACGACATGCTTGTCGCAATGAGACTCGGCGGCTTCGCGAGGATCCGGTGAGAGGGCAAAGATATTCATGGCAGCAGATCTGGTTTGCTTTCGGAACCCCAAATCCATTTTAACAACGGTAAATGGCCGACATGACCGCAAACACGGTTGAATAGGGCTCCTTCTGAGCCGACACAAGCAAAAGTAGCATGCGAAGAGAGTTGACAATATATGTGGGCGAGTTTGATCCCAACAGTTGCGGAGATAGCATATATTTGGAAGAGTTGAGGGCGAGGGGACAGTCATCGTGCAAAAACCTCCACACGACACTGTGTGATATCTTACCAAGGCGGATGAGCTGATCCAGAGACACGTCGGTGAACCCGTTACAATGAAAGACCTGACACATGATGGTCCATCGGTGTAGGATTCGCTGATCACCGGGAACAGGTTCGGCTGGTATAGCGAGGCGTCGGTTGCTGCGAAGGGCCCAGCATTCGCGTAGACGCGTGAGGACCTCTCGGGTTAAGGGAGCACGAGTGTATGGGTTCGTGGGCTGCACTGATTTCACAGACCAGGACCAGATGGAACTAAAGTCAAACCACCACACCTTGCCATTCTCCTCAAAAGCAAAGTAGTCTAGGGGGTATTGCTTAGAGGCCTCAACGCAGGACACCAGTTCCTCGTCGTTTGTCACAGACTTCCGCGACAACACCCCTGGTCCCGCAAGCCGAAGCTGGTGGAGCACAAGCCATCTTCTAGCAAGAGACTGGCATATCACAACCCCCTCGTCCTGGCGTGCGGCCTCCTTCCACAGTGTGACCGTTTTAGCACGGGCGTGGATGCCACACATCGTAAGTCCCTTCAGTGCATTGGAAGTGCACTGGGTCGTTGAGCCCTTTCTTTTTGTTGCCGCACATCTGACCATTACCTTTCACGAGGAGAGTTCTTGAAAGTAGAAACGTGCGGACAAAATGGATCTACAGATTAGCGGGGGAGAAAGACTATACAACCAGTCCAAAATGTCCGTCAACGCCACCATCAACGCCTCTAACCTCGACATCAGCAAGGTCTCCTTCGGCGACATCCGCATCAGCAAGAACAACGGGTCCAAGAGTGTCCCGATCAAGTACAATGGGCAGAATTTCCAGATGCGAATCCCCAAGCTCCAGTATCCTATGGGCGTCTCAATCAAGGAGACTGAGAATGGCACCAACTACACGATGCTCGCGAGCCTGCGTGGTTGCGACTCCTACGCGAAGGAGCGTGCCTCGGCAGAGGCCGGTGAGATCGGTCAGATGTACAACTTCCTCAAGGATCTTGAGGAGAAGGTCATCAAGACGGCCGTGGAGCGTAGCACGTCGTGGTTCGGTCGTGCTCGCAAGGAGGATGTCCTCCGTGACAGCATGAAGTCGCTGGTGTCTCCCAGTGTGGAGAAGCAGGGAACGGAGTGGGTGCCGAATGGCAAGTATCCTCCGAGCTTCCGTATGAAGGTGCCGGTCTACGCCAACGATAAGGGCGTGCCGACGGTGAGTATGGATGCGGTGGACATGGCCAATCGCCCGATTGCCCTCACGCCGGACAACCTGGAGCAGGTGTTCCCGAAGCGTATGGAGGCTCGCTTCATCGTCAGCCCGAGTATCTACGTTTCGGGCCAGGGCTTCGGAGTGACATGGAGGATCTCGTATGCTCAGGTGTCGGCTCAGGCCCGGACGACTGCCGCTCAGATGTTTGAGCCGGAGGAGTCGGCAGATGAGCCTGTTGCCGCTGAGATTCCGACTGCGAAGGTTCAGGAGGACGAGGATCAGCAAGAGGAGGAGGAGCAGGAGTCTCCGAGTGCACCTCCGGCTGTCGTTCCTCCTGCACCTGCAAAGCAGGCTCGGCGTCGGGTGGCTCAGCCTTCTGCGATCTAAATCCAAGGTGATCCCATACCCGTGAGCTGCTAGGCGGGCGACACACATACAGCTCGTCGTCAACAAACACAATTTTTGTTTTGTCGGGGAAGTCCAGTGGTGCAGTAGTATCCCCGCAGCTGATGGGACGCAGAGACTTCAATCCACATTTAGAACAGCTGTAGACGGTGGGTGGGCACAACGCGTGCGAGAGGGTGATAATACGGCTCGGTCCCTGCAGACAGGCAGAGAGGATACGTTCAGGAGTGGTGCAGTCATCAGATAGAAACTTTTCAACTGTGGTGCGAGGCAGCACAGACCACAAGCTCTCTGTCAATGTCCACTCCTCCTGAAAGAACGTCGCAAAGGGTGTATCGTGGAACCACAAAATCCTGAAGTCTGCATGATCGGTGAGAGAGTGCTCCACCAATCCTGTGCGTTCCAGCTCATCTGAGTATAACCAATAGACATTTGCATGAACATACTGTGTATCGCGGGAACCCCGGTAGACATCACGATCATCCATTGTCCACAAATCGGAGACGACATCTACGTCATGCTCCACCACATCCCGAGACAGATCCGCATAGATCACGCTCGGGTCCAGAAGGGATTGCATTACTCAAACGACACAACAACCTTCACGTCGTGGTGACGCACGGCCTTCGTTGCCGAACGACTCAGCTCGTGACGCTTGCGGCGGGTTCCATCCTCGGACGTCTTTGCCTGGATGGTCGTAGAGCAGGCATCCATGTCAGCGTGGATCGCGTCGTAGTTCTCCTCTAGATAGGTGAGAACATTATCCTGCAGTGCCCACTCAAAGAAGTTCAGCTGTCCCACGGTGGTGTCCAGACCCATGAACTGAATACGCTTCCACCTGCAGAAGGGGTCAAACATCTTCTTGCTGTAGGCCTTCAGGTGAGACTTGTAGGCCAGGTAGACAATGACGTGACGACCTCCTACCATGTAGGACACATTGTGCTTCTTGGCATAGTTGGTCACAAGCCAGTCCAAAAGACGCAGACTGACCTTGGACTCTCCCGAGAGGATAGTCCGAACCTTCCCAAAGTTCTCAGTGTTGGAATAGAATCCCTCCAGACGGTGAAGCACCCAATGATCGCGGTTCTGAATGACCTCCATTTATCTTGACTGCGGTATTCTCGCTTAAAGTGGGTCGGTAAAGTAAAGTAAATGGCGACTGACAGAGACGCTGGAACTGGAATCGGAACATCTGTCTGCACCGGAGAGGTTATCACTCGTGCCCGCGAGGAAGGTAAAGTTCTGGAGGCGACAACACCGGGCACATTCATGATGATTGAGGGGGAGAAGGTCTACTCTACATTCCTGGAGATGCTGCGTGATCAGCCGCAGCCGCCTGACCCTGTGTTCAAGGACGATGATGTTCTGCCGACGATGGAGGAAAAGGGTGTTCCTCTGGGTCTGCTGGATGACATGGATGTGGAGTTCAAGAAGATGTACCAGGAGATGTTCAGCCGCACGAACGAGCTGGGTGTCCTCGGTGCCGGTGACTTTGAGGCTCGCCTTCTTGAGCGTCAAAATGAACTTTCGGAGAGCAAGGTAGAGAACCCTAATGGAGGAGGCACTGGCATCCTATCTACTGGAGGACCGACCCTACACGCACCTGAACGCCCGGCTACGCCATTTCACTTTGTTGTGCAAATCCCTCGCGCCGGAGCTATCGTATCGACACCTGAAGAGAGAGGTGATGCGGGTGACACAGACGTTGATGACAGGGGCACCGGGTCGTCTGTGGATGCGTGATCGGGCCTTTGAGCGGACGGTCAGGCTTTACGGCAAACAGGATCAGCGAACGGATGCCTGGCATGCTCAGCGAGGAACCATGATCACTGCATCGGAGGTCTCAAAGGTGTGGCAAACACCGGCATCTCGTCTGGAGCTGCTGGAGAAGAAGCTGGAGCCACCGACCAAGAGCGACTCCAATCCCTTCAATGCGATCCCTGCTTTGATCTGGGGAACCCGCTTTGAGCCAGTGGCAAAGAAGATCTACGAGGACACCACGGGTTGTGACATCCTTGATGTGGGCTGCTGCCAGCACCCGGTTCATAAGTTCCTGGGTGCCTCTCCGGACGGTCTGATTGTGCCTCGGTATGCCGATGCAGAGCCGATGCGGTATGGTCGCCTGGTGGAGTTCAAGTGCCCCATGAGCCGTGCTCGCAAGGACGAGATCCCGAGTTACTACGTGCACCAGATGCAGATGCAAATGGAGTGCACGGGGATTGATGAGTGCGAGTATGTGGAGTTTCGTTTCAAGCAGGTGAACTTTACGGCATGGGATCAAAGCAAGGACACGAAGGGCATCTTTGCGGTGGATCCCAATGGCAAGGTGGACTACAAGCCCGATGACGTTGAGCTTCACCAGTGGCAGTCGGGACTGACGGAGGAGTATCAGTACATCTATTGGGTGCTGACGGACATCAAGAAGGACTTTGTTCCTAAGGATCCTAACTGGCTCTCTGATCACCTGCCGGATCTGCGTGCATTCTGGGATGATGTGGAGCGTCATCGCCGCGATGGAACTAAGCCTGAGCCTCTTCCGGCCAAGGTCCTTACGCTTGACGTTTAAGAATGGTCAATCCATTGTTGTTCGTCAGCTTGAGGTCGACAGTCCACTTCGGGTGAGCCGCAAGGAACTCCTCCACTGCGGGGCCAAGACCCTTTGTGATCTCCTCAACAGGAATGCCCGTTGCAGCACTCTGCTCCACCGGATTGTCACCCATGCGAAGTGTCTCGCCGCGAACCTCGTCCACCGTGGTGTCGTGGAGGATGATATACTTGGTCGCAAATGGGTGCCAATACGCCAGCTCACGCTTGAGCTGTCCGTAGATGTGCCATGTATCAATAAACAGCAGATCGGTCTGCAGCGGTGTGCAGTCCAGATCCGACGAGGTCTCAAATGTAGCATCCACGCCCTCGGCACGGCACTCCTGAAGGAAGCCATCAATGAGATCCGACTTCACAACATCAATCATTCGGTAGCTATTTCCAGGAGTTCCCTTCAGTCCAGCGGCAAAGGCGTAGGCACTAGTCGGCGTCCGGACACCACACTCGGTGATGCTCTTGCACTGCTTGGCATACGCCAGGAGGATGGGGAGGTGCTCGTTGATATCTGAGGACGTATGATACTTGGCCTGGTAGGTGTCCAGGAGCGTCATTTGTAGATGCACTCGAGAAGTCTTGCACAAATAGAACGAGTGCCATGGAACTTGCGGTTCCACTCGTCAATTGTGAAATGATTACCCATGGATACATTGCAGCGAGAACAGATAGGGACTAAGTTTGTCACATCAGTTTTTCCGCCCTTAGATTCGGGAATGTTGTGCCCGCACTGGAAGTCAAACACCGTGATGACATTATGACACCACGTCACTCTGCACGTATGTTGATACTTCCGCCCAATATGAAGCAACCAGACTTGTTCCCGGAGTGCTTTGGGGATTTTTGATTTAGATCCCATTGGATCTTCTTACATGCGGCTCTTAAACTGGTTAACCTGCCACGGGCTGTCGACGCCCGGAGCCTCTCCCACCTGATTGTTCTGCACAAAGTGGTTGGTCTTCTGAGCATACGAGGAATCTTCCATCTTCATGGCACGGTTCTGCTGGCTACGATCAACAAACCGGGAGTCTGCGGGTCCTCCGGTGAACCCTTCAAATCCAACAAGCTTCAGCACAAGGGCGACGGCAAGCAGAGCAAGCACGAACCAGATCCACTGCTTCATTGTTCAAAGCACCCGAAAAAAACGAATGTCCTAGTGTGTAAGAGAAGACCCATCACAATGGAGGAGAAGGCACTTGACACTCTTCGGATCATGCTCGCACGCCGTAAGCTCGGCACGGACACAGAACGAATCGCCACCGACGACAAGAAGATGGAGAAGATGACCCTCTACACAATGGGCACAGTGCTGGTGTGCTTTAGCCAGAAGGACAAGATCCTGTCTACGGACATTGCGAACCTGGTCAAGTTTGCAACAGAAAATGGTCACACGACGGGCGTGGTGATGGTGGCCATGAGCCCTCCGTCTGAGAATGTGCTCCGGGTGGCCAAGTCCCACTCCGCTCGGCGTCTTGCCCTGTTCCACATCTGGCAGCTGCAGTTTGATATCACGACCCACCGCATGGCCATGCCTCACCGGATTCTGTCAGAGGATGAGAAGACGATCATCTTTGATACCTTCAAGATTTCGGATCCGGAGAATCAGCTGCCGTGGATTGATTCGCAGGATACGATGATTAAGTGGATCGGGGCAATCCCGGGAGATGTGGTGGAGGTGACTCGCCACTCGGATACGGCGGGACAGAGTTTCTACTACCGCTACTGCGTTGAGGATGTAAATGTCGCCCAGTAATAATGGAGACGCTGAAAAGCACCTACGAGGCGAAGCGTGCAGAGTATGATGCCCTGATCGCGGCAAACGACCCAGCGAAGATGGCAGACATTCAACGTTTGAACGGCGAGCTGGCCGCTCTTTTGCAGTCCATGCTGGAGAAGTTGGCGGAGGTGAGAAACAACGCTAAGAACCTGCTGCCCTATCGGGACGCCCTGTTGCAGAAGCTCGTGGGAATCCAAAATGATGCATCCTTGATGCGGGAACAGCGTGATCAATATGAGACGCTCAAGATGCTCCAGGGTCATCAAGAGGCCGCCTTCAACTCATCCTTTTTTTGGTATTCGCTTGCCCTTGGATTCGTTGCCGTGTTTTTCGTGATTGTTCTGATGTGGAAGGGCGGTCAGAGAGCACCGATGATTCCCACTGCAATCAACAGTCCAACCACGACCGCACCCTTCACGTAAAGGCTCGTCTCGTCAGCCTCGGCGATCACGCGAGTGTGGAGCTGCTGTGTTTGAGCCAGCTTGTCCTGCAGAACAGGGCCATCCCTCTGAATCGCCCTGGACTTTTCCTGGAGAGCGACAATATCGCGGTTCGTCTGCTGGTAGCTGGAAATGAAGTTCTGGATATAGACATCATTGCTCTGCGTGGCTCCCTGCATGTTGGCAATCGCATTGTTCACCGCGGCCAGTGCATTCTGATAGGCTGTCTGGTAAGACGTGTTGCCCGACACCTTGAAGGCTGCATAGTTGGTCTTGTAGGCATTCAATGCAGTCTGGAGATCGGCGGGAAGTCCACCATTCGGATTGACAGTCGTCGCACTCATTATATTCCTGTCGTAAAACAAAATGCCTACGTCTCCCTTTGGACAGGTCAATCCTCCCGTTCGCCGTGCCATGGTTGGCGATGCGTCAGAGTTCACTCGGTTTGTGCGGATGTCGGCCACACTGCTCCCGTATGCCTCGCAGAACCAGGGAGCCAGGCCCAATCTGCTGGGATGGCGCGATATGCAGGCGAATCGCGACGCACGGACGATTATGCCGATCCTGGGTGCATTCAAGAGTTTTGTTCCTAACCGTTAAACAATGGATTATGAAACCATCAAATCGGACTATGCGTCCTACGCGGTGGAATCGGACGTGACTACCCGACTGAAACAAGTCTCCGATAGTTTGAAAGTCCGTCCTCCGGTTCAGCCAGTTGAGATCAAGTCCCTGCGGCATACCATCCTGAACCCCGTGTCAATGGCAGTTATGCAGACCGTTCTCTTCACCATTCTCCTGTCCTTGGTAGAGTTCCTAGTGCTTCCAAATGCCTATGCAACATATGTCGTCTTTTTGACACTCTGTGTTGGAGCGTCAGCCGGAATCTATCTGACTACTAGATAATGGGTGGAGCCTTGTCGTGTCCTGCAGAATTTGTTGTCGCTCCATCGGGAACGGCATGCCTAGTTCCCTGTCCTGAACCACTTGGCTACACAATGACATCGCAGGGAAGCGTGTTATCCTGCACGTATACCGGAGATTCATCCATCAAGGTTACCCTCACTCCAACCCCGATGTACATGACAAGTCCAGGAGGACAGGGCCGACCTGCAATCCCTGCTCGTGCAAGCTACACCACACTCGGAGAGAAGCCGACCTATCAGGCTGAGCTGGATCGGTTCGCTGCGGCCCTGGCTGTTGCGAACGGCAGGATTGATAGAGCGGTTCGGGTGAATACGGCATTTAGTCAGCTTCAGGCTGCAGAGAATGCCCGGGGAACTACTGCAGGAGAGACGGCCTACTCGCAGGCTCGCATTGCATACTACACCCTGACACAGGGAGATTCTTGGCTTGCGACTGAGCAGGAGCGGATTGCCAACACAGAAGCTCAGCCGGTTGTTAACAGCTTCGTGTCGCAGTATAACAATCTCAAGGCAAAGAGGACCGAGCAGCAATCCACCATTGAGGTGATCAATGGGTTGAAGGATAAGGTTCTCTCTGTGAAGGATGACATGGCATTCTCAGTCAAGACATTCCAGAAGCAGATGGATGCGATCAACAACCAGATCAACATTGACAAAAAGAACCAAGAAGATGCCATTCAGTTGACCTCCTCGTGGATTGACGTGTTTCTCAACTGGGTGATTGCAATCATCACGCTCCTGTGCATCGTCTTTTTGGTTAGACGCTTTGCGGGTTCAGTGCCAACCATTGAGAAGCTGAAGAGCGAGGCTTCACTGCTCCGAGCCAGGGCGGAGCTGTCTCGTGCCAAGGCTGGACCTCCTACACCCCCTAGCTTCTTATCCAGCATATTTGGAACTCCTGCGGCATCTACGGCAGCTTCAAAGTAGTGTATACGTAGCAATGGACGTTTCAGACTCCCGCTCGGTTGCTGACTTTCAAAAAACAACATTTTGTGGACATCCCCGTGCACACGTCGTGAAGGTTCTCCTTCAAAACGTGCAACTCGGTCACGCAGATTATGCCTGTTACTGGACTCTTGAGCTCCTATGTTCAGGACTGGTTCACAGTTTATGGGCCACCCTCTTTGATGCTGCAGCGTTGCACATCAACCGTGCAAATCCCAATGTCTTTGTGTATCTTGCGAATGCCTACGAACGATATGCACCGATTGAGCAGATCTACACGGTCAACACGATGACATCCATTCGGAACAACTTGGATGTTCGGCAGATTGTCTGCGAGGTGGCTGCTACTCTGGCCGGATGTCGCAAGAATAAGCTGCCTTCGCTTCCCACGATCAAGCCCCTGCACGACTTTGATCCCCAAACGATTCAAGAGCACCTCAAGGCTCCCTCTCAGTTGTTTGGACGTCTGACACTTCGGCCAGCGGATCCTCTTCCCGTGGCAGTTCCGATGAATGAGTTTGTCTTCTGCCTTCGGCCGGATGTTCGCGATGCGACCCGGGCATTGTATTGGATGGCGTGGGTGTTTGCATACTGTCGCGAGCACAAGAAGCAATCCAAGCAGGCTCTCATTTTTGCCAATCGGTTTGACGAGTTTGTCTCGGAGCCGCACGGAGCTCACCCAGTCTGGATCTTTTGGGATGCGATTCGGAAGCAAGCACAGGCAACCGCTCGGCCTGTGATTGACATTCTCTACAAGATGTATTGTTTGCGATGGAGCCCCAGTGATGCCAAGTCCAAGCAGCATCTCTTGCTGGCAGCGTTGGTGATTGTCTGCGAGGGCACAACGTTTGATGCCACGGTAGTCTCTGGCAACACCTTAGCGGTCTCCACGGTTCTCCAGGGAATGCCGGGTTGGATTGATGCAATCGTCCGAATGCAAAAGAGCTTTGCTTAAAATGGAAGGCCGCGGCGACACAACTGAGCACCCTATTCAAGATGTCGTCCTATACTCCCGAAGTCTCCGCCTCGAAGGTCGCCGCTCTCATCGGACTGAATGCCTACCAGCGTCCTCACGAGGTCATGTATGATCTCCTGCTCAAGCATGCCCCAACCAAGGCACGTATCGCCGAGATTGAGTCTCGCGAGCGTCGCATCTCTCTCAACAAGCTCAAGGACACAGTTCTTCGCAGTTCCGCCATCCGCGATGTCGTGGGTGCGGGTGTTCGGGCCTGCGTAGGTCAGTCGGACATTAGCGAGACGCTCTCGGATGTGGAGACCCAGGCTCGCATGGTTCTGACCCTGCGTCACGGTGAACTGGCCAGTGAGGTCCGCGACATCCTGGTCAACGAGGTGCGAGGTGCCGTGCAGCGTCAGCGGGGCAACAACAATGAGGCCGCGATCCTGGACATGTATGAGGCGGCCAACCAGGTGACGGTGACTGAGCGTAACACCAGCACCTTCCGCAAGGACTACGGATCATTCAAGGTCGTGGGTCGCACGGACGGCTATGTCAAGGAGCACAACCGCGTGGTGGATTCCAAGGCTCGCACTCGCTGGTGGCCGGCGGTTCCCATGTATGACGAGATTCAGCTGCGGGTCTACATGGATCTGTGCACGGCTGCAGAGTCGGAGCTCGTGGAGTCCTTCCCTGACGGTCGCACGCGGACGACCAAGTTTATGAACGACCCAGAGAAGTGGGAGGTCATTCGCAAGGGTCTGGAGGATGCTGCAAAGAAGATCAACGGCATGCTCGTGGATGACGCGGCTCTCTCGGCTTTGGTTTTCGCAAACACCGTGTCTAGTTAATAATGAAGCTTACCTTGTCCGCGACTGTGCCGCCCGAGTTCGCAGCCCAAAAAGGAACAACCTACGAAACCAGGTATCTATATACCGGGTTTGGCAGATTCAATGAACATGAAAAGACCTTGGAGGTGATCCAGGTGAACAATGACGGAACCTACACTTTTTTTAGTCGGCCTCATGAGCCGGATGTGTTGTCGCGAGTCTATCATACAGAGACGGTTACCTTGACGCTATACTCAGAGTCCCCTCGTATTTGGAAGGAAGAGGTTGGATCCGATGTTTTCTTTTTTAGAAGCACCACTTCTTAGCCGTGGCGATCGCCACCT
>JBIPNK010000102.1:0-7089 GCA_044373365.1 Chitinophagaceae bacterium
GTTTGATCCAAAAGACCCTGTGAAATATGATTTGGCCTTGTTTGGGTTGGGAGTAGGTTTAGGGGTTTAGGGGTTTAGGGGTTTAGGGGTTTAGGGGTTTAGGGGTTTAGGGGTTTAGGGGTTTAGGGGTTTAGGGGTTTAGGGGTTTAGGGGTTTAGGGGCAGGTCCGACAGGCCACTTCAACCGCTTCACCATTTACTTGGAGAATAATCACTTTAAAAACCGTTTTTCCAACATTTCTTGGTTTCAATAAGCATGTAATATCATTAAATAAATTTCTTACAGAGAAATTAATTTCTAATGGAGAATTTAATTAATTTTGATGGTTATCATTGCCTGGAACAGGATTTCAGGCTGATTGCGATGATACACTTCAACAGAAGAACGGTGTACATCCGATTTATTGGCACCCATCGGGAATATGACCAAATTGACTGCTCAACCATTTGAATATGATAGACAAAATCAGGACACAGGAGCAATATGATGCAATCATGAAAATGATTGAGAAATTTATCCAAAAGGCAACCAAACTGGGAGGATTCCATGCGCTCAGCAAACAAGATGAAAAGGAGTTGAATCGACTAACCTTGCTGGCAAATGATTATGAGAAAAAATACATGCTCCCTGGCGCATTCCAGGTTTCGCTGAACCTGATTATCCAAAACAGGTTAGCAGAAATGAACATCACCCAATCAAAACTTTCTGAAATCATCAATACAACCACTTCTAAAATATCTAAAATTCTGTCCGGCAAACAAGAGCCGGATGCACATTTCCTCAAGGCAATCCATGAAAAACTCGGTATCGATGGGAACCTGCTTTTGGAAGCAATCTAAATGAGGTTGAGGGAGGTTGAAGGAGATTGAGAGAGGTTGAGGGAGGTTGAGAGATGTTTAAGGGTTTGAGAAGGTTGAAGAAAATCCTTAAACCGCTTAAACCACTTCAACAGTCCGTAGGCGACCCAGCCTTCGGCTGGCAGGTTCAACCGCTTCAACTCCCTTCATTTAATTATCTTTGCGGCTTCAAGCAAAAAGAAAATGTCACAACAGCACCTTTCAGAGCAAGAGATCATCAGAAGAGACAAGCTTACAGCACTGCAAGCACTGGGAATAGACCCTTATCCTGCTGCGGCCTTCCCTGTGAACATCAGTTCAAGCGATATAAAGCAACGTTACCTGGGCGAAGAGAACAAGGCGGAGTTTGCGGATGTATGCCTGGCTGGTCGTTTGATGGGCATTCGAGACATGGGAAAAGCCAGTTTTGCTGTATTGCAGGACAATGCCGGAAAGATTCAGGTATATGTAAAACGGGACGAAATTTGCCCCACAGAAGATAAAACGCTTTACGACCAGGTATGGAAAACCCTGGATATTGGTGACATCATCGGTGTCAAAGGACACGTTTTCACCACCAAAACCGGTGAAACCTCCATTCATGTTCAGTCGCTCACCCTACTGAGCAAGTCACTGAAACCCCTTCCCATCGTAAAAGAAAAAGAAGGTGAAACCTTTGACGCAGTTACCGATCCGGAGTTCCGCTACCGGCAGCGTTATGCAGACCTGATCATCAATCCTCAAGTAAAAGAGACTTTTCTAAAGAGATCCAGGTTGATCAATTCAATCAAAGAATTCCTGAACGAACGGGGCGCGATTGAAGTGGACACACCAGTATTGCAAAGCATCCCCGGTGGTGCGTCTGCACGACCTTTCACCACGCACCACAATGCATTGGACATCCCCATGTACCTCCGTATTGCCAATGAACTCTACCTGAAAAGGCTTATCGTTGGTGGCTTTGAGTGGGTGTATGAGTTTTCAAGGAACTTCAGGAACGAGGGGATGGACCGCACACACAATCCTGAGTTCACCGTGCTTGAATTCTATACTGCCTACAAGGATTATTTGTGGATGATGGATACGACCGAGCAATTGCTTGAAAAAGCGGCCATTGATGTGAATGGCACGACCGATGCTGAGGTAGATGGGAAAACCATCAGCTTCAAGGCTCCTTTCAAAAGGGTAACCATGTATGATGCCATCAGGGAACATACCGGCTTTGACATCAGCAACATGGACGAAGAGGCCCTGAGGGATGTATGCAAGCAGCTGGGTATTGGCGTTGAAAAAAGCATGGGCAAGGGTAAGCTAGTAGATGAAATTTTCAGCGAGAAATGTGAGCACCACTTTATACAGCCCACCTTCATTACTGACTATCCGATTGAAATGAGCCCGCTCACAAAGAAGCACCGCAGCAAAGCAGGGTTGGTAGAGCGTTTCGAGCTGATGATCAATGGAAAAGAAATTGCCAATGCCTATACTGAGTTAAACGACCCTATCGATCAACGTGCTAGATTTGAAGACCAAATCAAACTCCAGGAACGCGGCGATGATGAAGCCATGTTCATTGACCACGATTTCCTTCGTGCATTGGAATATGGGATGCCACCTACCGCAGGTATTGGTTTTGGGATTGACAGGCTTTGCATGCTGCTCACCAACCAACCTTCGATCCAGGATGTATTGTTGTTTCCGATGATGAGACCGGAATAGGTTGAACTTGTCAGCGTAGGCTGAGGGGTTGAAGGGGTTGAAGGGGTTGAAGGGGTTGAAGGAGTTTAAGGGGTTGAAGAGGTTGAAGAGGTCGAAGTTAGTTACTTCAACTGCTTAAACCACTTCAACCCCTTCAACTTATTTCCAGGTCTTAAACCCCTTAAACCAGCCGGAGGCGACTTCAACCTCTTCAACAGGCCGCAGGCCCCTTCAACCTCCTCAACCTTCCTTTAATTCCTCACCTTCATCACCCCATTCATGATGCTCCAATGGCCGGGGAAGGTGCAGACAAAGGGATAATCACCTGTGTTGACAGGCGCCTTGAACTTCAGGGTATAATTCTGGCCAGGGTTTACCAAAGGTGTTGAGAACAGAACCTCAGCAATGGCTGGCACATAGTTCTTGTCGGCACCCTTTGTATCTTTCATCATTGCATCTCCTGCCCTTCCCACTTTTTCAAGCATACCGGGCTTTGTGATAACCATGTTGTGTTGCATGGCATCGGGGTTCTCAAACGCAATTTCTACCGACTGGCCAGGCTTTACTGTAAATTCCTTCAGGCTGAATTTCATCGCTTCCTTGATGGTGCTGATCTTGATCCTGAGCACATCCGCATTGGACTGTCCTTCAGTGGCAATGCCCCAGGCAGTCATCAGCCTGGATAATCTTTCATTTGAATTGCCGGGATTGATAGAAGCAAGAAAATTCTTGTCCGCCGCTGTGAGCTTGATGTCCTTCAACCTGTAATTCCATCCTTCAGCCATGGCCTTTAGGATGCCATTTTTGGACTGCTGGTCCATGGCTTGGGTACTCTTCAAAATGGAAACAAGGCTATCCGCAGAAGCCTTGTTCGCATAGCTTTTGAGTGCTGACTCCAGGGCAAATGCATTCATGTCTGCAGGACGGCTGAAGGTGATTTTTTTTGTAAAAGAATTGTTGTTCTTGTTGGACTCCTTTACTTCGTTGGCCTTGTCGATAGCGACGATCAGGTTATAATCCCCTACCACATCTGTTCCTACACTGATGTTGCCAACCCAGGGACCGTTCAGGTTTTTGGTGATGGAGACCGTTTCACCGGCCTTTATGCCTTCCTTGAAATTCCTGCTGTATTGATCAACCTTGATGCCCATGCCTTCGAATCGGATGTCCAGGGGGACGAAGTTTTCTTTTTCAAGATCAACCGTTCCTTGGTTTTTCACTTCTACAGTGACATTGATTCTTTCACGCACAGCAGGGGCAGCTGGATCAATTTTGATGTCTGATACAACAAGATCTATGCCTGTTGCCTTGGCAGATGATGCAGGCTTTGCTCCTCCCATCTGGTGCATGGAATGATCCATGGCAGGCATTGCAGTTTTCTTTGACATGCTGGCCTTGATTTGGCTTTGCAAGTGCTTTTTCATCAGCTTGCCATTGTTGGCCGTGAGCACGCAGGCAAAGGCATCGGGCATCCACCTGTCTTCCACTTCAGTAGATTTGTTCATGCGTGCAAAAAATGCACTCTCTGCTGCAGGATCAAGCGGTGACTTTGAAAAAAGCAAAAGGGCATTCATCACCACCAATGGATCTTTGTCTTGCAACACATTGTTTTTCAAAATAGTGGCCACTGAAGCGGCTGAAAAGTCCATCACCTTGATGGCATTTTTTCTAACATCAGCACAGGGATGCGCCAGGGCTGCAGCAATGGTTGCCTCATCCAGTGCATTCAATCCTTTCAGTGTCCATAGGGCATGAATGGCTGGTGCGTTGATGCCAATTTCATCCACAGAAGGATCTTTTACCAAAGCAATCAGGTCTGCAACAACATCTTTCTGTCCGCGTTCAACCAACATGCGTTGGGCATTCATGCGCCAGAACATGTTGTTGTTTTTCAAAGCAGCCAACAATCCTTTTGCATCTGAGATGGAAAGGGACAAAGGCTTGTATTCAGGCGCCTCCTTGTAAGAAACCCTGTAAATCCTGCCGTGCGTGAAATCGCGAAGATCCGTCTGGTAGGCATTTCCGGGACCATTGTCAAATCCTTTGGGCGTTGGATTGTGTTGAATGATATAGCTGTACCAGTCTGCAACCCAGACGGCACCATCAGGACCCACTTCTGCAAATACAGGAGAGAACCACTCATCTGCTCCAGCCATCAGGTTGAAGCTTTCCTTGTCGTAAAAATCGGTTCCTTTTTTCTGCATGTTGTTCTGGTGCAGGATATGGCCTGTTGGCTCTGCAACAAAAGCGATGCTGTTCCAGTATTTTTTAGGGAAGGCCCTTGCAGTATAAAAATTATGACCCGCTGCGGCGGTAAATCCACCGAATGCATCCACCTGCCTTACCTTTTCAGTGATGGGCTTCATGTCTCGATGGGTGTCAGTGCTTCTGCTGCCATTGTTGTTGGGTGCATTGAAATAGGAATGTGGAATGGCCATGTACCAACCATGGGAATTGTTGGCTGTTGAGCCGAACACATCATTGGTTTCATTGAAGGCAAAGCCCCAGGTATTGTTGGAAGTGCTGGTCATCCATTCCAGCTTGCTGCCATCTGCCTTGAAGCGGAAAAACGCCTGTCCGAACTGGAGTGAATCCGCCGTTCCCACCTTGCCCTTGAAGCCTGAATATCCCACACATCCCCAGATCCAATTGTCGAATCCATAATGCAGGTTGGATGGGCCGGCATGTGTATCTCCGGTGCCGAAACCTGTGAACAGGATTTTTTTGAGATCAGCCTTGCCGTCACCATCAGTATCCTTTAGGAAAAGCATGTGTGGTGCTTGAGAAACGATCAAACCTCCATTGGCAAAGACCATTCCGGTAGGAATACTAAGGCCTTCTGCGAAGGGCGTAAACTTATCCGCTTTTCCATCTTTATCGGTGTCCTCACAAACCATGATATAATCACTTCCCCCTTCTTGCTTGCGTTCATTGGGATAATCTTTTGTAATCAGGACATAGAGCCTGCCCTTTTCATCCCAGCTCAAGGCAATGGGATGCATCACGTTGGGCTCAGCAGCAAACATTTCTAACTTGAAATCAACCGGCACTTGAATATGCTTCATGGATTCTTCGGGGGTCAATGCCAATTGTTGGTATTGGATGCCGGGACGTTGCTCATAGTTGGGCAATTTGGCCGCACGGTATTCAAATTTTTGGGGCGCTCTGGCAACATGCGCTGCCCTGGCTGCATCGTTGACAGACCAGATGATGCCATTGTACATCAACTCCTGAAAACCAGCAAGTTGCCAGGTCCTTTCATCATGGCCATAGGCCGTATAAAAAACCTTTCCCTTGCCATGCGTGCGGGTCCAGGTATAGGGTTCAGTACTTGCTCCTGGCTTGTCTTTCTTCTGATCAGCTTTGATTTCCCTCACCGCCAACACGTTATTGTCTGGCTGCAACTGGCTGTGCAGATAGGTTTCATCATAGGCAGTGAAAGGCTTTAGGTCTGCCATTACAGGGTGCTGGGGCTGCACTGTTTGTGTAGTAATGGAATCCATGGTATGGCGCCAGAATTGTCCTCCCACAAGCTTTACATATTCTTTAGAATTCCTGAAACAATAGGATGCGCAATGGATGGGTAAAAACCCTTTGCCGGATGCCACAAAATCCAGCAATGCCTTCTCTGCAGGAGCAGGAAGTGTATCCCAGTTGGCAAAAACCATCAATGCATCGTATTTACCCAGGGTCTTGGGATTCAAGTCATTCAAATCATCCGTGTAGGTGATGTTGATTCCCTTAGGGCCAAGGGCTGCCATCAGTTGTGGCACGCGTTCGATGGGCTTGTGGTGTCCCTTGTCTCCAAGAAAAAGCACTTCAATGCGGCGCGCCTGTTGGGCGAAAGCGGTAGAGAGGAGAAGGGAGAGGGTGAGGAGGAGTTTCATGGTATGGGGTTGAGAGTGGTTGAGTGGTGGAGGGGTTTAGGGGTGGAGAGGTTTAGGGGTTTAGGGATGGAGAGGTTTAGGGGTGGAGAGGTTTAGAGGTGTAGGGGTTTAGAGGTGGGAAGATAACCTAAACCTTTAAACCCCTAAACCTATAAACCCTTAACCCAATCATGCATTAAAAAAATCAGGCAAGTACTTAATCGCGCCACCTTCCATGGCTGACTCGTGGGCAAGGATGCCTACGGATGTCCAGTTGGCTGATTGGGCGGCATTCGGGAATGGATCGCGGTTTTCCACCAATGCCATCAAAAACTCATGGGCAAGGTGTGGGTGCGACCCGCCATGTCCTGCGCCTTGTGTGAAGCTCAGGTGGGTATTTTCAGCCACATCATAAACTCCCTTGGTTGTGAAATCCCTAATTCCTTCTGGGAGCAAATGTGCATAGTCTGGCACTTTTACTTTTGCAGGAATCTCGTGCTCTGGCAGCTTTGCCGTATGCACTACATGCGCTTCATCTTCAATCAATGCCCACTCAAATGATTTTTTGGAACCATAGACTTCAAAGCTCTCGCGGTACTGGCGCGCAACATCAAATAGCGACCTGTAAACATAAGCACTCAGGTCAGAATTTTTGAATTTGATATGGGCAGACTCTACTGCAAATGGCGAAT
>JBIPNK010000059.1:0-17422 GCA_044373365.1 Chitinophagaceae bacterium
GATCTATGTCAGTAATGATTACTTTGGATCAAGTGCGTTCTTGATTCTTTCCGCAACATCCTGCAAATGATATTTGCTCATTGCATCAGGGTTGCCTGCCGCTGCAGTCTGTATTTCAGACTTCAGGGAAGCAAGGTGTGCACGTACAACTGATGTGATATCGCTTTTCTTGGTATCTGGGCCCATGCTCATTGCACCACCCATAGAAAGTGATGCGCCACCGCCAGCGTTGTTGCCCAGCAGTGAAATCATTCTTTCAGCATACGCTTTTTGAAGGTTTCTT
Organism: Chitinophagaceae bacterium; assembly: GCA_044373365.1. Classification (GTDB taxonomy): domain Bacteria; phylum Bacteroidota; class Bacteroidia; order Chitinophagales; family Chitinophagaceae; genus Pollutibacter. The sequence goes on from JBIPNK010000059.1 coordinate 284, forward strand.
CTGTGACCATCAATTTTCTTTTTGGCTGCAAGTTCAGACCAGATGCCTTTTTTCAGATCAGAGAACAGCTCGTCAATATTATACGTATTGGTGAACCTGTTTGCTGAATTGGTCATTCTGCTGAGGCGTGCTGAAGAGAGAATGCTACCAAGCACATTGTCCTGGATGGATCCAAGTTGGTCGCCAATTGGGCTGCTGATCTTGTCAAGGATATTGTTGTCCAGCATCCATGTTGGGGTGGTAAACAATTGTGTGTTTACAAATGCCACTGCATCTTTTTGCATGGCTTTTGGTGTCACTTCAAATACGCTACCAGCCTGCTCAACGCTCTTTGGTGTTTCATAGTATCCACCAATATTGCGCACTACATGACCGAGGTAACGGTTGAACTGGCTCACTACTTGTCCGTACATCTGGGCAAGATTTGAATAATTATTACCTTCCTCTTTTGTCCACTCAGGAAGATTGGTAACAATCCTTTTCAGGTTCTTGATGCCATATTCACTAGCCCTCATGGCATTGTCTCCCAAGTCTTCACTTTGTGTTCTCGCATCAGATGTATTGCCACTCTCATAGGTGCCAAACCAAACACGTGGGTTTTGTGCAATCCTTTCATTGTAGAGTTTGTTGCGTTGTTTCTTGTCGGCCTCTTCTGTATCAGCGCCGTATCCATAGCCCCACTCGATGGCCCACTTGTCGTAGTCGCCAATACGAGGGAACATGCCCACTTTGCTGATATTGTCTTCGGGTTGTGCTACATAGTTGAAACGTGCGTAGTCCATGATGGATGCAGTATGTCCGTTGGCTTCAACCCATGTTTTATCACGGAGTTTTTCAACAGGAGTCTTGCTGCTGGATCCCATGTTATGGCGAAGGCCAAGGGTATGTCCTACTTCATGAGATGATACGAAACGGATCAGGTTGCCCATCAGGTCATCATCAAACGTCATTTTGCGTGCATCAGCATCAACTGCTGCTGCTTGAACAAAATACCAGTCATGCACCAAGCTCATTACATTGTGGTACCAGCCGATATGGCTTTCAATGATTTCACCGCTGCGGGGATCGTGCACGTTGGGTCCGTAAGCGTTGGCAATGTCTGAAGCGAAATAACGGATCACAGAGAAACGGGCATCTTCAAGGCTCATGGTGCTGTCATTCTCAGGCCATTCTTTGCCCACGATGGCATTTTTGAAACCGGCTTTTTCAAATGCTGCTTGCCAGTCATTGATACCTTTGATCAGGTAAGGCCTCCATTTTTTGGGAGTTGCCGGATCGATATAGTATACAATTGGTTTTTGAGGCTCAACGAGTTCGCCTTTTTTCCATTTTTCTACGTCTTGCTTTTTGGGTTGGAGGTTCCAACGAACAATGAAATTCTCATTCTCAACCTTTTGCTGATTGTCGCTGTAGACGGTATAGTCATCTGCGAAATAACCAACACGTTGATCACTCATCCTTTTTTTCATGGGAGTTTCAGGAAGCAAAATGAAAGAGGTATTGGTTTCCAGTGTCACTGCACCAGCTGCACTGGCTGCAGGAAGGCTTGGTGAAGGGAAAGGAGAAGGGGCAGCTCCAAATCCGCCACCGCTGGAGGCACCGAATGTTTTTACCGTGCGCACCTCAGTGTTGATGGGGAATGTCTTGATTGTTTCTATATAAGAACGATCAGCCATCAGCATGGTCAGGTTGAACCTTCTTTTGGACATTGCATTCAATGACACAGCCTGGTTGTCTCCTTTGAAAAAGTCGGTTACATCGATAACAGCTCCGCTGGAATCCTTTCCAAGGGATTTGATGTCAAATGCTGCTGCAATGGGATCAAGGTTGGAGTTTCTTACCGCCTTGTAGATGGGCTGGCTTGAATCTGCAACGCTGATGACGGTCACAACCCTCATGAAAATATTGTTGCTGGGGCCTTTCTCAAATTTGATAACCTGCTGGTTGGCCATTTCACCGCCATAAAGACCGCCACCACCGGCAACTTTTGAAAAACGGGTGATTGCCATGATCTCTCTTCCGAAAAGGGATTCATTGATTTCAAAATAGAACTTATCCTCTACTTTGTGAACGGTAAAAAGTCCTTTTGAGGACTTGGCCTTGCCTGTGATTACCTCTTTATAAGGCTTGGGGCCCGTTTTCGGGGCTCCCATTGGAGGCATGGAGGGTGCGCCAGCGCCAGGAGCCGCAGGAGCTGAGGCTGGAGAGGGAGGAGGCATGTCTCTCCTGTTTTGTGCAACAGACAAAAACTGTTGGGTCAGGAAGATGCCGGCTATTGCGGCTGTCCTGATAAATTGGGTTGATCTCATTTTTCTCTTTTTTGTGGAACGTAAATATATGGTTTATGTCTAATAAAACAGCAGAAACTGAACAATGGTTCTGACGGCAGAAAATCGGAAAATTTGCGCCATTTTTAAATTATTTTAATTTTTTTTCACCCAGTGATTTTTTTTAATCAATTTCATTAACTTGCTCTGCGTCAACTGAAGTTTTCTACCAAAAGACTTGCTCTTGAAGTGACAATTCAGCGGATGTAAACTATTTTTTTAACAAACAGAAATTTTAAATTCTAAAAACGAAAGTCATGGCTGAAACTAAACCAAATGCAGCTGCTAAAGCATCAACATCCAAAGGTGGAGGAAACGCAATTTCTTATCTGGCACCCATTATTTGCGTTATCGCCGGATATGTAGTATGGAGATTTGTTTTGGGTAATCCGGATGGATTTTCCAAGCCGGATGAATTGGGCGGTTTCTGGCCTTCACACAAAGGACCAACTGGCGCCTGGAACAAAATGTACGAAGGTGGTATCATCGTTCCTTTGTTGATCGGTTGTCTTTTCATGGTAATTGTATTCTCAATCGAGCGTTTCCTGACCATCAGCAAGGCGACTGGTACTTCTTCAAACGCAGAATTTGTTCGCAAGGTTCAATTTGAACTCGCCAACAAAAATGTAGACGCTGCCATCGCTCTTTGCGACAAGCAAAAAGGAAGCGTAGGTAATGTAATGAAGGCTGGTTTGAAGAAATACAAGGAAATGATCTCTTCTTCAGAATTCTCTACTGACCAAAAGGTTGCTGCCATCCAAAAAGAAGTTGAAGAAGCCACAGCGCTTGAATTGCCAATGTTGCAGAAGAATCTTGTATTCCTTTCCACATTGACTTCTCTCGGTACGCTTATCGCTCTTCTCGGAACAGTATTGGGTATGATCAAATCATTCTCTTCTCTCGGTGAAGAAGGTGGATCAGGTGCTGCTGCTGAACTTGCGGTAGGTATCTCTGAGGCCCTTTACAATACTGCATTGGGTATCGGTACTTCATCTGTAGCTCTTATGATGTACAACGTGTTCACTACAAAGATTGATGCAATCACTTACGGTATTGACGAGTCAGGTTTCACCTTGACCCAGAGCTTTGTTTCACAATACAAGTAATCGTCCTTTTCCTTATGGAAATTAAGGACAATCGCATCTTAATCTTAAAATAGCAAACATGCCAAGTGTTAAAATAAAAAAACATGCACCGGACAATGACATGACGCCCTTCGTGGACGTTGCGTTCCTGATCCTGTCGTTTTTCATGTTGGCAACAAAATTCAAGCCGGAAGAGCCGATTGAGGTTACAACCCCCAATTCAGTTTCTTCAGCAGCCTTGCCTGAGAAAGATGCCTTCATGGTATCTATCGACAAGGGCGGCAGGGTTTTTGTTTCGGTAGACAATCCGCAGTTCCGTCAGATTCTTATTGACAACCTCAATAAGACCAGGAACCTGGGTTTGACACCAGCTGAAATGAAGAACTTCATCAATGCACCAAGTGTAGGTGTTCCATTCAGTCAACTGAAAAGCTTGCTTTCATTGGATCCTGAGTTGGAAAGCACCAAAAATGCGGTAAAACAGCAGCCTGGTATTCCATGTGCTGATTCTACCGGAGGAGAGCTCTATTTCTGGGTACGCGATGCCCTGGTAGCCTATTCCGGCAGAAAGTTGAACCTGTTGATCAAATCTGATAATGATACCAAGTATCCAGTTTTCAAAAATGTACTGAATGCTTTCAAGAAGAACGACCAAAACAAGTTCCTTCTTGTCACTGCACCTGAGGACGCCCCTCCCGGTACATCATTGTATGAAACGCGTCAGAACCAAATCAACAAGAAGTAATTTAATTGATCAACCGAAAATTAACCGAATATGGCAAGTATAGACGGAGGCGGAGATAGCGGCGGTCATAAAAAAGGACCGGGCGTTAAGAAAGCCAAGAAAATGTCTACTCGCGTAGACATGACCCCGATGGTGGATTTGGGATTCCTGTTGATTACCTTCTTCATCTTCACTACTACAATGGCACAGCCTACGGCAATGAACCTGTTCATGCCAAAGGATGTAGACAAGCCTGAAGACCAGAACAAAGTAAAAGAATCAGGTGCCTTTACCATTTTATTGGGTAAGCAGGATGTCGTATATTTCTATGAAGGACTTGATCCGGCTTCTGCAGGCAACTTCAGGACCGCTACTTTCAAGACCATCAGGGATGAGATTATACGCAAGAAGCAAAGCACCAAGGCAGATGATCTCGTAATCATCATCAAGCCATCAGAAGATGCCACCTACAAAAACACGGTGGATATTCTAGATGAGATGACGATCAGTGAGATCAAGCGTTACGCAATGGTCGATATTTCACCGGTTGAATTTCAATTGGTGAAGATCACTGAGGGCGCTGCCGGAATCAAGTGATTTTTTTGTGAAATTTGAACGAATCTGAATCTCTAATTAAAAGCATTACCATGGATGCAAACAAAATATTAAGCGCCGAACTTATCGACCTCGTTTTCGAGGGCAGAAACAAGACTTATGGTGCTTATGAACTGCGCACGCAGTACAACAAGCGACTCAGGAACTCCTTGCTCCTGACTGCTTCAGTAGGACTGCTGCTTGTGTTGGTATCCTTCCTCTCTTCTTTGGACCTGGGCGATAAAAAAGGCCAGATTCAAATCAAGGAAGTTGAGCTGGAGGAAATCAAACAACCAGAGAATGAGCCACCACCACCACCACCACCACCGAAGCCACCAGATCCACCAAAAGTAGAGATGGCCAAATTTACACCTCCTAAGGTTGTGAAGGACGAAGAGGTGAAGGAAGAAGAGAAGCCACCAGAAATCGAAAAGCTGGAGGAAACCAAAATTGGAACTGTTAACCAAGAGGGTACCAAAGATGAAGGTATCATTGCTCCACCTACTGAAGACAAAGGTGGTGTAGTGGAAGCCCCCAAGGAAGATGATTCTGACAAGATTTTCCAGAAGGTTGAAATCGATGCAGAATTCCCCGGTGGTGTTGCAGGATGGACACGTTATGTGACCAGGGAAATTGAAAGGAATATTGATGAATTGCAGGATGATGGTCGCTCGGGCACTGTTGTAATCCTTTTCATCGTGGACAAAGAAGGTGGAGTAAGTGATGTAAGAGCATTGCCATGCAGCGAAGCTGGTGTTGCCAGATGTCTTCCTCCAAACTCTAAGCTTGCTGAGATTGCAGTAAATGCCATCCGCAAGGGTCCAAAATGGAAAGCTGCCATTCAGAATGGTCGCCAGGTTAAGGCATACCGCCGTCAGCCTGTTACCTTCCAGCTCGCTGAAGAATAGTCGATTTCTAAAGAATCATACCAGTCGCCCCGCTTTTGTGGGGCGACTTTTTTTATGCCCGCATCTGCAACAGTATTGCATCATCTCCGGGGATAAGAACGTAATTTTGCAGCATCATGCAACAAAGAACCAATTGGAATGATGTGATTGTAGCCCTGGCAACCCCTCCCGGCATCGGCGCGATTGGGGTTATACGGCTGAGTGGCAATGGATCAATTGCGTTGATCAACGACATGTTTCCTTCAAAAGACCTTTCGGTTCAAAAAGGGAATACACTTCACGTGGGACTCCTTATGGATGGCAGTAAACTGCTTGATGAGGTGGTGATTTCCCTCTTCAAAGGGCCACGATCCTATACGGGTGAGGATGTCATTGAAATCTCTTGTCATGGTTCGCCCTATATTCAACAGCAGGTGATGGAAGCATGTATCCGTCGCGGAGCAAGGCTGGCGAACCCTGGTGAATTTACCCTCAGGGCTTTCTTGCAGGGCAAGATGGACCTGGTGCAAGCGGAAGCCGTTGCGGACTTGATTGCTTCTGGAACCAAAGCTGCACAGGAGACTGCATTGAACCAAATCAGGGGTGGATTTTCTACTGTTCTTTCTTATTTGAGGGAAGAGTTGATCAAGTTTTCTGCTCTCATTGAATTGGAGCTTGATTTTTCCCAGGAAGATGTTGAATTTGCAGACCGTGCAGGCCTTCGTTCATTGCTCGATCAGATTGAAACAGGCGTCAATGAATTGCTGTCATCCTTTAAGCTGGGAAATGTTATTAAAAATGGGGTGAACGTTGCCATCATCGGTAAACCCAATGCAGGTAAGTCTACACTGCTGAATACACTCCTGAAAGAAAACCGTGCCATTGTGAGCGCGATTGCCGGTACCACCCGGGATACCATTGAGGAAGTATTGAACATAGATGGTATACTTTTTAGGTTGATTGACACCGCCGGTATACGGGAAGGTGCAGATGAAATTGAAGCGATTGGCGTAGAAAAGAGCAGGGAGAAAATGAAATCTGCAGATATTGTACTTTATCTTTTTGATGCAGTTGCAGATTCAACAACAGAGGTTGATGCCATGCAAAAAGAGCTTCAGTTGGTGGCCCGTTCCTGGATCATGATTGGCAACAAAGTGGATAGCCTGGATGCTGTTGCTGAGCGTGATGCAGTTTACGGATTGAAAGATGCTGTGTATATTTCTGCCCAGCAGGACCTTGGCTTGGAACTTTTAAAAACGGCACTGACTGAAAAAGTAATCAGTGGTGGTGTGAATACGGAGAACACTATAGTCACCAATGCCCGCCATTACCAATCCCTGCAGAAACTTTCTGAAACATTGATGGCCATCAGAACAGGCATGCAAGAAAATGTACCAGGAGACCTCCTTTCCATCGATATCCGCGAGTGTCTCTACCATCTCGGGGAGATCACAGGGCAGATTTCCAATGAAGATCAGCTGGATTTTATTTTTAGTAAGTTTTGTATCGGCAAATAAAGGTTGCAGTTGTTTCTTCGTATGGGAACAAACAACAACCGAGGATTGCTCGGTAGTTGTTCAAATTGTGGACTTGACCTTCACCCACGAAATAGGGACAGGTACAAAATAATTTATCGAAATGATAGTAATTCAACATCAAAAACCAGCGCAGAGTTTGGTCCAATCACAGCACTAACTTGTCTATCACCGTAAGCCAGATCGGGATGCAAAAAAAGTCGCCATTTGCTTCCTACAGGCATTAGTTGCAATGCTTCAATCCACCCTTTAATCACTCCATTTACTGGAAATGTAGCAGGCTGTCCGCGTTTAATGGAACTATCGAAAACCTCTCCACTGATCAAGGTGCCATGATAATGACAGGTAACCATGTTATGCAATGCGGGTTTTTCTCCTTTCCCTTCCACTAAAATTTGATATTGCAATCCGCTTGCCAATACCTCTACTCCTTGCTTGGTGGCATTCTCAGATAAAAAGTTTTCAGCAGCAATTAAATTAGCCGCCGATTTTTCTTCTTTCAGTGCTTTTAAACGATCCGAAACAGACATATTTATTGGTTTAAAGGAATAAAAATACAATTGAATTCAATAACAATTTCAATAGATAATTGTTATCATCTCCATGAACCCAATAGACCAGGACCGCATCATTGAAATGGCATGGGAGGACAGGACCCCTTTTGAGGCCATTTTGTTTCAGTTTGGGCTTACTGAAGCTGATGTGATTGCCTTGATGAGGAAGTCGCTCAAACGCAGCAGTTTCAACCTATGGCGTAAAAGGGTCAACAGTGGTGTGAGCCAAAAACATTTGCAGAAGCGCAGTGCTGAAATTCAGCGATTCAAATGCACATTGCAGCGTCAGATTACACACAATAAAATCAGCAAAAGATAAATACCTGATTCAATGCAGTGCAAGAATTACCTGATTATTTTTATAACCAGCAAACATGAAAGGAGTTAAAAAAGCTGATTTGCCAACCAAGGTTTGCGTGCATTGCAAGAGGCCATTCACCTGGAGAAAAAAATGGGAAAAGGTTTGGGACGAAGTGAAATATTGCAGTGACAAATGCAGAAAGGCGGGTTGATTGTACTTTCAACAGTAGATATTTATACTCAATTGTTCAATGCAGTGATCCGCAGTGCCAGATAAGGTTTCAGCGGTAGCCTTATTTTTTTCATCGTCTTGTCATACACCCGATAATCATTGGGAGCGCCTGTTTCAAAAATACCAGGAACAGGTGTGATGGTCATGTCCCAGGTATCGATGATCTCCACCTTGTATTTCTTACCTGCAGCAATCTTCTCATGGGAGCCATTTTTTACAGGCAGGTTAAAGGTCCATGTTTCATTGATTTCTTTTCCAAAATAGATGAGATGATCTCCATTTCCGCTTGTTGCGGTCTTCATGTCACGGCTTACATCTGATGCCTCCAAGGGGCCTGGGGCATCTTCCAGGATCTTTCTGAGGAATCTTGCCCGTTTCCAGCTGCTGCCCTTGAACTGGCCGCCTTTGGCCCAAAAAATGGTATCAGTGGCATCCCTGAACATGTAGGATTCACCATGCGTAACATAGGTTCCTCCAATCGTCCCCATCCACATAAGATGGTTCATTTCTTCTCCGCTATAACGACCCCAGCGGCTCTCGAGGTTTCCCTCATATCCTACCTCATCGTAAATAATAGGCTTCTGATAGACATTCCTTACAATGGCGGCTGCACCCCAGTTCATGACGGGAGCCTCATCCTGAATGCTTGCATGCGTGAAATAAGGAAGCCAGTATTCAATGTATTTTGCCGTGCTGCCATGAATGGAAGACAAATGATGATAAGGGTCTTTCTCTGCGACTGCTTTTGAAAGGGCAATCCATTCATCATGGGTTTTGTATTTGACAAGGTCCCACTCATTGGCAATCGACCACCAGATGTTTTTTTGTGCGCCCAGCCTTGCAATGATGTATTGCAGGTAGCGAAAGTTCAGGTCCATGGGCAAGGAATCAAACCCCCAGCGCCCTTTGTCGTAGGGATGAAAAAGGATCAGGTCTGCTTCAATGCCCAGCTCATCGAGTGCATCAATTTGCTGTTCCAGTGTTTTGAAAAATGCGGGATTGAAACGCGTGTAGTCCCAATTTATTTTGGATGGTTCTCCTGCTGTTTTTGTTGAAAGGAATGGAAAAAGTTCGGGTTCTTCCTTTACCAGGTTATAGTCTTTGGGAAAAACACACATTCTTATTTTGTTGAAACCTGTGTTCTTTAGCGATGCCAGGGTCATGGCTTGCAAGGCTTTGCCCATATGATTCCAAGCGTACGCAGTTGTGCCTACAGGATAATATTGTTTTCCATCTGCATAGCTGAAATGATAGGTATTGCTTACCCTTATCATGCCATGGTTATCACCCTTTGCAGGGATGCAATCAAAGCCGCCTTTTTTGTTGTGGAGTGTTTTGATATTGCTCTTGGTGACATACGTCCATGTACCAATATCTTGTGGCATGAAACGGATGCGGAAGGTATCATTGCCATCGTAAAAACCGTCCACTGTAAAACTGGTGTCTTTGTTGCTGAAAACCGCACTGAGCTGAATGTCTGTAAACGGGTTGCCGGCAGCAGCATGGGTAAGCACAATTTCAAATCGTTTCCATTGTTGCACTTGTTCTTGCGCAACAACGGGATGAAAATGCAACAGGAAAAACAGGGAGCTCAAACTGGCTATGGTGTATATTTTTTTCATCATCCAAATAAATCGATCAGTGTTTATTCAGTGAATATATTTTATTTTTTTTCAATGAGACGGCGGGAATAAAAAATTATGCAAGTAGAAGTTAGGGTATAATGGGGCTTTTTAAAATGTCAGGAGTGTTCGGGACGGTATATCGCAGGGAATCAATAGTTTTGAGCAGCTCCAAAAGGACTTTATGCAAAAGATACTTCAAGTGAATTTTCCCGCTCGGTTGGTTTTTGGAAACCATACCCTTGCTCAGATGGTGGATGAGCTGATTTCCTTAAAGTCCAGCCGTGTGGCCATTGTCACCATTCCTGCACTCCAGGCTTCCATCACCCCTTTATTGCATCAGTTGGCTGAGAAAGGTATTGATGTATTGTTGGATGAGGGCATTGCAACAGAACCTTATTTTGCTGACCTTCATCGGCTGCTTGATTATTTTACGCCATTTCGTCCAGACACGGTGTTGGGCATCGGCGGCGGGAGCGTGTTGGACATCGCTAAATTATTGGCAGCCTTGCTTGACAATGATCAAACGGTGCATGATGTGGTGGGCAATGGATTGCTGAAAAAAAGAACAAAAAAACTCATTTGTGTGCCGGCCACTTCCGGAACAGGCAGCGAGGTTTCTCCCAATGCCATTTTAATCGATGATGCGGATGGCCAGAAAAAAGGAATCATCAGTCCTTTGCTGGTTCCAGACCTTGTTTTGGTTGATCCTGTATTGTCCATTTCTGTTCCTCCATCAGTAACCGCTGCAACAGGGCTTGATGCATTGACCCATTGCATAGAGGCGTACACCAACAAGTTTTCAAATCCTTTCATTGATGTGTTTGCATTGGAAGGAATACGGTTGATTGCTGCCAACCTGGTGGATGCTGTGCAGGATGGCAACAACCTTGTTGCCCGGGAAAAACTTTCAATGGGCAGCATGCAGGGAGGATTTTGCCTTGGCCCTGTGAACACGGCAGCGGTGCATGCTTTGGCCTATCCGCTGGGCACCATGTACCATGTGGCACACGGCTTGTCGAATGCAGTATTGCTTCCTCATGTCATGGAGTTCAATGTTCCCTTGGCAGTTGAAAAATATGCTGACGTTGCGGGTGCTTTGGGTGTTGCACCTGATGCTGACCTGCATGCAATGGCGATGAAGGGAATCCTGAGGATTCGTGAAATCATGCAGGCCTGCAAGGTGCCGGAGAACCTGCGTTCAATGGGAGTAACACAAGCATCGATTCCATTGATGGCCCAGGAGGCCATGAAAATACAGCGTCTGCTGAAGAACAATCCAAGGATGGTTTTATTGGAAGACGCCATCAACATTTACGAAAAAACATTCTGATGAAGAAGAACAAAAGATTTGCTGGTGTGGTTGTGCCTTTGGTTACACCACTCACTTCATCCCAGCAGTTGGATGAGGATGCTGTTGAAAAACTGATGGCCCGTATGACGGCTGGTGGTGTACAATCCTTCATCATGGGAACAACCGGAGAGGCTCCATCACTGCCTATGCCTTTGCGGTTGCGGTATATTGAAGTGGCAGCAAGTCAACAAAAATATGGAGATCTCTATGTTGGCATCTCCTCTTTTTCACTCGATGATTCCATACAACTGGCAAGGCATGCGGCTAATCATGGGGCAGATGCAGTGGTAGCAACCCTGCCTTATTTTTATGCACTGACAGCCGACCAATTGGTTTCCTATTATCAACAGCTGGCAGACAAGAGTCCGCTTCCTTTGATCCTCTACAATATTCCCATCACCACACATGTCAGTATCCCTCTTGACGTGATTGATGCACTCAGCCATCATCCCAATATCGCTGGTTTTAAGGATTCAGAGCAAAACGATCCTCGGCTCATGGATGCGTTGTCGCGCTGGAAAGACAGGGAAGATTTCAGCCATTTCATGGGGTCAGCCGCCAAGTCTTCGCTAGCGCTGGAGAATGGCAGCGATGGCATCGTGCCCAGTGCTGGAAATGTTGAACCAGTATGGTATGCAAAACTTTTAGAGAAAGTCATCGCCGGAAATGATGCCCAGCATTATCAACGCATCACCGATGAGCTGGGAATGGTATACCAACAGGCAAGAACCCTGGGCGAATCCCTTTGGGCCCTGAAAGAAATGTTGAGCATTCATGGCATTGGCGATTCGTTCATGATGCCTCCACTCTCAAAAGGCGATGAAGCAGCAGCTTTGCTGTTGGAGAAACAATACGCAGATTTTAAAGCAAAAGGTTATGAATAATTTACCCTTGATTGGCATCACCATGGGTGATCCTGCTGGCATTGGTCCTGAGATTGCCATAAAGACCCTGATGGATCCCAGCATCTATGCCGAATGCAGGCCCATTCTTGTGGGAGAGGCGGAAGTGTTCAAGCAAATTGCTCAACATCTTTCTATTCCAGCAAATTTTAATCTCATCCAAGACATTGAAGAGGCAAGGTTTGGTGATGGTTGCATCAATGTGCTTGATTTGCATACCGCTTCGTTTGAAGATTTGCAATGGGGGGAAGTGAATGCCAAATGTGGTGAGGCCTCTTTTCAGTCGGTAAAAAAAGTGATTGAGATGGCCTTGGAGGGAAAACTGGATGCTACGGTTACCGGTCCGATCCATAAAAAAGCCATTCACAATGCAGGCTATTCTTTTGCCGGTCATACAGAGATTTATGCGCATTATACGGGTACTAAAAAGTATGCAATGCTGCTGGTCGAAGACCATATCAAAGTAATCCATGTTTCAACGCATGTGTCTTTGCGACAGGCATGCGACCTGGTAAAAAAGGACCGCATCATACAGGTCACTGAGCTGTTGCTGGACGGCATGCGGCGCTTGGGAGAAACCAATAAAAAAATTGGCATTGCCGGCTTGAATCCGCATGCAGGTGACCAGGGGCTTTTTGGCACAGAGGATGACCTAGAGATTGCTCCTGCCGTCAAAGCCTTGCTGAACAGTGGTTTTGACGTGGAGGGCCCCGTTCCCCCCGACACCATGTTTGCAAAAGCCGCCACAGGATATTATGGAGGCGTGGTGGCCATGTACCATGATCAGGGACATATCCCCTTCAAGCTCGCAGGCTTCAAATGGAATGCAGAAAAACAACAAATGGACAGTGTTAAAGGAGTGAACATCACCCTCGGCTTGCCCATCATCCGCACATCTGTAGACCATGGCACTGCTTTTGAAATTGCAGGAAAAGGGATTGCCAGCCCAGATGCATTGAAACTGGCCATTGAGTCTGCCATCAAACTCCATCTTAACAAGTGATGATCAGGGTTTTTGCCGATGACCTGACAGGCGCTGCAGAACTTGCAGGAATTTGCAAGGAGTATGCATTGAACACCCTGTTGACAGTTGTTCCGACAGCTGCCAACCAAGCTGAGGCCATTGTTTATTGTACCGACAGCCGGTCAATGGAATTGGCCGCCGCACTGAACACAACACAACAATTTCTTGATCCCATTTCTATCGCAAAAGAGGAGATGGTGTATAAAAAAACGGACTCTGTTTTGAGGGGACATGTCATAGAGGAACTGTTGTTACAAATGAAATATTTGGGATACCAGCGGGTGCTTTTCATTCCGGAAAATCCTTCCATGGGCCGCATCATCAGCAAGGGACAGTATTTTGTCAATGGAAAATTGTTGTCAGATACTGCCTTTGCAAATGATCCTGAATTTCCCAGAAAAACAGCCGATGTTGTTGAAATGCTTGCTGGCCATGGCGCGGAAATACATGTGATGCAATGCAGTGATGCATTGCCTGCAACAGGCATCATTGTTGGTGAAGCAACCTGCATAGAAGATCTTGAACAATGGGCCTCCCGCATTGATCAGGGGATGATGCTGGCAGGCGGCGGAGATTTTTTTCAAACCATTTTGCAGCAGCGTCTTGGTGCCCCAACACCAACGCTATTCTCTCCACCCCAACAACACTACCTCTACATCAGTGGTACCAACTTTCAGGCTTCAGTGTCATTTATTCACGCACTTGCCAACGAGGGCGGCATGGTGCATTATATTGATGCGCAGTTGCTTGAGGGCATCGGTCTTCAAGCATGGTTGGCCAATTGTGCCAGTGCGTTAACAGAGAATCAAAGGGCTGTGGTGGCATTTGATCCATCACTGCAACATCAGCATTCATATTCAGCATTGTTTCTGAGACAGAAAATGGCTTCTATAATCCATGCGCTTTTATCATCGACTCCTGTAGGAGAAATTATGATCGAAGGTGGGTCAACAGCAAAGGCAATCCTGGATGAACTGGACCAGACTTATTGGGTGCCTGATGCGGTGATTGGAAGGGGTGTGGTGCGGCTGCAGGATTCCCATCAACATTATACAATCACGGTCAAGCCGGGCAGCTATCCACTGCCAGACTACATCGCAAATATATTTTCCATCAACAATCATTAAGCTGCTGCCCATGCGATCACTTCATCCCATTGACCTGTTCATCATCATCCTTGTATTGTGTGCAACGCTTTTTCTTGGATTGCGGTTTGCCAGAAAACAAGGCACCACGGAACAGTTTTTCTTGTCCAAGGGAAACTTTCCTGGTTGGGCACTGGGCATGTCACTCTTGTCTACGCTGATCAGCAGTGTTACTTTTCTGGGTTATCCTGCGCAAGGCTTTACCAGCAATTGGTTGTTGCTGGTGCAAGGGCTGATGGTGCCCATTGTGTTGGTATTTGCCATTGGCTATATTGTTCCGCTTTATCGGAGAACCATCGGCTTGAGCACCTATGAATATTTTGAAAAAAGATTTGGGCCTTTTGCCCGGTACTACAGTTCCTCTTCTTTTGTCTTGCGTCAATTTGCCGGCATGGGAACTGTTTTGTTTCTGATTTCGGTTGCCATCAACAGAATGACAGGTCTGTCGCCTGAAATCATCCTGGTGGTGGTTGGTGCCATCCTGATTGTGGTGAACTGGGCAGGAGGCATGCAGGCCGTTGTTTGGCTGGATGTTTTTCAGGGATTCATGTTGTTCATCAGCGGTATTGTTTGCGTTGGGATCTTGTTGTATTCCATCAAAGGCGGTTTGCCAGAAGCGCTCAACATTGCTGAAATGTATGACAGGTCAGGGTTTGGTCCTTATGAACTTTCTTTCAGCAAACTTACCCTCGTGGTGATGGTGATCAACGGGGCGTTTTATGCCATCCAGAAATACGCCACAGACCAAACGGTTGTGCAGCGGTATCTTTCTGCCAAAGATGACAGGTCTGCCATTCGGGCATCCATGATGGGCATACTGCTTACCGTTCCGGTTTGGATCATGTTCATGTTTATTGGCACCCTGCTTTTTGTTTATTACCAGCAACATCCCATGGTCAATCCGCTTCAGGCCGAAGCGGTGTTCCCGCATTTTATCATTACTGAATTGCCCACTGGGTTGGTTGGATTTATTGTTGCTGCATTGATCTCTGCCGCCATTTGCAGCCTGAGCGCAGACCTCAATTCCATGGCAGCAGTAGGCATTGAAGATTACTACAAGAAATTCCGAAAAGGCAAAGTGGATGGGGAATACCTCAGGGCCAGCAAGATCTTTGTTTTTGTGTCTGGACTGCTTTCCATGGGCGTTGCGGCCATCTACCTGCGTGCAGGCAACGAAGGTGTACTGGGTATCATTTTCACGGTCTATGCCATTTTCTCCGGGGGGATTGTGGGTATTTTCCTGCTTGGGCTTTTCAGCCATAGGGTGAACACAAAAGGAATCAACATCGGCATTCTGGCCTGTATCCTTTTCACAAGCTATGCCTTTCTGACCTCTACTCCAGTTGGATTGCCTGGAGAGGAGCGCTTGTTGCTGGACCTGGGATCGCTGAATTTTACGCACCACAAGCTGATGCTGGGCGTATACAGTCACTTGGTGCTGATGGGCGTGGGCTATGTTTCCAGCCTGTTTTTTCCATTTGTTCCGCCTGATGAAAACCTTGTTTATGTTGCCAGGAAAGCGAAGGTCCAAAAACAATGACGGAACGGGATGGTTTCTGCCCAAAGTGAATTATTTTAGTGCAATCAGTTAGCCCCTAAATCCAACATATGCAAGTATTGCTCGGCATCATTTTTCATTTCATCGGTGGCTTTGCCTCCGGTAGTTTCTATATCCCGTATAAAAAAGTAAAAGGCTGGCAGTGGGAGTCTTACTGGATTGTGGGCGGCCTTTTCTCCTGGTTGATTGTGCCGCCGCTTGCCGCCTATCTGACCATCCCCGGATTTGGGGAAATCATTAGTGGATCTGGAGGATCAATCCTCGGGATTACTTTTCTTTTTGGCATCCTCTGGGGTATCGGTGGATTGACCTATGGCCTGGGTGTTAGGTATCTGGGTGTTTCGCTGGGAAGCAGCGTCATTCTTGGGCTTTGCATGGTTTTTGGTGCCATTATCCCCGCCATGTACTACGACATCAACCCAGTTGAAGGCAAGGATACGTTCAGCGCCATGATAAGCTCCCAGTGGGGTCTGACGATTATTGCAGGCCTGGTCATTTGTGTGCTTGGCATCATTGTCAGCGGAAAGGCAGGCATGATGAAAGAAAAAGAATTAAAATCAGTGGGCACAGACCCACATGGGGCGGAAGTCAAAACCGAATATAAATTTGCCCTGGGCATGTTTGTGGGTATTGTTTCTGGTGTCCTCAGTGCCTGTTTTAATTTCGGATTGGAAGCAGGACAATCCATGGCCACCATCGCCAATGATGCTTGGAAGGCAGCCAATCCAGGGGAAGGTGAATTCCTCTACAGAAATAATGTGGTCTATGTTGTTTTGTTGTGGGGCGGTCTCACCACCAATTTCATCTGGTGCATGATCCTCAATGCAAGAAACAAGTCTTTCAGCGACTATACCAATGCATCAACGCCATTGTTCAAGAACTATTTATTTTCTGCCATTGCAGGCACTACCTGGTTCCTGCAGTTTTTCTTCTATGGCATGGGAGAAAGCAAACTGGGCAACGGGCCAAGCTCATGGATCCTGCACATGGCCTTCATCATCCTGGTGGCCAACATGTGGGGCCTGCTCTTGAAAGAATGGAAAGGTGTCAGCACAAAAACGAGCCGCACCATCATCCTCGGAATCGCCATCATCATCATCTCAGTGTTGGTGGTGGGTTACGGAAACAGTTTACACAGTTAAAAAATTGAAAACAAAACATATGTCAACAACAAGAACTTTTCAGCATGTAAATTATTTGTGGGACGATGCAAAGGCAGCGTCTATGGCAGGTGACGAAGTGGCCCTGCTGCTTTACCGTTCCAATATTCTGGGAGCAGACCTCAGGATTACCAAC
>JBIPNK010000010.1:0-67600 GCA_044373365.1 Chitinophagaceae bacterium
CAGGACCATTGAGAAAGACCCTCTGACGGGCAATGACACAGAAGTGATGTGGATCAAAGGATCCGGGGGAGACATTGGATCCCTTACCAGGAGCGGATTAGCCGCCTTGTATGTTGAAAGGCTGAGAAGCCTTACCGGCGTCTACAAAGGGCTGGCAAAAGAAGATGAAATGGTGGCCCTGTTCAACCATTGTATTTTTGACCTGGAGTCAAAAGCACCATCCATTGACACCCCATTGCATGGATTTCTTCCCTTCAAACACATTGATCACCTGCATCCTGATGCAGCCATCGCCATTGCCGCTTCTAAAGATGGTGAACAAATCACCAATGATCTTTTTGAAGGAACCATTGGATGGGTGAATTGGCAGCGTCCTGGCTTTGACCTTGGTCTGCAAATCAAGGACTGCCTGGAAAAAAATCCTGGCATCAGGGGTATCATGTTGGGCTCTCATGGCTTGTTTACATGGGGTGATACCGCTTATGATTGTTACATCAATTCACTGGAGGTGATTGAAAAATGTGCCACATACATCGAAGAAAATGTGGCGAAGAATGGCAGTGTTTTTGGAGGACAAAAAATTGAATCCCTGGAAAAGGAACAACGCCTTTCTCAGGCGGCTGCACTGGCGCCTATCCTGCGTGGATCTTGTTCTTCCAAGAACAAGATGATTGGACATTTTACCGATGACCAGAAGGTGCTGGAATTCATCAACTCAAACGATTTGGATCGTCTGGCACCCATGGGTACCAGCTGTCCTGACCATTTCCTAAGGACCAAGATCAGTCCTTTGGTTCTGGGTCTTACACCAGCACAGGATCTTTCAGATGTGGCCACCATCAAAGCAGCCCTTGCTCCACAGTTTGATGCCTATCGTGACATGTACACCGCGTATTATGATGCTTGTAAGCATCCTAACAGTCCTGCCCTTCGTGATCCCAATCCTGTGGTGATTCTTTATCCAGGGGTGGGCATGTTCACCTTTGCAAAGGACAAGTCTACAGCACGCGTGGCTGCTGAGTTTTACATCAATGCCATCAACGTGATGCGTGGTGCTGAGGCCATTTCTTCTTACACCGCACTTCCTCATCAGGAAGCATTCAATATTGAATATTGGTTGTTGGAAGAAGCCAAGCTGTCAAGGATGCCAAAACCAAAAGCATTGTCTGGAAGGGTTGCTTTTGTTTCTGGTAGTGCAGGTGGCATCGGTAAGGCCATCTCAAAGAAATTTGCAGAAGAAGGTGCCTGTGTAGTGATCAGTGACATCGATGATGACAGGATGAACAATACTTTGGCAGAATTTAAATCCATGTTTGGCAAGGACGCTGCTTCAGCTGCCCTGATGAATGTGACCGATAAGGCGAGCATCGAAAAGGCCCTGGATGCCATTGCGCTTGCATTTGGCGGAGTAGACATCATTGTCAATTCAGCAGGTTTATCTATTTCAAAACCCATTGAAGAGCATACGGAGAAAGACTGGGACATCCTTTATGATGTACTGGTGAAAGGACAGTTCCTTGTTACGCAAGCCGCAGTCAATGTGATGCGCAAACAGGAAATGGGTGGAGACATCATCAACATCGTGAGCAAGAATGCATTGGTTTCTGGCCCCAACAATGCTGGTTATGGATCTGCAAAAGCAGCACAGTTGCATTTGAGCAGGCTGAATGCCGCAGAGCTTGGGAAGGACAAGATCCGTGTGAACACTGTCAATCCTGATGCGGTAATTGCTGACAGCAAAATCTGGGCTGGCGATTGGGCACAGGGTCGTGCAAAGGCTTATGGTGTAAGCGTTGAGGAGCTGCCTGCCTATTATGCCAAACGTACCTTGTTGAATGAGATCATTCTTCCTGTTGATATTGCCAATGCATGTTTTGCAGTGACCGGTGGTTTGTTGAACAAGTCTACTGGTAACGTGATCAATGTGGATGGCGGTGTAGCAATGGCTTTTGTAAGATAATTTTAAACAGATCAATTTGCCAATATGCAAATAGAACAGTCTAGGATAGATGAACTCAATGCGCAATTGGAGGCGGGGCACAAAAGGAATTTTGAATTTCATGCGGCCTCTCTGACCAATGTTGAAGCCGTCATTGATAAACTCGTTGCGTTTCAGGTGGCCATTCCAAGCTGGGCCCTGGGTGCCGGTGGAACAAGGTTTGGCCGTTTTTCCATCGGTGGTGAGCCGGGGAATCTTGAGGAGAAAATTGAAGATGTAGGTCTGTTGCATAAGCTCAATCAATCGAGTGGCGCAATTTCTTTGCACATCCCCTGGGATATTCCTTCGGATGCCGCCAAGATCAAGGCATTGGCTGCACACCATGGACTTGTTTTTGATGCCATGAACTCCAATACCTTCCAGGACCAGCCCGGACAAAAATTGAGTTACAAATACGGCTCTCTGCAAAATGTGGACAAGGGCATAAGGCAACAGGCCGTGGACCATAACCTTGAAGTAATCAAATACGGAAAGGAACTGGGTTCCAATTCTTTGACCGTTTGGTTGTCTGATGGATCCAGTTTTCCAGGTCAGTTGAATTTCAGGAAAGCATTTCAAAATACACTGGAAGGCCTACAAGACATCTATGCTGGCTTGCCAGATGACTGGAAAGTATTTGTTGAATACAAGGCCTTTGAACCCAATTTCTATTCTATGTCTGTGGGTGATTGGGGACAATCACTGCTGTATGCATCCAAGCTCGGGCCTAAGGCGTACACGCTGGTAGACCTTGGTCATCACCTTCCCAATGCCAACATTGAACAGATCGTTTCATTGTTGCTCATGGAGAAGAAACTCGGCGGATTCCATTTCAATGATTCAAAATACGGAGATGATGATTTGACAGTAGGGTCCATGAGGCCTTACCAGCTTTTCCTCATTTTCAGGGAACTCGTGGAAGGCATGGATACCCGCGGCATGAACCATGCCAAAGACCTTGGGTGGATGATCGATGCATCACACAACATCAAGGATCCGCTGGAAGACCTCTTGCAGTCGGTGGAGGCCATTCAGATTGCATATGCACAAGCCCTTTTGGTGGATGACAAGGCCCTTGATGAGGCAAGAGAATCCAACGATGTGGTGCGTGCGCAGGAAATCCTCCAGCAGGCATTCCGTACCGATGTAAGATCCGTTGTCGCTGAAGCAAGGCGAAGAAGTGGTGCAGCCATTGATCCATTGGGCGCATACCGTGCCATGAAAGTCAGGGATACCCTGATTGGTGAGCGTGGTGCTGTATCCAAAGCCACAGGGCTCTGATTTTATAAACCGAAGATCATGCAGAAAAAGCCAGTTGTTGCCATTCTTGATGTTGGAAAAACCAACAAGAAGTTACTGCTTTTTGATCAGTCATACCAATTGGTCTATGAAAAGAGTGACCGGATGGAAGAGACGGTTGATGAGGATGGATTTGCTTGTGAAGACCTGGCATCTTTGACCAGTTCTGTAGTTGAGATGATTGGGTCATCCTTGAAGATTGAAGGATTTGATGTAAAGGCCATCAACTTTACCGCCTATGGTGCGAGCTTTGTTTATGTTGATGCCAATGGGAAAACATTGACGCCCCTTTACAATTACCTCAAGCCTTATCCTGAAGAAATCCAACATAAGTTTTATGCGCAATACGGCGGTGAAAAAGCATTTTCGCGTTGCACTGCTTCCCCCGTATTGGGCAGTTTGAATTCAGGCATGCAGGTATTGCGCATCAAGCGTGAGCAGCCTGAAATCTTTTCCAGGACTGCGTTTGCGCTGCATCTTCCACAATACCTCAGTTATATTTTCACTGATCTTCCGGTAACGGATATCACCAGCATCGGCTGTCATACCAATCTCTGGGACTTTACAAAAAAGACATACCATGATTGGGTGCAAAAGGAGGGTATTGCAACCGTGCTTGCTCCAATCATTTCCTCTGAGCATGTCGAAAAAATAGATATTGACGGACATGCATTGTCTTGTGGCATCGGATTGCACGACAGCTCTTCAGCACTGATTCCTTACCTGATCTGTTTCAAAAATCCTTTTGTGTTGGTATCTACTGGTACATGGAGCATCTGCCTCAATCCATTTGATCATGTGCCCCTCACGGATGAAGAACTGGAAAAGGATAGCCTTTGTTATTTGCAGTACACCGGGAAGCCGGTCAAGGCATCCAGGCTTTTTTTGGGCAATGCGCATGAGAAAGGGGCAGAACGTATCGCCGCTCATTATGCTATTCCAGCAGATTTTTACAAAGCCATTCGCTTTGATCAAGGACTGGCCGCTTTAGCAAAAGAAAGTCTGTTGTCAAAGGCCTGCTCAGACTTTGAAGCAGTTGACCTCATGGAGGTGGAGTCTCCGGATCTGGCCTACAACATGTTGATTGCTGTGTTGGTAGAAAAACAAATTGAAAGCATCAACCTGGTCTTGAAACACCAGGACGCTGAAAGTATTTTTGTTGATGGAGGGTTCAGTAAAAACCATGTTTTCATGAGCATGCTGGCATCCCATTACCATAACAAAAAAGTATATGCTGCTGAAGTGGCCCAGGCCACTGCTTTGGGTGCAGCCTTAGCGATTCATGATGCCTGGAATCCAAATCCGGTTGGCGAGGACCTCATCAACCTTAAGTTGTACAGTTAAATTTTTCAAATATGTTGAGGATGAATTTTGTGCTCAGGACGATGGTGCTGGTACATTTGCTTTTGTGTTCTTTTCTTACAGTACATGCAGCAAATGATGTTCCTGTATTGTTAGGGAAAATCAGGTTGATCAGTGGAGATACCGCCAACAGCAGGATCAGTTATGGCCTTGGTTTGTTTGAAACTGCACTCAGGGATTTGGCATACAGCACAGAGAAAGCCCATGCCATTACATTTGGAGCGAAAGGCCTGGTGCAGGTAATCGCAGGCGTAAACGGAACGGCAGTTGTCAAAGAAGCCGGGCAATCCTTGAAAATGCCTTTGACGACATCAACTGCAAAAGAGCATTTCAGGATTGTAATAAAAAATGGAATTGTTGTTGTTGTTGGAGCCGATCCAACAGGCGTCATGTATGGGCTCATGGAGCTGCGGGAAAGGCTGCTGACAATCAAATCTATGCCAACATCACTGGACATCGAAGATGGTCCGGAGATGGTACTGCGTGGCAGTTGCATCGGTGTACAGAAGCCCGCCTATCTTCCAGGACGGCTTGTCTATGAATACCCTTATACGCCTGAATCATTTCCCTGGTTTTATGACAAGGAATTGTGGACAAGGGTACTCGATTCCATGGCCAACAACCGCATGAATGCGTTGTTTCTTTGGAATGGTCATCCATTTGCCTCATTGGTCAAATTGAAAGACTATCCTTACGCACTGGAAGTTGATGAGGCAACATTCAAAAAGAACGAAGCAATTTATGGGTACATCACCAAGGAAGCGGAACGCCGCGGTATCTGGGTGATTCAGATGTTTTACAACATCATCGTATCGAAACCTTTTGCAGAGCACCATGGCATAAAAACACAAGACCGCAACCGTCCAATCGTTCCGCTGATTGCTGATTATACCAAGCAGTCCATTGCTGCCTTTGTTGAAAAATATCCCAATGTGGGATTGATGGTGGCATTGGGCGAAGCCATGGAAGGGGTTGGCCAGGATGATATTGACTGGTTCACCAAAACCATCATTCCCGGAGTTAAGCAGGGATTGGCTGCGCTTGGAAAAACAGAGGAACCGCCCATTGTTTTGCGGTCACACGATACTGATGCGCCAGCTGTGATGCGCGCTGCCTTGCCGCTTTACAAGAATCTTTATACAGAGTCTAAGTACAATGGGGAGTCTCTCACTACGTATACTCCCAGGGGGCCTTGGGCTGAACTGCACCGCAAACTCAGTGCATTGGGCTCTGTTCAGTTGGAGAATGTTCATATCCTTTCCAACCTGGAACCCTTTCGTTACGCATCACCTGATTTTATCCAAAAGTCTGTGATTGCCATGCATGAGGTGCACAAGGGGAATGCCCTGCATCTTTACCCACAGGCCTCTTACTGGGATTGGCCCTTTACCGCAGACAAAACTGAAAAAAGATTGTTGCAGATAGATAGAGACTGGATGTGGTACAAAGGATGGTCCCGGTATGCATGGAAAGCAAAAAGAGACAGGAACAGTGAGATGGTGTATTGGAGTGGAATGCTCGCTAATCAATTTGGATTGAACAGGGACGCGTCATTGAACGTCTTGAAAGCCTATGAGGCTTCTGGTGAAATAGCGCCGAAAATACTCCGCCGATTTGGTATCACCGATGGGAACAGACAGACCATGACCCTTGGCATGTTGATGCCCCAACTCATCAATCCCCACCGTTTTGGTGTGATCTCTTTGCTCTACGATTCCGAAGGGCCAGAAGGGGAGATGTTGATTGAATATGCAGAAAAGGAGTGGAAAGGTTTGCCCCATGTGGGAGAAACTCCCATTCGCGGCATCAATGAAATACTTGAACATGGAAAACAGGCTGCACTGGCCATTGAATTGGCACTGCCCCATGTAAAAAAGAACCGGGATGAATTCATGCGCTTGCGCAATGATATGAAGATTTATGACCAGCTGGCAAAGCATTATGCGGCAAAGGCCGCAGCAGCATTGCATGTATTGCGTTATAAGTATTCTACTGATCTGGCAGATCTGGAGAAGGGATATCTCGATCTTAAAAAAAGCATGCTGTATTTTGATAGTCTGGTATTGTTGACAAAAGACAGTTATCTCTATGCCAACAGCATGCAAACCCAGCAACGGAGAATACCCGTTGGTGGCGACAATGGCAACAACAAAACCTGGGTTGAACTGAAGCCCATTTATGAAGAGGAGTTGTCGATCTTCCGGTTCAAGATTGATTCATTGAAAGCACCTGTTGCAAAAATCACAAGCCCTGGGTACAAGGCCATTCCTGCAACAATCAACTGGGAAATCAATGGACTCAAGACATTTCCGGTTACGGTTGGAAAAGAGGTTTTTCTTGACTCGAATGTATATGTGAAAAATTTTGATGAATCCTTGAAAGGAATGCAGGGGCTAAAGCTCTCATACAAGATGATGGGAAAGCCCACCACCATTGCATTTTCATGCGAGGAGCCAGTTGACATTTTGGTGGGTTATTTCAACAGTACAGATGCTAAGTTTTTGCAGAAACCCAAGCTGGAAACAGATGCCAGTGGCAATGTCTACGGGCAGGCCGAACCGCGTTTGAGAAATGCTTTTGTTGTCAATGGTGGCATGCCGGTACTTGATGTACATACCTACAGCTTTACGGCAGGAAGGCATGAACTGAAATTTGCAAAAGGAATCTACCTGATACTTGGTGCCGTCAGTCGCTCAAATGCTTTACCTTCATACGATGCAGGGTTGACCACAACAGGCGTGAAAAGGGAATTGGATTGGCTGTTTGAAAAATGATCTGTCTGCTAAATGAGATTTTGTCATGAAGATGCGTCTTGCTATTTTATTTTCCTTTTTCTTTTTGGCTTCCAATGCCCAGGACAAAACGCTTTTGCCCAAGTTGAAAAGCCATGTGGATTATTTCAACAGCATTGATACGGAATTGGTTGTCAATCATGTCTCCAACAAACAGGCCTATGCCTGGATGGCTGCCAACATCCCGTTGTTTGAATGCCCTGATACAACCATTGAAAAAATATATTACTACCGCTGGTGGGCCATCAGAAAACACCTGAAGCGGACGCCCGATGGATATGTGTTTACGGAGTTCATTACCCCCGTCAATCATGCAGGAAAATACAATACCGTCAGCAGCGGGCTTGGCCATCACATCAATGAATTGCGCTGGTTGAGGGATCCACAATACCTCAATCAGTACATGGATTTTTGGATTCATGTTGTACCAACGTTACCCAAAAATCACCTGAATAATTTCAGCAGTTGGTTGCAACATTCGGTTTACGAAAGATACCTGGTTGATTTGGATACATCCCGTTTGAGGTTTGCATTTCCCATGCTGCATGACAATTATCAATGGTGGGAAAAAGAAAAACAGGTGCCATCTGGTTTGTTCTGGCAGTTTGATGTAAAAGACGCCATGGAAGAATCCATCAGTGGAAGCAGAAAAGAAAAAAACAGGCGGCCCACCATCAACAGCTATATGTATGGCAATGCAGTGGCCATGTCCAGGATGGCCTCCCTGTTGGGAGAAAATGCATTGGGTGATGCATACAAACAGAAGTCATCACAATTGAAAAAGCTTGTACACGATAGCCTCTGGGATAATGGTGAGCAATTTTTCAAGGTATTGCATACCAATGCGCAATTGGAGGATGCGAGAGAGGCCATTGGATTCATCCCCTGGTATTTTAATTTACCCAATGACAAGGCAACATTTGCCCGGCAATGGGATGAATTGCTAGATACCAGCGGGTTTCGTGCGCCGTGGGGCATCACCACAGCGGAGCGAAGGCATCCTGGTTTTAGGACCCATGGTTCAGGACATGGCTGTGAGTGGGATGGCGCTGTATGGCCTTTTGCAACAACACAGACCTTGAAAGGACTTTCCAATTTGCTGAACAATTACAAGCGCCATGGGAAGATGAATGAAAGCATTTTTTACGATGCGTTGCACAAGTATGCATGGTCACACCAAAAAAATGGATTGCCCTATCTGGGTGAATACCAGGATGAGAAAAATGGTTACTGGCTCAAGGGAGACAATCCCCGCAGCAGTTATTACAACCATTCCGGGTTTGCAGACCTTATCATCAATGACCTGATTGGTTTGAGAACGAGGGAGGACGATATACTTGAAATTCATCCCCTGATTACAGGAGAGAAGTGGAAATGGTTCAGGATATCCGGCATTGCTTACCATGGAAAGATAGTTGATCTGCAGTGGGACCAAACCGGCAGTCGGTATGGGGAAGCAGGATTCAAAGTGATGCAAGACGGAAAAGAATTGTACAGGGGCAATGCATTGAAACCAATCAAGGTCAGGATAAAATTCTAAACATCATTTATGAAAAATTTTGGGAAGTTCTTATTGACATGCACTGCATTGTTTATGATGCTTTCCGCATTCTCTCAAACCAAGCGGCTATGGTATGATAAACCATCTGTGAAGTGGACGGATGCTTTGCCCATTGGAAATGGCCGCATTGGTGCCATGGTTTTTGGTGGGGTTGAGGAAGACAGGATTCAATTCAACGAGGAGAGTTTATGGAGTGGGAAGCCGCGTGAATACAATCGGACCAATGCCTCCGTTCACCTTGACAAGATCCGGCAATTGCTGTTTGATGGAAAACAAAAGGAAGCAAATGCCCTGGCAGAAAAAGAGTTCATGGGTTTGCAGAGTGCGGGGGGAAACAGGGAACAATGGATCAATGAAATGTTCGCATTGAAAGGCATGACAGTTGATCCCTCCAAAAAAATAGTTGATGATGCTCAATGGAAACAAATCCGTGTACCTCATTTTGAAGGTTGGGAAACAGTAGGGCTTGATGGCCTGGATGGCGCGGTTTGGTTCACAAAGACATTTGTTGTTTCATCAGACATGTTGAACAAAGCCTTGATCCTTGACCTCAACCGCATCAGGGATCTCGATAGAACCTATGTGAATGGTATCTTGATAGGGCAGACAGCATCCGGTGATGCAAGGCGGTATACCATACCTGCAAATCTCCTTGTGGAAGGAGAGAACAGGATTGCGATTCAGGTATTGAATTTTGCGGACAAGGGTGGATTGTCTGGTTACAAGGATACGTCAAGGCATATTGGTTTTTTGGCTGGGGCTGCAGATCTCTCCCCACTCATCGATCTTCAGGGTAGCTGGAAGTTTTTTGTTCAACATCATGAAGCTCCTGCCATTCCTATGTATCAGGCGGACTACCAACCCTTTGGTGATCTGATGATGCATTTCAATCATGCAGGATACAGCGGATATACAAGGGAACTCGACATCACCAATGCGTTGGCAAAAACAAGTTATGTCCATGGTGGCATTAAGTATACAAGAACTTATTTTTCCTCTGCCGTTGATCAGGTTCTTGGCATTGAATTGGGTGCAGATAAAACCAAAAGCATCGATGTTTCTTTTTCATTGCAATCTGCTCATGTTAAATACCAGACAAGCATACTGAATGACAGCACCATGCGTTTGCATGTGGCGGTAAAACATGGAGCGCTTTTTGGAGAAAGCCTGTTAAGACTGAGGATTAAAGGGGGCAAGGTTTTCAGCAAAAATGGCAGGTTGCATGTTGAAGGTGCTGATCAGGTATTTGCCTATTTGAGCGCAGCCACCAATTTCAAAAAATACAATGACATCACTGCCGATCCGCTTGCATTGAGCAAGAAGGCCATTGCAGCCATCCAAACAAAATCAGGAAAAGCCATCAAGGCCAATCACATCAAAGAGTACAAAAAATATTTCAACCGTTTTGCCATTGATTTTGGTGCAAATGCACAGGATGCAAAACCCACTGATCAGCGCATTCGCGAATTTGGGGTCTCCGGAGATCCTTCCCTGCTTTCTCTTTATGTTCAATACAGTAGGTATCTCTTGATCTCAAGTTCAAGGCCTGGAACTATGCCTGCCAATTTGCAAGGGATATGGAATGATCTTCTCTCTCCACCCTGGGGAAGCAAGTATACCACCAACATCAATACAGAAATGAACTATTGGCCCGCAGAGCCTTTGAATCTTTCTGACCTTCACGATCCCTTGTTCAAGATGGTTGAAGAAGTAGCCACAAGGGGTGCCGTTACAGCCAAAGAATATTACAATGCCCCAGGTTGGGTATTGCACCACAATACAGATCTCTGGCGGGGTACAGCTGCCATCAATGCTGCCAACCATGGTATTTGGGTTACAGGTGGTGCCTGGCTGAGTCATCATTTTTGGGAACATTATCTCTTTACATCAGACAAGTCTTTCCTGCAAAAAAAGGGATATCCCGTCATGAAAGGTGCAGCTGCATTTTTCAAACATTTTTTGGTGAAGGATCCCAAAACAGGATGGCTGATTAGTTCGCCTTCCAATTCACCTGAGCAAGGCGGACTGGTGGCAGGGCCTTCCATGGATCATCAGATCATCCGATCGCTGTTCAAAGCTGTAATCAGTGCCGCAGACATCCTGCAGACAGACAAGGCTTTTGCAGATAGCCTACGCAACATGCTTCCCCAGATTGCACCTGATCAAATTGGCCAATATGGTCAGTTGCAAGAATGGATCCAGGACAAGGATGATCCCAACAACAAGCACAGGCATGTTTCCCATTTGTGGGGAGTGTATCCCGGTACTGAAATTGTCTGGGGGAAGAATGAAAAATTCATGAATGCCGCCAAACAATCCCTCTTGTTTCGGGGCGATGCAGCCACCGGTTGGAGTCTTGGATGGAAGATCAACTTGTGGGCAAGGTTTCGGGATGGGGACCATGTATACACGTTGTTGAAGATGTTGTTGAGCCCAGCAGAAACAGGTGGTGCAGGATCTTATATCAATTTGTTTGATGCCCATCCACCATTTCAGATTGATGGTAATTTTGGCGGTGCTGCGGGCATTGGCGAGATGCTTTTGCAAAGCCATGATGATCAAATTGTTTTGCTGCCTGCATTGCCATCAGCATTGCCCAATGGCAGCGTCAATGGTATTTGTGCAAGAGGTGGATTTGAGTTGAAAATGGAATGGGAAAAAAGCAGTCTTGTTGCTGTTGAAATTATTTCCAAGTCAGGGAATGATTGTGTTGTTGTTTATCAGCGAAAGTCGATCCGATTTAAAACGGAGAAGGGGAAACGATACCTGTTGGATGCTAATCTGATGATAAAAAAATAAAATGAAAGTTTTGAAATGTATTTTTTTAGCCCTGATGATTTTCTCAGCAAACACGCTTTTTGCACAACAGGTATCCGCAGAGAAAATGCAGGAAATTTTTGAGGAGATCAGGACACCACATAAATATGGATTGGTCTTGATTCCCAAAAACGATTCCTTCAAAGTTGATTGCCCCACCATCTTCAAAAAAAAATCCACTTGGTACATGTCATATATTGTTTTTGATGGCAAGGGCTATGAAACCTGGCTGGCCAAGAGCAAGGATCTCTTGCAATGGGAAACCATGGGCAGGTTGCTTTCTTTTCCCAAGGACAGTACTGCATGGAATGCCAGCCAACTGGCTGGATATTTTTCTCTGTACGATACCCGATGGGGAGGCTCGTATAAGTTGGGAAAACATGATGGGCGCAGCTGGATGAGTTATATCGGCGGAAAGAGTTCCGGATATGAAGCAGGCGAGTTGTCTATTGGCATGGCGAGCACAAATGAAGATCCAAGCAAGGCACATGAGTGGACCACCTATGCGGCTCCTGTACTTACTTCAAAAGATGCAGATGTTCGGTGGTGGGAAAACCGGAAGGAATTCAAGAGCACGGTTATCATTGACAAACAAAAGCACCTGGGTGCAAAATATGTGATGTATTACAATGCCAATGGCGATACGGCCAAGGATAATAAAAAAACACGGTGGTATGAGCGCATAGGCATGGCCATTTCTGATGACATGTTGCATTGGCGACGCTTCAATACAGAACCAGTTGTCCATCACGAAGCAGGCATTACAGGAGATCCTTATTTGCAGAAGATTGGTGATGTTTGGGTGATGTTTTATTTTGGTGCATTCTGGAAAGATCGTCCCAAAGCCTTTGATCGGTTTGCCTGTTCTTATGACCTGGTCAACTGGACTGATTGGGAAGGAGAAAGCCTGATCGAACCATCTGAGCCCTTTGATGCGCGCTATGCACACAAACCTTGCGTGATCAAGCACAAGGGTATTGTATATCATTTTTACAATGCAGTGAACGAGAAAGACCAGCGGGGCATTGCAGTAGCCACTTCAAAGGAATTGGGAACAAGCGGGTTGAATTTTAATGCCTCGAAAAAGTGAAAACATTTTTCCAATGTAGAAAATCATCATGATGCGAATGATAAAAAAAATATTCTTCTTTTTACTGTTTACCCTACTCCTGCATACTGTTAATGCGCAAAGAGAAACAACTTTGCTGTTGAAGGAATGGCAATTCAGCCAGTCAGATACACAATCGGCACAGCTGAAAACTTTCAATGATGGCAAGTGGCGGGTCTTGGATATTCCACATGACTGGAGCATTGAAGGAAATTTTTCAAAGGAGCATCCTTCCACTTTCAACCAGGGGGCATTGCCGACTGGAATTGGGTGGTACAGGAAGCATTTTTTTTTGCCGGCACATGCTGTCAGTCAACATGTTCAACTCAATGTAGAAGGTGTTTTTCAAAGGGCAGATGTTTGGGTCAATGGACATTTTCTGGGTCGGCACAACAACGGATATGTTTCATTCAAACATGATATATCAAAATATATAAACAAGGCAGGAGACAATGTTATTGCGGTTCGTGTAGACAACGCAGCGCAACCCAATTCCCGCTGGTACACAGGTGCTGGCATTTACAGAAAGGTTTGGCTTGACCTTTCCAGCCAAACCTTTATAGATCCATGGGATCTTTTTGTCAAGGCCAATGTTGATAAAAATGGAAGTGCAGCAGTGGAAATGTCGGCCATGGTTTCAAATTTTTCAGGTCAAAAAAAGGACCTGAAAGTTATCCATGAAATACATGATGCAAGGGGTAAACTTGTTGCAAAGGGAGAGCCAATTGCGGTTGCATTGTCCAATGGGAAAACGCCTGTTCAGGGAGTTTTGAAAATTGTCAATCCTGTATTGTGGTCACCGGCATCACCCTATCTTTATCGATCAATAGTGAAGATTTTTGAAAAAGGAAAACTGGTAGATTCCATCCAAACAAAATTGGGCATCAGGTTTTTTACATTTGATCCCAACAATGGTTTTTCCTTGAATGGAAAACAATTTTTGATTCAAGGGGTTTGCAACCACCATGACCTGGGAGCCATTGGTGCTACAGTCAACAGGAGTGCCATCAAAAGACAATTGACCATCTTAAAGGGAATGGGATGTAATGCCATCAGGACAGCCCACAATCCCCCTGCTGTTGAATTATTGGACCTCTGTGACAGCATGGGCTTTTTGGTGATGGATGAATTGTATGATACCTGGGCCAAGAAGAAAAACAAGTTTGACCAATCGATAGATTTTAAAAATGATCATCGTCTTGATGTTGAAAGCTGGATACGCAGAGACCGCAACCATGCATCTGTTTTCATGTGGAGCATTGGCAACGAAATCAGGGAACAGTTTGATTCAACAGGTTCCCGCTATGCAAGCGAATTGGCATCCCTGGTCAAATCCCTTGATGCCACAAGGCCTGTCACTTCAGCATTGACTGAGAACAATCCTTCCAAAAACTTCATTTATCAATCGGGCGCACTGGATGTATTGGGATTCAATTACAAATTGGGTGACTACAAAGCACTGCCCTCTAGATTCCCTGGAAGCAGTTTTATTGCTGCTGAAACCGCATCGGCCCTGTCCACCCGTGGACATTATGATTTCCCTTCTGATAGCTCAAGGATTTGGCCGCCGGACAGCAAATCCACCCAACACGGCAATCCTGATAACACGGTTTCAGCGTTTGATCATGTATATGCGTATTGGGGAAATACACACGAGAAAAGCTGGCTCGCAGTAAAACAGCATCCGCACATGTCTGGCGCATTCGTTTGGAGTGGATTTGACTTTTTGGGAGAACCGGTTCCCTACCAATGGCCTTCCAGGAGTTCATACTACGGCATCATTGACCTGGCTGGCTTTCCCAAGGATGTTTACTACATGTACCAGTCTGAGTGGACCAATAAGCCTGTATTGCATTTGTTCCCTCACTGGAACTGGAAGTCGGGCCAAACCGTTGATGTTTGGGCCTATTTCAGTCAGGCCGATGAAGTGGAACTTTTTCTAAATGGGAAGTCTGTAGGAACCAGAACTAAAAACGACAGTACACTCCATGCCATGTGGAGACTTGAATATGTTCCTGGTCAGTTGAAAGCTGTGTCAAGAAAGAATGGAACAAGCGTTTTGGAGTCCATTGTCCAAACTGCCGGAAAGCCTGACCGGATTGTTCTAAAAGTTGCAGAGTCAAACCTGAGTAGCGCTGACGATGAATTGGGATTTGTTGAAATAGGGGTGGTTGACGCAAATGGAATTCCTGTTCAAACAGCTGACAATGCTATCAACCTAACTGTTCAAGGGGGTGGAAAACTAGAAGCAACCGATAATGGTAACCCCGTTGAGTTGACCCCATTTAATGCTTCGATTAAACAGCTCTTCAATGGTAAACTGCTTGCCATTGTAAAAACAACTGGGGGGAAGGGGCAAATCAATTTTGAAGCAACATCTCCAGGGCTAAAACCAGCAAAACTGGTGCTCAAGGTCAATTGACCTGCGTTTATGCAATCGTTTGCATAGATTCTGAACTCAATATTCAGGAATATTTGTATTATTGGTTTGGCAGAGTAGTATGAATTTTGATAATATGTATTGAATCATACTTTTCCTTGCCTGTGATTGTAGTGAAATGAGAAAAATTATCCTAACCATTGCCATGCTTGTGGAATTAGTGTATGCACAGCAAAAAGCTGCTGCCACTGATGATCAATACCTGAAAGCACTGGAATCGCGGGTGACAAAAATTCTGGCCCCACTCAACATCGAAAAGAAAAGGAAGCAGTCCAAGGTCCATCAGATCGTACTGACCCAATACCAGACCCTCAATACCATCCACTCAACAAGGGACCTGAAAATAAAGGAACTCAAATCGGGCAATGCTGCATCTGCAAATGAATTGAAGAAAGTGATTGCTGACCTTGAATCTGCTGCTGGACAGGAGATTAATGCAGTTCATTCCTCATTTCTTCATGATCTGAGGCGTCACTTGACGGATGCGCAGGTGGTTGCAGTGAAAGATGGAATGACCTATAATGTGGCCAACATCACCTACAAGGGATACCAAGATATGTTGCCATCATTGACAGATGACCAAAAAATCAAAATCTGGAACTGGCTGGTAGAGGCCAGGGAAATAGCCATGGATGCTGAGTCCAGTGAGAAAAAGCATTGGTGGTTTGGTAAATACAAAGGACGCATCAACAATTATCTTTCTGCAGAAGGCTTTAACATGAAGAAAGAATCTGAGGCATGGCAAAAGCGCATCAAGTCAACTTCGCAGAAGGACGCAACAAAAACCAATTAACAAAACAATCATTTTTATAAAACAAACAGCCATATGAATCATTTGTGTAAAACAAAACTTCTTTTATTCCTTTTGCTGGTCTTCTCCTGCGGAGTTGACGCATTGGCCCAAGAGAAAACCATCTCAGGTAAAGTAGTAGAGCAGCAAAACGGGAGACCTATCAGTGGGGTTACTGTCAAAGTGAAAAACAATACTGCTGCTGCACTCACCGATGAGAGTGGTGGATTTCAAATCAAAGTACCTTCTGCTGAATCTGTGATTACATTCTCTTATGTTGGCTACGGCATTGTTGAATTGAAAGCTGGCGCTGGCGCCAATCTTTCTGTTTCTTTGGTACAGGTCAATAATTCGATGGACGAAGTTGTGGTGGTAGGATATGGTACCAAAAAACGCGCCAATGTATTGGGCTCTGTGGCTACCATTAAATCTGAAGACATTGAAGACCTGCCAGTGGCCAATCTCGGAGCTGCTTTGATCAACAGGCTCCCAGGTGTTGGCGTAAACTTTGCCTCAGGAAAACCGGGTTCTCCCACATCCATCAACATCAGGAATGCTTCAACATTTTCAGGAGCCTCATTGGTGGGTGTAACCCGTGACCCCCTTTTTGTAATTGATGGAATCATTGTTACCCGTCAGGATTTCGATAACCTTGATGCGAGCCTGATCGATAACCTGACTTTCCTGAAGGATGCTGGTGCGGCCATTTATGGAGCTGCAGGTGCGAAAGGTGTGGTGTTGGTTACAACCAAGAGAGGAAAAGCCGGTAAAACAAAAATCAGTTATTCAGGATATTTTGGTAATTCAACACCAGCAGTTGCACCCAAGGTGATGAGCGCCTATGAGCATGCCAAAATGTTGAACAATGGATATGAACTGAACAATGCGCCATTGGCCAACCGTTTCTCACAAGCCGATTTGGATTTTCTCGCAACCAAGCCCTACAAGAGTTGGTATGACGAACTGTGGAATTCAGGCAATGTAACCCGCCATACCATCAACGTGAGCGGAGGAACTGAAAAAGTGACCTTCTTTGCGGGTGGAAACTATTACCAGGAAGATGGTAACTATGGTGGCATCAACCTCAAAAAATATGGTATCCGTTCTGGCATGAATGCCAAGGTTGCCAATGGACTTACTGCCAACATCAGCATGGGTACTGACTTCTCTGGTGATGAGCGCAGAACGCTAAAAGGTGCCAACGAAGAGACAGATGATCTTTCCCTTCGTGCTCTTTTCCTTACACCTCAGTGGGTTCCCCTTACCATTAACGGGTTGCCTGTAAACTGGGCTGGTCCTAATCCTCCAGGTGCATTCAATCCAGTTGCGCTGGAAAATTCTGGAAACTACAAGTTCTCCAACTCTCAGGGCCTGAATGTTAATGCTTCATTGGAGTATAAACCCAATTTCATCAAGGGACTGACGGCTAGGGTTCAATACGGTAGCCTCAACAGGAATGCCAATGCAAAAGAATATTTTCCAGCCTTTACCCTGTATAATTTTGTGAGGCGAGGGCAAAACCTTCAACTCTATTCTGAGACACCAACGGCTTCCCCCACCTCTAGGGTGAGCAATTCTGATCAGCTCGGACAAAGCACAACTACTTCCAGCAGCTATCAATTGATCAGCACTTTATCATACGGGTTAAAAGCCGGAAAACATGATTTTGATATCATGGCCGCCTTTGACCAATCAGAATCTGAGAGCCAGAATGTATTCTTTTACAAAAACGATCAGACCATTGCAGGCATTGATCAATTCTGGGCATTCAGCAATGCATCTTCTGTCATCAGGAATCCGGCATACACCCAGGGGGTAAAACGCTCTTTCCTCAGCAGGATGAATTATTCATTTGACGGTAAGTATCTGCTCGAAGCCATTACCAGGTATGATGCCTCTTCCAATTTTGCACCAGACAAGCGTTGGGGACTTTTCCCTTCTTTGGGCTTGGGATGGGTGGTCAGTGAAGAAAAATTCTTCAGGAACAATGTCAAGTTCATCAATATGATGAAGATCAGGGCCAACCTTGGTGTTGTAGGTGAAGACAGGGTGAATGCAAGGCTTTGGGAATCAAGGTTTACGCAGACAACTGGCGCATTGATTGGAACAGTTCCCACCAACGGACTGGATCCCAATATTTATCCAAACCCCAATATCTCATGGGAGAAGGCACGAACAATCAATGTTGGTTTTGATCTTACAACCTTGGGAAACAAAATCAATATAACGGTTGATCTCTGGAACCGTTATACATATGATGGGTTTGATCGCCTGGATGCAGCAGCCGTACCTGCTACCTTTGGAGCCAATGCAGCTGTTGTGAACTATGGCAAGCAACTCAGCTGGGGATCTGAATTCTCCGTCGGTTACAGGGGAAGAATCAAAAAAGACTGGACCTTTAATGTTGATGCAAACTTTGGCTTTACCAACAGCATGTTGCTGCAGTCATATTATAATCCAAGTTTCCTCGGTACATTCGGAACCAATGAATTGGGGATTCTTGTGGGCAGGGATCCGAGGAAATACAACAGCAGCAACTATGGCTATATTTCCAAGGGCATTCTCAGAACACAAGGTGATGTAGATGCATTGCTTGCAAAAAATCCTAACTACAGGATTGGCGGTGCCAAACCCCAGGTTGGTTTCCTGGATTTTGAAGATGTGAATGGCGATGGACAAATCAATGACAATGATATCACCACCATGTTTGAAAGGACAACACCGGTTGTTACCTATGGTATTTCACTTGGAGTGGCCTACAAATCTTTCAAGTTGAGCACCAACTTGAACCTTGCACTGGGTGGAAAGTATACGTATGACTCTGAAGCAAGAAAAGTACCCACCACAACCCAAAATGCACCATCTTTCTGGGTTGACCACTGGACGCCAGAAAATACAAATGCAAAATTTCCAAGGGCAGATGCACCACTTGCCAGGGAGAACTCATCTTTCTGGGTGGTTAGTGGCGTACAGAGCAGGATCAACAACATGACCCTGTCATACAGTATTCCTTCAAAGGTAGCCACCAAGCTGAGGATTCCGGAAATGAAAGCATTCTTCACCGGTACCAATCTTTGGAGCCTCTCAAACCCGCTCAAATACAAGGATCAGTATACCAGCAATTTTGCAAACTATCCAACATTAAGGACGATATCGTTAGGCATAAATGCAACCCTGTAATTTCTGTTTAACAAATAAACACATGAAAATGAAATCATATCAAACAGTTCTAAAAACCCTATTTTCTGTTGTTCTTGTAACAATGGTCATCAGTGGTTGTAAAAAAGATTTCTTCAATTTGGAAGATCAAAACGGGATAAATTCCGATATCTGGAATGATGTTGGTGCAGTTACCCAATTCATTGACAAGGGCTATGACCTGATGATGCCAGGATGGCCAACACCAGGGGGTATTCACAACAGCTCTGATGAATTGAACAATTCAAATGCCTCATTCCTGTATGGTCAGTTTACAGATAACAGTGTAACAGATATTGCTGCTTCCAACTCACTTACCGGTAACAGGTATTTTGATATCAGGAGATGCAATGTCGGTATTGATGGGATCAATGGCGGCAATATGTCTGACGCAAACAAGAGAGTGAAAAAAGGAGAATTGTTTTTCTTCCGCGCCATGGTTTATTTTAACCTGGTAAGGTTGTATGGAGGTGTTCCCTTGGTATTGAATGCACAAGATCTTGTAAATGATGAATTGAACATTCCCAGATCAAAAACAAGTGTATGTATTGATCAAATTGCCAAAGACCTTGATTCTGCGGGGATGTTTCTTCCTGCAACATGGCCAACTTCACAAAGTGGTAGAATCACAAAGGGGGCTGCTTTTGCATTGAAAGGGAAAGTATTGATGTATTGGGCCAGTCCACAGTTTAACCCATCCAATGATGTGACCCGGTGGGAAAAAGCGTACACGGCATGCAAAGCAGCCTATGATACATGCGTGGCCAATGGCAATGTCCTCTATAGCAATTATGCCAATATTTTTGTCGACGAGTCAGCTGCCAACAGGGAAGTAATGCTCGTGCGCAAACACGATGCCATTTCAGTGAGCCCAGGAAGGGGTACCAACAATGAATATGTAACAAGGCCAAGGTCTGAAACCACTGGTTTAGCTGGAGGCGGTTCCAATCAGCCTACATGGAACCTGGTGCAGGCATACACGATGAGCAATGGTCTTCCGATAACTGCTACAGGTTCAGGATACAATGCAAACCTGTTCTGGTTGAACAGGGATCCCCGCTTTGAGGCATCCATTGCCTATAATGGATCATCTTGGCCTTTGAGCAACAATGTTGCCAGAAAGCAATGGAATTATACGGGTGTGCTCGATGAAGCTGCCGGGCTTACCCAGACTGGATTCTATTGCAAAAAACTCTGTAATCCTGCCATTTCTGCTGTACAAACCCAATACAACAGTAACTCAGGTGGCGGAAGCGGAATGGATTGGATTGAAATGCGTTTTGCTGAAGTAATCATTAACCTGGCTGAATGTGCCAATGAAACAGGGCGCATGGTTGAAGCAAAAAATATGATCAGGTTGATTCGCCAGCGTGCAGGTATCGTTGTTGGTACACAGGATTTCGGACTCGGCCTGGCTACAACAGTGGCCCAGATGCGTGACCTGGTCATGAACGAGAGAATGGTTGAGTTTGCGATGGAAGGAAAGCGCGTGTTTGATCTCAGAAGAACAAGGCGATTGCATTTGTTGTCTGGCACAACCAGGCAAGGTATCAGATGGGCGCCAAAGTTGCCTTATCTCGCTGGAACAGGAACTGATGCAACCAAAATTTACCTGGACAGGATTTATCCTGCCGGGTTCAAACCCAGGGATACCGCCAATCTTAATAATCCAGCGGTGTATGCAGCCATGTTTACCCCATCCTTCGTAAACCTTGATGCAACCCAGCCCATCAGCATTCCAACAACGTATTACTTCTATCCATTACCCAACTTTTTCAGGCAATCAAGTTTTGTACTGGAGCAGACAATCGGATGGCCTGGTGGAACTTTTGACCCATTGCAATAATAATTCATTGATCAATCAATAAAAACGCAAACAATGATACGTTTCAAACATATAATTTTCACCCTTGCA
This sequence comes from Chitinophagaceae bacterium, assembly GCA_044373365.1. Lineage (GTDB taxonomy): Bacteria > Bacteroidota > Bacteroidia > Chitinophagales > Chitinophagaceae > Pollutibacter. Next base: position 21,261 of record JBIPNK010000010.1, read on the forward strand.
ACAGCAGCCCTTTTTACATTGGGTTGCGAGAAGAAAGTGGCACCCATAGATAGCTTTGGTATTTCGGTTAATTTCAACACTGGCAATCCGAAAAACCTTACCGGAAACATTTCAATCAATCCAAAAGACAGCATCATTCTTGATTTTACCATTGCTTCGAGTACAGAAGAAATGGCGGTCATTGAGATCCAAAAAAATGGTGCAAGGATTGATACCTTCAATGTCAGCGGGGCAAACAAAATGACCTTTTCCGGCATCAAGAGATACAGGTCAGACAGTATTGCAGGCGATTATACCTACCGGGTATTTGCCAGAAACAAGAGAGGTATTTTCATTGGTGATGGCAATAAATCCATCAAGGTAACCATCAATCCTGATTTTAATTTCTGGTCATTCAAAACCTTGGCTGTACCAGATTCTGTTGCGAAAACAAACAAATCATTTTTTGTTTCAACCACAGGTGATGTCTTGAGCTTTGTACAGGGTGCTACAAATTCAGCACTCATTGATTTCGGCTATTTCTTTGATACCACGACTGTGGGCGCTCCCAAGCACACCATTTATGCCTTGGGTGCCAACAAGTTTGCTCCACATGTCCTTACTACCTGGACAAGGAATGCAACTGTGTTTAAAAAATCAACTTCACCTGCTTTCAGTGCACTGACTTCTGGCGGTTCACTAAGGACTGCAGGCCTTTCAAACCTTGCTACTGGTGCAACAACAACAGCTACTGCATTGGCTCCAGGAAATTTGGTGTACTTCAGAACTGCAGCAGGGAAATTTGGTTGCATCCAGATCAATTTCATCAATGATTTTGGTGCCATTCAATCCCAAAGCAATATCAGTATTGATGTAAAGGTTCAAAAATGATTGTTTTGACTTCAATGCTTTCTGCTGAACTTTGATTTTAATTTTAAAAAAGAGAAAGTTTCTGCTTTCTCTTTTTTATTTCTAATAAGTTAACTTGTATGCGTGTGCATAAAAATAATGGAATGAAAAAACTGAATCTTTTGTTGACGGTTTGCTTGATGTCGGTAAATGTTTTTGCCCAATATCCAACGATTCCTTCAGATGTACAGCGGTCCTCAGATTCGTTGATGCGTGCAGCCATCAAACATTCTGATGCTGCCTGGGCATTGGCCTTGCCCATCATCAGGGAAGAAGCAAAGAAGGGGAAACCCTATGTAGATTTTGCCTCCCGTCCTACAGATCTTCCGCAATCAACATTGCTTGCTTTTCCTGGCGCTGAGGGTGGAGGAATGTACAGTTTTGGTGGGCGTGGCGGAAAAGTAATTGTTGTTACCAATCTGGAAGATGATGGCCCTGGTAGTTTTCGCTGGGCCTGTGAGCAAGGTGGTGCGCGCATTATTGTTTTCAATGTTGCAGGCATCATCAGGTTGAAAACCCCATTGATCATCAGAGCACCGTATGTGACCATTGCGGGTCAATCAGCGCCCGGGGATGGCATTTGCGTTGCCGGCGAAAGTGTCTGGATCAATACCCATGATGTGGTGATCCGTTTCATGCGTTTCAGGAGAGGAGAAACATGGGTAGGAAGAAGGGATGATGCCATTGGCGGTAATCCCGTGGGCAATATCATGATTGATCATGTGTCTGCAAGCTGGGGCCTGGATGAGAACATGAGCATGTACCGACACATGTACAATGACAGCACTGGAAAGGCAGCAGAGGATAAATTTCCAACAGTCAACATCACCATACAGAATTCCATTTTTGCTGAGGCATTGGATACCTGGAACCATTCATTCGGAAGTACCTTGGGTGGTGAGAATTGTTCTTTCATCCGAAGCCTTTGGGCCAACAATGCCGGGCGCAATCCTTCCATTGGATGGAATGGTATTTTTAATTTTGCCAACAATGTGGTGTTCAACTGGGTCCACCGTTCCATTGATGGGGGTGATTATCGCGCGCAGTACAACATCATCAACAACTATTTTCAACCCGGCCCTGCAACGCCTAAAAATTCATCAGTGGGGCATCGCATCCTCAAGCCTGAAAGCGGTAGAAGCAAACTGAAATACCTTGTTTTTGGCAGGGCCTATGTGAATGGGAATGTCATGGAAGGATTTCCTGAGATCACCAAAGACAATTGGAACGGTGGTGTGCAGGTAGAAGATTTTCCCAATACCAACAAGTATACAGATGACATGAAATGGAACAGTCCGCTGCCAATGGCGCCCATGACCATCTTGCCTGCCAGTAATGCCAGGTCATATGTACTGTCCAATGCAGGAGCAATTTTGCCCAGGAGGGATGCTGTAGACAGCAGGATTGTAACGCAGGTGAGTACTGGAAAAATTAAGTATCTTCCTAACGTTACATTGCCAGAAACACAGTTCAAACACAGACGATTGCCAATTGATTCCTACAAGGTAGGTATCATTACGGAAGTTGCACAGGTAGGGGGATATCCCGAATACAAAGGCCAGCCCCACACTGATGCAGACCTGGATGGGCTGCCAGATGCCTGGGAGAGAAAAAATGGCCTTAATCCTTCGGATCCTACCGATGCCGTCAAAGACAGGGATAAGGATGGCTATTCGAATATTGAAGAGTTCCTCAACAGTTTGGTGGATGTTACAACAGTTGCTCCAGTGCAACCTAAAAAGAAGTGATCGTTTATGCCAAGTTTGATCAAAAGCACAAAGCATCTGAATGGTCTCTGCCTCTTGAGGTTGCAGACCATCTTGTTGTTGATCAGCATGGCCTCTTCAACATTTGCACAAAAAAAAATACCACCTCCCAGTCCGGTTCAATTTCAAAATGGCAACCTCAGGTATGCGCCGGACGCATTGGGAAACCGTGTCATTGATTTTTCCTTTGCAGGATATAAAGCCTCAGAACTGGAGATCGGGTCTCCTCAAGTAAAGTTCTTGCTCTCTCCAGTCAAGCAGGATGATGCCTCATCAATTCAAGCAGCAATTGATGCTGTTTCAAACCTGCCATTGGATAAAAATGGTTTTCGTGGAACGGTACTCTTGCAGGCTGGAACCTATCACCTCAAGAAAAGCATTCGTGTGCATTCCTCTGGTGTGGTATTGGCTGGAAGCAATGGAACAGTCCTTGTTGGAGAAGGCATTGATAGGGAGCCACTGATCAACATCAAGGGCGTCAACAACAAGCTGTCTGCCGCTGAAACCATGATCATGGATGCCTATGTTGGCGTTGGCTCCACCCAGTTTACCATCAAACAGACCGAAGGTTTTTCTGTGGGAGATGAAGTGACCATCAGGAGACCTTCTACATTGGCGTGGATCAAGTTATTGGGTGCGGATCATTTTGGTGGAGGGGTCACAGCCACTGGATGGAAACCAGGAGAACGCGATATTTTTTTTGAAAGAAAAATCACGGCCATTGATGGCAACAAAATTACCATTGATCATGCCTTAACGACAGCCATCGACAGCAGTTTTGGTGGAGCCTTTATCAGCAAATATGCATGGAAAGGACGCATCAATAATGCTGGAGTTGAAAACCTTACCATGGTCTCTGCATACGCAGCTGGCAATCCCAAAGATGAGGACCATTGCTGGAATGCCATCAACATGGAAAACATGGAAGATGGATGGGTGAGGCGCATCAACTTTAAATATTTTGCCGGTGCTGCAGTAGCAGTTCAATCCACTGCAAGAAGAATAACAGTGGAAGATTGCATTTCCAAAGAACCTGTTGCTGAAATCGGTGGCCAACGCAGGTATTCATTCACCACCGCGGGTCAGCAAACACTATTCCAACGTTGTTATGCAGAGAATGGGTACCATGACTTCTCTGTGGGCTTTTGTGCTCCAGGTCCGAATGCCTTTGTGCAATGCCATTCCAGCCTTCCTTATTCATTCAGTGGAACAATCGACAGCTGGGCCAGCGGGGTCTTGTTTGACAATGTAACTGTGGATGGAAATGCATTGAGGATGGGGGATCGTGGGCAGGATGGCAATGGTGCCGGTTGGTCTGCCGCCAATAGTGTATTCTGGCAATGTGCCGCAGCCAGGATTGATTGCTATGCGCCACCAGGGGCCAATAACCATGCCTTTGGCAATTGGGCGCAATTTGCTGGCAATGGTTATTGGGAGAGTTCAAACGAGCACATCAATCCCAGAAGTCTTTTTTATGCACAACTCTCCATGCGGTTGGGCAAGGACATATCCAAGCGTGCCATGTTGCTTCCAAAGGAATCCGAAGCTTCCAGCAGCCCATCTGTTGAAGCAGCAGCCATGCTCACCCAACAAGCCAGTAAAGCGCCATTACAGTTGATTGCGTGGATCGACTCCATCAAGCAAATAAAACCCCTGGTCTATGATCAAAGACAGGCCATCCAATTTGTATACAAACCTGTGAAAGAGCAGGAACAAATGTCCTCCAAGATCCAGATCACCAATGGCTGGCTTAACAACAATGGTCAACTCATCATCGGTGGAAGGATGGAAGTGCCCTGGTGGAATGGCGGTGTTTCTCCCCAAGACCTTGTTAAAGCAAAGCCGCACATCACAAGGTATGTTCCCGGCAGGTATGGCAAAGGGTTGACAGATTATTTGGAAGAGGTTGTTGCCGAAATGAAACAGTCCAACACGGCTGTGCTGGACCATAATTATGGATTGTGGTATGACCGCAGGCGCGATGACCATGAGCGCATCAGAAGAATGGATGGCGAAGTATGGCCACCTTTTTATGAACTTCCTTTTGCCAGAACTGGTAAGGGATTGTCCTGGGATGGATTGAGTAAATATGATCTCGCCCAATACAACAAATGGTATTGGGATAGGCTTGCTCAGTTTGCAACAATGGCCAGTAAACAATCCTTGCTCCTCATCCATCAAAACTATTTTCAACACAATATCATCGAAGCCGGGGCCCATTATGCAGACTTTCCCTGGAGAACTGCCAACAACATCAACAACACAGGATTCCCAGAGCCCGTGCCCTATGCTGGCGACAAAAGAATTTTCATGGACGAGCAGTTCTATGATGTCTCCAATGAAGCAAGAAAGCAATTGCATCTTTCCTACATCAACAAATGCCTGGATAATTTTAAGTTGAACAGGAATGTCATCCAATCCATCGGTGCTGAATACACGGGTCCCTTGCATTTTGTGAACTTCTGGATCGATGCCATTGATGCCTGGACAAAAAAGAACCGCTACAATCCACTGGTATCGTTAAGTACAACCAAAGATGTGCAAGATTCCGTTTTGAAAAACGGTCAACGCGCTGCCAATGTTGACATCATAGATATCCGCTATTGGCACTATCAACAGGATGGAAAAGCCTATGCACCAAAGGGCGGACAGCACCTCGCTCCCCGGCAGCATGCCCGGTTGTTGAAGCCTGTTCGTTCCTCTTTTGAGCAGGTATACCGTGCAGTGAATGAATACCGCATGGCCCATGACAAATCGGTTATCTACTCTGCAGACGGTTATCCCCAATTCGGTTGGGCAGTATTGATAGCGGGTGGATCTTTACCTGTGCTTCCCAAAGAAACAGATACCAGTTTCTTAAAAGCGGTTGTCAATACCATTCCAGTAAAAGAAAAGAAAATGCTGGCGGGTATCAAGGACCTCATTCTTTACGCTGAGGGCCAGCATGAGCTGGAGCTGGATTTGACGGGTTTCAAATCGCCCTGCAACATTCAATCAATTGATCCCCGAACGGGCAAGGTTGTCAGTACGGTCAATGGTATTGAAGGAGGAATAAAAAAACAATTCAAACCCACAACATGGCCTGCCATCATTTGGGTGAGCAGTAAATGATCAACAAGAAATCATGTCAGTAAAATACATATTGATTGTTTCCATCCTTTTCCTGTCGGCCTGTTCGCAATCCTGGTATGTTTTTACCTCTTTTCGCGAACCGGCAAACGAAGGGCTGAGGTTGCTCTATAGCAAGGATGCCCGGCAATGGAACAGGCTTGATACGATATTCCTTGTACCAGGCGTTGGCAAACAGCAGGTCATGCGTGATCCTTCCATTGTAAAGGGGGCGGATGACAGTTTTCACCTGGTCTGGACCAGCAGCTGGCAAGGGGACAAGGGGTTTGGCTATGCCACTTCCAAAGACCTTATCCATTGGACCCCACAGCAACTCATTCCTGTCATGCAGCATGAACCAACAACGGTCAATGTATGGGCACCTGAATTGTTCTATGATCAGGATTCCTCGCGCTACATCATTGTTTGGGCCAGTTGTATTCCTGGCAGGTTTGACAAAGGCATTGAAGCCGACAGCAACAACCACCGCCTGTATTATACCACCACAAAGGATTTCAACCAATTCACACCATCTAAACTTTTTATGGATCCAGGTTTCAGTGTGATTGATGCCGTGATAGTAAGAAGGGCAAAAAATGATTTTGTATTGGTGTTGAAAGACAATACCAGACCTGAGCGGAACTTGAAAATAGCTTTTGGAAAATCTCCTATTGGGCCCTGGACCAATGTATCCGCAAAGTTCTCCGATAAGTTTACAGAAGGTCCTTCGGTAGTGAAAGCAGGAGAGGATTGGTTGATTTATTTTGATGCCTACCAAGATAAATCTTACCAGGCTGTTTCTACACAAGATTTCAAATCCTTTGCTGCTCCTGATCTTCTATCCGTATTCCTGAAGGACACAAGCATGGAACCATTGTTCAAACAAACGGGAAGACGATCCGTCGTCTTCTGAAATACACTTCACAATGAGGATACTGATTATATACTGTTTTATTTTCTCTGCAGTGTTGACCAAGGCTCAAGATACGGTTCGTTATGTTGGTGCAGAGAAGGTGAACATTGATTACCACCATGGTCAGTTGCGTCCTGTCATTGGTGTGCACAATGTGCAGGTATTCAGGGCCAACAGGAACACTGCTGCCGCTGCTGCCGGCATCAACTGGACGTATAATCATGCACCCATGTTGTGCTATTGGAACAAGAAATTTTACCTGCAATACCTGGCAAATCCAGTTGGTGAGCACATGCCTCCCGGTAGGTCCATGATGCAGACCTCTGATGATGGCATGCATTGGTCTGATCCAATGATCAGCTTTCCCATCTATCGCATTCCTGATGGCGTTCAAAAAAAAGGAAGACCAGAAATAGCGAAGGACCTTGATGCGGTCATGCACCAGCGCATGGGATTTTTTGTTTCATCTTCCAACAGGCTGTTGACATTGGCCTATTATGGTATTGTGATGGGCAAAGGCGATGATCCCAACGATGGCAAAGGTATAGGCCGTGTGGTGCGTGAAATTTACAAGGATGGAACATTGGGTCCGGTATATTTTATCCGGTACAACAATTCATGGGATACTGCGAAATCGGCTTTTCCCTTTTTTGCATCCAGCAAAGACAAGGGTTTTGTTACAGCCTGCAATGAACTCCTTGGTAATCCATTGATGATGCAGCAATGGGTGGAAGAGGCTGATCGCAATGATCCGTTGATACCGCTTAAAAAAGATGTAAAGGCATTCAGTTATTATCGCCTCAACAATGGACATGTTGTGGGCTTGTGGAAACATGCCCTTACTTCCATCAGCAAAGACAATGGCTTGAGCTGGCAATACGGCCCGCTTCGGGCTCCTGGATTCGTCAACAGCAATGCCAAGATCTGGGGCCAAAAAACAAGTGATGGAAAATTTGCAACGGTCTACAACCCTTCTGAATTCAGGTGGCCGCTGGCCCTGTCTGTCAGCGACAACGGCTTGGTTTATAATCGTTTGTTGTTGGTGAATGGAGTGATTACTGCCATGCGGTATGGCGGTGCGTATAAATCGTATGGCCCCCAATACGTCAGGGGAATTGAGGAGGGCAATGGTCAGCCCAAAGATGGCAACATGTGGGTGACGTACAGCATGAACAAGGAAGACATCTGGGTATCAAAAATTCCTGTGCCGGTGAAAGACATTTCCTCAGGTCCAATTAATGACAGTTTTGATATTATGCCCCCGGGCAAAGAATTGGATCAATGGAATACCAACAGTGGTCAATGGACACCTGTTGGCATCAGCCATTACAATGGCCAGAGAACATTGGCCTTGCGGGACAAGGATCCTTTTGATGAGGCCTATGGAGAAAGGGTTATTCATGCCGCAACCAAGTCAACTGTAGCATTTACCATTGTTCCTGAACAGTCAAGCCATGGACAACTCGACATTGAATTTGCGGATGGAAAAGGAACTCCTGCCATCCGCTTAACGCTGGATTCTCTTGGCAACCTCATCACGAAGGCCGGCTACAGGAACAAGCAGCTTGTTCAATACCAGGCAGGCCAGCCAATCCATATCTCAGTTGAGTTTGATGCCTCCAACAGATTTTATACCACTTCGGTCAATGGCAAGAAATTATCACCCAATCTGATGTTTGCTCCTGTCTCCAATATTGAGCGCATCATTTTCAGGACTGGTTCGGTAAGAAGATTTCCCAATGCAGATACACCCACTGATCAGGATTATGATTTGCCTGGCGCTGATCTTTCATGCCGCGAGGCAGTGTTTCATTTGCTTTCATTTAAATCTGTAGCCAACTAAATGAACTGGTTGAAAATTTCCATATCGTGTTTTTTATTTTTCTTCTGTCTTGGCCTTTCTGCACAAGAATCTGAAAAGGTTTTTTTGTCTGGAACAGGAAGTGACGATACCAGAACCTGGAAGTTTTTTTGCACAGGCGGAATGAATGCAGGCAAATGGTCAGAGATCGAAGTGCCCTCCTGCTGGGAGTTGCAGGGTTTTGGTAAATATGATTATGGATTTGCAAAGGATAGTGTGAAAGGGAAAGAGAAGGGAATTTATCGGCATGATTTTATGGCGCCCAATACCTGGAAGGGAAAAAAAATTGATCTCGTATTTGGAGGCGTGATGACGGATGCATTGGTGAAAATCAATGGAAAAACGGCAGGGGCTGTTCACCAGGGGGCTTTCTATGCATTCCAGTATGATGTGAGTGCACTGGTGAAGTTTGGGAAGGTGAACGCATTGGAAGTGGAGGTTTCCAAACACTCTGAAAACAGCTCAGTCAATGCAGCAGAACGCAAGGGTGATTACTGGATCTTTGGTGGCATCTTTCGTCCGGTATACCTGAAACTCAGTCCTGCTCTGCACATCAGCCATGTTGCCATGGATGCAAAGGCCGATGGAAGTTTTAAGGCAACCGTGCAAGCTTCTCCCAACACGGCGGTATCGGTTGAAATTTTTGATCAAAAAAATACCAGCCTGGGCATGGTAAATAATGTAGATGTTGATGCTGCTGGTAGTGCAGACCTGCGTCATCTCTTCAGCGGTGTAGTTCCATGGAATCCGGAACAACCGACTTTGTATACAGCTCTTTTTTCTCTGACCAAGGATGGCAAAGTGATGCACCAGGTCAAAAAGCAAATTGGTTTCAGAACGGTGGAAGTAAGGCAACGGGATGGCATTTATGTGAATGGGCAAAAGATCAAATTCAAGGGAGTGAACCGGCACTGTTTCAGACCTGAAACAGGGAGAACCACCAGCAAGCAAATCAGTATTGAAGATGTGCGCATGATGAAGGCGATGAACATGAACGCGGTGCGGATGTCTCACTATCCACCAGATGATCATTTTCTTGATGCCTGTGATTCGATGGGATTGTTTGTACTGGATGAACTGGCAGGATGGCATGGACAGTATGATACCCCAACCGGTACAAAGCTGTTGAAGGAGATGATTGACCATGATGTAAACCACCCTTCGATTGTGCTTTGGGTGAATGGCAACGAAGGTGGTCACAACCTTGATCTGGATCCGCTTTTTGGAAAATATGATGTTCAACAACGCGCTGTAGTCCATGCCTGGCAATTGTTCAATGGCATTGAAACCCAGCATTACCGTGAGTTTGGTTATGGCATTGGCAATTATGATAAGGGGAGGGAGATCGTGATGCCAACAGAATTTTTGCATGGTCAGTTCGATGGTGGACATGGGGCGGGTTTGGAAGATTACTGGGAATACATGTGGAGTGAGCCTTTGCAGGCTGGTGGTTTTCTCTGGGATTATGCAGACCAGGCAGTGGTGAGAAAAGACAGGAATGACAGCCTGGACACGGACAAACACCGGGCGGCAGATGGCATCCTGGGCCCTCATCTTGAAAAAGAAGGAAGCTTTTTTGCGATCAAGGAAATCTGGAGTCCTGTCAAAATAAAAAGGAGAGAGATTGTTGAAGGATTTGACGGCCGTTTTGACATTGAAAACAGGTATCATTTTACCAACCTCAAGAACTGTCAGTACAGATGGTCATTGAAATATTTGGGGAAGGATTATCAGGAAGACAGAAGGGGTGAGACTTCATTTTTCCCTGATCTTGCTCCAGGTCAGAAAGGATTTTTGCAACTCTCACTTCCTGTCAATTGGATGCAATATGACGCATTGTACCTCACCGCCATTGATCAGCAGGGAAATGAGTTGTTTACCTGGAGTTATCCAATTGTTTCTCCGGCAAACATGGTGAAACGCGTGGTGAAAACTGCTGGTATCGAAAAGATCAATGTGGTAGAAAAGCCTGATGTCTGGAGCCTCAAGCTAAAAGACCTTGTGTTTGACATCAACCGCCGCACGGGTATCATCAGCAACATCCAAAATGCTTTCGGAAAAATTCCTTTTGGCAATGGACCTGTCCTTGAAGAAGGCATCAATAATTTTGGAAATTTTACCTTGGTGCAAAAGGATTCGTTGGTTGAAATTCAATCCACCTTCAACCGGAAAAATAATTTCAATACCATGAAATGGACCATCTATCCTTCTGGCTGGATTTGCCTCAAGGTGGATTATTTTCCTTCTGCTTATTCCACCAATTTTTCCGGCATCAATTTTACATTGCCTGCAACTGACATGCGCGCTGTAAACTATACGGGATATGGTCCCTACCGTGTTTGGAAAAACCGCATGAAAGGAAACAGCTTTGGTGAGTGGCATAAGCCATACAACGACTCAGAGACAGGAGAAGCGCCATGGAACTATCCCGAGTTCAAAGGGTACCATGCAGGATTTTATCATGGCGTTTTTACTACTGCAGCCAACAGGTTTACGGTTGCAACAGAAAACGAAGACATGTTCTTGCGATTGTTTACCCCCGCCTGGAAAACGGACCAGTGGCACAACTATGAACCGCTGTTTCCTGCAGGTGATATCTCCTTCATGCGCGGCATCAGCAGCATCGGATCAAAGACACAACGCAATGAAACCACAGGCCCCATGGGCAGCAAGAATATTTTTTACGATTACGAAAAAGAGCCTGGCAGGTCCATCAACATCACCCTCTATTTCAACTTTAGCAATGCGCAATAACATAACAAAAAAAGATGCGATGATACAATCCGGAAAGCTGAAAAACATTTTGTTTACAACAGGATTGCTGTTGTCTGTGGTCATTGGCAATGCACAACCCTTCTGGAAGTCTGGCATTGTAGCGGATGAGTTTATTGCCGCTAAAATGCCGTTCCCTGAATCTCATGCTGCCACAATTGCTGAAACCCCGGAAGGCCTTGTGGTGGCATGGTTTGGTGGAACCAAGGAACGCAATCCTGATGTGGAAGTATGGATGAGTAAACTGTCTAACAATGGAAAATGGTCAGCTCCCATTTCCATTGCCAATGGCATCATCAATGACAGCTTGCGGCATGCCTGCTGGAATCCTGTATTGTACCAGGTTCCCCAAGGTGATCTCTTGTTGTTTTACAAAGTTGGTCCTAATGTTGCAGAATGGAAAGGGTGGATGAAGCGTTCAAAAGACCATGGAAAAACCTGGTCGAATGCAATCGCATTGCCTGCTGATTGTTTAGGGCCTGTTAAAAACAAACCTGTCTTGCTGAACAATGGAATATTAATAGCAGCATCCAGTACCGAAGGAAGCAAGGGATGGAACCTCCACATGGAGTTCTCCTCAGACATGGGCACAACATGGACAAGAGGAACTGATTTGCTGGCAGACAAGGGCATCAAAGCCATTCAACCTTCTATTCTCAAGCATGCCGATGGGCGCTTGCAATTGCTGGCCAGGACCCAACAAAGGGCATTGGCCGAGGCATGGTCTTCAGACAATGGAAAAACCTGGTCAACGGTTTCGCTTTCTTCCATGCCCAACAACAATTCAGGAGCTGATGCAGTTACACTTTCTGATGGCATGCAACTCTTGGTGTACAATCATGTGGTTGCACACGATTCCATCAAGAATGGCAAAGGACCCAGGACTCCATTGAACTTGGCCATCTCCAAAGATGGAATAAAATGGTCTGCCGCTTTGGTGTTGGAGGATTCCCCGATCAGCCAGTATTCCTATCCATCCATCATTCAATCTGCTGATGGCATGGTGCACATCGTGTATACTTGGAGAAGGGAGGGCATCAAATATGTAAAGATTGATCCATCACAATTGCAAACAGGAATGATCCTCAATGGCAAGTGGCCAAGCTCACCAGATGCCTTGCCTGTGGCTGCAAAAAATACTGCCGATGACCAGTTTAAGAAATCACTTGTAGACGTGTTGAATGACATCCAAGCCAGGTTCAAGGTTAACATCCGTTATCCTTTAGAACTCGTGAAAGACAAACAGGTCACCTATGCACAATGGCGCTACACGGCAGTACTGGAACAGACCCTGGCCAATGTATTGTCTTCCCAAGACATCAGTTTCACCAAAGAGGCTGAAGGAAAATACAAGCTGCAGGCTTTTCAATATCACCTGAAAACACCTTCCGAAGGTCTGGCACAATTGAAATCCATTGCTGCAGGATACAACAACAAATCCAGTTGGGAACTCAGAAAAGATTCCCTGCATGGCTGCATCGTCGCTACCCTGGGATTGGATAAACTGCCCAAGCAATCAGCATCAAAACCCATCCTGACCAAGACCAGAACCCATGATGGGTATACCGTACAGGATTTTGCATTGGAAACCCTGCCGGGTGTTTTCATCAACGGCTCCATCTACATGCCGTTGAATGCCAAAGGGAAATTGCCTGTGGTTTTTCATCCTGATGGACATTTCCAACGGGGCAGGTACAGGGAAGATTGCCAGTACCGGGCAGCATCACTGGCCAGAATGGGCGTGATGTCTGTCAGTTATGATCTTTTCGGATGGGATGGTGAGTCGCTGTTGCAAGTGGATCCTGCTGCACACCGCAAAAGTTTGGTGAATACTTTACAGATTTACAATACACAACGATTGATTGATTACGTACTATCCTTGCCGATGGTGGATGCCAACCGTGTTGGCATCACCGGTGCTTCCGGTGGAGGGAGCCAGACCATGCTCACAGCGGCCATCGACAAGCGCATCACCATCAGTATTCCTGTGGTCATGATGTCTTCTTACCACAGCGGGGGATGCCCTTGCGAAAGTGGCATGGGTGTTCATCTTTGTGGTGGTGGAACCAACAATGTGGAAATTGCTGCCATGGCTGCACCACGTCCTCAGCTGGTGATTTCGGATGGTAAAGATTGGACCAAGGATGTTCCCGAACTGGAATTTCCTTTTTTAAAAAAGGTCTATGATTTTTATCCGGGTGCAACAGTGCAGAACCATCATCTTGCATTGGAAGGACATGATTATGGTCCTTCAAAACGCCAGGCCATGTATGCATTTGTTGCCAAGCATTTTAAATTGGATGTGGATGCAATGAAAGACAAGGATGGTAAGATCATGGAACAGGCTGTTGCCATTGAGAAAGATGAAACCATGAAGGCTTTTGGACCTGATGGCAAACAATTGCCTGCTCAGGCATTGATGGGATGGCCACGCATCGAAGCATTGATCAATTCTTATCTCAGCAAATGATGAAGCAACATAAAAAAATATTGATTCTTTTTCTGCTGATATTTTCCTGCGCTGCAGGGATGAAAAAATCAAGTGCCCAACAGCGCTACAACATAGCAGCGGTGGACCTCATGATGTTGAAGCGCCAGAAACTCGGCGCCATTCAACTGGCCAGCCAGGTGGGCGTGCAGGGATTGGAACTTGACATGGGTGGGCTGGGCAATCGTCCCACCTTCGATAACCAGCTCCTCAATGATTCCATTAGGTCAATCTTTATTCAGCAGGCGAAAAATTTCAATATCAGTTTCTGTTCGCTGTCCATGTCTGGATATTATGCCCAATCATTTTGCGGGCGCGAAGCATTTGTTGAATCCATTGAAGATTGTATCCGAACCATGAAGCTGATGAATGTTAAAGTAGGTTTCCTGCCCATGGGCGTGCAGTGTGATTTGATCAAGCATCCGGAGTTGATGGATGCTGTGGTCAGCCGACTCAAACTAGTGGGCAAGATGGCGGAAGAAGCAGGTGTTGTGATTGGAATAGAAACGGCCCTGGATGCCCGTGCTGAAAAAAAACTGTTGAAGAAAGTGGGCAGTGATGCCATCAAAAGCTATTTCAATTTTTCGAATCCACTGAAAAATGGAAGGGATTTATGCAAGGAGCTGAAAATATTGGGAAGCAAAAATATCATCCAGATCCATTGCACCGATGATGATGGGGTACTCCTGAAAGAAAATACCCGCTTGGACATGGGAAAGGTGAAGCAAACCTTGGACAGGATGGGATGGTCTGGCTGGTTGGTCCTGGAAAGATCCCGAGACGCAAAAGAACCCAACAATGTCAAAAAGAATTTTGGCTCAAACGCCGCTTACATGAAATCAATATTTCAATGATGGGTCAACGCCAATAATCAACCATGATGAAAAAAAAATCAGGAATTCTTGTTCTATCAATAGCATTTGCCCTTTTCACCCATGCACAACGGGGATTGGTGAACACCAGTCAAAGTCCTTTTGCTGCCATGCAAACCATGGGCATCAATGATGTTTCCTGGACTGCAGGTTTCTGGAAAGAACGCTTTTCTGTTTGCAGGGACATGATGTTTCCTCAACTTTGGCAGACCTATACCAGTGATACCATCTGTTATGCATTCAAGAATTTTAAGGTGGCTGCCGGCATGGAAGCAGGCCGGTTCAGAGGGCCTTCTTTCCACGATGGAGATTTTTACAAAACCTTGGAAGCCGCTGCAGCGCTGTACGCGGCAACAAAAGATCCGAACATAGACAGGTTGATGGACGATGCCATTGCAGTCATTGCAAAAGCACAACGGCCTGACGGATATGTGTACACAAAAAATATCATTGAAGAAAAGCAGTCCGGTAAGTCGATGATGTTTGATGATGTGCTCAGTTTTGAGGCTTACAATTTTGGTCACCTGATGACGGCGGCTTGCATTCATAACAGCTCAACTGGCAAAAAAAACTTATTGGACATCGCAATAAAAGCAGCTGATTTTTTGATTGGCTTTTATGCAAAAGCTTCCGCTGTACAGGCCCGCAATGCCATCTGTCCTTCCCATTATATGGGGCTGACAGAATTGTACAGGACCACCGGAGAAAAAAAATACCTCAAACTCGCCGACTACCTCATCACCATCCGAGGTACTGTTGAAGGAACTGATGACAACAGCGACCGCGCCCCTTTCCGGGAAATGAAGAAGGTAGCAGGACATGCAGTGCGCGCCAACTACCTGTTTGCAGGCGCGGCAGATGTATATGCAGAAACGGGAGATCCCCAGTTGAAAGCCGCACTGGATGCCCTTTGGGACAACGTGACCAATACCAAATTGTATGTCACCGGTGGATGTGGCGCACTATATGACGGGGTCTCGGTTGATGGTACTTCTTACAAGCCGGATACGGTGCAAAAAGTACACCAGTCTTATGGTCGTGATTTTCAATTGCCCAACCTCACGGCCTACAACGAAACCTGCGCCAATATTGGCAATGTATTGTGGAACTGGCGAATGTTTTTGCTCACCGGGCAGTCAAAATATATTGATGTATTGGAGTTGTCGCTTTACAACAGTGTGTTGAGCGGTGTTGGCTTGGAAGGACGGGATTATTTTTATACCAACCCCCTTGCATCCTCTTCCCATTTTCCCTACCACATGCGTTGGGAAGGTGGTCGTCAACCCTATATCAGCAAATCAAATTGTTGTCCGCCCAATACGGTAAGAACAATTGCCGAAGTGCAACATTACCAGTATACCATGCAGGGAAATGAACTTTTTGTAAACATGTATTCCGGCAATACCCTCAAAACAAAACTGGACAATGGACAATCAATTTTGATTGAACAGCAGACGGATTATCCCTGGGCGGGTCGCGTCAACATCAAGGTGCTTGATTATCCTTCAGGCATGAACATGCATTTGCGCATCCCATCCTGGTGCAAGCAATTTTCTATTGTTGTCAACGGCATCAAATTCAAACCCCAAGCCACTGAAAACGGTTACGTGAAACTCAGCAGAAAATGGAACAAAAACGATTTGATTGTTTTGGATCTTTCCATGCCAGTAACGATGATTGAATCCAATCCACTGGTGGAAGAATCAAGGAATCAGGCCACCGTAAAAAGAGGTCCACTCGTCTATTGTCTGGAGTCTCCTGATCTGAAGGGGGCTGGCGTATTTGATTGTGCCATTTCATCCAATGCCAGTTTTGTAGTAGAAGATATGGTCATTGGAAACAGCAAGATCAAGACACTAAAAACCAACCTGCTGTTGGTCAACAACGAACCATGGCAAGGACAACTCTACCGTGAAATCAATACCCTCAAAAAACCAATCAGTGCAAGACTCATCCCTTATTATGCCTGGGCCAACCGCGGCAAAACAGACATGACCGTGTGGTTGCCTTTGATAAAATAAATGAATCATGAAAAGAATCAGTTATTTCTTATTCCTTCTCTTTCTTTCTGCAAGCAATGCCTTCTCTCAACGGGCAGATGCCATTAATATGGCTTCAACGGTTTTTCACCTTTATCCTGATTCGATGGTAACAAAAGGCAGTGTGCGTCCTGCCAACTGGAATTATGAAATTGGTGTAACCATGATGGGCATGTGGGGATTGTGGGAAAAAACCGGAGACTCAGTCTACATCAAATATGTAAAAAAAATTGTTGATCATTTTGTGACGGCGGAGGGGAACATCCGGACCTATGATTTGACCGATTACAATGCAGACCATATCCTTTCCGGAAGGTTGGTGCTTCGGTTGTATGATGCATACCAGGATCCCAAATACAAGAAGGCCGCGGATTTATTGCGAAAGCAAATTGATTGGCAGCCCCGAAACAGGGCTGGCGGTTTCTGGCACAAGCTCAAGTATCCAGCACAAATGTGGCTTGATGGGCTTTACATGATTGAGCCTTATTATGCAGAGTATACAAAACGATTTGGCAGCAAAGATGCATATGCAGATATCGTACATGAGTTTGTGTTGATGGAACAAAAGGCCCGAGACCCTAAAACGGGCCTTATCTACCATGGTTGGGACGAAAGCAGGCAACAATTTTGGGCAGACAAGCAAACAGGATTGTCACAATCTTTTTGGAGCCGGGCCATGGGCTGGTACCATGTTGCTTTGGTGGAAGTCTTGGATGTGATGGATGCCAATCATCCTGAAAGAAAAAAAATGTTGGAAATCCTGAACAGGCTTACCATTCCCATTGTAAAGGCGCAGGACAAATCTTCTGGCGTTTGGTGGCAGATAACAGATAAGGCTGGTGCAGAAAAAAACTATTTGGAGTCTTCTGCCAGTGCCATGTTTGTATATGCTTTGGCTAGGTCTGTCAACAAAGGGTATATCAGTCTTGCGTATCGAACGACGGTACAAAAGGGATATGCTGGCCTGCTCAAAGAGTTTGTGGTTAAAGATGGAGAGGGCCGTACACATTTTACCAAGACTGTTGCTGTAGGCGGTCTGGGTGGTTCTCTCAACCGCAATGGCACGTATGCGTATTACATGAGTGAACCCATCCGGAGCGATGATTTCAAGGCCATTGGTCCTTTTATGCTTGCCGCGCTTGAAATGGAAAGCCTCAATGCAAAAAAATAAATAATAATTTTACCGAACGATTTTTCCATTACAAATGAAGACCTCCCTTTTTTTTAAGTTAATCTACTTTGATGAATTTTCTGTTACGCCCAAGTACCAGCAACTCGCCAACTGCATCACCAAAGCCATTGAAGATGGCAAGTTGAGCGTAGGGGATGTTCTTCCTTCCATCAATGAGTTGAGTTTTCATTTTGAAATTTGCCGGGATACCGCAGAGAAGGGTTACAAACACCTGAAGACCCAAGGCGTTATTGGTTCTGTTCCAGGCAAAGGATATTTTATTAGCAGTGTTGATGTAAACAGAACAGCCAGGGTCTTTCTGATGTTCAATAAACTGAGCCCACACAAAAAGATCATTTACGATGCATTTGTCAAAACCCTTGGAAACAGTGTAACGGTAGACTTTTATATCTACAACAATGATTTGGCCTTGTTCAGGAAGCTCCTCAACAACTCTGTTGCTGAATACAATTATTATGTCATCATTCCGCATTTTGTGGAGGGAGAAGCAAAGGCCCCACAGATCATCAACCAAATTGACAAGAACAAGTTGATCCTGCTGGGCAAAGTAATTCCCGGCGTTACAGGTGACGTCAGCGCTGTGTATGAAAACTTTGAAAAAGATATACATGGGGCGCTGGTGCAGGCACTGAACAAGTTGAAAAAATACAAGACCATCAAACTTATTTTTCCTGAGAACAGTTATTATCCGGAAGAGATCGTCAAAGGGTTCATTTCATTCTGTAAAGAATTTGCTTTCAATTACACCGTCGTTCACAACATCAAGCGCGAAAAGCTTGCGAAAGGAGAAGTCTATATCAACCTGATGGATGACGACCTGGTAACGCTGATAGAAAAAATCATTGTTTCAAAACTGAAGATTGGAAAGGAGATTGGTGTGATCTCCTACAACGAAACACCGCTTAAAAAAATCATCCTCAACGGCATCACAACCATTTCTACGGATTTTGAAGCGATGGGAATTGAAGCGGCCAATATTGTCAAGACGGGCATCAAAACAAAAAGCGAAGTTTCTTTTCGCTTAACACCAAGGGCATCACTTTGATCAGGTTGATTTTCTGATCAATAATTCTGTAGATTGAATCCTTGTTTCAAATTTATTTTGCGGTTTCTTGCTTTCGATCAGTGATAGCAATAGGGATGCAGACGCTTGTCCCATCTCAAATGCGGGTTGTTTGATAACGGAAAGCGGTGGGTTGAGGAGTTCAGTCAGATCTGTATTGGAGAATCCAATCAAGGCGAGATCTTGCGGTGTGCGGATGTTTTTCTGTTTCATGAAACGCAGACATCCGGTGGTAATCTTGTCTGAGCCGGCAAAAATGGCATCTGGCTTTACACGCTGTTTAAGCAGCATCTTCATGGCTGATTCAATCTCACTGTAAATCATGCCACCATGGTCACAGTAGGCAATCATGTTTTCCCTCAAAGGGATATTGGCATCCTTCAGGGCATCCCTATACCCCTCAAGCCTTTCCTGGGATATGGATAGTCCGCTGTTGTTGGATAGAATACCAATTTTCTTGTACCCTCTTTCAATCAGGTGTTTTGTAGCCTTGTATGCCCCCCTGTAATTGTCTGCAATCACCTTGTGGGTCTCAATATCATCAATTACCCTGTCTACAAATACAATAGGCAAACCCCTTTCATGCAATTTCTTCAGGTAAGAAAAATTCTTTGTTTCTGTCGACACAGATATAATCAATCCATCAATGGAAGAAGAAGTAAGGTATTCAAGGTTCATCAATTCACGCTCAGCAGATTCCATGCTTTGGGCGATGATGACATTGTACCCATGTTCGTAGGCCACGGAGTCAATGCCATTGATTACCTGAGAAAAAAAACTGTTGGCTATCTCACAAACAATTACACCGATGGAAAGACTTTTCCGCTCTTTTAAACTTTGGGCGATTCTGTTGGGTTTAAAACCCACTTTTTGCGCATGATCCAGGACTATTTTCTTGGTGGCCTGGCTGATTTCATGGCTGTCTCTCAGTGCACGGGAAACTGTTGAGGTAGACAGCCCCAGTTCCATTGCGATATGTTTGATGGTTACCGCTTCAAACTTCATGTCATAAAGATAGGGTAGTTGGTGATTTTTTGCTGATTTCTGATCTAAGGGGGTAAAATTCCGGGTCGCAGGGGTTATGATGTAATTACCGGGAACGATTGCGTAAATAAATTATTGAATGGGTCTGTAATAGGTAAAAAAACAACATAGAATTGTATCTTGATACAATCAAGCCCAATCATTCAAATCAAGCACATATGAGAAAAACTGTCATCTTTTTAATGTTCCTGTTCACCACCATTTCCGGGTTCTCGCAAGGGAAGTCTGTTCAGGGTAAGGTAACCGGAGAAAATGGGAACCCCTTGGAAGGGGTCACCATTCAGGTCAGGGGTAATGCCAAAGGCTTTCAAACCGACAAGAACGGCGCATTCACCGTGCCGGCGCCTGCTACAGGAAAACCTATACTAGTGTTTACTTATGTAGGGTATAAGACGTATACTTTGGTAACAACTGCTGGTGCTACGGTGAGTGTATCGCTTGAAAAAACGGAAGGCACACTGGAAGATGTTGTGGTGGTTGGATACAACAGCATCAAAAGAAAAGACCTGACGGGATCAGTATCATCTGTAAGTGCAAAACAAATCAAGGACGTTCCATTGTCTTCAGCTGCTGAAGCCTTGCAGGGCCGCCTGGCGGGGGTGCAAGTAACCTCTTCTGAAGGTGCGCCAGGAGCGGATATTCTTATTCGGGTAAGGGGAGGTGGTTCCATCACCCAGGACAATTCACCTTTGTATATTGTCGATGGAGTACAGGTTGAAAATGCACTTGCTGTAATTGCCCCTCAGGACATTGCCAACATTGATGTGTTGAAGGATGCATCTACCACGGCCATTTACGGTGCCCGTGCAGCCAATGGCGTAGTCATGATCACCACAAAGTCTGGACGGCCCGGCAAAACGCAGGCTTCCTACAATGGATCTTACGGTTACAGGGAAGTGCCTCAGTTCATGAACGTTTTATCGCCGTATGATTTTGTAAGGTGGCAATATGAAAGGAGCCGTGGTTCGATCGCAGACAGCTCAAGTTTTGCAGGCACTTTTGGAACAACCTGGGACACCTTGAATGTGTACAAGAACATCAGTCCTGTGAGCTGGCAGGATCTTGTATTTGGACGCAATGCCAGGTTTCAAAACCACAATGCTTCACTCAGTGGCGGAAACCAGTCCACCAGTTTTAACCTCAGTCTGACAGCCAACCGTGAAGATGGCGTTCAATTGGAATCAGGATTTGACCGGAATCTCGTGAACTTCAAATTGGACCATAAGATATCTGATAAGGTGAAGGCCGGTTTCAGTTTCAGGTATTTAGACCAAAAAATCAGGGGTGCCGGAACAACCAACAGTGGCTCCCGTTCAACCAACAGGTTAAGGCATACCATCAATTACAGGCCTTTCGAAATTCCAACTCCAAATGGTGGTATTGATGATTTTGATGAGGCTTATTTTCTTGCCTCTTCAGGAGCCATCAACCCGGTCATCCTTACACAGTCAGAATACAGGAAGCAGTCCACTGCTGCAACCTATCTGAATGCCTACATGAACGTCAACCTGGTGAAGAACCTTGTATTCAGGTCTACTGTCGGTTACGATAATGGAAGGGTTGGAACAGACTTGTTTTACAGCAAGATCACCTCAACTGCAAGGAACGCTGCATCACTTCCTGTAGCTTCCGTTGGTTCACAATTCAACAGTACCATCAGCAATACCAATACGCTTCAGTATACATTGAACAACTTCAAAAAGCATCATGATTTCTCTATCCTGGCGGGTGAGGAAATGGTTGATCAGCGTTCAAACCAAAACACTGTTGAAACAAGGTTTTTCCCTGCTGATATCTCAGCCCGAAAAGCACTGGCCAACATGGGATTGGGATCAGCCCCAACAGGTTCCGCGCAGCCGCTTCCCACTTCATTTATCCAGCCCCCCAGCAGGATTTTCTCTCTGTTTACCAGGGCCACTTATGCCTATGATGACAAGTACCTGGCAACTGCCAACCTGAGGGCGGACAGGTCTTCCAAGTTCAGTACTGAAAACGGAACACTGGTTTTCCCTTCTGGTTCTTTGGCCTGGAGGTTGTCCCGCGAAAAATTTCTTGATGATGTGAAGTGGCTTTCAGATGCCAAGCTTCGTTTTGGATACGGTATCGTAGGAAACAACAGGATTGACAATTTGCTTTATTTGCAGCTGTATGGGGTAACCGGACAATATGCATTCAATCACTCCATCCTTCCTGGTTTTGCGCCAACAGCCTTGGCCAATCCTGGTTTGAAATGGGAGCAGAATGTTACCCGCAACTTTGGATTGGATCTTGCATTTTTCAACAACCGCGTTCAACTGACTGTGGATGCGTATAAGAATTCTGCGAATGACTTGTTGCTGGCAGTTCAAATCCCTCCAACCACGGGATACACCCAGCAGATCCAGAATATTGGGGCCACATCCAACAGGGGCGTTGAGATTCAACTGAATGCCACACCCATTGAAAATAAAAATTTCAGTTGGACTTCTAATTTCAACATCTCCTTCAACCAAAACAGGGTGGAAAGCCTTGGTGGTGTTTCACAAATCACCAGAACTTCAGGATGGCAGGGAAGTGATGGAGTAGATGATTATATCGTTAAAGTGGGTGAATCAACTGGCCAAATGTATGGTTTTGTAACCGATGGATTCTATGGTGTGAATGATTTCAATTACAATGCCACTACACAAGCCTATACCATCAAGCCCGGCATTGCCTTCAATGGTGTGTATGGAACACCACAGCCCGGCATGTTGAAATGGAAAGACCTCAACAAAGATGGTGTAATTACTCCTGATGGAGACCGTACCATCATCGGTAATGCCAATGCAAAGTTTACCGGAGGATGGAACAACCAGTTCAATTACAAAAACTTTGACATGAGTGTTTTTGTGAATTTTGTAGTAGGTAATGATATCTACAATGCCAACAAGCTGGAGTGGACTGATGGTGCATTCTCTAATTTGAACATGTTGGATATCATGAAAGACAGGTTTACCAATGTCAATGACCAGGGCCAGGTGGTGAAAGATCCTGCAGCCCTTACTGCGCTGAATGCCAATGCAAAAATCTGGTCACCGGTGCGGGTGCAGCGTTGGTGGTTGCATTCTTGGGCTGTTGAAGACGGAAGTTATCTTCGGATCAACAACCTCACGTTGGGCTATACACTTCCTAAAACCATCTCTCAAAGGCACAAGATTTCAAGTCTTCGCTTTTTCGGAACGGTCAATAACCTTGCCACACTTACCGGTTATTCAGGGTATGATCCTGACGTAACGGCAAGAAGGAGCGATCCTTTGACTCCTGGTGTTGACTTTGCTGCATATCCACGTTCCAGAACCTGGGTATTTGGCTTGAACCTTTCTTTCTAATCTATTTAATGTGCAACATATGAAATCGAACAATCTACTCTTTCGTTCCGGGTTGCTTTTGCTGACCTGCTCGATATTGATTCTGCAATCCTGTAAAAAATATACTGAGGTAGCCCCGGTATCACAATACAGTATCCCTGATGCCTTCTCTGATCCCTCCAATGCCTTCAATGCCTTGGTAGGCGTATATGATGAGTTGCAGGGAGACAATGGTTATGGCATCCGCATCAGCATGTATTATCCTTATGATACCGATGAGGCTATTGTAAGTGGAAACATTGACAATGGCAGAAGGGGCGTAGGCCGCTATCAGCTTTTGTTGACAAATTCAGAAATCACCAATCCCTTCAGGCAATTGTACCGGGGCATTGAAAAGGCAAATCTTTGTATTGAACAGATTCCCTTGATGAAGCAATACACCTCAGGTACAGATGCAGAAAAAAGGGAGTTGAGAAGATTGCATGGAGAAGCCCTCACGTTGCGTGCACAGTTCTACATGGAATTGATCCGCAACTGGGGAGATGTTCCAGCGCCGATGATTCCAGCATACAAGCAGCCTGAGCTCTTTATTCCTCAGGCCAACAGGGATTCTACCTACGATCTCATCCTTGCTGATCTTGCTACTGCAAAAAATCTGCTCCCATGGAGAACTGAAGCGGGGCCACGCAACGAAAGGGTTACAAAAGCAGCAGCAATGGCTTTGAGGGCCAGGATTGCACTGGCAAGGGGAGGTTTCTCCCTTCGTTCCAATGCCAGGATGGAAAGAACAGGAGATTTTCTAAAATATTATCAGATAACAAAACAGGAATGTGAAGAGCTGATGGCCAGAAGGGATCAGCATACCCTGAATCCAAGCTATTCGGATGTATGGAGAAAAGTCACTTCATTCACCTATGATCCATTTGGAGAAATCATTTTTGAAGTAGGTGCCGGTGGAGGCAATGGTAATAGTGATAGCAGGATGGGCAACTATGACGGACCCAACCTGAGCAATGCCTCCCGCTTTGGTGCAGGTGGTGGTGGTATTGTGATCTTGCCCAATTATTTTTATGCATTCGATTCTGTAGATACCCGCAGGGATGTTACCATTACACATTATCAGGTAACTTCTGCCACCAACATCAAGAGCCAGCGCAGGCTTGGAGAATTGAATACAGGAAAGTATCGCCGCGATTGGAGAAATCCTTTGCTTCCAGGAACAGTCCTCAACATTGGATACAATTGGTCATTGATACGCTTTTCTGATATACTGTTGATGTATGCTGAAGCGGTCAATGAGATCAGTGGTGCTCCTACACCACAGGCCATTACAGCCTATGAGGAAGTAAGAAGGAGGGCATTCAGTGGAAATGTTGGGTTGATTGGAACAACACCAACAACCAAGGCTGGATTTTTCAATGCCATTGTGAATGAAAGGTTTTTGGAGTTTGGGCATGAGGGCATCAGGAAATTTGACCTGCTCCGCTGGAACCTCCTCACCACAAAAATTGCCGAGGCCCGTGCCAACATACAATTGATTCGAGACCGGAGAGCACCCTATGACAGGGTTCCTCAGTACGTTTACTGGAGAAACAATGGAGAAGAAATACAGTATTTTGCCGGCACCAATACAGCGCCAACTGCACAACCATTCTGGAGAGCAACACAGATCCCCAATCCTGCAACAGGATGGACCAGGACCGATTGGGCACAGCAGTTGACAACTGCACAGATTGATAGCAAGCAGCTGTGGGAAGGCATGGCATCATTTTTTGTTCCAGGCAAAAGTGAACTGTTTCCATTTGATCAGGCAACCATCACCTCCTACCAGGGCAAGTTGAAGCAAAATCCAGGTTATTAATTCATTTACAACATACAGGTGGTCATTGATTGACCACCTGTTTTTTATTTCCATGACAAAATCAAATTACCCCATTTTATTGTTGCTTCTCTCAAGCCTTTTTTTTGGCAAGGACTCTTTTGCCCAAAACGAGCGACCCATTGCTTTCCCCGGCGCGGAAGGGTTTGGCAAGTATGCAGTTGGCGGTCGTGGGGGAAAGACACTCGTGGTATCCAACCTCAATGATGCCGGTCCGGGCAGTTTCAGGGAAGCAGCCCAGCAAAAATCAAGGAGAATCATTGTTTTTGCTGTTGCAGGTACCATCCACCTGGAATCTCCTTTGCAGATTGAAGGAAATGTAACCATTGCCGGGCAGTCAGCCCCAGGTGATGGCATTTGCATTGCAGACCACCCTGTTCGGCTCAAAGGAGACCAAATCATTCTGCGTTACATGCGTTTTAGGATGGGCGACAAGTACCAATCACAGAAAGGGATGGTCGATGGAAGTGGTGGAGACGATGCGCTTTCAGGATCAAAAAACAACCAACTCATCATTGATCATTGCAGCATGAGCTGGAGCACAGATGAGGTGATGTCTGTATATGGTGGCGACAGTACTACTTTACAATGGAATGTAATTGCAGAGCCATTGAACTACTCCTATCATTTTGAGACCGGCGACAAGGATTGGGAAAACCATGGCTATGGCGGCATTTGGGGTGGTGCGCATCTTTCAGCCCACCACAATCTTTTTGCCCATTGCATCAGCAGAAACCCAAGGTTCAATGGTGCCCGTTTGGGTGCCAAAGAGGAATTGGTGGATTTTCAGAACAATGTTGTATACAACTGGCAAAACAAGGCCATCTATGGCGGAGAGTTTGGGAAATACAATATTGTCAACAATTATTTCAAACCCGGCCCATCCACCAAACCCTCGGCTGCCAGTAATTTCCTGGATCCATCCAAAACAGATGTTTTGCCTTATGGTCAGTATTTTGTTGCCGGTAACATGATAGAAGGGAATAGAGTGGTCAACCGCGACAACATGATGGGTGTTACTGCAATACCAGGCCCAGGTGTTTACATCAAGCAGCCACATGCAGTGATTGGTCTTCCCCAAGAAGATGCTGATCTGGCCTATCAGTCTATCATTAAAAGGGTTGGCGCTTCCCTGCAGCGTGACGCTGTTGATGACAGGATCATCAAGGAAATGCTAAACGGGAAAGGGAAAATCATTGATGTCCAGGGTGGATTTCCGCATGGAACCACTTACGAACAATCAAAAGGGGCCTGGCCTGTGTTGAAGGCTGCCGCCAGTCTGCCAGACCAGGACGCAGACGGAATACCGGATGACTGGGAACGCAAGAATGGCTTGAACCCAAATGATGCATACGATGCAGCAAAAGTTAAATTACATCCCTTTTTCACCAATATTGAAGTATATTTAAACAGTTTGGTGAAATGAAAAAAATCATTACTGTTTGTATCATACTGCTGTTGACTTCATTTGCCCCAGACCAGAAAAAAATAAAAATATTCCTGGCTGGAGATTCCACGATGAGCATCAAGTTGGAGAAAAATTTTCCGGAAACAGGTTGGGGAATGCCTTTCATTCATTTCTGGAATGAGCACCTGACGGTTATCAACAAAGCAAAGAATGGCAGAAGCACCAAGACCTTCATTGCAGAGGGGCTCTGGAAGCAGATCATGGACGAGGCCACAGCAGGCGATTATGTCTTCATTCAGTTCGGTCACAATGATGAGGTAAAATCAAAAGTAAATACCTATACCACCCCGGAAGAATTTACCAGTAACCTCAAGAAATACACAGGCGATGCAAGAGAAAAGAAAATGATTCCTGTTTTGATGACTCCTGTGGCGAGAAGAAAATTTGATGCGACAGGAAAGATTGAACAGACCCACCAGGAATACTCCGCCTTGGTCCGTAAAGTAGCGGAAGAAGAAAAACTGCTTTTTATTGACCTTGATGCCCAAAGCATGCAGCTCTATCAGCAATTTGGTGTAGAAAATTCCAAATTACTTTTCTGTAAGTTGAAACCAGGAGAACATCCCAATTATCCGGATGGAAAGGATGATAATACACATTTCAATGAGTTGGGTGCCAGGCTGATTGCACAGCTGGTGCTCAAAGAAATCCGTAGCACCATTCCTGATCTGATCCCATACATCACTGCCAAAAAACCATGATGAGGAAGAGGATACTTTCTTTGCTATCTGCCATATTTTTACTCTTGCTTACAGGACATGCGCAGCAAAGATGGGTTGTTGCACAGGATGGATCCGGCGATTTCAGGTCTGTTCAAATGGCGCTGGATGCCATCAAGGAAGGCAACAACAATCCTGTCGAAGTATTTGTAAAAAAAGGGATTTACCGCGAAGTGGTTGTGGTGGACGCAAGAAAAAGCAAGATTCATCTGATCGGCGAAGACAAGGTCAATACCATCATTTCTTTTGACAACCATGCGGGCACCCGCAAGCCCAATGGCGATACACTGAATACCTGGACCTGTGCCTCTGTTTTTGTTTATGGGGACGATTTCAAAGCAGAGAACATTAGTTTTGAGAATAGTGCAGGATTCACTGCTGGACAGGGTGTTGCCCTCAGGGTTGAAGGCAACAGGGCATCGTTCATCAACTGCAACATGCTGGGCAACCAGGACGTGCTTTTCCTGAGTGGCAGTGGCGTAAAACATTATTTCAGGGACTGTTATATTGAGGGCTCCACTGATTTTATTTTTGGTGCGGCTACAGCAGTATTCATCAACTGTCAACTGCACAGCAAGAAAGATTCACATGTTACAGCAGCCTCCACCAATGTCATCATTCCCTATGGCTTTGTATTCTTTGATTGCACCCTGACCGCTGCAGAAGGTATCAGCAAGGTTTCACTGGGAAGGCCCTGGAGCCCCACGGCCAGCGTAACCTATATTCGTTGCTGGATGGACAAGCATATTGTGCCAGAAGGATGGAACAACTGGAAGAACCCATCCAATGAAGCCACCGCCAGGTATGCCGAGTACATGAGCATGGGGCCAGGGGCTTCAGTTTCAACGAGGGCAAAGTGGATCAGTCAGCTCTCTAAAGAAGCACTCAAAAAATATACCATCGAAAACATATTGGGCCCCTGGGTGCCTGAACCAAAGAAAAAATAACAGACAATGAAAAAGATTTTATCCAAGTACAACATGTTGCTTTTTGCTGCAACCCTTGTATACACAGCTGTTTCAGCACAGTACAATGCTGTCAAAAACCAGGTGCCTGTGTTCAAAAAAGACACGGCTTCCATTGCAGCATTTGGTGCCGTTCCAGATGGATTGACACTCAATACCATGGCCATCAACAATGCCATCAATGCATTGCAAAAGAAAGGTGGTGGTGTTGTGCTTGTTCCCAAAGGGCTTTGGCTCACGGGCCCCATTGTCCTCAAAAGCAATATCAACCTGCATGTGCAGCAAGGTGCCATCCTTTTGTTCTCACCAGATTTCAACCAGTATACACTCGTGCAAGGCAATTGGGAAGGGCTGAAGCAGATGCGCAACCAGTCGCCCATTTCAGCAACTGGAGCAACCAATGTAGCAATCACAGGCAAAGGAATCATTGATGGCAATGGTGGCGTTTGGCGCCAAGTTAAGAAGGAAAAACTTACAGAGGGACAGTGGAAAAAATTATTGGCCGGTGGAGGAATCCTCGGTGAAGACAAGAAAACATGGTATCCCTCCGCTTCCAATTTCAAAGGGAACAATGAAAAGAACCCAGGCGTAATCTCACCAGAAAAGACAGCGGCATACTACCAGTCGGTCAAGGATTTTTTGCGGCCCAACATGATTGTATTTACTGAATGTAAAAATATATTGTGGGAAGGCGTAACCTTCCAGAACTCTGCAGCATGGTGCCTTCATCCCTTGATGTGCGATAATTTGATCGTCCGCGACATCAAAGTGAAAAATCCCTGGTTCGCCCAAAATGGCGACGGTATTGATGTGGAGAGTTGCAACAATGTATTGATTGAAAACTCCATTTTTGATGTGGGTGATGATGCCCTTTGCATGAAGAGTGGAAGGGATGAGGCAGGAAGACAAAGAGGGATGCCCACCCAGAATGTTACCATCCGCGGCTGCACTGTGTATTCAGCCCACGGAGGATTCGTCATTGGCAGTGAGATGAGTGGTGGGGTAAGGAACATTGATGTCAAGAATTGCAGTTTCATCGGAACAGATATTGGCCTTCGGTTTAAAACAACCCGCGGTCGTGGCGGCGTTGTAGAGAACATCAACATCAGCGATATCGTGATGAAAGATATTCCCGGAGAGGCCATTCTTTTTGATATGTACTATATGTCAAAAGACCCCGTGCCTGTCTTTGGTGAAAAACAAGACATGCCTGTCATTGAAAGAAAACCCCTGGACATCACCACACCATCTTTCAAAAATTTCAAGATCAGCAGGGTCTATTGTGATGGGGCAGAAAAAGCAATTTTCATACGCGGGCTACCAGAAATGCAGATCTCCAATATTCACCTGAAAGACATGGCCTTCAGTGCCAACAAGGGAATTGAAATCCAGGAGGCCAATGGCATAACCTTGTCCAATATAGACCTGAAGTTAAAGGATACCAATTCCACCATCAAGGTGCAGCAAAGCACTGGCGTTATCACAACCGGGTTACGTGCCAATGCTTTTCACAGCAAGCCGCTCAGTCAATCGCTGTCTCAAACAGCCATGCGCATGTGGCCTGATTCATTCATGATTGCTGGTGACAAACAACCCAAATGGCGCTATGATCAGGGTGTAATCCTCAAAGGCATGGATGATGTATGGAATGCCACTGGAGACAGGACCTGGTTCAATTATATCCAAAAGTCTATGGACTACTATGTAGGAGAGAATGGTTCCATCAAAGGCTATAAAAAGGACGAATACAACATCGATCATGTCAACAACGGGAAAGTGTTGTTGATGCTCCATCAGGTTACCGGAAAGGAGAAATACAGGAAGGCCGCACAAATGCTCCGTGAACAACTCCTCACGCATCCCCGCACAAAGGAAGGAGGATTCTGGCACAAAAAAATCTACCCCACACAAATGTGGCTGGATGGCCTTTACATGGGTCAACCATTCATGGCAGAATATGCAAAATTTTTTCATGAAGACAAGGCCTTTGATGACATCGTCCTGCAGTTTCGTTTGATGGAAAAATATGCCAGGGATCCCAAAACCGGATTGTTGTACCATGGGTGGGATGAAAGCCGCCAACAAAAATGGGCCAACAAGACCACCGGAACTTCACCCCATTTCTGGGGAAGAAGCCTGGGTTGGTTTGGGATGGCACTGGTGGATGTGTTGGATTATTTTCCTGCCAACCATGCCGGAAGAAAAGAATTGATATCCATTTTGGATCGCTTCGCTGCTGCAGTTACAAAAGTGCAGGATCCTGCCACAGGCCTGTGGTATGATATCGTTGACCGAAAAGACCAAAAACCGAATTATCCGGAATCTTCTGGTTCCAGCATGCTTACCTATACACTGGCAAAGGCAAGCAGGCTGGGCTATGTGGCTGAAAAATACCATGCGGTGGCAGAGCGTGCATACACAGGCATCAAAGATCATTTTGTACTCGACTCAGCAGGAGGCATTCACCTGAGGGGAACTGTTACCGTTTCTGGTCTTGGCGGAAACCCATACCGTGATGGCAGCTTCGCTTACTATATGTCTGAGCCGGTCATCACCAATGATCCAAAAGGAATGGGAGCATTCATCCTCTGTGCTGCAGAGATGGAATATGGGGCAACCAGGAACAACGCAAAAGGAAAGAAAGTATACCTCGACAATTATTTCAACAACGAGTGGAGAAAGGACGCCACAGGTACTGAGGTAAAATGGCATTATGTTTGGGATGAGCGCGACAATGGTGGTTATTCCATGTTTGGCAAGTTGTTTCAGCAGCATGGTGCAACCACCGTTCTGTCTTCTGCAAGGCCCACTGCTGAAGTATTGAAGGATGCCAGTGTCTTTATCATGGTTGATCCTGATACCCAAAAGGAAACAACCAAGCCCAATTACATGAACCTCGAAGATGCAACAGCCATCAAAAACTGGGTCAATGGCGGTGGTGTTTTGGTCATTCTGGGCAACGACTCGTCTAACAATGAAATAAAGAAATTCAACATCCTTCCCAAGCTGTTTGGAATCGAATTCAATGAGGATTTTTTCAACCCGGTACTCAAAGATCAGTTTGAAATGGGCGCTGTCATCACACCGGATGATTCACCGATTTTTGGCAGCAGCAAAAAACTTTTCATCAAGGAATTGAGCACGCTCAAATTGGCTCCTCCTGCAAAAGCCATTGCTACCAAAAATGGGGCCAACATCATGGCCATTTCCAGCATGGGCAAGGGTAAGGTTTTTGTATTGGGCGATCCCTGGATCTACAATGAATACCTTGATGGCCGCAGGCTGCCATCTGATTTTCAAAACTATCCAGCAGCATTGGCGTTGGTGGACTGGCTCTTGAAACAAGCAAAATAAAGGGTCTATGCAGAAATGTTTAATGATCTTGTGTTGTATAATCACCGCTTTTGCTGCTCAGGCCAACCCTGAAAGGATCATTGTTTCACAAGATGGGAAAGGCCAGTTCACAACCATTCAAGCCGCATTGAACAGCCTTCCATCAAAAGGAAATGAACCTGTTATCATTTTCATCAGGAAGGGCACCTACAAAGAAAAATTATACATCCAAAGGGCCCATGTTACCCTCGAGGGCGAAGACAGGGGCAACACAATCATCCTAGCTTCCATTGCCCGGGATGAATGGCGCTGTGAGCATCCTGATGATTGGGGTGTGGCCACCATGAACATTGGCGCAACAGACATTACCCTCAAGCACCTTACTATAACCAACAGTTTTGGATTTGATTTCAAACCAACAACCATTACCTGCGCCTCAGATACCACTGCCAACAAACAGCGGGTATTGCGCAAGGATGGCCACCAGATGGCCCTTCGCGCCATGAACGGCGCTACGCGCCTCAGTGCCATTGATTGTCATTTCAGGGCCTTTGGTGGAGACACGGTCAGCCCCTGGGAGGTTGACATCGGCCTCTGGTATTTCAAGGACTGTATCATGGAAGGCGGCGTTGATTTTTATTGCCCAAGGGGATGGGCATGGGCAGAGAATTGCACCTTCATCACCCTTACAGGGCCAGCTGCCATCTGGCATGACGGTTCCAAACATGAGGATTCCAAAACGGTGTTCAAGCATTGTAAGTTTATCGGTTATGATGGGTTTTCATTGGGTCGCTACCACAAGGACGCACAGTTTTACCTGATCGATTGCAGCTTTGGTGCCAACATGAAGGATCAGGACATTTACCTGGTACCCACTACCAATACAATACAATGGGGAAGAAGGATTTATTATGCTGGATGTCACAAGAAGGACGGAAATGATTTTGCATGGTTCCGTGACAACCTGCCAGCAGGCATCACCCAAAAAAATATTACCATTGAATGGGTTTTCGGAGAAAAATGGAACCCTAAAAAAACGGAAGAATGATGAAATTGACGCGCAGTATGTTACAAGAGATTGATGGGGTAGACAAGCTGATTCTCCCTACTGAAGAACAACTCAGCTATCCGGAAAAAGTGTTGCAATTCGGAACGGGTGTACTGTTGAGGGGATTGCCCGACCAGTACATCAGTGAAGCCAACCGGGCGGGAAAATTCCGGGGACGTGTGGTTGTGGTGAAGTCTACCCAGCAGGGAACAACCGATGATTTTGCTGATCAGGATGGACTGTATACACTTTGCGTAAAGGGTATCGACAATGGTCATTTGGTTAACCAGGCTTATGTCAATGCATCCATCAGCAGGGTGCTATCTGCCACAGAAGACTGGGCAGCTATACTTGAATTTGCCAAGGCTGATGATCTTTCCGTTGTAACATCCAACACAACAGAAGTTGGCATTGTATACACGGAGGAAAATATATTTGATGGTGTTCCAACTTCTTTCCCTGGAAAATTGTTGGCCATTCTTCATTCAAGATTTGTCCATTTCAACGGGGATGTTTCAAAGGGCTTGGTCATCGTCCCCGCAGAATTGATTGAAGCAAACGGAACAAAACTGGCCGATATTTTGAACCGCCTTGCCATGCATAACCAGTTGGGTGCGGCTTTCAGCCATTGGCTGAATCAGGCCAATCCCATTTGCAATACCCTGGTGGATCGCATTGTTCCCGGCAAGCTCTCCGCAGCTGATCAAGCGGCTACAGAAGCCGAGCTTGGCTTTTCCGATGCACTGATGATCATGGCCGAGCCCTTCGGTCTTTGGGCCATTGAGTCTACCGATCAAAGGGTCATTGATGCCCTTGGATTTAGCAATGAAGAAAAGGGATGTATTGTGGTTCCCTCCATTCAAAAATTCAAGGAATTGAAACTGCGCATGCTCAATGCCTCCCATACGTTCAGTTGTGGTGTGTCCATCCTTGCTGGAATGGAGTTTGTAAAAGATTCCATGAACAATGAAGCCATCCAATCCTTCATCAGTCAATTGGCGTTGGAAGAAATCGCTTCTGCCATTACAGGAGATAAGATCAGTCCTGCAGAAGCCAATGCATTTGGAAAGGCAGTGCTCGACAGGTTTTCCAATCCTTTTTTGGAACACAAATGGGTAAGCATCTCCGCGCAGTTCACCCTGAAAATGAAAATTCGTTGCCTGCCCTTGATTATTGCAACACAAGAGAAGACAGGACTACTGCCGCTCAAGATGTTAATTGGTTTTAGTGCGTATCTTGTGCAAATGAATTTGGTGAACAGCGATGGGCTCGCAACGTCTTTAAGCAATGTGCTATCCGACACGGAAACCTGGGGGCAAGACCTGACGGCCATCCCCGGATTCCTGGATAAGGTCCTTGAAATGACTGCCTCCATCCAAACCAACGGCATCTTTAAAACCATCCATCAACTGACATAACCCATTATCAGAAACTGAACTAAATGAAAGATTTTCTTGACAAGGATTTTCTCCTTAAAACAACAACAGCAAAGCGCTTGTTCCACGATTATGCGGCTGATATGCCCATCATCGATTATCATTGTCACCTTTCCCCCAAGGATATTGCAGAAGATAGGATTTTCAACAATATCGCAGAAGTCTGGCTCCATGGTGACCATTACAAATGGAGGGCCATGCGCACCAACGGCATTCATGAAAGTTATTGCACGGGCGACAAACCTGACCTTGAAAAATTTGAACAATGGGCGGCCACTGTTCCCTATACCATGCGCAATCCTTTGTACCATTGGACGCACATGGAACTGCAACGCTACTTCAATGTAACCGAGCAATTGAGCCCAGCAAACGCAAAGGCTGTTTACGAGCATTGCAGCGCCCTCTTGCAGACCCAGGAGTTTTCTGTCAGAAACCTGCTCCGGAAAATGAAAGTAAAACTGGTGTGCACCACCGATGATCCTGTTGATTCTCTGGAATACCACAAGGCCATGCAGGAAGAAGGGGCAGACATCAAGATGGTACCTGCTTTCAGGCCAGACATGGCCATGAATGTGGGCAATACCGAAACGTTTCTACAGTATGTCAGGAAAGTGGAAGTGGCTGCGGGCATGCAGGTAAACAGGTTTGAAGATTATCTGATGGCCCTCAAACGCCGGCATGATTTCTTTGCCCAAATGGGTTGCAGGGTATCAGACCATGGATTGGAAGAGATCTATGCAGATGACCATACGGCAGAAGAAATCATCATCATTTTTGAGCGCTTACTCAAAGGTGAAACACTCTGTCTCAAATGCCAGCGACAGTTCAAGTCTGCCATGCTGGTGCATTTTGCAGAGTGGGACCACGAAAAAGGCTGGGTGCAGCAGTTCCATCTTGGCGCACTCAGGAACAACAATACCAGGATGCTGAACCAGCTGGGCCCTGATACAGGCTGGGACTCGATCGGCACCTTTGATCAGGGCAAGGCCCTGTCTACATTCTTGAACGGACTGGATACTAGGGATAAGCTGACCAAGACCATCCTTTACAACCTGAATCCCGCAGACAATGAGGTGCTGGCCACCATGGTCGGTAATTTTAATGATGGCAGTGTTGCCGGCAAGATTCAGTTTGGTTCTGGCTGGTGGTTCCTTGACCAAAAAGATGGCATCATCAAACAATTGAATGCCCTTAGCAACATGGGACTCTTAAGTCGTTTTGTGGGAATGCTCACAGATTCAAGAAGTTTCTTATCTTTCCCAAGACATGAGTATTTCAGAAGAATACTGTGTGATCTGATTGGCACAGAAGTGGAAGAGGGTGAACTGCCCAATGACATTGAATGGCTCGGAAAGATGGTACAGGACATCTGTTATAACAACAATGTCAATTATTTTAATTGGAAACCATAACTGACAACAACCCAACGATTATGTCATCAACAACCAAACCAGGAGGCTACAGGTGGACCATTTGTTCATTGCTTTTCTTTGCTACTACAATCAATTATTTAGACAGGCAAGTGCTCAGTTTGCTGAAGCCCATGCTGGAAGATGAGTTTGGCTGGACCAACAGCCAGTATGCCAACATTGCTTCTGCGTTTCAATTTACCTATGCCGTTTGTCTCCTCTTTGCAGGAAGAATCATTGATAAACTGGGTACCAAAAAAGGATATGCTTGGGCCATCATCTTGTGGTCTATTGGTGCCATTGTGCATGCATTGGCCATCCCTATCGGAGAAGTATTGATTTCATCATTGGGTTGGATAGGATTGGCAGCAGTTCCTGTTTCCGTTGTGGGTTTCATTTTTTCAAGGGCTGTATTGGCCATAGGAGAAGCAGGAAATTTTCCTGCAGCCATCAAGGTGACCGCTGAATATTTCCCTAAAAAAGAAAGGTCTTTTGCCACCGGAATTTTTAACTCAGGAACCAATATTGGAGCCATTCTTGCTCCGCTCAGTGTGCCCTGGATTGCCACCAACTATGGATGGCAAATGGCATTTATTGTGATTGGTGCAATCGGTTTCTTGTGGTTGATTTTTTGGTTCATGTACTACGATGCTCCCCATCTTCAAAAGAAAATGGGACAAGCAGAAAGAGAATATATCCTTGATGCCGATGCTACAGAGGTTGCCCAGCAGTCAGCTACAAGCAACCAAAAAGTGAAATGGTCAAGTCTTTTCAAATACAAACAAACCTGGGCTTTTTCAATTGGCAAATTCCTGACAGATGGCGTTTGGTGGTTCTTCTTGTTTTGGCTGCCCGCTTACCTGAAAGACCAGTACGGGATGACAGGTACAGAAATTATTCTGCCGCTTGTAGTGCTCTACAGCCTGACCATGGTGGGCAGTATAGGCGGGGGATGGTTCCCGGTATATTATATCAATAAGGGCTATAACGCTTATGATGGACGATTAAAGGCCATGTTTGTGATTGCCTTGTTTCCATTGGTCGTTTTGGCTGCGCAGCCCCTTGGAGGCATCAGCTTCTGGATGCCAGTGATCTTGATTGGCATAGGTGCATCCGCTCATCAGGCCTGGAGTGCCAATATCTTTACCACTGTTTCTGACATGTTCCCCCAGAAAGCCATTGGCTCTGTGGTAGGCATTGGAGGCATGGCAGGAGGAATTGGCGGCGTGATCGTTACCAAAGTAGGCGGTGCCTTGTTTGATCATTACAAAGCATTGGGACATATTGAAACCGGCTACACCATCATGTTTACCTTCTGTGCAACAGCCTACCTGGTTGCCTGGGTCATCATGAAATCGCTGGTACCCAAGTTCAAGTTGATTACAGACCTCTAATTGGTTTGAACAATCGATTGCGCAGATTTGCTTGATTGATATCTGAATGTAATGAAATTTCATGTTCATTGCTTATCTTTAAGATCAACCAACATTCTTTCGCATGAACTCCCTTCATCCCAAAGGCAGGAGAAAATTTCTCCTCAACAGTGCAGCTGCTGCAGCAGGTTTTTTTATTGTGCCACGCCATGTGCTTGGCAAGGGTTTTATCCCCCCAAGTGATCAACTCACCAAGGGCATTATTGGTGTGGGAGGCATGGGGCGCAACCACATTGAATATGCAGGCACACGTGTTGTTGCTGTTTGTGATGTGGAAAAAAGAAACCTTCTGGCTGCCGAAAAAAGGGTGGGAGGAACCATCAAAAAATTTCATGATCACCGCGAACTGATTGCCCTTCCTGAGGTGGATATTGTTCATATAGCCACGCCTCCTCACTGGCATGGCATCATGGCCATTGAGGCGGCAAAAGCAGGCAAAGACATCTGGTGCGAAAAGCCCATGACCCGCACCATCGGCGAAGGCAAGCGCGTAGTAGAAGCGGTGAAGCAATATGGCAGGATGTTCAGGCTCAATACCTGGTTCCGTTTTGAAGAGAATTTCTACGGGATGAACACCACCGTGAAGCCACTTAAGAAATTGGTAGAATCCGGATTGCTGGGATGGCCCCTCACCGTAACGGTTGGCAAGCAGACCGGCTTTGATTGGAAATTCTATTGGATAGGCAAAACAGCCTTGCCGGAACAAAAAGTTCCAGATACACTCGACTATGATCGCTGGCTGGGTCCTGCACCCTACAAGCCATACCATGAACACCGCACCAATCCAACCTTCAGGGGATACTGGGATTATGATGGAGGTGGATTGGGCGACATGGGCCAACACTACCTGGATCCTATCCAGTACTTCCTTGGAAAAGATGATACCAGTCCTGTTTTGGTGGAAGTGGATGCAGAGCAGCAACATCCTGATGCCTGTGGAACCTTTAGGAAGATTACCTATACCTACGAAGACGGATGCAAGATCATCCTTGACGGAGAAGGCACTGGTCCTGAAGTGCCCTACATTGAAGGACCTAAGGGGAAATTGTTCAACGGATTCAAATCAGATATTCCCAACCTGAAAGAAAAAATCGCCATGATGCCAGATCCGGCTCCACAGGTAACCAACTTTCTTGATTCTGTCAGGTACAGAACACCGTTTGCGCTCAATGAATCCAACGGGCACCGTTCTTGCACCATCATCAATATTGGAAAGATTGCCTTACAACTGGGTCGCACCCTGCGTTTTGATCCTGTTGCACAGGTTTTCATCAATGATGATGAGGCCAACAGGATGATCAATCCTCCCATGCGCGCACCTTGGAACATTTAATCTTCAACCGAACATTCATGAAAAAGTCATTCATATCCATTTTACTTCTTGTTGCATCTGTCAGTGTTCATGCACAAGACAATGCGTCCAAAACAATCGCCGCATTTCCCTACCAAAAATCAGCAGAGGCAAAACCTGCATTAGCCTCCATGGAATCATGGGGTAAATCATCCTGGAAGGAATTGTTTACCATGCTGGACGATGATTCCTTGAAACTCAAGGCCACCTATGCTTTGAATGCCTATACACACCATGTTGCTTTGGATGCAGCCATGAGAAACAAGACCGCTGTTCTGTTCAATGCTGCTTTGTCATCTGTGAAGTCTCGCTATGCCAAAGACCTGTTGATCCAGGAACTGGGTTTGTTGGGGGATCAGACATCCATCAAGCCATTGTCCAAGTTATTGAAGGATGAGCTCTATTGTGGCGCTGCTGCAAGGGCATTGGCCACCTTTAAGACGGAGGCTGCAACTGCTGCCCTGAACAAGGCCCTTTCTTCGTCCAAGGCTCCATTTACCCAACAGATTCAAGCTGCCATTGACAATGCCAATTTCAAGTTGCCGATAACCATGACAGCACTGCAGCCGGCCACATCTATAAAAAACAAGACCCAGCAATTGCTTGACCTCCAAGACCAGATGGCTGCTGCAAAAAATCCTGTTCAACAAAGGAATATCCTTTCAAAAGCAGATCACCTCGATGGGTTGGGTACCTTGATGTTAGCCGGCAGCTTTTTGTCGGATAAAAACCTGCAAAAACAAGCAGCCCTTATAGCTGTCCGAATTGCACTAAAAAACAAATCAATTGCTGGAAAAGCAGTAAGGGAAGTATTGGAGAAAGCCTTGCCCCTGGTCAGTGGAACAGACAGTGCCATCCTGGTGAACAAACTGCGTGCACACCTCAATGCCATGCCTTATGATCATGGATTTGTTTCCCTCTTCAACGGAAAAGACCTGACGGGTTGGAAAGGCCTGGTGGGCAATCCTGTTTCCAGGGCTAAAATGACAGAACAAGAATTGCTGTTGGCGGAAGCTGCAGCCAGTACCAAGGCCCAGCAGGATTGGGTGGTAAAAGATGGCTTGCTGATTTTTACCGGCCATGGTGATAACCTTTGTACGGTTAAAAAATATGGTGATTTTGAAATGTATGTCGATTGGAAGATTACTGAAAAAGGGGATGCTGGTATATACCTCAGGGGCAGCCCCCAGGTCCAGATCTGGGATACATCCAGAAGGGAAGTCGGCGCCCAGGTGGGTTCAGGTGGTTTGTACAACAACCAGAAAAACCAGAGCAAGCCGCTTTCGGTGGCAGACAATAAAATTGGTGAATGGAATACCTTTCACATCACCATGATTGGAGACAAGGTCAGTGTTGAGCTGAATGGTGTTTTGGTTACAGACAATGTGGTGTTGGAAAATTATTGGGACAGGAAAATTCCGATTTTTATCAAGGAGCAGATTGAGTTGCAAGCCCACGGCACGTATGTGGCCTATCGAAATATTTATGTCAGGGAAATTCCCGGAAACCTTACTTCCGCTTTAAGTGAAGAGGAAAAGCAACAAGGTTTTGACATGTTGTTTGATGGTACAAACCTTGATAAGTGGATTGGCAATAAAACAGGATACCTTGTTGAAAATGGCACCATGGTTGTTAATCCAGCCGGAGGCAGTGGCGGAAATCTTTATACGGCCAATGAATATGGTGATTTTGAATACAGGTTTGAATTCCAGTTGACTCCTGGTGCCAACAATGGCCTGGGCATCCGTACGCCAACCGAAGGCGATGCTGCCTATGTTGGGATGGAATTGCAAATCCTGGACAACGAGGCAGACATCTACAAAAACCTTCAGGCATACCAGTACCACGGGTCTGTGTACGGTGTCATCCCTGCCCGCAGGGGATTTCTCAAGCCCACTGGTGAGTGGAATGAAGAGGTGGTGATTGCCAAAGGATCAAAAATCAAGGTCATCCTCAATGGACAGGTGATCATGGATGGAGACATCAAGGAAGCTTCCAAAAACGGAACTGCCGATCATAAAGAGCACCCAGGCTTGCACAATCCAAAAGGCCATATTGGCTTTCTTGGACATGGGTCTGTGGTGAGGTTCAGGAATATCAGGGTGAAGGGTTGAGAGGTTTAGGGGTGTAGAGGTTTAGGGGTTTAGAGGTGTAGAGGTTTAGAGAGGTTGAGCTTGCCAGCCGACGGCTAGGGAGGTTGAGAGAGGTTGAACTTGTCTGCAGGGGCTGGGATGATTTAAGTTGTCAAGAAGATTCAACTTTTAACGCTACAAAAGTTCATAAAATTTCATCAAATGAGAACGCTTATTCTTTGATCCCTGTTGGTGCTAAACTTCTCTGTTGGAGTTTCTCAAAACATCACAGGTGCATGGACAAGAAATCTTGACACCGCAGTCCAGTACCTGACGGTGGTTGATAATTATTTTGCTGTCGCAACGTTCAACCTGGAGGGAAAAAAGTTCATCAGTACCCGTGGTGGAACCGCCATGGTTGAAAAAGGAAAAATGTCTGGCGTGATTGAATTCAATACCGTTGATCGGACTGAAGTGAAGTCCGGCTATAGTTATGATGTAAAGCTTAAGGAAAATACCATGATGCTTCCACTTGAGGGCATTGCAAAAAAATGGCAGAAAGTTGATGAAGCCACTGAATCACTTGCGGGAAACTGGAGAATTACTGGAAGAGAGCAATCCGGCGCAATGACGCCCATCAAGCCAGCAGCCCGAAAGACCATCAAGATACTTTCCGGAACCAGGTTTCAGTGGGCTGCCATCAACATGGAAACTGGAGACTTCTTTGGAACAGGTGGTGGACATTATAGTTTCAAGGATGGAACGTATACTGAGCATATTGAGTTCTTCTCCCGCGATGCAAGCCGCGTTGGGGCATCACTGAGCTTTAAAGCCGAAATCAACAAAGGTGAATGGCACCATTCCGGCCTGAGTTCCAAAGGTGAAAAAATCCATGAGGTTTGGAGTAGGAAGTGAGGGCTTGAGGTTTAATGGTTGAGGGTTTAATGGTTTAACGGATTAGGGGTTTAATGGTTTAGGAATTAAATTCTAAACCTACACCTCTACACCATTAAACCTCTACACCCCTAAACCTCTAAACCCTTAAACCTTTAAACCCTCAACCTTTAAACCCCTAACCCCAACTCCTTCAACTGACTATCGTCAATCGTAGATGGTGCATCAAGCATGACATCTCTTCCTGAATTGTTCTTGGGGAATGCAATAAAATCGCGGATGCTTTCACTGCCGCCGAGGATTGAACAGAGCCTGTCAAATCCAAAGGCAATACCACCATGGGGCGGAGCACCGTATTCAAAAGCGCCCAGCAGGAAGCCAAACTTGTGCAGGGCTTCTTCTTCACTCATGCCGAGGGCAGCAAACATTTTTTCTTGCAATTCGCGCTGGAAGATCCTGATGGATCCGCCGCCAATCTCATTGCCATTCAATACCATGTCGTAAGCATTGGCCTTGATCTGTGCATAAGGATGCGAAAGATAATTGGCCGCATCATGGATCACAGGATCATTGTCAATCATGGTCTGGATCTGGGATGGTTTGGGCGATGTAAAGGGATGATGCCTGGCCACCCAGCGGTTCTCTTCTTCTGCATATTCAAACAATGGGAAGTCGAGTACCCAAAGCAATTTGAATTCATCTTCCTTGCGCAAGCCCAACTGCTTGCCCATTTCCAACCTGAGCTCACTGGTAGCCTTTCTGGTCCTCTCTTCTGCTCCGGCAAGAACAAGTATGATGTCTCCTGGCACTGCGCCGGATGCGTCTGCAATGGCCTTTAAACGGTCTTCAGCATAGAACTTGTCAATGCTGCTCTTCAGGGTTCCATCCTCATTGTACCTGATGTAGGCCATTCCCTTCATGCCAATCTGAGGACGCTTTACCCATTCGGTCAATTCATCCAGCTGTTTTCTGGTAAAGGCAGCACCACCGGGTACGGCGATGGCCATCACGGATTCAGCAGCATCAAAAACAACAAATCCTGCATCATTGATCAGCGCTGAATGATCCTCCTTGTTGAAAAACACCGTTGATGGTTTTTTCAAGGTGCAGATCTTCATGCCAAAACGGATATCAGGTTTGTCGTTGCCGAACTGCCACATGGCATCTTCCCAGGTCATGCGCTCCACTACATCGGTATAGTCAATGTTCTTTACGTCCTTGAAAATTCGCTTGATCAGGGTCTCGAACATGTTGAGGATATCCTCCTGTTCCACAAAGGCCATTTCACAGTCAATCTGTGTGAATTCAGGCTGCCTGTCAGCCCTCAAATCCTCATCCCTAAAGCATTTTACGATCTGGTAATAACGGTCATAGCCACTCACCATCAGGAGTTGCTTGAAGGTCTGGGGAGATTGGGGTAGGGCGTAGAACTGTCCTTGGTTCATTCTGGAAGGAACCACAAAATCCCTTGCCCCTTCTGGCGTAGACTTGATCAGGAAAGGAGTTTCTATGTCCATGAATGCATTTTCATGCAGGAAATTTCTTGCTGATCGGTTTACGGCATAGCGGAGTTCCAGATTCCTTTTGACTGCATTCCTGCGAAGGTCAAGGTACCTGTATTTCATCCGAATATCATCACCACCATCGGTATCATCCTGTATGGTGAAGGGTGGTACAGCAGATTTGTTCAAAATGGTAAATTCGCTGACTTCCAACTCAATTTCACCGGTTGGAATGGCGAGGTTTTTGTTGCTTCTTTCAATCACCTTCCCCTTGGCCTGCAAAACAAATTCCCTGCCCAAGGGATTTTCATCCAACTGCTGGTTGAAACCTTCATTGAAAACCAATTGGGTAATGCCGTAGCGATCGCGAAGGTCTACAAAGGTGATGGCGCCGAATTTCCTTACCGTCTGCACCCATCCTGCCAACGTTACTGATGAACTTGCGTGCTCGAGCCTGAGTTCTCCACATGTATGAGATCTGAACATATTGATTGATTTGTTGAGGCCTTGATTAAGGTCTCAAAGATACTTCAAGGACTGCATTTTTGGCCAGATTAGTTGTGTCCTTTGGCTTCCATTTCCTGGATGACCTTTTTGGTCTGTTGCTGAACCTGTTCTTCCAGCCCTGGTTTGTGCATGTATACCAGGTAATAATATCCTAAGATCAACAAACCAATGCCAAAAGGCAAGACAGAGAATTCCCTCAACCCATAGGGTCCGATGAGGTTGGCATCCCAGCCAAAAAACTCGCCGATCATCCATGTACAGTTGGCAGTGATCCAAAAATTAATGGCAAGGTTGTGCAGCAGCTCTCCAGTGATTTTTCTGGTCTGGTAAGTGATCAACATGGCCACCAGCATGGTAGGGATGATCATGATCAAGGCAGGAAGCTTGAGGTTCAATGCCCAGCAGGCATCCTTGATCAGCCACAGTAAAATGTGGAGGTTTTCTACCCTTCTGAATTTATAAGGAATATGATAAAGAGGAGGCTTGCTCATGGTCGTCGTCGGACAATTATTTTCCAGCCATTGCTGCTGCCATGGTCTTGCCAATGTCAGCAGGGCTGTCTACCACATGGATGCCGCACTCGCGCATGATTTTCATTTTGGCTTCAGCCGTATCATCAGAACCGCCGATGATGGCACCTGCATGCCCCATTCTTCTGCCGGGAGGTGCAGTTTGTCCTGCAATGAATCCAACAACAGGCTTGGTGCCATGTTCTTTGATCCAACGTGCAGCTTCGGCTTCCATGCCACCGCCAATTTCTCCAATCATGACAATGCCATGGGTTTCAGGATCGTTCATGAGCAACTCAACCGCATCGCGGGTTGGCGTTCCAATGATGGGGTCGCCACCAATTCCAATCGCTGTAGTTACGCCAAGACCTGCCTTAGCAATCTGGTCTGCCGCTTCGTATGTGAGGGTACCTGATTTAGAGACGATACCAATATTGCCTTTTTTGAAGATGAAGCCAGGCATGATGCCCACCTTGCATTCATCAGCGGTGATAACACCCGGACAGTTTGGCCCAATCAGCCTTG
The DNA here is from genome assembly GCA_044373365.1 of Chitinophagaceae bacterium. Classification (GTDB taxonomy): domain Bacteria; phylum Bacteroidota; class Bacteroidia; order Chitinophagales; family Chitinophagaceae; genus Pollutibacter. Next base: position 65,646 of record JBIPNK010000010.1, read on the forward strand.
TTGTTTTGCCCTGGAGATAGTTTTTTACCTTGACCATGTCCTGCACTGGAATGCCTTCTGTGATACAAACCACCAAGGAGATTCCTGCTTCAGCAGCTTCCATGATCGCATCTCCGGCGAATGCTGGAGGTACAAAAATGATGCTTACATCAGCTCCGGTTTGTTGAACAGCGTCTGCAACAGTATTGAAAACCGGCCTGTCAAGATGGGAGCTTCCTCCTTTTCCAGGGGTAACGCCACCAACAACTTGGGTGCCGTATTCAATCATTTGTGTTGCATGAAATGTGCCTTCAGTACCGGTAAAACCCTGTACAATGATCTTGGATGACTTGTTCACTAAAACTGACATGGTAAAGATGTTTATTTTGGTGGGGCGAAGATAATAAAAAGAGGCGATGGAGCAGGTGCTGATGCGAGGAATGTTTAAATATTATCTCAATTGGATTGAAGAAGGGGAGGCCTAGCCATTGAGCAGCTGGTCCATGTTCCTTTTTTCATCAATTTTTCCGCTTACTTCCAGCATTCTCATGTCCTTTGCATCTTTCAAAAAATCTGATGCAAAGATGAAGCTGTTCAACTTTTCGTTTTTGCTGAAAATGATTTCCTTGCTGTTTCCTTCCCATTCTTTTTTGCCCTGGTACATGTAAAGGATCCTGTCTCCAATTTCCATCACACTGTTCATGTCATGGGTATTGATGACGGTGGTAATATTGTATTCAGTGGTGATTTCCCTGATCAGTTTGTCGATAACAAGGGATGTTTGTGGATCAAGGCCTGAATTGGGTTCATCACAAAAAAGATATTGGGGATTGAGCACAATTGATCGTGCAATGCCCACCCTTTTTTTCATTCCTCCACTGATCTCTGCCGGAAATTTTTTGTGGGCGCCGTTCAGGTTTACCCGGTCCAGTACCATGTCAACCCTTTTCTGTTTTTCCGCCCTTGTGTCATGGCTGAACATGTCCAAAGGGAACATGATGTTTTGCTCAACAGTCTTGCTGTCAAATAGTGCAGAGCCTTGAAAAAGCATGCCGATTTTTCTGCGCATGATTTTTTTTGCTTCAGCATTCATGAGGCTGAAATTCTCGCCGTCATACATGATTTCACCTGCGTCAGGGCTAATCAATCCGACCAGGCATTTCATCAAAACCGTTTTTCCACTGCCACTGGCACCAATGATCAGGTTGCATTTCCCTGTTTCAAATTCAGCTGAAACGCCTTCTATGACTGGCTTGTCTGAAAATCCCTTGGCTATATTGGTAATGGATATCATAGTTCAGTTTTAAAGGAGCACTGCCGCCAACACATAGTCTGCCAGCAGGATGATGATACAACTGGACACTACAGCCGTGGTGCTGGCCCTTCCAATTTCCAGTGCACCCCCTTTTACATTGTAGCCAAAATAGGCAGGGATGGCAGTAATAATAAATGCAAAAGTATAGGCCTTGGTCAAGGCAAAAGTGACATTGTAGGGTACAAAAGCCTCCACCAATCCACGATCAAAAATTTCATGGGGTAAGATACCCGTAACCTCTCCAACAAAACGTCCACCCCAGATACCCAGGGTCATGGCAAGGATGACGAGCAGGGGAATGGTTATCAGCGCCGCTAATATTTTGGGCAAGATAAGATAGGCCTTGGTATTGATGCCCATGATTTCCAAAGCGTCTATTTGTTCACTTACCCGCATGTTGCCCAGTTCACTTGAGATTTTGCTCCCTACCACACCTGCTAAAACCACACATGTAATGGTGGGGGCAAATTCAAGGATCACAGTGTCGCGAACAATCTGTGCAATGACAGAACGTGGGATGATTGGACTCACAAACTGGTAGGCGGTTTGAAGTGTTGATACTGCGCCAATAAAAACTGAAACGATGCTTACAATTCCCAAAGACCCAATGCCCAGCTCAACACACTGGTGCATCAATTCTTTCCAATACATTCTCCAGTTC
>JBIPNK010000120.1:0-4143 GCA_044373365.1 Chitinophagaceae bacterium
TCATACCAATAAGTACTTGAGAATTCATTAAATCGAGTTAATGAGGCAATCCTAAATTTCAGTGGGTCCCAAAAAATGGTAGAACCGAAAACATAAGGTCTTTTTTTTAAAAGATTAGTAATATTGAAAAAGTACAAAATTGAATCACTAAATGCAGATCCTATAAAATTTGCTTTTTTGAATTTTTGATGTGAAAAAAAAAACAAATTTAAATTCTCCAATAAATCATCAAATAAAAGATGTTTTATCCCCCGCAACATACTTATTTTTTGAGTTTTGGTGTACAACAATAGAGAATAGTAAAATGTTTTTATTTCGAGATTAATTAGAGTTTTCAAAAACACAAATTTTCCGTTATAAGAAATACTGAAGTTTCCTGCCTGCCCTGTCAACATAATTGAAATTCCTTTGCTTTTCGCATCAGATAATATCCCGTCAATCCAGTAAACATTTGGATTTATAATTGGGTAGTAACAATCATGAAAAACTTCAGATTTAAAAATATCACTAAACTCACGCGATTTAAAATCAGGAAAATGTCCTAAGATGTTATCATACATTGAAATAAATGCATCTACATCAAATTTGTCAGTTAAATAATTATGCTTTTTTACATCAAAATATTCTAAATATGCAGGACACGCAGTAAACGAAAATAGGCGATTTCTAGATTTTGAAAGCTCAAAAGCAGTGAATGATGCAACAGTCGTTGAATCCATACCACTGCTTAAAAATATACCTATCATGGATTTCTTCTGGCTAACACGTGATTTCACTGCACCAGAAAAGACTGACTGTAATTCTGCTATATAATCTGAAGTTCTATGAAACTTAATATGTGAAATTAACGGCTGTAAACTTTGTTCACTTGACAGATCAAGCTTCCTATTAAAACTAACAGATTTTGAATGTGGAACATAATGAACATTTTTAAAAAGTGTCATTTCTTCGTCTAAGCCTACATATCTCAAACTCAATTTTAACAATTGATCATTATCGACTTTCAAACCAAGAAACCTCAACTTTGAGAATAACTTTGTGTCTGAAGTAAAATATATAGAATCATTAAACTTTATGTAAAACAATGCAGAACAACCAAATTTGTCTCTAAAAAAATGAACTTGATCAATTAAAAAATCAACAACCACAAACGCCCAATCTCCCTCTAAATGGTTAACACATTTCTGCTTCCATTTTTGATATGACAACATGACAAGTTGTGAATCCGGGGTGAGTTCAAGTTCTGCTTGTGTGAGTCCCAACTTGTCACTGAGTTCATCGCGGTAATCCAGGCGAAAATGCCCTACTAAAAGATAGTTTCCGCAGGAACTTTTCAAGGGCTGCTTGTCATATTTTGATTCTGACGAAACCCGAAGCATCAAATGCCCCATTGCAATTTTATCCTCTACATGGGTTTCCATGCCATCAAAACCTTCCCTATGCATGGCAGTTTTCATTTGCTCAAAAGCCTCCAGATCAACCGGGCCTCCTTGTGGACGAAAAATGCCAAAAAAACCACTCATTTCCGAAATTTATGGAAGTGACTACACTATCCCTATTAAGAATAAAAAAATGGTCTTTCGGATATCAGCAAAGGTAATAAAGCCTTTATCAACATGTGACTCAATATACATAATACGACTCAATCAGCTCAAGCATCACCAAAACAGGCCACCACTGTAAACCGCTCCATCCCAGCTTTTCCTGATATGATACTTTCTCCACATCGGACCCAAGCATGGGCCATGAGTTGGTTCTCGCTCTCTTTTGCCAGCCCAAAATAAATGGTAGCAGGCAAACCCATTTGCCCCAACAATGCTTTTGCACTCAATGCCTGATCATAACATTTGCTCGAATGAAGGGTATATCGTGATGCTCTTCTAATGGCATGCTCAATTTTTGTAGACAAATCCCTGGAGTGTGCATCATGCAGAGACTCTACCCCCAAGCTGCCCATCCATGCTGCAATCTTCTTGAAAGGCATGAACAAAATGACCAGCTTTGCCAAATGTAGCAGGCACCAGGCTTCTACAAAAAGCAGATAATCAATCAGGGCCCGGTTGTTCATGCTACTTTTCTGATGATGTTTTTTTCCAGCAACTGGTCCAGAAGTTCTTGGGTATCGGCCTCACAAAGGGATCTTTCCACTTCAAACTGTGCCATCAATTGGTCAATCAAGGCCTCAAAACTGGTCTCATTGACCATCAAACCCCAGATTACAGATGCCACGGAATTCAGTCCAAAATAAAAACCGGAATCCATATCAAGCATCACGACCTCCTCTCCCATCTTGGATTGCACAATTGCCTTGTTTTGGATGAATTTTTCCATTAGTTAAGCAAATTAATTATTTTTTGGGCCACTTCATCAACAAAATTGCCCGTTAAAGGGCGTTTCAAAAGATAACAGGCTGACTGGTTGGCGAGTTGGGTAAAAAGCATAAAATGCTCTTTTTTCAGATCTGAAAAACCCAAATATTCTCCCCGGTAAGCATTCGACTCTAATTTTGTAAAAAGTTCAATCCCAGATATTGGTGCTAAAATTGGAGTAGAGACCTCGTCTGTTTTTTCCAAGAGGATGATAAGCTTGGGGTTCAAAGCTTCTGTCAAAAATGATTGATGGAAATAGATGCCGTATTTTTCCATATCAGGCCTGATTTTTCTGTCTACCTTACTGTTCAGCCCCACCAGATCAAGGGTTTCCTTCCAGAACTTCATCATGGGATAGGAGCTGAATAAGCTGATCCTGCCAGTTTCAGGATCTTGAAAAGGCACACACACATCATCAGAAAAGGGCTTGAGCCCCTTCTGGACCAAAGAGGCCATGGTCGTAGACTTACCTGCACCGGAATCACCCAGAACCAAGACCAGTTGGCCCTTGTCAATCAGGGCAGCGCAATGGATTGGGATGGTCTTTCGCTGGTGCAAGGCCGCAGCAAAGGCATTGGACAAACAAAAAAGGCGGATGCTGTCCTGGTCTGCATTGGGATCTGCTGAAATGATGATGCTTTTCCCCTCTTGTACAAAATAGCTTGCTACATCCTTGATGGTTATCCTGTAGCGGGTTGGCGTTATGTCATAAGTTTCAGAATGGAACCCGTTGGGTGTTTTTTCAATCACAGGAATCGATCCCCATGCAACAGTCAGATCGCAGGGATCATCATTTTGCAGAGGCAACAGCTCAGGGAACGGAAGCTGACTGCCCACCTTTAATCCATATGCCCAGTACGTATACTCCAAATTGCTACCTTTAATGCCAAATATACAAAGAGCATCCACAGAAATCAATGGGCAGAACAAATGAATTGGGCAGTTTTCTTCGTCAACTATCAGGAATGATGAGGGATGTCTATTCCATCAACAAAAGATTGGGAAACCTGATTGTTTTGTTGAAAGCAATGACCTCTCTCCTCCCCCTGGCGCAACTGTATCTGGTCAAGTCCTTGATTGACAAGATCAGCCAGTCCATGCCAGATCCCAAGCAAATTATTGCATTGGTGGCTTTTTTTGTAGGCCTTCAATTGATAATTGGTGCAATCAACCAATATGCTAACCATCTTGAGCAGTTGTTCAGTCAGGAGGTGGCAGATGTATTCTCGCTGAAAATCATCCAAAAAGCCTCCCTTGTTTCCTACGTACATTTTGAGAATCCAGCCTTCCACAACAATTTGCACCTGGCCCAACAACAAGCAAGGTTTCGGATTGTACAATTGCTTCCGGCCATCAATGCCTCGATTGCCAATGCACTGTCGTTAATATTTCTCGTATTGTTCTTTGTGTCCATAAAGGCCTATTTTTTTCTTGCCCTTTTTGTATTGGCCATTCCCATCAGCCTGAACAAGTGGCTGCAGGGGAAAAGAGCAACAGACCTTGAATTTAGCCTGGCACCTAAAGAAAGGGAATCCGGGTACCTGTTTCAATTGATGACCGGCATCCAATGGGCCAAGGAATTGAGGACCTATCATTTTGGAAAGGCGTTTCAACAAAAATTTCAATCCCTGAGGGCTGAAATCAACCAGCGTAAAAACACCAACCAAAAAACATCACTGAGGCAGAACTTGCTTGCGGAGTTGCTTGAAGTGGTAGCGCTTGGTTTGGCCATTGGTTATCTTGCCTTGAAGACCATTGCTCATACCATTGGTCT
>JBIPNK010000131.1:0-2885 GCA_044373365.1 Chitinophagaceae bacterium
AATCCAGCGCCAAAACTTTCTTCCAATCCATGCTGCAGGTATTTCAACTCCGCCATTTTGTGAAGGACCTCTATGTTTTTTTTGAACTGAGCGAAGACAATAATCCGGCTGCCATCCAAGATTTTCCTCAACAACTGGATCAACTAAAGATTGAATCACTAAGCTTTGGTTACCCCAATCAAGATCATGTTCTCCTAAACAACATCAACCTTGAAGCATCAAGGGGGCAGATCATTGCCATTGTGGGCGAAAACGGCTCTGGAAAATCCACCCTGGTAAAACTATTGGCTGGTTTTTATGCCCCGAGTCATGGAAACATCAGCCTCAATGGCATCCCTTTGCAGGAGATGGGCAAAAGCGAATTTTACCGGAACAGTTGTTTCTTCTTTCAGGACTATGAAAAATATTTCCTTACCGCTGGTCAAAACATTCATTTTGATTACCAAACAACTGATGCGATTGAAGAACAGATGCAATGGGCCAGCCAGCGCAGCGGATCAGCCACTTTCATTGAAAAACTCTCCAAAGGCTATGATACCAAAATGGGCAGTATTTTTGATGGAAGTGAACAGCTGAGCGGCGGTCAGTGGCAGAAGCTGGCCCTGGCCAGGTTGTTTTACAAGGACGCACAATTGGTGGTACTGGATGAGCCCAGCAGTGCGCTGGATGCATTTGCTGAGCTCAATTTGTACTCCACCATCAAGACCGTGTTAAAGGATAAAATTGTGATCTTGATCTCTCACCGTTTGTACAACCTGAAAATGGCAGATAAAATCTATGTCATGCAAGATGGAAAAATTGTTCAGGAGGGAAGCTTTGATGAATTGATTGCTGAAGAAGGGCTGTTCAGGTCAATGCATGAAAAACAACGCATCTAAACATTAAGTCATACTGGCTCAAAACATCATAGCTTTTCAAAAATTCTTCGCCAAAGAATGAATAAAGGCCTGAGTGGGAAATACAAAAAGAAAAGGTTGGAAGGAAGGGGTAGCATTCCCCAATCCCTTTGACTGGTCAGGTATTTCAAGATCAAGGCCCAATTGATTTTTTTTCTGCTCAAAGTCCTCATGTACCTGAGGTAGGTCAACCGATTGGCGTCATTGTCATTGAAGACTGAGGCTGATGCAATAGCCCCATAAATGTAACTCAGTTGGCTGTAATATGTTGATGGATTCAAATGATCCATTATCGCAGCAGGAATAGGCTCATTCAAATAAGATTCAAGAACCATCATGGTGATTTCAAGATGATCCACACAATCCAACACGATTGCCCGCTCCCGAACCTGAGCCCAGTCAAACTTAACACGATCCATGATCTGGGGAAGATCAAAAAGCCATTTCATGCGAAACCACCCATGCTCTGTGCCATGGGCGCAGAGGTAAAGAAAATGATCCACCTCATTCATGGGTTTATCTGGAGTTAAATTAAAACCACCCAATGAGCCTCTCAATTTCCAATGCAATTCAATTACATTTGGCAGTCCTGATTTCTCTGTGATGAACTGAAGATCATGGTCAGTTCTCTTGATAAAGTCCAGTTGTTTGGTATTCAATTGCCGGATATCCGGCATAGAAACATAACCCTGATCATACAACCAATCTGTTACATGACCAATGGCACTTTGCTCCACCCAACAGTCAAGGTCCATCACCTGACGAAGCCCTGGATCACCGTAATATAGCTCAGAAAGCTTTACCCCTTTCAAGAAAAACCCTTTGAACCCATGCTTGTCCAGTTCTTTTTGCAAGCGATGTTGCATCAGCATGGATTGCAAAGCAAGGCGCTGGTTTTTTTCGGAATATTGTTTGAGTTTTTCTTTCAAGCCCATTGACAGACGGGCTTCCTGTAGAAGGTTGTAATGGACAATTGGAAAGACCCTGTGGCGAAGCACAAGTGCCCAAAAGGCTTCTTCATCAATCGTATTGTTAAACGCTTCCTCCCTATGTTTCAATTCTTTTTTACCAGGGATAACCCGGCAACAGGACAGCATCAATTTGAACTCGGGTGAAAGAAGAGTAGTGGCCATATGGGTTCTTTATCGCATCAGGTACATTTTCCCGTATCCACTCTGGAAATATTTCTCTGTATTGAATGAGGAAGATTTCAACCTCTCGATTTTTTTACCGTTGATGTCCGCGATGACCCGGTAGAGGTAGATCCCGTTGGCCAACGGCTGACCAAACTGATCCTTTCCATCCCATTTGTACTCCGTGATATTGTGTCCAATTTTTATTGGGCCCAACTCCTGCTTTGTTACCTCTCGAACAACTTTTCCTGTAACCGTCAGGATCTGAATCCTGAACTGTGAGGGCAATGCAGTTCCTGTCAAGGTAAATACAAAGGCAGTGGATGTGGTGAAAGGATTAGGATAATTCAACAAGTTGGTGATCATGGACTTATTGTATACCTCAAATGCCACATGGTATTCAATGGCTCCTGATGGATTGTTGCTCACATCCTTGCCTGTTACCACCAATTCATATTCGCCATCTTCCTTCAAAAATGGTTTGTAGACCAATGTCGCAGCATTGTTATCTCCACCAGGTACGTTATTGGAAGGGCTGAACTGCAAAGTGTCATTGTCAACCCTTATGTTCCTCAATTGTCCATTGGGATAACGCAATTGAACCTTGAACAAGGCAGTATCGTTCAATGCCAGGTAACGGCTGTCATCCATCAATTTAATGAGAATATTGGGTTTAGGGGATACAATATCCTTGTTCAAAATATGAATTCCATCAAAAGTTACGTCCAGGTTGGGTGCATAGGTATCTGGCTTTACATAAATATTTTTGTTCAGGTAATTGTTGAACAGGTATTGCTCTGGTTGAACATTGTTGGGATTGAAATTAATGTAGACAGAATTATCACCTAACAGGCTT
>JBIPNK010000035.1:0-28361 GCA_044373365.1 Chitinophagaceae bacterium
TACAGTTTTACCAGGAATTGTATACCTGCCAAAAAAGCAATCAGCAGTTGGCCTTCCAGCTGAAATTCTCCTAATGGCATCGTTGTGCAGAAAGATGAAGGTCCTGTTTGTTTTTGCATATTCCATTGTATCAATCCCTGCATACCTGAGTCCCTGGTACATCAGGTTAAAGATGGTGTCCGTAGGACTTTTATAGCTCCTGTCCTGTAGATATTCCAGAGCAGTCTTGTTGATGCGGGGATCAAGGGTTGAGGTGACATGATCAACACTCTGTTGCAATTTCAGTCCAAGCATTTTCTTACACCCGGTACCTGCAATCAGTACAAAACCCGAAAGAAGTAATGCGATAAAGGTTGAAAACCTTGGTTGATGTATATTTTTCATTCGATACAATTTTAAACGTTGACAATTATTCTGAATATGGCGCATTTTGGGTGAGAAGAGCATTACGGGTAAGGGCATCTCGCGAAATGGGCCACAAGATTTTTCTGGCATCCGTAAACCCTGTTTCAATCAGCCTCAGATAGCGCTGCCTTTTTCTGATCAGGGGATCCATGGCAGACAGAACCTTGCCTGTTCTGATAAGATCGAACCAACGCCTGCTTTCAGCAAACAATTCCATTTGCCTTTCATCCAAAATGGCATTCTCAACACTTTCAACCGTTGTGAAAGCAGTTGGAACCAGCGGCTTTGCTTTGCGCAATGTCCGGATTTTATTGAGGATGGCAAAAGCACCTGCCTTGTCTCCTGTCTTGTTCAGTGCTTCAGCCCTCAGCAGCAGAACATCTGCAGTGCGGTACAATGGAAGCTTTGCATTGCTCTCGGCCCTGATAGGATATTTGGGCTTTGCTGTGATGGGATCCAAATCATAAAACTTCCATATCTGTGTAACATCATTCAACGCATTGACAACAGTAGTGTCATAAGCCACTGCTCTTCTGATGTCATTTTTGTCTGCCTCAAACTTTAAAAATGCGACACTGTCAATCTCATAATTCGAGGTATTTCCGCTGCTGCCAATTCTCAATGCAATTTCATTTCCCCCATCTTTAACATAGTCCCAATTGAGCGTCCAAACAGCTTCCTTGCTTGTAGCAGGATTGGTAAAAATGTTTCGGTAATCCAGGTGTGTTGTTGCTGTCACATCATACTTGTATGGCAGGGCACTGAACTGCGCAGAGGAAGCGATTGCAGCCGCATAATCCTTCTTCCACATGTGAACATCCGTCAACATAGAAAGGATTGCACCCTGGTTGATCTCAAAGACCAGATTGACATTTTTATTGACCAAGGACAAAGCCTTTGTCAGATCAGGAATGATCACGCTGTTGATAACAGAATCTGCAGGTGTACGGGGCTTTTTAGGGTCGTCATTGACATTCTCATAGGGTGTCAGCCAGACCGGTACAGCTCCCCAGAGGCGAACGGCATAAAAATACATATAGGCCCTTACTGCATGGGCTTGAGCAAGGTAATGGTCCCGGTCTATGATGGAAAGTGTCTTGACGTTAGGCAGGTTTTTAATTGATGCATTGGCCCGCGAAATGGTGGTATAAAGATCATTCCAGTTTGCAGTAGTTGTGAGGGAAGTAAGGCCATTCATGGTAACCAGGATTTGATAATCACCTGTTCCACTGTAGGTAAAATTATCAGACCGCGCATCGCCCCAATCAATATAACTGTCACTGAGTGTTTTTTGCAATGCATCATAAATGGCAGCATTGCCCAAGCGCGCATCTTCATTGGTTTTCCAAAAGAGCTCGTTTGAAAGGGATGAGATGGGTTGCTGATCCAGAAACTTTTCGCAGCTTGCCATGGCCAATACCAAAGGCATGATGAATATGATTATTTTTTTCATTGGATTCTGTTTAAAGATTAATATTGATTCCACCGCCGAATTCCCTGTTCCTTGGATAACGGCCAGTGTCTACACCCATTTCCAAAGGATTGTTGAAATCAATCTCAGGGTCATACCAAGAGTAATTTGTCCAAGTAAGCAAATTGTTTCCGTAAGCAAAAGCATTGATGGACTTTAACTTGATTTTTTTGACCCATGTTTCAGGCAACGCATAACTGAGGCGCAGGTTTCGCAAACGGATGAAAGAAGCATCTTCCAGGTATAAGCTGCTCAATTCTCTTGAATTTCCCATACCATTGTTTTGGGCCATGTACCATTGGGTAACATCTCCCTGATTGAACCATGCACCACGAATATAATCCGGACTGGGAGTAACGTTGACCGTAACAACCCTGTTCATGTCTGCTTTTGCCTTGTTGTACAGTTTTGCACCCCAGCTTACGTAAAAATTGAAGGATAAGGTAAGACCTTTGTAAGTAACTGAGTTCGATAGCCCTGCGATAAATTTGGGCTGGGCATTGCCAAGACCGATACGATCATTATCATCTATTACACTGTCCGCCACAGTATTTTGCCAGATCATATCACCGCCCTTCAATAGATTTCCTTGTGTATACAAACGATTTACTTTTCCGGAATAGGGTTTTCCGCCGTAAGTATATGCACCTGTTGGCAAGTTGTTGGTACCAATCACAGGTGTCAACATCTGCCAGCTTTCATCGTATGCATTTGATGCATCATAAGGATAAACACCCAATGCCTTCCAACCATAGAAATTTCCCAGCAGCCCGCCAGGCTCAGTTATCCAATAGGCGGATCGAAGGGTTATGTTGTTGTAAAGACTTTTAACGGTAGCCCTATTGAAAGACATGTTATAGATGATATTCCATTGCAGGTTTTTCTTCCTGACCGGGGTTGCATTGACAGAAAACTCAAGACCTTTATTTTGAATAGAACCTACATTGACATTTACATTGTTGAAGCCAGTTTCAGTAGGCAACGGTGCACGGTACAATAACTTATCAGTGACCTTGTTGTAATAGTCAAACGTAAATTGCAGTCGGTTGGCAAGAAAAGAAAGATCAAGTCCTACGTTGGTTTGACTTGTAGATTCCCAACTCAACCTGCTGTTGCCGAAAATATTGAAAGGGGCAACTCCAGAGGCACCGTTGTAATAATTGTCCCCAAAAGTATAGCGCTGTATGGCGTCATAAGCACCTATCCTGTCATTGCCTGTTTGTCCATAACTGGCCCTTATTTTTCCCTCGCCAAGAAACTTTTCAGCCCACTGCATGAAAGACTCATCAGAGAATCGCCATCCAACCGAAGCGGAGGGGAAAAAGCCCCAACGATTGTCCTTGCCAAATTTGGAGGATGCATCAGTCCTGAAATTGCTATTAAAGAGATATTTGCCTTTATAACTATACCCCAGCCTACCAAACCCTGAAACAGAAGTACTCCGTTGCTCACTGCTGGTGGCTTCAGTAATGACCTGTGCAGAATTGAATGTCAAGACCGTTTCAGAAACATAATTGCTTCCAGACAAACTGGAAGAGCGCCAGAAATCATTGTCTGCACTTGTACCCAAGACTGCAGTGATTGAATGGTTCTTCCCAATCTTTTTGCTGTAATTGAAAAAAGCCTGGGTCATCCAATAGGTTTTCATGTCATTGTTGATTGTCCCATTGTTATCCAATCCGGTATTGCTCAGGATTCTGGGACTGAACCTTAGGTTTTCTGTATTGTTGACACGAACATTTGCATCAACAGTCAACTTGAGGTCTTTTGTAAAGTTGTAATTGGCGTATGTGTAGAGGTTGGTAGAAATGATTTCATAATTATTCTTCCTGTACAATGCTTCTGCAACCGGATTTCTTCTTCCTCCAATATTAGGTGCCAGACTACCATCTGGAAAATAAACCCTGAAAGTAGGTGGACGTTGAATGGCCTGGTTCAGTGTCAGTCCATCATCAATCCTGTTTTCGGTTTGGTAGGAAACCTGCAAGCGATTGCCTGCTGAGAATTTGCTGTTTGGCTTAAAATCCATGTTAAACCTTCCACGCAGCACCTTTGCATAGCTGTTGATGATAATCCCCTCATCACTCAAATACCCTATCCCGCCATAATAATTCAGGCCTTTGTTGCCACCACTCACGTTTAAATCAATCTGTTGCCTCAATGCAGTTCTGGCAAGCAAAGCCTGGTAATCATTGTCGGCATTGTAAGAGGGATTCAAAGAATCATTTTGAGCCAGGTTTCTTCTCAGCTTCATGTCATACAATCTTCTGTCAGCAGCATTGGCCTGGGGTATTTTATAAGAGAGTTCACTGGCGCTGGTAAGGTATCTCAGGTCAACGGCAGGCTTTCCCTCCTTTCCTTTTTTGGTGGTGATGATGATCACCCCATTTGCAGAACGGGATCCATAAATGGCAGCAGATGCAGCATCCTTCAAAACTTCAACAGACTCAATATCGTTGGGATTAATTCCGGCAATGTCCACCCCTTGTGCCCCATCAACAATATACAATGGATCTGCGCCACCCTGAAGTGTACCGATACCACGAATTCTTACAGAATTGTCTGCACCAGGCCGACCAGATGATTGTCCAATTTGCAAACCAGGAACCTGACCCTGCAATGCATCAAGCAAATCCTTGGGTTGCCTTTGGGCAATCTGGGCGCTGCTGACCGATGCAATTGCACCAGTAACATCCCGCTTTTTTTGGGTGCCATACCCGACCACGACAACATCTTCCAAGTTTGAACTTCCTGCATTCATCACAGGACTGATTGATTTGCGGGTACCAACCAGTTCCTGCAAATCTGAAAATCCAATAGAAGAAAAGACCAGGATTGTTTTGGCATCATTTGCGGTAATGGTGTACTTTCCTTTTTCATCTGTCAGTGTACCTGTAGCGGTTCCTTTAACCGTAACACTGACTCCCTCAAGAACAGCCCCTGAGCCGTCCTTGACTGTTCCTGTAACTTTGATTCCCTGCCCTAACAAGTTGGCAGCCGTTAACATTGTTAACCCAATGAACAGCACCAGAATCCGGATTCCCGAAACCTCTTGCCGTTGATGGATGATTGATCTAAATTGTTTTTTCATGTGGCTTACTTTTCGATTTCAGTTAAAAGAGATTGGGAATTATGGTTTTTTTGATAGGTAAGCATTGATCTTGGATTTCATGAGGCTAAGCACTTCAGCATAGCCTGCATCCGTGGCAAGATTTACTTTCTCCAGCGGATCTTTTTCATAATCGTACAATTCAACTGCGATGACTTCGCTGCCCTGGTGCACGGGCTGATTTCTGAAATTTTCTTTGTACCAGATAACGCAGCGATAACGATCGGAACGAAGGGCATATCCCATTGTTTGATCACCCCTTGGATATTGAGACTGTGCGATGTCTTTGACTTTTGTCTGAGGATTTTTCAAAACAGGAGCAAGGCTGGTACCTGCCAACCCGGATGGTTTTGGTATGCCAGACAACTCGCAGAGTGTAGGAAAAACATCTACAAACTCAGAGAGGCCCTGTGCCTGCTGACCACCCTTGAATCCTGGTGCTGCAATGATCAATGGTGCCCTGGTAGCCTGTTCAAAATTGGTATGCTTGTTCCAGATGCCATGATCCCCTAAATGCCAGCCATGGTCACCCCATAATACAACAATCGTATTGTTGTCAAGGCCCAATTGTTTCAATTGCGCAAGCAGGTACCCTACCTGTGCATCGGTATAACTCACGGCTGCATAATATCCGTGAATCAACATGCGTTGGGCGTCATCAGTCTGCAAGGCATAATCAGCATTGAAGCGTGAACCATCAGGTAGTGCATAATTGTTAACCAACTCAGCAGAGGGTTGAAAGGCATACGGTGGTGCTCCTTTGGTGAGCTGTTGAAAGGCTGCCAGCTGAATGGAATTCCTGTCGTACTTGTCCCAATATTTTTTAGGAGACACAAAAGGCAAATGTGGTTTACTGAATCCTACTGCCAGAAAAAAAGGCTTGTCTTGGTTTTTTAGTGAGGCCAATATTTTTCCTGCTTTCTTCGCAATTGCACCATCTGTGTAGGCGTCATCTGGAACATCACCAGCTTCAACCACAACACGGTGTTTATCCATGAAGTCTTTGGTCTCCGCTTCATTCAACCCTTTGTCTTTTGCTTCTTTTTCAAAACGGGCCAACAGGTCCAGGGTAGACTTTGCCTGGTATTGCCCTCCAACTGGTTTTTCATACCCCTTCGCATATTCATCATCTTTCAGCTTCTGATAGGGAATACTCCAGGAAGGGGCATCCAGTTCCTTGTCAACAGACCTGACATCAAATACCTTACCGATTCCTGTGGTGGCATATCCCTGTTGAACAAAATATTGAGGCATGGTAACAACATTGGGTATCATGTCCCGAAGCTGTGTTTTAAGATCCCAAACCTTTGTAGCATCAGGCCTCAGCCCGGTCATCAAACTTGCCCTTGTTGGTGCACAAACGGCCTGCTGACAATAATTTTTAAGGAACACAGTTCCGCGAGCGGCCAGTGCATCAATATTGGGTGTGATTATTCTTGATTCTCCGTAGCATCCAAGCATGGGCTTTAGATCATCAATAGCAATCATGAGTATATTCGGTTTCTTTTGCTGCTGGGCAAACAAACTACAATGGATTAGTCCCATAAACAACAGAGAAATGATAATTTTTTTAATCATGGGTATGAAAAATTGTGTCGATTTTTAAATGAGTAATGCAAAGCATCAAAATACTGGATAAAAACAATATCGAAACGTAATTTTATGCCTAATTTGAATATAAACAGCCAATTGAAGTCAAAACTTTATCTATTAAATCCACCGATTGTACGATATATTTCAATTTTTTAGCAGAAAAAGCTCATTTCAATGCATATTTTCAAACCGGCATCGTTGCCGGCATCGTTACCGGTATTTGTATGCTTTTTTTTCAGTTCCAGGATAAAAGACAATGTAGTGGTAAAAATGAAGAACCGATAATCAATGGGCAGATTCAATGTAAAAACGAATTTTAAGCATGGAAATCATCATCAATGAAGTAAGGGTCATGCTCGGCGGCAACCTGTTGCTTGACAACATCACCCTTACAATGGGCCATGACGAACAATGGGCCATTACAGGACCCAGCGGTTCAGGAAAATCCACCTTGGCAAGGGCGATTGCAGGTAAGATTTTTCACCGTGGAATAATCCGATTTGTTACCCTTGAAGAACAGATAGAACAACCAAAAATACTGCTGATTGAGCAACAACACCAATTCACCAACAGAAGCAATGTGCAGCAATTTTATTATCAGCAGAGGTTCAATTCTTCTGATGCAGAAGACAGCTTAACCGTAGCAGAACAGTTTGACAATACAGACCAAAAACAAAATGAATATTGGATCAGTTTTTTTAACCTGACGCCAATAATCAACAAGCCGCTGATTCAGTTATCCAATGGTGAGAACAAAAGACTGCAATTGGCCAAGGCCATGACGCAATTCCCGTCCTTGTTGATTTTGGACAACCCATTTGTTGGACTAGACAAAGAAGGAAGAACAACATTAAAGGAAGGATTGAACAAGATTGTGCAAGCGGGAACCAAAATTTTACTCTTTGCGGCCACGGAAGATCTGCCATCCTGCATAACGCATGTAGCGCAGATCAAAAAGGGGGAAATAATTTTCGGCGGCCCAAAAAACAATCAACCCAAACAGGATGAATTGCCTGAAACAGATGCAATGGTATTGTCTCCTTTTGCACTGAAAAAAATCTATGCAACTTCCAACTTGACATTCAAGCACGCAGTTGAAATGAGAAATGTCAACATTGCTTACAATGGAAAAGAAATCTTGAGCAGGTTCAATTGGGAAGTAAAAAAAGGAGAAAGATGGTGTGTTACAGGACCCAATGGTGCAGGAAAGTCAACCCTCTTGAGCCTGATCAGTGCTGACAATCCACAGGCCTATGCCAATGAAATTTACCTTTTCGACAGGAAAAGAGGAACAGGAGAAAGTATTTGGGATATCAAGAAAAACATTGGCTATGTTTCACCGGAATTGCACCTGTTCTTCGACCTTGGCATAACCTGCCAAGAGGCGGTTGCCTCAGGGCTGTTTGATACCATTGGACTGTTCAGGAAGCCTGGCACAACCGAAACAAGCACTGTTTTGGCATGGATGGACATAATCGGCATTTCATCCATAAAGGAAAAAAGATTGAACCAACTCTCATTGGGTGAGCAGCGATTGGTAATGCTCACAAGAGCCCTGGTAAAAAGTCCACCCCTGCTTATTCTTGATGAACCCTGTCAAGGACTTGACAGCCAACAAACAGCAAGGTTCAAAAACACGATTGATCTGATTTGTGGATCAACATCAACAACACTGATTTATGTAAGCCATTACACCCAGGACGTTCCGTCCAGTATTACCCATCACCTGCAGCTTAAAGCAGGCAATAAAGTAGAGGATTGACTATTTTACAGTAAGCGTAGTACCACTGATTTCAACAGTTCTTGCAGACAGTCCACTTGTTGCAGGAGATACGGTAACAGCACCTGTGATAGAGAAAGTTGAACCATGGGCAGAACAATAAAAATCATTGCTTCCTTTCCTGAACGTAACAGCAATGCCTTGGTGAGGACAGGCATTTACAAAAGCTGCAAAACTGGAAACAACATTCCCAGCAGCTTTTCTCACAATGATAATTCCTTTGTCAGAAACAAAATCATCAACGGCCAGCAGCTGGGTTGTCAGGTTGATGGTAAGAAGTGTGTTTCCAGTACCCCCGCCGCCAGTATTGCCACCGCCCCCGGTATTGTTTCCAGAACCGGTATTGTCCTCTTTTGAACATGCCGCCATCATGCAGGCAACACAGGTGAAGGCAAGCCCACCGCTGATTTTACTCAGGAATTCTTTTCTTTCCATGGTTAGTAATTGTATGTTTTATGAACTTATAACGGCCATATAACGATATTTCAAGCAAAATGTTTTACAAACTACAAATCAAACCTGAAACCAAAAACAGGAATCCTTCCCAAAAGATACGAATAGGCAATTCTGCCAGTACTGGCATCAAAGCGTTGACTGACACGATTCTTTGTATTCAGGGCATTTTGAACCCCGAGGATAAAACTACCCGTCATCTTGCTGTACTGCAGCTTCCACTCCATTTGAACATCCAGTCTAAAAATGGATTTCATTTTCTCTCCATAGATCCTTGAAGGCACCAATACGGTGGTTTTCTGCAATATGGACTTGGGCAAGTCTATCGGGGTAACCCTCACCCCACCGCCAGAAATAAGCTTTATGTCCAACCCCAAAGAAGAGGGACGTTTGGTTTTGAAGGTCCACTCCTTACCCAGCAAGAAAGTAAATGATGTATTGGAATTGTACCGGGTATCGCGCCAAATGCCATCGGAAGGTTTGTACGTAGACTGATACAAGCTTAGCGTGCTGAGCAAATAAAACTGATCATTCCAGTACCTGTCCAAAGTAAGTTCAAGACCATAATTCTGTCCGCGCCCGCGGTTGGCCAGTATCTCAATGGCGTAATTATCTTCCAGGTTGATAACGCTGTAACTGCTGATTCTACTGGCTTGTACAGGAATCCTGTAAAGCCATTGGTAGTATGCTTCTGTTCTCAGGTTCCAATTCGGAGACAACTGAATAGCGTATCCCAAAACATAATGGATGGCCCGGCTGAAGCCGAGATCCTTGTTGGGAGTAATGGTATCATTGCCAACCCTAATGCGCGCAAAATAATTGCCCAGCGGCTGAATCTGTGTGTGCAAACCGGCACCAAAAGAGAGGTATTGTCCTTTGAAGGTCATGAACCGAATTCCTGCCCGGGGTTCTATAGAAGATTTTTTGTTAAGCGCCAGTACCTGCCCATGAAGGCCCATTTGCAATGCCACCCTGCTGTTGGGGTCCCATTTCCATTGTGCAAAATAATTGGTCAACCGGGTTTGACCATTGGCCCTCAGTCTGTCCCTTAGCATATTGCTGACTGCTTCCCGCTGCTTCAAGCTAAAAGATTTTCCAGTGCTGTATATGCCCGTTTTGACCAAATGGTGTTTGTTGAACTTATGGCTGGCAACAGAAGAAATGACAGCGTTCCATTCAGAAAAGCTGTTCTTGCGGTTAATGATAACCGGACCACTGAATCTATCCAGCCGCTCATCCTCTTCTCTATATGCCATACCATTCAGGCTCCAAATGGTTTTGATCAGCGTTTTTTTCCCAATATTGAACTGGTGCGAAACCCCTGCAATACCTGTATTGGCAGCATCCAAAGAACCTGTTCTGGAAGAAGAATTCCTCAACCATGTCAATGAATCCTTGGCCAATTCATCACGTTGCTGGCTCAGGCCTCCAAATCCAAAAATGGAGAAATCACCCATTTTTTGGGTAGGCAAATGGATATTGAAAGAGAGGTCTTGAAAAGAGGTGGCAGCATCTGAAATATTGAATCCCAGTTTTTGCATCAGGGTAAGAAATCCGTACCGGTAGTTAAACAGATAGGAACCACCATATCCTTTTTTAAAATAGCCCTCTGTGGCAAAATCAACGCCAATGGTACTCAATGAAAACGTGTGCTCCCGCTTGTCTTTATTCCCTTTTCTTAGCTTGATATCAAAAACACCCGACACCGCATTGCCATATTCGGCAGGAAATGCACCGGAGATAAAATCTGAATTGGCCAGCAGCTGTGCACTGAGGATAGAGATGGCACCGCCAGAAGTTCCTACCCGCGCGAAATGATTTGGATTCGGAATATCAATGCCTTCCATCCGCCAAAGCAAGCCATTGGGAGCATTGCCCCTTATCACAAGTGCATTGCCATCGCCGCTTGCAGCACTCACACCTGCAAAGGCAGTGGCAATCCTGGATGGATCATTCAACCCCGCAGCAAATCTTCTGGTTTCCTCTACACTAAACATCCTCCCGCTCACCATGGCCATTTCATTGATTGGCCTGCCCTTGTTGGATCTCGCCTTAACAATGATCTCATTTTCCATAGACAAATCGTCTTCCATTTCTACCACCAACACCAACTCTTTGCCCGACTCAACCTGGAGGTTGTTCAACGTGATGGGCTTGTAACCGACATGGCTTATTTTGATGGATTGACGGCCTACAGGAATGCCACTGAGTGTAAAATCTCCTTTACCATCTGAGATGGCCAATTTCCGCTCAGCTCCAATCCATTCAATGGTTGCCCCTGCCAATGGGTTTTTGATGAAACGGTCAGCAACGGATCCCTTGATGGTTTGAACCAGCAATTGCTGGGCATTGGATTGCAATCCCAACAAACTAAAAAAAACAATGAGCCTTAAATATGTATTTGCCATTTTCTTCAAAGCAATTTAATCAGGCTCGGGTAAATTTCAATAAATAAATGATATTTCATACTTTATCCATCATGGATGATTTTTCTCGTATCAAACAAGATTCACGGTAACATTTAGTTAACCTTCAAATAATAAAGCCTTAACCAAGCCGTAATATTGAGCAGCGAACTTCACAATGGCTTAACCGCCAGGTAATACTGCGTAAAAGCATGGAATTATCTTTTAATTGCAACGCCCTGCCATTCCTGGCGGGGCCATTTTCTTTCTTTTGTTAACAATTTGGTAATGTGCAATTGGTGCCATTTAGCCCATCGATTTCACACCTTTGCGAAGCAATTAAAAGAAAACCATGTTAAGGATTACCGCCAAAGCCCCTGGTGTGATAATGCTTTTGCTATTGATCATGACCATCAATGCAAAAGCACAAAATACACCAGCAAAAAAAGAAACAAAACCCTGGTACGAAACCATCTCACTTCGTGGATACATGCAATTACGCTACAACCGGCTTTTGGAAACAAATCCGAAACTGAAAAATGAGCAGGGCGACAGGTCCTGGGGCGAGAATGGAGGTGTTGTCATCAGAAGGGGTCGTTTGATCCTGAGCGGGTACGTTCACGACAGGGTTTTTTTGTATATCCAACCAGACTTTGGAAGTTCAACAGGAACTACCTTACAACTTTTTCAAATCAGGGATGCCTATGCTGATTTAGGTCTCGACAAAAAAAATGAATTCAGGCTTAGGATTGGCCAGAGTAAGGTTCCATTTGGATTTGAGAACATGCAATCAAGCCAGAACAGGCTACCACTAGACCGGGCAGATGCCACCAATTCAGCTGTGGCAAACGAAAGGGATATGGGGGCTTTTTTTTATTACGCCCCAACCAAGACACGGGCACTTTTCGCATCGATGGTAAAAGACAATTTTAAAGGATCAGGTGATTATGGTATTTTTGCATTTGGTGTGTACAATGGACAAACAGCGAACAGGCCTGAGCTCAACAACAATTTGCATATCGTAAGCAGGATCAGTGTACCAATGAAGATAGGCAGCCAGATCATCGAACCTGGTGTACAGGCGCATGCTGGAAAATTTGTTGTCCCCACAGATAACAGGAGCACTGGCGTAAAGGCCATCAAATCCTTTGAATTCAATGACAAGAGGCTTGTAGGAAGTTTTATCCTTTACCCGAAACCCTTTGGAATTCAAGCGGAATACAATGTTGGAGAAGGTCCAAGATACAATCCTGCAAAGGACTCTATTGAAACCCGCTCCCTTTCAGGAGGCTACGCAACCTTCAGTTACAGGATAGAAGGCAAAAGAAAAGATGAATTGTTTTTTCCCTTCACCAGGATTCAATCCTACAATGGTGGCAAAAAGCATGAGTTGGATGCAAGAAGCTATCATGTAAGGGAAATTGAAACCGGTCTTGAATGGCAATTCAACAAATATTTTGAACTCACCACCTCCTACGTTTTCTCACACAGGCGGTTTGAAGACAGTAAACTCAGAAACAACAACCAAAAAGGAAATCTCCTCAGGATTCAGGCACAAATAAATTTTTAACCACATAAAAACAAAACCATGGCAGCCAATTCATTTTTCAAAATTTTTCTCCCCAAGGATAGGGTTTTCTACAGTTTATTCGAAACCGTAGCAGATACTGTACACAAAATGGGCATTACCCTTCAGGAAATGGTATACGAGGCAGATGAAGACAAGAGGGCTGGTAAACTGGCGCAAATTGAAAACATGGAACATAAAAATGATGACTTGACCCATACCATCTTTACAGAGTTGGGCAGGAACTTCATTACACCCATAGATCGTGAAGACATCCACCAATTGGCTACTGCTTTGGATGACATTGCAGATTATATTTATGCATCTGCCAAAAAAATCAACTTCTACAAGATCAACCCTAACGATACCGGCATACACAAGCTTACAGAATTGATTCTTCAGGGCAGCATAGAAATCAAAAAAGCAACCCATGGTCTCCGCGACATGAAGAACCTTAGAGAGATGACCGAAGCCATTGTAAGAATCAACAGCATCGAGAATCAGGCTGATGATGTTTTTGACATGAGCATTGAAATGCTGTTCAACAATGAAAATGACTTTAAAGAAGTCATCAAGAAAAGGGAAATCTACCAGGTGCTTGAAATTGCAACCGACAAATGTGAGGATGCCGCCAATGTGATTGAGTCCATCATCATCAAGTATGCTTAATCATCCTTCCCACAGTTTAAAAAAGAGCTCATGACCCTTCTCATTGTTATTATTGTACTGGCCCTTATTTTTGATTATATCAACGGCTTTCACGATGCTGCCAACTCCATCGCAACCGTTGTTTCCACCAAAGTGCTTACTCCATTTCAAGCGGTTATCTGGGCTGCATTCTTCAACGTGGTTGCCTATTTCATTTTCCAGGACCATGCTGTAGCCAATACGATCAGCAAGACTGTTAACAAGGAGTTCATTACCCTGAATGTGATTCTTGCAGGATTGATTGCTGCCATCTTCTGGAACCTCCTCACCTGGTGGTATGGTATTCCCTCATCCTCTTCCCATACCCTGATTGGAGGATTTGCAGGCGCAGCCATAGCCCATGCCATGATGACCAAAGGACTCACCATATCCTGGTCTAAAGTGGTTGAGAACGATACCATCATCAAAACAATACTTTTCATCTTTTTTGCGCCAATGATTGGCATGGCCATTTCCATCTTTATTACAATTGTTACGATTGCCCGAAACATGTGGTTAAGAATGGGAATCATCATCTTAGCCACTGCCCTAACGGTATTGCTTTTCGACAGGTTTGAGGAAAACAAAATGAACCAGGGACTTGAAAAGTTCATCAAGCTCGACAAATACAAACTTGAAGTTGCAAAAGCAGAAGAAGCCCTTGAAAAAGACAGCAACGATGAGAAAGCAAAAGAAGACCTGGCAACTGCCGAGAAGAAATTGAATGGAGCAAAAGAGATCTATGGAAAAATTGTTCCTGTGATGAGTGATTTCGATAACATAGGTGCCGACTCAATTGCTGCATTTGCCTACCACAATGGCTTGTTGGCAGATATTGAAGTAAGCAAATTGAAAGATGAAGTAAGAAACGCTAACAATTTCCTCATCCTTGAATCTCTCTCTGCGGACAATGCAGAAAAGAAAAAAGAGTATGATGTTGCAAAGGTGGAGACTGAAAAATACAAAGGCCCTGTGAAGCAATTGCTGAAAAAGGAAATCAGCCTGGACAGCGCCCTCATTGCCTTCAATGCCATTTATCCTATTGATCCTGCCAATGCAAAGAAGATAAAGTCAAAAATTGAAAAATTTAACATCCAAAGCTCTTTCAAGAAAGACATCGAAAAGTCGGAGAATCATGCCATCGTTTGGGGCATCATCTTCACGTCCATACTATTCATGCTTGTCTATCTATATGTAGAAAAAATCAAGACCCCAACAGCTTATTCTGTGGGCAACATGTTCAAGAAACTTCAGTTGTTCAGCTCGGCTGCATTCAGCATCGGACACGGTGGTAACGATGCCCAGAAAGTAATGGGTATCATTGGCGCTGCATTGATTGCCAGTGGAAATATTCAGGACTTTGGACAATTGCCAGGCTGGGTT
The DNA here is from genome assembly GCA_044373365.1 of Chitinophagaceae bacterium. Lineage (GTDB taxonomy): Bacteria > Bacteroidota > Bacteroidia > Chitinophagales > Chitinophagaceae > Pollutibacter. Next base: position 14,854 of record JBIPNK010000035.1, read on the forward strand.
CCCATCTCCTGCTATGTTGCCATCGGCTTGGGCACCATGAGTGGTGGTTGGAAGATCGTAAAGACCATGGGCACCAAGATCACCAAAGTGACACCTTTAGAAGGTGTGGCTGCTGAAACTGCAGGTGCCTTCACCCTGTTTTTCACAGGCCAAATGGGAATACCCGTATCAACTACACATACCATTACGGGGTCTATCATCGGCGTAGGCGCCACAAAACGCCTTAGTGCTGTAAGATGGGGTGTAACCTCCTCCCTACTGGTTGCCTGGATCCTTACCATCCCTGTGAGCGCCCTGTTGGCTGCCTTGGTATATTGGATCAGCACTTTCTTTAACTAAATCAACCTCATTTACATTCAACAGGGCATTCAACAGGATGCCCTGTTTTTTTATCGATCAACTCAGCATTTAGCTAGCACAGAAAATCTCATTAGCAATTGAATACTTCCCAATTCATCAGATGATTACAATAACCATCCAGGCAATTACTATGCTTTAGAAGCTTAGAATAGCTATCTGAACACCTCCTTACAAAAAAAAGCCATCCTTGCGGATGGCTTTTGCGTTATGATTTGGTTACGGCCTTTAGTTGTCAAACTTGAGGTCAAGTCCAAGTCCGCGCAGTTCATGCACGAGTACATTGAATGACTCCGGAATACCTGGCTTCGGTACGTTGTCACCTTTAACGATGGCTTCGTATGTCTTGGCCCTTCCGATGATGTCATCAGACTTGAGTGTAAGCAATTCCTGAAGGATATTCGAAGCACCATAGGCTTCCAATGCCCAAACCTCCATCTCACCGAAACGCTGACCACCGAACTGTGCCTTACCACCAAGCGGCTGCTGGGTGATGAGAGAGTATGGTCCGATAGAACGCGCGTGCATCTTATCGTCTACCATGTGGTGGAGTTTCAGCATATAGATGATACCAACAGTGGCTTTCTGGTGGAAGCGCTCTCCTGTTTCACCATCATAGAGGTAGGTATGACCGAAGCTTGGCAATCCTGCCTGGTCAATCAAGGATGAAATTTCATCAACAGTTGCACCATCAAAGATGGGTGTAGAGAACCTCATGCCCAACTTCTCACCAGCCCATCCGAGGATAGTCTCGTAAATCTGTCCAAGGTTCATCCTTGACGGTACACCCAATGGATTGAGCACAATGTCAACAGGGGTACCATCTTCAAGGAAAGGCATGTCTTCAGCCCTTACAATCCTGGCTACGATACCCTTGTTACCATGACGACCTGCCATCTTATCACCCACTTTCAGCTTACGCTTAACAGCGAGATAAACCTTGGCAAGTTTCAATACACCAGCAGGAAGTTCATCACCGATGGAGATATTGAATTTCTCACGCTTGTAACGGCCGAGTTCTTCGTTGTACCTGATATTGTAGTTGTGCAGCAGCGTATTGATTGAATCATCAATTTTCTCGTCACCAGTCCAACCCAAAGGATTGATGTTCTGGTAATCGATGGTTGCAAGGGTCTTTGGATTGAACTTTGACCCTTTGCCGATGATGACTTCACCAAAGTTGTTGGAAACACCAGAAGAATTCTTATCCTTCAAAAGGGTTTGCAATTTGCTTACCAGCAATTCAAGAATATCCTTCTCAATTTGGACATGAACAGCCTCAAGCTTTTCGATGGCTGCTTTTTCCTTGGCCTTAGAGTTTTTGTCTTTCTTGGCACGCTGGAAGAGTTTCTTTCCGATAACAACACCTTCTGTTCCACTTGGAGCTTTGAGTGATGCATCTTTGGCATCTCCAGCCTTGTCACCGAAGATGGCACGAAGCAATTTCTCTTCAGGGGTTGGATCACTTTCTCCTTTCGGAGTGATCTTACCGATGAGGATATCACCTTCCTTCACCTGTGCACCGATACGGATGATACCATACTGGTCAAGGTCTTTGGTGGCTTCCTCAGAAACGTTTGGAATATCTGGAGTCAATTCCTCTTCTCCAAGTTTGGTATCCCTTACTTCTAATTCAAATTCTGAAATATGGATGGAAGTGAAAAGATCTTCACTGACCACTTTTTCATTGATCACGATGGCATCCTCAAAGTTATAACCCTTCCAAGGCATGAACGCCACTTTCAGGTTACGACCAAGCGCTAGCTCACCATTTTTTACAGCATATCCTTCTGTAAGGAAGTCGCCATTCTTCACCCGCTGGCCTTTGGACACAGCCGGGCGCAAGGTGATAGAGGTTTCTTGGTTGGTCTTGATGAACTTGGTCAACTTGTAAACCAGCATGTCATCTTCAAAGCTGACGAGCTTCTGGGCTTCATCACGCTCATAGCGAACATGGATTTCATTGGCATCTACAAATTCAATAACACCATCCCCTTCTGCATGCAACTGAATACGTGCATCACGGGCAGCCTTGCCTTCCAGTCCGGTACCAACAATCGGAGCCTGCGGCTTGATCAATGGAACGGCCTGGCGTTGCATGTTTGATCCCATCAGTGCACGGTTGGCATCATCATGCTCCAAGAAAGGAATCAGGGAAGCTGAGAGACCAACAATCTGGTTGGGCGCAACGTCCATGTACTCCACTTCGTTCGGCTCAAGAATCGGGAAATCACCCGTTTGCCTTGCCTTTATTTTTTCTTCAGCAAACTCACTCTTATCATTCAAAGGCACGTTGGCCTGTGCAATCTTAGCAGTATCCTCTTCTTCAGCACTCAGGTAGGTCAATTTCTTGACTTCAACCTTACCATTGTTCACCTTGCGGTAAGGTGTTTCAATGAATCCCATCTCATTGATCTTTGCGTGTACACAAAGGGTTGAGATAAGACCAATGTTTGGTCCTTCCGGCGTCTCAATCGTACAAAGACGACCATAGTGAGAGTAGTGAACGTCACGGACTTCAAAACCAGCACGCTCCCTGCTCAAACCGCCGGGTCCGAGTGCGGAGATACGACGCTTGTGCGTGATCTCACTCAGTGGGTTTGTCTGATCGAGGAACTGTGAAAGTTGTGATGTACCGAAAAATGAATTGATCACAGAAGAGAGCGTACGGGCATTGATCAGGTCCACCGGAGTGAATACCTCATTATCACGTACATTCATCCGCTCACGGATGGTTCTCGCCATCCTGGCCAGACCAACACCGAACTGTGCATACAATTGCTCACCAACTGTACGTACACGCCTGTTGCTCAGGTGATCGATATCGTCAATCTCTGCCTTACCGTTGGTAAGACGAACGAGGTATTTAACGATTTCAATAATATCTTCCTTCGTTAGGGTTTTTTGACCCAATGCGTAGTTGAGGTTGAGTTTCTTGTTGATCTTGTAACGACCAACTTCTCCGAGATCATAACGCTTGTCACTGAAGAACAATTTGTCGATGATGCCACGGGCAGTTTCATTGTCTGGAGCATCAGCACCACGCAATTGCTTGTAGATGTGCTGAACCGCTTCAAGTTCTGAATTGGAAGTATCCTTGTTCAGGGTATTGTAGATGATGGCATAATCACCACTCACCTCTTCTTTCTGGATGAATACACTCTTGACACCTGTTTCAATGATGGTTTCAAGATCTTTTTCATTCAATACTTTATCACGCTCCAAAACAACTTCATTCCTTTCAAGTGAAACTACTTCACCAGAATCTTCATCAACGAAATCTTCTACCCATGTTTTGAGCACCCTGGCTGCCAAACGCTTTCCAACCTGGCCAGCCAATGATTTTTTATCCGCTTTAACCTCATCAGCCATGCCGAAAAGCTCAAGGATATCCTTATCTGTTTCAAAACCGATAGAACGCAAAAGCGTTGTTACGGGGAATTTCTTTTTACGGTCGATGTATGCATACATGACATTGTTGATGTCTGTAGCAAATTCCATCCATGCACCTTTGAAAGGAATCACACGGGCAGAATAAATCTTGGTTCCGTTCGGATGAAGGGACTGGCCAAAGAATACACCAGGTGAACGATGAAGCTGTGATACAACAACCCTTTCAGCACCATTGATTACAAAAGTACCACGGGGCGTCATGTAAGGGATGTTTCCGAGGAATACATCCTGTACGATTGTTTGGAAGTCTACATGCTCCTCATCGTTACAGCTCAGGCGCAATTTTGCCTTGAGGGGAACAGCATAGGTAAGACCTCGCTCCATACACTCTTCGATGGTGTAGCGGGGCGGGTCAATGAAATAATCAAGGAACTCCAACATGAAGATATTCCTTGTATCATTGATGGGGAAGTTCTCCTTGAAAACCTTGAAAAGACCTTCGTTGTTACGCTTATCAGGCGTGGTCTCAAGCTGAAAATAATCCTTGAACGACTGGATCTGAATCTCTAAGAGATCGGGCGTTTCCGCCAGGTGCTTTACCTTACCGAAATGCACCCTGTTTGAAGCCACTTTTGCTGAAGACATAGAATGATGTGCTTTTTAAAGTGTTGTATATCATCAAAACAATGAAAATTCCCCTCTGCTACACCTCGAATAATATACTGATTATCAGTACTTTAACCTTGTAACGGGAATAAAAATTGAATTGCGCCCAGTTTAAGGGATTGCGAAGTTAGGATTAATAGGCGAAACCGACAAATTTATTAGAACATCCAACCTTGTGATAAGCCAACAGAGAAGAATGAGTTTCAACAGATTAAAGATGCCATTGGCTGCATGTTGGGCAAAAAAAAAGCCGGAATAAATCCGGCTTTTTTAAATAGCTGTTGAGAGACCCTAAGGCCTAACAGTTGATTATTTAACTTCAACTTCGGCACCAGCTTCCTTAAGCTTGGCAACCAAGTCATCAGCTTCAGCTTTGGAGACACCTTCTTTAACAGGCTTAGGTGCACCGTCAACGAGGTCTTTTGCTTCTTTCAAGCCCAATCCTGTCAATTCTTTTACGATTTTAACAACACCAAGCTTGCTTGCACCACCAGATACAAGGATTACATCAAAAGATGTTTTCTCTTCAGCAGCAGCTGCGCCACCACCGTCACCTGCTGATACCACTACTGCTGCAGCAGCTGGTTCAATTCCGTAATCAGCTTTCAATACGTCAGCCAATTCTTGTACTTCTTTTACTGTCAGGCCTACCAGTTGTTCGGCCAATGCTTTTACGTCTGCCATTTTTTAGTTTTTAAACCGCTTTCAAAGCTTTCGCTCCAGCGGATGGTTATGAATATGCCACATTTGGACCTCAGTGGCGTTGGGTTTTACGCGAATTGATTACTCAGCAGTGGCTGCTTCAGCCTGCTTTTCGTGGTGCTGCAACAAACCTGCAAGAACACGCTTGGCAGGAGATTGGAGCAATCCGATAACCTCACCGATAAGCTCATTCTTGGTCTTGATCTGGGTGAGCGCTTTGAGGGTGCTGTCACCGCTGTAAATGTCGCCATTGATGAAAGCTGCTTTCAAAACAGGCTTGTCTGAATTCTTTTCCTTGCGGAATGCACTCAGGATCAAGGCCGGCTCCTTGGGGTTTTCAGAAAACATCAGGGCGGTTACATTGTTCAATGCATCAAAAACACCTGAATATTTCTCCGAATCCAAAGATTCCAGAGCCTTACGGATCAGTGTATTCTTGGCAACCTTCATTTCAACATTCTTGCTGAAACAGATGCTTCTGAGCTTGGTGATTTGGGCAACACTGAGAGACTCTGTGTTGGTGATATAGAAATTGTTGTACTGACTGAATTTACCCTTCAGTACCTCAATTACTTCGTTTTTTTCTTGCTTATTCATGATTAAGCTTTTTTTGATTTAAAATGTGTTCAGCGATTAGTGAACAATTGCTTTCGTGTCAACGGCAATGGCGGGGCTCATAGAGCTTGCCATGAAAACACTCTTCATGTATGTTCCTTTTGCAGTAGAAGGCTTTGCCTTCATGATGGCATTGAGGAACTCCAAGCTGTTGTCCGCCAGTTTCTCAGGAGAGAAGCTGATGCGACCAATAGAAGCGTGTACGATTCCAGCCTTGTCAACTTTAAAAGCAACCTTACCCGCTTTTACATCTTTGATGGCAGTGGCCACATCATTGGTAACGGTACCGGTCTTGGGATTCGGCATCAGGTTACGAGGACCAAGCACCTTTCCGAGCTTACCAATCTTTGGCATAACGGCAGGAGTTGCAATGATCACATCGATATCAGTCCATCCGCTTTCAATCTTTTGGATAAACTCATCCAATCCTACGTGGTCTGCACCAGCGGCATTGGCTTCGGCTTCCTTATCAGGAGTACAAAGTACAAGAACCTTCTTGGTCTTACCAGTTCCATGAGGAAGGGTAACGGTCCCACGAACAGCCTGATCAGCCTTCTTTGGATCAACACCCAACCTTACGTGAAGGTCTACTGAACTATCAAATTTTGTGCAATTGATTTCTTTAACGAGTCCTGTGGCTTCAGCAAGTGAATAAATCTTCTTATCATCCACTTTGCCTGCAACAGCTTTTCTTTTTTTTGTGATTCCCATCTTAATTAAGTTTTAAGGTGTGAACAATTAATTTTCCCATGGGGCTTGGCCATCAACAGTGATACCCATGCTGCGCGCAGTACCGGCAACCATTTTCATGGCGCTGTCCAGGGTATTGCAGTTCAGATCAGGCATCTTGTCTTTTGCAATGGCTTCTACCTGAGCCCATGTTACCTTACCGACCTTTTGGCGGTTAGGCTCTTTGGAACCACTTTGAAGCTTGCACGCCTCGAGCAACTGTACAGGTGCTGGGGGAGTTTTGATAACAAAGTCAAATGATTTGTCTGTGTAAACAGTGATCAAAGCCGGCAACACTTTACCGATTTTGTCTTGGGTCCTGGCATTGAATTGCTTACAGAACTCCATGATGTTGACACCTTTGGAACCGAGTGCGGGACCAACAGGAGGTGCAGGATTGGCCTGTCCGCCTTTAACCTGCAACTTTACATAGCCAGAAATTTCTTTAGCCATATTAAATTGTTTTTTGGTGATAGCGTCCCGGCATTTTACCGGAACTCCCAAAGCCTTTCAAAAAAAGAACTTTCGATTGGGGTTGCAAAAGTAATGCAGTTTGGGGAATATCAAAGGTTTTGTCCTAAAAATTGAATAAAAAATTTAAGGCCACATAATGTTTATTTATGAACAAAATTTACTAATTTTCGTATAATCAATTCAAACTCATTACTCTTCTAAAAACGTCACACCATGGCATCTTCTAAAAAACCCGCAAAAAAGGCAGCAAAAAAAGCGTTAAAAAAGGCTGCACCCAAGAAAGCAGTAAAAAAAGCAGCCTCCAAACCGGCTAAAAAGGCAGCAGCGAAAGTTGTTAAAAAGGCTGCCCCAAAGAAAGTTGCTCCTAAAAAAGCAGCAAAAAAGGCAGTAAAGAAAGCAGCACCCAAGAAAGCTGTAAAAAAAGTTGTTAAAAAAGCAGCACCAGCAAAAGCAGCCGCCAAAAAAGTAATTAAAAAAGCAGCACCCAAGAAAGCAGCCAAAAAGGTTGTAAAGAAAGCAGCGCCTGCTAAAGCGTCTCCTAAAAAAGCTACAGCACCAAAGAAAGCTGCCCCTGCTAAGGTTGCTCCCAAAAAAGTGACTCCAGCAAAGACGGCCCCTAAAAAAGCAACACCAGCCAAAACAGCTCCAAAGAAAGCCGTTGCACCTGTGAAAGCAGCACCTGTTAAAGTTGCGCCAAAGAAGGCTGCAGCGCCCAAGGCAGCTCCGGCAAAAGCAGCTCCTGCCAAGGCAGCTCCAGTAAAAGCAGCTCCTAAAAAACCAGCAGCAAAAAAACCGGCAAAGAAAGCAGCTCCTGCCCCAGCGGTTGTAGCTCCAGCACCTGCTCCAGCAGCAGCACCGGTAGCTACAGAGTTGCCATTTGTTGAAACAACACCCACTGAATCAACAGAAGGTTCTTCAAACTAAATCAGCAGAACATTGCATAAAAAGAAAGGGTAGCAAATGCTACCCTTCTTTATTTTGAGTTGTTTATGTATCAGTTAGATTTTCTCAACCTGCATGTAGTTGAGCTCCACAGGCGTTGAACGGCCAAAGATTTTTACTGTAACCTTGAGTTTCTTCTTCTCGTCATTAACCTCTTCGATTACACCATTGAAATCATTGAAAGGTCCATCAACAATTTTGATGGTTTCACCAATAATGAAAGGCTCACTCATGATCATTCCACCTGCGTCACTCATCTCATCGATCTTGCCCAACATTTTATTCACCTCAGCTTTCCTCAGTGCTATAGGATTCTCCTTACCAAGGAAGTGAATTACATTGGTTGTATTCTTGATGGCTGAAATGATGTCATCGTGTAGCTTTCCACCAGCACACTCAATCATGATATATCCAGGAAAAAAGTTCCTTTCCCTCATGACTTTCTTACCATTCTGAACCTTGTATACTTTTTCTACAGGAAGGAAGATCTGCTTGATGACAGTATCCCAGCCGTTGCGGAGAATATCCTTATCCAGGTACTCTTTCACCTTCCTCTCCTTGCCACTGATAACACGGAGAACATACCACTTGGTATCTGGCTGAACAGCAGTGTCCTGTTGTATAGTTGTTTCTTCCATTACTTGAACAATGAATAAACGAATTTAAGAAGATTGCTGCTTCCAAGATCCAGCAACCAAACGATGGCAGTGATCACCAAGGTAGCAACGAGTACTATCATGGTAGACTGTTGAAGCTGCTGCCAATTGGGCCAGGTCACTTTCTCCATCAGTTCCTTGTAGGAATCCCTGAAATATGATTGTATCTTATTCATCTTGTTTTGTTTTTGAAAAGTACTGTATCGTAAAGATACTCATTCTTTTCATTTGCACGGGCACTAGGATTCGAACCCAGATCAAAGGTTTTGGAGACCTCTATTCTACCATTGAACTATGCCCGTTCTTTAAGAAACAAAGTACCCGGATATAAACCCAGGTACTTTGTTATTTATGCTTTAAGGCTGTTTCTCCAAAGAGATTGGCCAATAAGACTTACTTGACGATCTCAGTAACCTGACCAGCACCTACGGTACGGCCACCTTCACGGATCGCAAACTTCAAACCTCTTTCCATAGCGATCGGTTGGATCAACTTTACATGGAGGTTGGTGTTGTCACCAGGCATAACCATTTCAGTTCCTGCAGGAAGTTCACACTCTCCTGTAACGTCTGTTGTACGGAAGTAGAACTGAGGACGGTATTTGTTAAAGAAAGGAGTATGACGTCCACCTTCATCCTTGCTCAAAACGTAAACTTCGCCTTTGAACTCAGTGTGTGGAGTGATTGATCCTGGCTTACAAATTACCATACCACGACGGATTTGGCTCTTTTCAATACCACGGAGGAGAAGACCTGCGTTGTCTCCAGCTTCACCCTCATCGAGGAGCTTGCGGAACATTTCAACACCAGTACACGTAGAAGTCAATTTGTCTTCCATCATACCTACGATCTCAACACCTTCACCAACTTTGATCCTACCACGCTCGATACGACCAGTTGCAACAGTACCACGACCAGTGATGGTGAATACGTCTTCAACTGACATCAAGAATGGAAGATCTACTGGACGGGGAGGAAGAGGGATATATTCGTCAACAGCGTTCATGAGTTCGTTTACAGCAGCAACCCACTGTGGCTCACCAGCCAAAGCACCTGTAGCAGATCCTTTGATGATTGGTGTAGCATCACCATCGAAACCACGCTTGGTCAATTCTTCGCGAATTTCCATTTCAACAAGTTCCAACAATTCTGGATCATCAACAAGATCAACCTTGTTCATGAAAACTACAATACGTGGAACACCTACCTGACGAGCAAGAAGGATGTGCTCCTTGGTTTGTGGCATAGGACCATCAGTCGCAGCCACTACAAGTACAGCACCGTCCATTTGGGCAGCACCAGTAATCATGTTCTTTACATAGTCAGCGTGACCAGGACAGTCAACGTGAGCGTAGTGACGAGAATCCGTCTCATACTCAACGTGAGCTGTGTTGATCGTGATACCCCTTTCTTTTTCTTCAGGAGCACCATCGATTTCATCATACTTCTTTGCCTGTGCAAGACCCCTCTTAGAAAGGATGTCAGTGATGGCTGCTGTCAATGTGGTCTTACCGTGGTCAACGTGACCGATAGTACCAATGTTTACGTGGGGTTTGTCCCGCTTGAAAGTCTCTTTAGACATTGTTATACGTTTTTGTTTGTTTAAACTTTAGTTACCTATGGAAACGGCCGCAAAGTTATTCACTTTGGGACGATTAACAAAAGTTTTTTCCCTTAAAGGCCTGGAGCCGTTAGTGAGAATCGAACTCACGACCTCTTCCCTACCAAGGAAGTGCTCTACCCCTGAGCTACAACGGCTGGTCAACCACCGCTTCAGGGCGGCAAGTGAGCGGGAGACGAGTCTCGAACTCGCAACCTATAGCTTGGAAGGCTATCGCTCTACCAATTGAGCTACTCCCGCTTAGTTTTATCGGTAAAAAAGTTCAAACCCCAGTTCCTGAGGAAATGTGGGCAGGAGAGGATTCGAACCTCTGAAGTCGAAAGACAGCGGATTTACAGTCCGCCCCATTTGGCCGCTCTGGAACCTGCCCGCACATATTCACATAAACACTAAAAAAGGTTTTATCCTCCTTTAATATAAGAGCCAGAGAAGGGACTCGAACCCCCGACCAGCTGATTACAAATCAGCTGCTCTACCAGCTGAGCTACTCTGGCTTAATGTCCTGCGGAATAATGGTTTTGACTTCCTTACCGATAACACTTCAATCTATAAAAGATCTATCCCTTTTTGGGGAGGCAAAGGTAATGGAATTCTTCAAAAGCAAAAACTTTGTAGAAAAAAATTTCGAAATTTTTCAGCAGACTAATTATACGGCCTGCTTTTCCTTCACTTTCTTGATCTGGATCAGTACCGCATCAAGCGCCATGTCGAAGGATTCCTCAAAGGATTTGGTGCTTTGCTTGACAAAAATTTCGTGTTTGGGAATCTGAACACGAATCTCTGCAACCTTGTCTTTTATCTGGTGGATGACATTGTCGAGCTTCAAAAAAACATCAACATTCATGATCTTATCGTGGTGGCTACCGATCTTGGCAATTTTCCTGTTCACGTGGTCAAGCAATTTGGTGTCGGCATCAAAATGTACAGATTGGATGTTAACAGTCATGTTAGCGGATTTTTACAGTGAAGGATAAATCGATACTCCCATTTAAGTTACGCCAAATGGAAGCGGCTTCAAAATTAAATCCGTTAAAAAAAACGAAAAATCATCCTTTGGGATGGGATTTCTTGTGGATATCCCGCAAACGCTCAATATTGTTGTGGGTATAGACCTGCGTAGCCGCCAGGCTGCTGTGCCCAAGCAACTCTTTTACGGCATTCAACTCGGCCCCATTTCCGGTAAGATGGGTGGCAAAACTGTGGCGCAACACGTGCGGACTTTTCTTCTCGGCAGTAGTAACCAATGAAAGGTATTTCTTCACGGTATCATATACCTGACGGGCAGTTGGAGGCTTCTGTTTTGGCGTAAGCAATAGATTAGGAAACACAGCTTCCGGAAAAAGAGCAGCCTTTTCTTGGGCATATTCCCTGATCTTTTCTGTTAATTCAGTTTGCAGGGGGATGATCCTTTCCTTGTTTCCTTTTCCCAAGACCTTCAACTGGCTTCTTGCATAATCAATCTGGCTTGATTTCAGGCCCACCAACTCACTGACCCGGATGCCGGTATGGTATAGCAGTGAAAGGACCAGGTGGTCTCCCCTGCCCCCAAAATCATCGGGGAAAATCGTTTGTTTCAACAGGGTTTCCATCTGGTCTTGCTCCACATACGATGGCAACCGTTTTTTTGTTTTCAAGACCTGGATGGTTTTGGTTGGATTGGCGGTAATTTGACCCTGGGTCAGGCAATAGCGGAAGAATGATTTGAGGGAGGAAATTTTCCTGTTGATGCTTCTGGGCTGTACTTTGAGCAAGGTCAGGGAAGCCATCCAGGACCGGATCATGCCCGGGGTGATGTGTGATGGCAGGGATTCTTCAAACTGCGCCTGAGCAAAAGAAAAAAAGGAAGCCAGATCGTCTGCATATGCCCTGTAGGTATGCGCTGAATAGCGCTTTTCAAACTTGATGAAATCAAGGAATGAGGATAATATGGACTGATGAGGTATGGGCATAAAAAAGAGTAGTCATAAAGTTAGTGAACCGCATGACTACTCTGGAATATATTTTAGCGAAGCAACGACTACGACTCGATGGTGCCGTTGAAGATCTTCTGCTTGTAGATCGCTTTGAGGATCTCGCCCCTGCGCCTGATGGAAGGTTTTATAAATGCCTGACGCTCACGCAATTGCAAAAGCGTTTTGGATTTTTCGTACTTCTTTTTGTACTTCTTAAGGGCTTTGTCTATGTTTTCGCAGTCTTTAGAATCGATGATCAGCATATTTTTCCTCTTTTTAGGGATTGCAAAGATAGGGGTTTTGATTAAAGTACGATACGGAAAATAAAATGATTTTTTAGTTTAAATATAAAAATGCTGTAGGAGTGGTAGAGTGAAAAATCTTATCAAATAGCATAAAAGGTCAAATTATGTGAAAAAAAATCTATGCGCTGCAGTCGGAAACAGAATAACAAAATTAATTCTCACAACTAGATAAAATTTTCTAAGCAAGCAAAATTTAAAAATATTGTTCAAAAAAAGGAGGGACTTTTATTTAAAATTGTATGAGAGAGAGAAATGGTTTATTTGACAACTGTATCGAAATATCAAATATAGTGAAACCAAAACATACACAAACTGTCGTAAAACCGAGTAACAACAACAATTTATTGACTTGATTTTGAATAATTTGGAAGATAAAAAAAATATGTAATTTATACTTCCGGAATTGATTGACAAAAATTAATACACATGAAAACCCATTCCGATTTAGTTCAATAAATGAAATAATAGTGAAATTTACTTTCTTATGAACAAGGTACAGATGTACCAGGATCGCCTGGACCATCGCATATAGTTCCCTCTTTTGCAGTAAGATCAATGTTAAGCTGAATGATCAATGGCTTTATCCAAAAATTGTTATTATTCATATGTCATATTTGACTTAATGAGGCTAAATTATGTAAAAAAAAGAAAATTATGCTCTTTTTTTCAAATTATTTTGTCTTACTAAAAAATTGACTATTGAAAGCGAGTATAAAAAATTGAGTGTTGCAATTTGCTTTCGCCAATGCTTATCTTCAGACTTAATGGCATCTCGATGCCTCATAACTTTTTTTAAATCTAAGATTTTGTATCTATTGCCTAATTCCAACAATTCATCTAAAACCTTATGAAGATTGAAATCATTCTCAAGTTTTATATGCGCATCAATAGACTGAGACCGATTGAATTGATTATCTACTATTGAACTCGGCGCCTTGGAGGCAAGAACTTCTTTAAGAATAAACTTGCGAACACCTTTCCTAAAAAATAAATCCTGTGGAACTGATTTCAGAAAGTCAAGCACACGTTCATCAGCGGTTGGATCTGTAATGATTATTGCACTTGACAATCCCTTTTCATACCAATAAGTACTTGAG
>JBIPNK010000173.1:0-6950 GCA_044373365.1 Chitinophagaceae bacterium
ACGACGGCGTGATCGACATGGAGCAGGGCGCGCCGATGGACCAAGGCGAGCCAGGCCACCCCGCCGAAGAGCACGACAGCCCCATCTGATTTACGGGCCGAAAGCGGATGCTGTGAGGGCCGGTTTGATTCCGGTGTTGTGGGTGTGAACCCGGTGGTTCGACTCCACCAACAGACGCAGCGAGTAGGTCCACCCCATTTTTAACCCCAGGAGCCCCACATGGAATACCGTATTTACCTCATCAAAGAGCTTGGCAACGACGGCACGCAAGACGACAAGATTCGTCTTGTGCGCGCTGGCAGCAAGGCCCAAGTCCTGCGCCACTTGGTCAAGGACCGCTTTTCGATTGAGAACCCCAGCACTGCTGACGTCGGCGATTACGTCGAGGCCGGTGTGCCCATCGAGCGCGTTGCCAACAACGACAACGCTGACGCTACCTAAACCCCGGAGCCCACCATGAACGAACAAACCATCACCCTTAAGCTGTCCGTCAGCGAGTTCAACTTTCTGCACGCCATTCTTGGCGACCTGCCCACCAAGACCAATGCGTGGGTGCTGTTGAACAACCTGGAGAGCCAGGCCAAGGCGCAAGCTGAGGCGCAAAACATCCCTGTGGTGAACTTCGCCGCAGACCCAGCACCCGCTGCCAAGTGATAACCCGGGCCTCCTTCGGGGGGCCAATCTGGAGAGCAATATGGAGAAGTTTGAAAACCAGCTGCTCACGCCGCAGCAAGTGGCAGACCTGCTGCAGATCAACGTTGGCACCCTTGAAAACTGGCGGATGGCAGGTAAGGGTCCTAAATTCATCAAACTCGGTGGCGGCCCGCGTGGGCACGTTCGCTACCGGCTGCAAGACGTCGAGGACTGGATGTTTGAGGACGCCAAGACACCCAAGGAAACTGCAAAATGAACCAATCCCGCACCGCATCGCTGATTGAGTCCGTGTTCAACGTGGTGATCGGCTACGGTGTGGCACTGGCCAGCCAGCTTGCAATTTTCCCGATGTTTGGCATTCACCTGCCCCTGTCGGACAACTTGGCCATTGGGGCCTGGTTCACCATTATCAGCCTGGTGCGCAGCTATGCGATCAGGCGCTGGTTCAACGCACGGCTGCACAGAGTCGCACAGAAACTTGCAGGCATGAAATGAAATTTGGATCAGTTTGCAGCGGCATCGAGGCCGCATCAGTGGCTTGGCACCCGCTGGGGTGGAAAGCCGCATGGTTGTCTGAGATTGAGCCGTTCCCCAGCGCCGTGCTGGCGCACCATTACCCCGATACGCCCAACTTGGGAGACATGACGGAACTGCCTGAGCGGATTTTGTCTGGCGAGGTGGAGGCGCCTGATGTGTTTTGCGGTGGCACGCCTTGCCAGGCTTTCAGCGTTGCGGGCCTTCGCCAGTCTTTGGGTGATGCCCGAGGCAATTTATCCCTGACCTTTTGTGAGATTGCAAATGCCATTGACACAGTTCGACATGTTCGCGGAGAGCAGCCAGCCATCGTATTCTGGGAAAACGTGCCCGGAGTCCTCAGCACCAGCGACAACGCCTTTGGATGCTTCCTTGCACAGCTATGCGGGGGTAGTGAACCACTTATTGCGCCCAATGGTTGGACAAATGCGGGCTGTGTTTCTGGACCCAAAAGAACAGTCGCGTGGCGGGTCTTGGATGCCCAATATTTCGGAGTGGCCCAACGACGCCGCCGTGTGTTCGTTGTCGCAAGTGCTCGAAACGACTTCGATCCCGCAGCGGTTCTTTTTGAGTTCGACGGCGTGCGCCGGGATATTGCGCCGAGCCGACAAGCGCGGGAAGGTGTTGCCGGAGGCATTGAAATTGGCCCTTCAGGCGGTCGCCTCACCGACCTAAATCCAACGCTGGACACCCGCGCCAAAGACGGCCCTGTGCGCAACCAGTTAGCGGGGGCGGTTATGCAATCAATCTCGCAGGTCTGCCCGACACTGCGAGCTGGCGGAAACCAAACTGGTGGCGACCGCCCACCTGGCACCGATGTGAACACGGCTGATAGCTTGATTGCCATCACCCAATTCGGCGAAACCGCTGGCACCCTAACCGCTCGCCATGACAGCAGCCCGTGCGCGGATCGGGGCATGAATGTGGTGGCGCAGCCCATCGCCTTTCACCCAACGCAAGACCCGATCAGCAGCACAGACGGCACCACGCATGGGCTGGGGTGCGGGTCAAGTGGCGGGCAGGCGAGTGTGGCAGTGGCGCACGTTGTTGGCGCACTGGCTTGCAACACTGGCCCCAACGGTCATGATGCTGGCAACTTTGCTTGCAATCAGGCGGTGGATGCGGGGCATGTTTTGCCGGTGGCGCAGCCCATGCCGATCAACACGATGGTGGCCCTGCGCCATGAGGCGCTTGGAGAAGCCACTGGATTCGGCATTGGCGAGGCTGGCGACCCTGCCTACACGCTGACCAAGGGGCACAGCCATGCGGTGGCGCAGCCAATCGGCTGTTTCAAAGGCGGTCAAGGGAGCGCTGCCGGTGGCATCGGCTATGACGAACACATTGCGCCAACACTGAGCGCCGCAGATAGCGGGTCAAACCGCACGCCTGCACTGATGCATGGCATGGCCGTGCGCAGACTTACGCCCGTGGAATGTGAGCGACTTCAGGGATTTCCCGACAACTACACCAACATCCCTTGGCGCAAGAATCCAGAGTCACCGGATGGCCCACGGTACAAGGCCTTGGGCAACTCATGGGCCGTGCCAGTGGTGCGCTGGATTGGGAGCCGAATTAATGAAAGCATGAAATGAAAAAACGCAAACCCTCCAAGCCCATCCACATCTACCACTACACCCTCTTTGACGTGATTCTGGCCAGCCCCAGCGAGCCGCTGGCAGAGCACCTGCGCAGGCACCAGCTCACGCGTATGCACCAGGGCCTCGAAGCCATGGAAAAGGCTCCACAGCCCACGACCGACGACTGGCGCGTGGTCAGCGACGCGGTGAACATCATGGAGACGCTGGTCAACAACGGCCCGTGGTTTGACTGCGATGGCGGCCCCGTCGAAATCACCGACGCATCTGGCCTGCTGCCGGACGCTGTGACGGCCATGGCCATGGCAGGCAAGCGCCACAAGGCGGGCGGCAACATCCGACTGGACGGCGCAGGCATTCAGGCTGTGCGCAACGTGCTGGCTGATTACGGCGACCTGCTCGAAGTCCTGCCAGCCAGGACCATGATCAAGGCTCACCGGGAAACCGAGCGCCGCATCCATGAAATACTGACGGGCAAGAAAAAACCGCACGATGTGGAGGTGATGGACCTGTGAGCGGGTTTGCGCCGCCATGCTCGCCATGGACCTACATCCGCGCCATCTTGGGGCCGGGCCTGCACTGGACGCGCTCGGCTCAAGAGCTTCAAGACGCAATCAAGCGCGCCGAGCTGGACGGCCAGGCGGCAGCCGCTGAGCACCTGCGCATCATTTTGGACACCCGCAACAAGGTCGCGTTCGACCAATAAAAAACCCCGCCTGGTTAGGGCGGGGTAAGGCTTCGAGTGCTCAACAACTGCTCATTCAAGCTCGTCCATCAGGTCAAGCTCAATCTGGGGCACGGTTGGTCCAGGCGCAGCCTCAATGTCCGCGTCAATGTCGGTCCGGGGCTGCTCGGCCTCATCCACCATTGGGGCCGGGAATATCGATGTGGCACCACCCATGACGGCCCCGCGCTCCGTGGCTGTTGAGCGCACGGCCTTGGGTGCCACGCCCTTCTCGTACTGCTCCAAGAACTTCACCACCGCAGCAACCTCGCTGGGGTTCTTGGCCATCAGCATGTCGGAGAGCTTGTCGGCCACCTGGGGCGTGAGCGTCGAGCTGCGTGCAACACGGGCTGCCATGCTGGTCAAAGACGGCCAGAATCCGCCAGTGACCGCGTTGGCCACGGCCTCGCCAACGCCTGGGCCTTCGTCCAAAGCCTCGCGCATGGCACCGCGTTTTGCCGTTTGCGAGCCGCCCAAAATCTTGTTGGCCTGCTGAAACAACTGCGCCTCGCGCTCCAAGGCTGTCTGGAACAAACGGAAGTGGGCCGGGTCGTCAAACAGCGGCTGCAACTTGGAGACGGTTTCAGGCGAGTTGATGATGCGGCTTGCAGCGTTGAAGTTTGTCGATGGGTCCATGACCTTGCCGTAAAGACTCCGCGCAACGCCTGTGCGAAAGGCCTCCTTCTCGGCCTTGCCCATGCCCGCCACCATCTTGACCACTTGCTCGCTGTCGAGCTTGCCAAAGTCAGACAGGCCCGCTCGCATGGCGTCGATCACCTCCATGTCGCCAGCGTACTCCTGTCGGGCGGCACGGTAGGCGGGGACGTTCTCGTCGATGGCGTTCACAAATTCCTTACGCAAGCTGCGCAGGGCGCTTGCCTCTGCTGTGGACATGCCTTGGCCACGGAACCCGGATTCAATGCTGGCGTCAATTCCGCGCTTGATGTAGTCCAGTGTCCGTACGTCGGGCAGCTTGGTCAGCTCCAGGATTTCAGCGCCGCTTTCAGTGAATTTGCCGGTGGGCTTGTAAATCTCCGGCAGCGCAAATCGGCTGGGGTCCTCGCCGCGCAGCTTGGCAGCCTGAGCCTCTGTGTCGGCAATGCTGCGGGCCTTGGCAAAAAACGACTGGAACTGCGGGTTCTTCAGCGCCTCAACGATGCGCGGGTCATCCACATCGCCCCATGCATAAGCCTCGTCGTACATGGTCCCGGCCTTGCTGCGCAGGTCCTGCACCAGCTTGGCCTCGTCTGCGTAGTAGTCGCCAGGCTTGAGGCCTTTGGCCACCTGTTGGTACGTGCGCTCGCGTGCCCCAGCCTTTTGCTGGCTGAGCGTTTTTTCAACCTTGCGCGTGCCTTTGCCGGTGCGTTGCGCAACAGCCTCGGCCAAATCGGCGAGGGCATAGTCCACGTTGGCCACGGTGCTTGGCACGCCCATGGCGCGATCACGGACCATCATCTGCTCGATCTGCTGGGGCGTCAGATTTGACTCCTTCATGGCCCCGGAAAGCTTCTCGCCTGCTCGGGACGCAATCACCGCCTCGCTGGGGGCCAAGCGGTCGCGCAGCCAAGAGACAGCGCCCTGTGCACCGCGAAGCGAAATAGGGGTGCCCAGGCCAATTGCCGTGCCCAACGTGGCCCCTGCAGCGCCGCCGCTCAGCCGGTCGCCCTCAACGGCCGAGCCAGCGCCCGACACAGCCCCTGTGGCCGCGCCAAGACCAGCCAGGCGGGCCAAGGTGCCAGCGGTGGTGCGTTGCGCCTGTGCGGCCCCGGCAGCCTGTGCACCGGGTAAAAACATCATGCCAAGGGCTGGGGCCATGCCGCCGCCAAACTCGGCCACGGTGGAGGCGATGGGGGCCTCCTTGGAGTACTGCGCATATTCCTGTCGGATTTTTTGCAGCGCGTCCTCGTATTTCTCGTTACCTAGCCTTGAGCGAAAGAAGGCCTCGGCCTCGTCGCCCCAGCCCATGCCCAGGCCTTGGCCCAGAAACGCCCGTGCAGCGCCTTTTACTTTGTCGACCATCATTCATCCCCTGGGATTTGGGTTGCACGGTATGCGCCCTGGTTGATATCGTTGAGGCGCTTCTTGTTGCGAGCGTAGATTGCTTTCATGGCATCCGCTGCGTTGCGCATGATGCGGCCCCGCTCTTCGATGCTTTTTGCCGCCATACCTTGCGTTGCCAGCAGGGCTTGTCGCTCGTCGTTCGAAATCGCACCGGGGAACGTGGCTTTGAGCTGCGACAAAGCGGCTTTTTCCAGCAGGTTTTCCAGCTCGCGAGTGTTGGCCACTTTGGGGTCTTTGCTGCCCACGGCTTCGAGCGCCTTACGCTGCGCTGTGTCCACCAGTGAGGTGTCAAACGTTTTCGGATTTAGCTCCAGCGCACGCTTGATGTTTTGATAGCCCTGCGCCGTCTGCGCCAGCAAGTCCTCTGTTTCGGTCTTGAGCTTCATCTCGGGCGCCGTCAGCTTGGCTGCCTGTTCCTGCTGGAAGCCAAACTTCTGCTGCTGCAAGGCAGCGTTGGCTTGTTGCAAGCCCATGTTGGCCAGCTGCGAATTGATCAGCCCCATCTGCCGCTCCACATTCAGCTCGGCAATCTGAGACACCCGCTTTTGGTATTCAGGCGTGCCAGGACGCAAGCCCTCGTCCAGAGCCTGCTTGCCTGCGCTCGACTGAGGCTGGCCGGACTTCACGTAGTCTTTGATCAGCTCTGTCGCAATTGCGCGATGGTCCTTCATCTCTTCGCCCGCGAGCTGGCGCAGTGTTGTCAGGTCGTCTTTGGCCCCGGCCATGCGCATCTTCTGCGCTTCCAGGCCAAGCTGCAGCCTGCTGGCCGCGCTTGCCTTTTTCGCCTCGCGCTCCTCCTTCTGGTACTGAGCCATGACGTTGCCCGCCGTGCCCAGGTTTTCAAAGAAGCTGCCGGTCTTGCCTGGCGTGCCAAATGCAGCGGCCAGGCGGAAATACATCTCCGCCTTCGATGGACCGCTTTCCTTTTGACCTTCCATGGCGCTTTGCAGCATTTTTTGGAAAGCCTCTGTCTCGGCCGTTGAAGTCTTGCGAGCCGCCTCCAGCTCTGCGCGGTAGGGACTCTCGGCGCTGCCCTGGTACTTCTGGAGCAAGGACAGAAGCTGCTGCGAGCGGTCGGCAGGCGCAGGCGCTTCTGGCGCGACGGCCGTCATGGGGGATTGCTCCGGAACCGGGGTTACTTGAACGCCAGTCGGGAACATCTGGGAGCCGGGGTAGCTCAGCAGCCCGTAGCTGCCAGCCATGTCTTGAAGTGATGCCATTTTTTGTGCCCCTAATTTTTAAGTGCCAAACTGTTTGTACAGGCCAGCAGCCGCAGCACCAGCCGCCGCCAACTGAGACAGCGGAGACAAGCCAGTGTTTGCCGTGCCAGTTTGCGTTGTGGTCTGTGGCGTGATCGGGGCCATGCCGCGAATCTGAGTGGA
>JBIPNK010000155.1:0-3136 GCA_044373365.1 Chitinophagaceae bacterium
TATTCAAGAGGTCCAGGCAAATGTACTTTTTGAAGAAATATAAACAATACAATAAAAAAAAACATAACATCATGGCAAATAACAAAGAAATTATTTCAGACTTAAACAAAGCTATTAATTCTGAAAGCAGAAAAGAAAAGGTACAGGCAATTTTCGAACATTCAGGGGATGAATTGGAAGATCGTAATGATTGGGTACAAATAGCTTCAGAAGAAGCAAATGAATTGAATCATAGGTTAAGAAACATTATAGAATACTATAGTTATAATGATAACAAAACAATACAATTTAAAGATGGCTTCACCTGGAAAGATGTTACCAATAATGCAGAAGAAATCTATAGCAGTGGCTTATTCCCATTGTATGCAATTTACGAAAAAGAAGAAACGGAAAGTTTAATCGAAACAACTAAAAGTTTATACGAAGCACTTGAAAAAGGATGCACAATAGCAATCGAAGTAGGTTTTGTAAACAAAAACACTTTAGATGTACAAGAAGCCCGTGAAAACCACGAAAGATTAAGACAAGTTTTAATGAAGTACAAAAGCCCAGAAGTAGGAGATTGTATAGTTGATGAAATTTGCTTCATCTTTGGTGCAGCAACAACAATAGACACAGAAGGAGAAGAAATTTAAAAACTATCTACAATGCCACACAAACGCCTACCAATCGAAGCAGTAAACAATATGTTAACCGCAGCAAAGGAACTTTGTCCAGAACTTAAAGATTTTCAACTATCATTTGCCCCGAAAATTCAAGGCGAAAAGGTTGCTCTAATGAAAAACCACATAGTTAAAACCGAATATATGTTAACGCGGGAAATGAATCAATTTTTAAGGGGCTACATGTTTAAAGCTCAAAACAAATTTTAAAACAATACAATAAAATAATAAAAAAACATCATGGAAAATTTAAACAAAGTAGCCGAAATCGAATTAACTTACAAAACAAAAGTTAAGGCTTCAGAAAGAAAGAAAATACACGATTCAAAAAGTTGCTCAATCATTTTTAAAAGTATTGAAGCATACGAAAAAAATATGGAACTCAAAGAAGTTTTTTATACAATGTATCTAAATAGATTCAATCAAGTACTTGCAGTAATGAAAATATCTGAAGGAGGTATAACAGGTACAGTAGTCGAAGTAAAGCACGTTATTAAACCAGCTATTGATCTAAATGCAAGTTCAATAATACTTTGCCATAACCACCCTTCTGGAAATACAACGCCCAGTAACGCTGATAAGGAAATTACACAGAAAATTAAACAAGCAGCGTTATTATTTGATGTTACACTAATGGACCACCTTATAATTACAGAGGAAAGTTATTATTCATTTGCAGACGAGGGAAATATTTAATACAATACAATAGAAAACTTATGTACATATCAACAACAAGCTTATTATTTGGGATGCTTATCATCTTAACAATAACACAAGGAATATTTACAGGACTTGAATACGGAATCTATGTATTCCCCACGCTTATAATCAATTTTTTCATCTTAAAGAAATTAATTTCTTTGTACGAAAAACAAAATAGTAATAAATAAAAAAAACAAAACATCATGGCATTTTTCACTACAACATCACAAGGTAAATTAGACGTTACAGTAACTCTATTTACTAAAGACAATACATGGTTGCTTCAAAGAAGCACTACATTTGACTGCAAACCTACTTTAAAAGAATTAAAAGATCAATATAAGGTATGTAAAAAAGATGGCGCATACCGAATGAGAATAACTACAATGCCTTCTGGAAACGTTAAAAACATTATACTATGAAAACTCCATACAACTACGCAATAATAAAAGAATCATATCCAGAACTTGAAAGAGAAACAGTGTTATCTCCTGGTAAGGATGCAAACAAATACAGCTCAAAGAAAAAGTACGCAATGATCGTAAAAGGGTGCCACAAAGATGGTAGTGAATCAATATACTTTATAAGATATTCAAACGACCTGCAATGCTTACACGACATGGCGAGTCAATACGTTAGCTGGTATAACTATCCAATTGGATTAAGAAAGGATATTCAAGGCAATATAATGAAAAACGTAAAGATAACAATACAATCAAAAGATTTCCTTATCGAAGACGAAAGGGATTTAAACGAAGCAAGTATACCTGAACATATAAGACGATTTAAACGCATTAAATACAACACTCCGAATGAATGTTCAAGTAAGCGAGAAAAGTACAAGGTATTATATCAAATAAAATTTAAAATAGAAATTAAAACAATACAATAAGTAAAAAGAAAAATGAAAAAACCACCCAACATTAAAATAAGCCACATACAGGAGGATTTAAACCTAATAAGTAAATATACTCACATTAATGCTAAAAGAGTGCGTAATTTATACTTTGCAAGGCTATTAGCAAACGAAATGAACAACTTTATTAATCAAGTAAATACAATTTTAAATGGAACAAGATAAATTTAGGGATATTCCCGGCCCAAATGTCACAGATATAGAAGAAATAGAAAGATGCGCTAATGATCCACTTTACTACTACAATAAATATGTACGACTACCAGGACATATTGAGCTTACCCAAGAACAATACGATGAAAAGGTAAAACAATACAAAAAGGAAGTTACACGCACTAAGGGAGCGAAAAACCTACTAAGTAAGGTTGAGAGATTAAAGATTGAAAAAACCCTCGCAAAAGGTCACGTATTGGATGCAGCACACGATTCAGTTAAAAGGGAACTAAAAGAACAAGCCGAAGCGAAATTAAGCTGGAGCCAAAAGTTAAAAGGTAAGTTAAAAAAGAAAAAAGAATAGTTTGGGGTAACTCCCAAACATATATCAGGTAGTTTATACAGGTTAAAACGCAGCGATTTGTCATGATGTTAGCTGAAAAACTGGGTTCGATTCCCGGTACTGATACAATACAATAAAAACAATTAATATTAAACACTATGAGTTCAACAAACAGAGGTTACGATAGACATAAAGCAGATTACTACGTAACACCACAAAAATGTATTAGAGAGTTCTTGTCGGTATTTTTAGTAGATGAAAATATTGATAGACCTGATAAAATTAATTGGTTGGACCCTTGTGCTGGAGGTAGTGAAGAAGATGAAATGTCTTACCCCGCAGTTATTCAGTCGGAATTTA
>JBIPNK010000153.1:0-7376 GCA_044373365.1 Chitinophagaceae bacterium
GCAGATGTTTGTTCGTTAGATATTCGTGAAGATTCAAAAGCAGACATTATAATGGACTTTTTGGAAGCAGATAAACAAAATTTTCTTGACCACAAAATAATCATTACAAACCCTCCATTCGATATTGCAGAAGATATTATCAAAAAATCATTAGAGATAGCTCCCGAAGGCGGATATGTGATAATGTTATTGAGATTAAATTTCTTTGGAAGTGCATCAAGAAAAGCTTTGTTTGAAAAACAAATGCCAATTAGATGTTATGTTCATCACAAAAGAATATCATTCATTACAGATAAGCAAAATGCTAAAAGAAAAGCGGAAGGATTAAAACCTTTGACAGCAGATTCAATCGAGTATGCTCACTTTGTATGGAAGAAAGGAAGTTATCCAAAAGAAACACTATTAACGGTTATATAAATGACACAAGACGAGTTTATATTAAAAGCCTACGGAGTTATGGCACAAAGTGGGAAAGCAGAAATTACTATCTTTAAAACGTTATGTAGAGCAACTGGTATTCCTCAAAGAGAATTAAAAAGAGTTGTTTCCAATAGTAGATTATTTTTAGATATATGGAATAGAAAAGAAATGGATGCAACAGAAGAAGAACTATTAAATTTCCCCGCCTACACGTGGGAAAATCTATCGGAAACAGAAAAGGATTGGTACAATGAAAACAATACAATACAAAATCAAGAGCTTCATACTGATGCTTAAAGAAAGAACAGACGAACTAATTAAAGGAAAGTAAAGTTATGATACAAGGATTTGAAGAATACACAGTTGATGTTACTCCCGAAGAAATTAGGGTAGTTAATCTTATTGCTAAAAGTATTTCCCTGCGCATAGGGGCGGGAAATGCAATAACAAATAGAGAAATTAGAAAGAAACTTTCTGAAAGAAATATGGATACTTCTGATGCTAAAATCAGAAAGTACATACAATACATTCGTGTACACAATATGGCACCTAAACTTTGCGCTTCAAAAAACGGTTATTACATAGCCGAATCTGAAGAAGATTGGGTAAAGTACCGTGAATCTTTTAGGGAACGAGTAAGATCAATGCAATTCACATTGGCTTGTATGGGGGAGTAATTAAAAAAAAAATAATTAAACTTAAAAAAATGACAACAATAGAATCTAATGTATTAAACACCAATATACCAAACCTAAAGCTAAAGGTAAGAAGAAGTTGGTTAACAAAAAAAGAAAGTGATAAACTTATTTTTGACAACTGTTATGCCTTCGCAATACAAAGTGTTGCAGGAAAAATACTAACATTCCATATAATGACAGACTACGGTATGCTGCGTAGTAGAGTGCCTATATCAGAACTATTTTATGAAGAAACTGAAAAAGATATTCCTGCGGATTTTAAACAACTTTGGGATTGTTTTTCAGAAAATGTATCTGTTGTCGAGTATTTTTATCTATCTGAAAAAAGATGTAAAGTTATTTTAAAAGATAAGTCACTTATTTGGGCTACTTACTTATTTACTGTTGATTGGTTTAATAACCCATATAGTGATGAGCCAAGCGACTATAAGTGCGGACATATACTTTTAGCAGATGATGGTTATTTACTTTGCCAACCCAACAATAGAATATTTTGGAAAGATTCTAATTTTATAACAAATGAATTTCCAGTAGATCCAAAAGAATTTAAGGTAGATACAACTTTGCAATGCGTAGAAGCTGAAAGCGACAGGTGGGTAAGCGCAAATGGAGATTCCTTTTACTACGATATAAACGAAATTAAAAAATAAATAAACAAAAAACACAAAATGAAAAAAACAATTATCACAGGACTTTTTGTTATCGGGATGATAGCATCAAGCGTAGGGCAACAACAGGTTATTCAAATGAAAGACCCTATTATTATCAGTAGAAACTCAATGACAGCAGTAACATTGAAACACTTTGATTATGGAGAGGATGGAAGTACTTACGCAATATATTTTAAAAACGCAATGTATAAAACAATTATAAGCGTTGAGTACATTAAATTTGCAACTAAAGAAGATTTGTTACAGTTTTTTGACATCTGCGACAGTGCCTTTATTAACGAAAAGAAATACATCACCGCTATATATAGTGTTACCAAAAGTATGGGAAAATCTGTAATTGTTTACAATGAAAAAAGCGATTATTTTTTCTCTACATTAGCTGCAATTACTAAAATGAAAGAAGATTTCATTGCTTATGATTTAGGGAAGTAGTATAACGTTACGATTATTTGCGTTTGGTGGGGATTTGAACTACTGAACTTCATTTGAAAAACAAAACTTTAATAATATGCAGAAAGATAATTTGAAACACGAAACCCCCACTGACGCAAATAATGTGTTAGCAGCCGTTAATCCTTTGGTTGATATTGGCGGTGATACTATTGATTTACGCAAAATTGAACGAGTTGGAAAAGTTGGCGGTGATAGTTCTTGGCTTAGGTATTCAGTTTACTTCACAGGTGGGAGTGAAATTGAAATTTACCACGAAAGAAAGTATGCTGACAATAGAGAACTAAGGCAAATGAAACGGGAAAAGTTTGTCGAGTTGTGGCGGTCTTTTAATGGCTGCTAACGGTTCTCGGCTTGGCGAAGTGGCTGAACCCGAAGCTAAATAGAATTACTAAACTTAAAATTAAATACAAATGATTGATAGAATTACTGAACAGCCATTTTGCCAAACCCGTGTTATGTGCAGGGCGGTTGATAACCTTGAACTCCTTTTGTCGCAACTTGATGAAAGTATAGATTTGATTTACTGCGATATACTTTATGGAACTGGCAGAAACTTTGGCGACTATCAGGACTTGAAGGCAGATAAAAAGGTGATTGAAGATTTTTATTTACCGAGAATAAAAGAAATGCACCGAGTACTGAAATCAAATGGAAGTATTTATTTACAAATGGATTGGAGAATATCACATTGGTTAAGGTGTTTAATGGATGATGTTTTTTTGTATGATAATTTTAAGAATACTATTGTTTGGTGTTACGGAGCAGGTGGTGGACACGGTAAAAAATACTTTCGTAGAACGCACGATGATATTCACTTTTATACAAAATCAAATCAATACACATTTAACAAGCAACTAAACCAATACGGAAGTAGTTTGCAGGATTGGTGGAATATAAAAGGACTGCAAGATAAAAGTGGATTTTTTCAAAATGATGATGAAATACAAATGTATCAAACCCAAAAACCAAAGGCATTAATTGAACGAATTATAAAAGCAAGTTCAAACGAAGGAGATACTGTTGCTGATTATTATTTAGGGAGTGGAACAACAGCAGTAGTTTGTAAAGAACTAAACAGAAATTTTATAGGTTGCGACATTAATCCAAAGGCTATTGAAATAACAAATGCTCGTTTAGATGCAGTTTCGTAGCCTTGCACATAACTCCTCGCTACACGCAACTAAACATAGTAAGAATGAAATCAATATCAATAAGATATACTATTAAATTTGTAATTGATTTTGCGGATAATTACGGATTCACTCAATGCAAAAAGTGTTTTAATTTAAAAACCAATAGACAGATTAAACAAGTGTATAATAACGGGTGTATAGGTTACTCGATTAACGGAAAGTTTCACTCACTACATAAATTAAGAAAGCATTTAGTTAAAATTAAAAAATCAGAAATACCTTTTTAAATGATAGACATCTACCTACTAACTGAAACTAAAATAGGATATATTTACTTTCAGTATTCAACCGGGAAATTCGAGAACTTTACTAAATCATTTGAAAGTAAGTACTCTCTTAAAAACTATCTTATTGATATTAAGATTACTTCACTACTTGTAGGATTAGAATCTTTTATACAATGTTTTAAAGATAATGAAAAGATACAGAACAATCTCGATCAACAATGTTTTTCCCGCCTTATGGAAGCGTGTGAGCAAGTTAAAGGTCTTACACTACCAGAACTTAAAAATCTATTCGTTAAACGAAAGCCTGAATTAGGTACACTAATTAAAACAGCAGAAAATAAACGTACCGATTTAGCAATGATTTATAAAAAAATGTTTCAAATAATTGAAGAACCTGATGAGCAGTAAAATAATCTCTTACACAACTAAGTTTACCCCACGCCAAGCTATAAACCTGCGGGATATACTAATAGACCTTTACGGTAACGAAACCTTCTTAAAGTACCTTACTTTAATGCAAGGAACAGAACTAAGCATAGTAATCGAGCCAACAGTTTTAAAAGCCGAAAAAGAACAGATGTACGCATATTACCACAAAGTAGTTTGTTCAGTTGCTATGACCCTTTTTACAGACTTAGGCTGGGAAAGTGTTGATAAGTATAAAGCCGATGAAATACTTAAAACTCAATGCGCTAAAGACTTCCTTATAAACTCCAAAACAGGTGAGCAAGTTCCTTTCCTCGAACCAAAATCAAGAATGACTAAGGATAGATTTAGAAAATATTTAACAGACTGTATTCACTTTATCGAATCACACGGTTACGAAGTACCCGATAGCGTAGAATACAAAGTAGAACAATTAACAGGATTAACAGGATTTAAAAAAATTTAAAAATTATGTACCAATTAGCAGACCCAATAAACAGAGAAATGATTAGTAAGATTCAACAGAAATTAACCAGGGAATCACGTAGGAATATTGTATGGGAAACACACCTCCAATCACACGTTAGATTTATTAACGATGTTATTGATACTGTAAAAGAAAAAGCTAATGACTTTTTAGGATTAGAGTTTCCCCCGCTTTTTCAAGAACGATCAAGAAAACGTGAAGTAGTAGTAATGCGACAAGTAGCAATGTTTATCATTCGTAAACACGCTCCTTACATAACCTTAGATGTTATCGCTAAATCAATCGGGGGAAGAAATCACGCTACAGTTATACATTCAGTTAGACAAGTAGAAAACCTAATTGAAGTAAAAGATTATCAATACTTTGATTTCGCTAATGCTTGTATAGAAGAAGTTTCAGATAAATGGGAAGTGAAATTTAATTCATCTAATTTAAAATCAACTTTAAAAAATTATTTATAATAATTTGTTATTATTAATTATTAATTATTATCTTTGTAACCAAGAAAAAAGAACAATATGAAAATCAATTTAAACCAAGGTTGTTACATTATCAACCAATCAAACAAATGCGATGGAGCTACTGCTGAACACTTACAATCTCTTTCAGGAACTTCAAAACTAATTGTACGTGAGAAGATGACCTTAAGAGAAAGAGTTGCTTTATCAACCGCTAAAAGCTCATTCAAGCGAGATAACCCAAATTACAAACATAAGGTTATTATGACCTTTAAACCTCTTTAAAATATGTCAAAAAACATTATTGAAATCGACAAGGAAATGACCTTTGCGATTAATAAGGCTGTTAACATTAACTTAGCCAACGGATGCGACCCAAAGGATTTAAAAAACAACGAACAACGTTTAAAAGCTGTTTGTGTTCTTTTTAACCAATTAGTCGATGCTATCCCGGATGACCAATTCGAATTTATTACTAAAATGAAAAAATCATAGCAGTATGCGAGAGAGATTTTTAAAGTTTATAAACCAGTTGTTTTGTAGACACAAAAACACAACTCTTATAAATATGGATTACCAAGACCAACGTTACATATTTAAGTGTAATGATTGTGGCAAGGAAATCGTTAGTGACTTGTAAACCCAAAAACCAATAAATATGATCAATGTTAGTAAAGGTCTGAAAAGGATCAACGACACTCTTGAATTATCAAGATTCATTCAAAGATTAAGCACTGATGAATTACTTTACAGTCACAAATGCGTACTGTCAGTTAACGAATCATCTACACTTGCTAAAAAACTACGTTTAATCGTTAAAAAGAACGGTTACGAAAATTTTATGGAAAACTGTGAAAAGTACATTCACTTTTACGCTGGAGATGGCAAAACCCCTAAAGGAAGTATTAACGCTACAAAGCAAACATTAGTAATGGAGATTATTAAAATAATCTTTGCTGATGTAAATCGTTGGACCATCTTTTCAAAGTCTAAAAAGATGATGAATAAAATCATACTTTATTCAAATGATAAAAGCTAAGTACGGAGATTGTACTAAATGTAACCTTAGTGACACACTTCTATATCGTAGGAATCCTGCTGAATGTAAAGTGTGTTACTTTAAAGGTAAACTTGAAAAGAAGAAAACTAAACGTATCCCCGCCTTTAGCGACAAGAAATTAGAGGATTTAAAGAAGTATCGTATCGTAAGAGATAAATACCTATCAGAACATCCTATTTGTGAAGTACACGATTGTAATAAGCCTACCACTAACCTGCATCATAAAGCGGGGAGAATAGGAGAATTACTTTACAATGTAGATTACTTTATGGCTTGTTGTTCAACTTGTCACCCAAGAAGGATTCACGAAAACCCTAAATGGGCAAGGGAACATAATTATTTAATTTAAAAAGACCAGATGCCAACGATAATAACTAACAAACACAACCTACCCGCTAACTTTGTACGAGCAACAGAAGTTGACCGACATAGGGTAAATGGAGATATATCAGTTACACAGCTAATTGATGCCCCACAAATACGTATCCTTAAACGTAAATTCGTTATTGAAGAAGATGTAATGGATCGCATCTGGATGATGATGGGTACAGCAGTACATAAAGTTCTCGAATTAGGGGAACTTGAAACTACTGAAGCACGTATCCTTACACAAGCAGCAGATATTTTAGAATATAAAAAAGCTGATAAAGCTTCTGCTTTTGTTAAATCTTTCATTGAGAAGTATTACCCCGCTTCAAGTACCGATGTGATGTTAGAACATACTTTAACACTCGATGTTGATGGATGGACTTTATCCGGTACAGCAGATAGAATAGTTAAATCTGAAAAAGCTATTGAAGATTATAAAAACACTTCTGTATGGTCTTGGATATACCCGGAAGCACGTAAGAAGTGGAAAGAACAGTTAAATATCTACGCCTATATGTGTGAGATGATAGGTATTCCAATTGAAAAGCTTACAGTTATTGCTATCTTTAAAAATTGGAACGCAACAGAGAAACTTAGAAATAGAGATTACCCTCCTGAAAAAGTAATGGTAATTGATATTAAAAGAGAACCTAACGAAAAGATTAAATCCTTTATTGAAAAGAGAGTAAGGATTCATAAGGTTGCAGAAGATGGAATATACGCTTGTAACGATAACGAGAGATGGGCTTCCCCAGATGTTTTTGCAGTGATGAAGAAAGGTGGTAAAAGAGCCACAAGTGTTCACACTACATTAGCAGCAGCAGAATTGGAAGTGAAGATGAAAAATCACATGTACCCTCCTTCACAAGCATTGTACGTTGAAACACGTAAAGGAGGTAGCAGAAGATGTGCTG
>JBIPNK010000066.1:0-15106 GCA_044373365.1 Chitinophagaceae bacterium
CCTACCACATAAGCAATGGGTACTGACCAATGCACATATACCGAAGCATAAATAAAAACAAAGATGACGCCTACGATAATGGCAAAGAGTGCGTTGACAAAATAGTTGATGAATTTCTCTGTATCCGTCCGCACCTTGGTGAGGATGCTCAGGGTTTCACCACTGCGCTGGTCTTCAAACTCCTGGTAGGGGAGTTTCATGGCATGTTGAAGCCCATCGGTAAAAATTCTTGCGCCAAATTTTTGGATCACCACATTGGCAAAATAATCCTGCATGTTCTTGGCAATGCGGCTCATCATGGCCGTTCCCATCGACATGAGCAGCAAGGTTATGGTAGCGGAGAAAAAATCATCCCAGCTGAAATTGCTGCCGTTTTCCTGCTTTATGTTGATGTCCTGGGAGAGTTTGATGATCTTTCCAAAGATGATCGGGTCAATCAGTGAAAACACTGTATTGATGGTTGCAAGGAGCATGGTGAGCCCAATAAGCCATTTGTAAGGCTTGAGGTAGCCGTAAAGTAATTTCATACGGCAAGATTACACCAAAAATGATGCCAATGTTTAAACGTCGAACAGAAGTTTTAGCTTTTCCTGAAACTCCATTTGATCATTTCCTTCCAGCTGGCCTTTTTGCCGTACATCAGGATACCCGTTCTGTAGATTTTTCCTGCAAACCAGGTGGTCAGGATAAATCCACCGATAAGGCTGAGCATGGAAGCTGCCAACTGCCAATACGGCACGGTTCCAGGTACGCCAAACGGAATCCTTCCCATCATGATGATGGGAGAAGTGAAGGGGATGATGCTGGTCCAAACGGCCAAGGGGCTGCCAGGATTGCTGAGTACCGATTGCAGGATGACAAAGGAGAAGATGATGGGCATGGTGATGGGGAGCATCAATTGTTGCGCTTCCTGCGGGTCTTCATTGATTACAGAGCCGATGGCGGCAAACAGGGAGGCGTAAAAGAGGTATCCACCCAGGAAATAGAACAGGAAGCAGCTGATGATCAACATCCAGTTAACACTTTCGATGATGGTTGATTTTGCTTCCAGGATCCTGAGTGCAGTAGGATTGGCTGCTGCACTGCCCACCATTTGCTGGCCCTGTTGCATAGATTGAAACTGCTGATAGGTTTCAGCAGGTATGAAGGCAGAGAGTGAGCTGGAAAGGGCCATCATCAAGGTGATCCACAAAAGCAGTTGTGTGAGGCCTACACCTGCAATGCCGATGATTTTGCCCAGCATGAGTTCAAAAGGTTTGCAGGAAGACACGATTACTTCTGCAATGCGGTTTGTTTTTTCTTCTGCAACCCCACGCATTACCATGGCACCAAAAATGAACATGGTCATGTAAATCAGCAAGCCGCTGCCAAAGCCTACGCCATAGGCAATGCCAGCATTGGATTCCGTTGATTTTCCCTCTTCGTCTGCCACCATGTTTTTCAGGACAACATTTTCCTCGGATGCATCAGCAATAGAATCGAGGGTAGATTTATCGATGCCTTTTTCCAGCAAAAGTTTGTTTTCCAAAGCCTTGTTCAACTGGCGCTCCACATAGCGGGTGGTTTCAAAGCCCAATTGCTTTGAAGAGTGCAATTCCGCCATCAGCTTGCCTTCTGAGAGCTCCGGGTAAAGGATTCCGTCAAATTTTTTGTCTTTGTAGTTGACGCTGTCTGTTCCTTCAGGAAAGGCAAACACCACATTGCCTGAATCACTGTTGAGGTTTTCTTTCAGGAAACCAGGATCGTTGACGATGGCAATCGTGGTTTCTTCCTGGCCGCTGGCTGCAAAATAAACTGAGCCTGCAATAAAGCCGATGAAGATGATAGGCATGAGGAAAGTAACCAGCAGAAAACGTTTGTTCTTTACCCTGGTGATGTATTCCCTTTTTATGATGAGTGAAACCTTGTTCATGAGATGGAATTAGAATGATCAGTTTTGAAATTGTCTTGCTTCTGGAGTGCCCTGGATGAGGCGGATGAAAATATCGTTCAGCGAAGGAAGCACCTCATTGAAAGAACGGATGTTCAATCCTTTGTTGATGAAGAATTGGATCACGTCATTGTTGCTGAAACCATCGTTGATCCTGATGCGCAGCTTGTTTTGTTGGCTCTCTTTCACATCAAACAAATGAATGGCCGTATGCTCTGCCAGCAGGGGCTGGTCAAAGCCAAGTTCGAAGATGTTTTCCTTGAAGTCTTGTTTGATTTTGGTAACGGTGCCATCCAGGATTTTACCTCCCTTGTTCACCAGTACAATATGATCGCAGATCTCTTCAACCTGTTCCATTCTGTGGGTGCTGAAGATGATGGTGGCCCCTTCTTTTGCGAGCCTGAAAATTTCGTCCTTGATCAGGTTGGCATTCACGGGATCCAGTCCACTGAAGGGTTCATCCAAGATGATCAGTTTGGGATTGTGCACTACCGTGGTCACAAACTGAAGCTTTTGGCTCATGCCCTTGCTGAGGTCTTCCACCTTTTTGTTCCACCATGATTCCATTTGGAATTTGATGAACCAGGTTTTGATATTTTCCATGGCCTCTTTTTTGGACAAGCCCTTGAGCTGTGCCAAATAAAGCACCTGTTCGCCGATTTTCATTTTTTTATAGAGCCCACGCTCTTCAGGCATATAGCCAATCAGGGCATTGTCGCGCAGTGGCTCAAAATGTTTGCCATTCAGGGTGATGTTCCCCTCGTCTGGAAAGAAGATGCCGGTAATCATCCTGAGCAGGGTGGTTTTACCTGCGCCATTGGGTCCGAGCAGTCCAAAAACAGAGCCTTTTTCGATGGAGAAACTGATGTCATCCACTGCTTTCTGACCTGAGAAATATTTCTTCAGGCCATTTACTTCAAGAATTGTATCCATATGAATTGATAGTGACGGGAAATTACATTGAAAAGTTGTCAGCTGCAGAGAAAATTGATAAGTGGTTGGCCACCCTTTGTCCGTCCATGGCGGCACTGACAATTCCGCCCGCATAACCGGCGCCCTCCGCACAGGGATAGAGGTTGCTGATCTGTGGATGCTGAAGCGTTTCAGGGTCGCGCGGAATCCTTACGGGTGATGAGGTTCTGCTTTCGGGCGCAATGATGGTGGCTTCTTCCGTATAATAGCCCTTCATTTTTTTGCCGAAAGCCTTGAAGGCATTTTGCAATGAACTGAAAACAAAATCCGGCAACACATCTTTCATGTTGACCGGTACCACTCCGCGGAGGTAGGAGTTTTCTGGCAGGGTGGAAGAGGATCTTCCTTGCACAAAATCTGTCATTCTTTGGGCAGGGGCTACAAAATTTCCACCACCTGCCGTGTAGGCCCTGCGTTCAACATTTTCCTGGAAATGATGGAGCAACAAGGGGTTCTCATCAACTTTCATTCCTTTCACTACATCCTCCAAACCAATCTGCACGACCATTCCTGAGTTGGCAAAAGGATTGTTCCGTTTTGAAGGGCTCCATCCGTTGACCACCAATTCGTTTTGAACGGTGGAGGCTGTGGCAATGATGCCGCCGGGGCACATGCAAAAAGAAAATACCCCGCGGCCATTGACCTGTTCCACCAGCTGGTAGGCAGCAGGGGGCAGGAACTCATTTCTGCCAATAGCACTGGGGCAATGGTATTGGATCGAATCAATCAGAGATTGCGGATGTTCAATCCGAACGCCGAGGGCAAAAGGTTTGGCCTCGATCAATATGTTTTTGTTGTGCAACAACAAATAGATGTCTTTGGCCGAATGACCTGTTGCCAGGATGAGGTTGTTTCCTTCAAAACTGTTGCCAGAAGCACAGCGGACGGATTTCACCCTTTGGTTTTCTATGGTGAAATCAGTCACCCGCTCGTTGAAATGCACTTCACCCCCAGCCTCGATGATCTGTTGCCTGATGTTCTGGATGATACCGGGCAATTTGTTGGTGCCAATATGTGGATGTGCAGTATAGAGGATCGCAGGGTCTGCGCCAAAATGAACAAGCAATTGCAATACTTTGTCGACATTGCCGCGTTTGGTACTTCTGGTGTAAAGCTTGCCATCACTGTAGGTGCCGGCTCCGCCTTCACCAAAACAATAGTTGCTGTCTTCATTCAGGATGCCTTCCTTGTTCAGGGCAGCAAGGTCTCGCCTTCTTTCCCTCACGTCTTTTCCGCGCTCCAGGATGATGGGCTTGATGCCCTGTTGAATCAATTCCAGGGCAGCGAAAAGGCCTGCTGGTCCTGCACCAATGATCAGGGTTCGTTTTGCTGCATTGCGTACATCCGGAAAAACAAAATCAGGAATGGTTGAGTCAAAAAAAGGCTCATCCACAAAAGCACGGAGCTTGAGGTTGATCAATACATTCCGCTTTCTGGCGTCAATGGATTTTTTGATGAAATGGAAACCGGTTACCCTCTTGTGGTCAAGCCCTAATTCATTGGCAATATTTTCCGTGATGACAGCAGATTGCGCTGCATCTTTCGGAGAAAGTTGCAAAAGGACCTCATGCTGCATTGTAGAAGTAAATTAGAATGGCAAGTCGTCTGCTATTCCGTGCTGGCTCTCAGGATCAGGAGAGAAAGCAGGAGGGGTTTCGATGGAACCACCTGAACCCATGCTGATTTGTTCAATTCTCCAGGCATCAAGGTTGGTGATATAATTGACCTGTCCGTTCTTTTCCCAGCGGGAACCTTTGAGGTTGAAATGGACTTTTACCGTGTCTCCTATGTTGAAACGATCAATAATTGTCGTCCTGTCTTGTACTGATTGGAACTTAACAAAATTGGTGATGGTACGGCCGTTGATGTCTTCGTTGGTTTCAACAACAAATTCCCTTGTTTTGAAGGTGGCGCTGCGTTGAATGGTTTCAAATTTGGCCACAAGCTTACCGGTAAGATCGAATCCCATAAAAATAACTGTTTCGGCGAAGTTATCATTTATCTGAATCAGTGAAAAAGATTTGTCCAAAAATCATTACCTTCCGACATACCCCAATTCTGATGAAGCGTTTTACCCCTTTTTTGTTGCTTTTTGCTCTGATCTCAGCATGCCATTCTCCCCAGCCCTTGACGGGCATCGGGTATAAGGGCTACCCTGTTGGGAAGTCGAAGAAGGCAGATTCCACCTATCTCAGCATGTTAAAGCCCTATCGGGACAGCGTAGACATGACCATGAATGAGGTGCTTGCCCAAAATGCTACTGATTTGTTGAAGGAGGTGCCCAACAGCGCATTGGGTAATTTCCTGGCAGATGCCTATCTGTGGGCAGCCAGAGAGAAATTTGACAAGCGGGCGGATGTTGCCTTCATGAACCATGGTGGCGTGCGCATCAACCGCATTGCTGCAGGAAAGATTGACCGGAGGGTGATTTACGAGGTGATGCCTTTTGACAATACCCTTGTGATTGTGGAAGTAAAAGGAAGCATTTTGCAGCAATCGCTGGATCGACTGGCCGAAGATGGGGGTGGCGGAGGCGTTGCGGGCATGAGCATGCGGATAAAAGACAAGAAAGCAGTGGATGTTATGGTTGGAGGACGCCCAATAGACATGAACCGCAGTTATTTTATGGTCAACTCTGATTATGCCGTTGATGGGGGAGGAGGATTTAATTTGTTCAAGCAACTTCCCCAGCAGCGAACAGGATATTTTCAGCGTGATGCCATCATCGAATATTGCAAGGCCAGTGGAAAAGCTGGAGTTAAAACATTTGGAGAGCCCAAAAACAGGATTACACAATGAATAGGAGAAAATTCATCATACAGGGTGGAATGACCGCCGGAGCCATGCTGCTCAATGGCAGTTCATTCGCCTCCTCATCATCCTCCAAGCTGACCATCCTGCACACCAATGATGTGCACAGCCGTTTGGATCCATTTCCAATGGATGGCACCAGAAATGCAGGCATGGGTGGAATAGCTGCAAGGGCAGAAATCATCCGCAACATCAGGGCACAGGAAGCCAATGTTTTGTTGCTGGATGCAGGGGATATTTTTCAGGGAACACCCTATTTCAACATCTTCAAAGGGGAGCCAGAAATGAGGGCCATGCGGATGATGCAATATGATGCTGGTGTGATGGGCAACCATGATTTCGATGCAGGCATGGACAACTTTGTAAAACAACTGGCCGACCACGGAAAATTCCCTATCTTGATGTGCAACTATGGTTTCGGGCAAACGCCGATGGAAAATTATTTTGCACCCTACAAAGTATTTAAAAAAGGTGACCTGAGGATTGGTGTAACCGGTGTAGGCATTGAGCTTACTGGTCTTGTTCCAGAGAGCCTTTATGGCAACACAGTGTACATGGATCCGATCAGCAATGCCAGCCGTACTGCGGCTTTGCTGAAGAAAGAAAAGAAATGCGATATGGTGATCTGCATTTCACACCTGGGGGATAAATACAGTGACAATAAGGTAAGTGATGAGGTTTTGGCAAAGGAATCTGAGCACATTGATTTGATCCTGGGCGGTCATACGCACCGGTTCTTTGAGAAGCCCAGGGAATATGCCAACAAGGCGGGTAAAAAAGTTTTGGTGAACCAGGTGGGTTGGGGTGGTCTCCAGCTGGGCCGGTTGGATTACGATTTTTCAGGTGAAGGGGGGCAAAAATTAGATAAAAATCAAGCGATTTCGGTACTGGAAAATATTGTGGATTAAAAAATTTTTTTATTTAAAAACTGAATCTATATTCGCCGTCTGACCCGCTTTTTTGAAGTATTGGAGATGTGGAGAAATACTTTTTTGAACGCAGAAATCAGTCAGCGATTAACCATCTTAAACTGCTTAAGTACTAATGGACAAACCTTTCGATAAGATTTGGAGCAATTGTTTAGCGATCATCAAGGATATTGTTGAATGGCAGCATTTCAAAACATGGTTTGAACCCATCAAGCCTGTTGCCATCAAGGATAATGTCTTGACGATCCAGGTTCCAAGTCAATTCTTTTACGAATACATAGAAGAACACTACATCAACCTCCTTGCAAAGACATTGAAGCGTGAATTGGGAAAGGAAGCAAGGTTGGAATACAGGATCATGGTAGACAGCGGAAATGGCAAGGCCAAGCCCTTGACCATGGATGTGAGCGGCCAGTCCTTCAAGAGCTACTCTAATAATGAGATGGATTTTCCTTTGGTGATCAACAACCATGTTAGGAATCCTTTTGTGATCCCCGGTCTAAAGAAAATGCAGATTGACTCACAGCTCAATCCTATTTATACGTTTGATGCATTTGTGGAAGGCGATTGCAACAGGGTTGCCCGCAGGGCCGGTAAAACGGTTGCTGAAAAGCCAGGTGCTACATCCTTCAATCCTTTGGTTGTTTACGGAGGCGTTGGTCTTGGAAAGACACACCTTACACAGGCCATCGGCAATGAGGTGAAGCGTTTGCATCCCAACAAAGTTGTCTTGTATGTGAGTTCAGAGAAATTCATCAACCAGTTCCAGGACCATAGCAGGAACAATGCCATCAACGATTTCATTCATTTCTACCAGATGGTGGACGTGCTCATCATCGATGATGTTCAGTTCTTCAACCGTGCAGAAAAAACACAGGATGCCTTCTTTGCCATCTTCAACCACCTTCACCAGTCTGGAAAGCAGCTCATTTTGAGCTCTGACAAGCCGCCAAAGGACCTTGAGGGCATGCAAGAAAGGTTGTTGAGCAGGTTCCGTTGGGGACTGAGTGCAGACCTTCAGGTGCCTGACTATGAAACAAGGATAGAGATCCTTGAGAAAAAAATGAAGAACAATGGACTTGACCTTCCCAAAGATGTTGTCAAGTACATTGCCTACAATATCCAGAACAATGTCAGAGAGCTCGAAGGAGCCCTGATCTCCCTCCTGGCCCAGTCTTCTCTCAATAAGCGGGAGATTGATCTTGATCTTGCCAAGAAGGTGCTGCGCAATTTCATCAAGACATCTTCCAAAGAAATCACCATTGACACCATCCAGAAAATGGTCTGTGAGTTCTTTGACCTGCCTTATGACAGGTTGTTGCAGAAGACCAGGAAAAGGGAAATTGTACAAGCCCGTCAAATCACCATGTATTTGGCAAAGATCTTTACCAAGAATTCTCTCAAGACCATCGGGGAACATTTTGGCGGAAGGGACCACACTACTGTGATTCATTCCTGCCAGACCGTAAAAGACCTGATGGATACAGACAACATGTTCAGGGAAAGTGTCATGGAGCTTCAGCAGAAGGTCCAATTGGCCGCCATGTAATATTTGTTTGAATACAAATGCACAAATCTTTTGGGGATTGGATAGTCTTTCGTAAATTTGCCCTCCCTGAAACATTTGATTTAGGAAGGTGAGGTGGATGAGTGGCTGAAATCAGTAGTTTGCTAAACTGCCGTACGGGTTAAACTGTACCGCGGGTTCGAATCCCGCCCTCACCGCAGTTGAAAAGATTCGGTTGATGCCGAAGTTCGGGAAGTAGCGCAGGCCGGTAGCGCACCTGGTTTGGGACCAGGGGGTCGCAGGTTCGAATCCTGTCTTCCCGACAAAACAAAATGAGCCTTGGCGAAAGCTAGGGCTTTTTTGTGCGCGAGCGTTGATAGCTCGCTGGCAAAAGCGAGCGCAAAAAAAAGCCCGCAGAGGGCGAAGCCCTCAAGGCTCATTTTGTTTTAGACCACTCCACAAAGGAGGGCCGAAGGCAATCCTGGCTTTTTTCGAATTTAAAGCCGCAAATTCTGACTACCGGCAGGCAGG
This sequence comes from Chitinophagaceae bacterium, assembly GCA_044373365.1. Classification (GTDB taxonomy): domain Bacteria; phylum Bacteroidota; class Bacteroidia; order Chitinophagales; family Chitinophagaceae; genus Pollutibacter. Next base: position 8,681 of record JBIPNK010000066.1, read on the forward strand.
AAATCCTGGCAACTATGTTTTTGACATCCTCCCCAAAAGCTGATCTCCCCAAAAGTTACTCTTCTTCATTTTTCATCAGTTGCTTTATAACCTTCAAAGTCTTATTTTAAAATACTCAATCAATTGAGTAAATTTGCTCAATATACTGAGTAAATTATTTTTTATGTTCGAAAGACCTCATTTACAACAAGTTGTAAAAAGAATTCAAGAGCCGAGAAAATTCATTCAGGTCATTTTAGGGCCCAGACAAGTGGGTAAAACAACCTTAGTGAATCAGTTGGTGCAGAAATATGCATCAGAATCTTTAGTGGTTTCAGCAGATGCAGTGGATGCATCCAATTCGTTTTGGTTGGAACAACAATGGGAGACTTCCCGGATTAAGCTTAAACAATCAGGGGCTAAAGAGTTTTTATTAGTGGTTGATGAAATTCAGAAAATTAACAATTGGAGTGAGACAGTAAAATTGCTTTGGGACGCTGATACAAAAAACAATGTATCATTGAAAGTAGTTGTATTAGGTTCGTCCAGATTATTGATCCAACAAGGTTTGACAGAATCGCTGGCCGGTCGCTTTGAAACAACATTTATGAGCCATTGGAGCTATTCGGAAATGCATGAAGCTTTTGATTGGAACGAAAATCAATTTGTTTGGTTTGGTGGTTATCCTGGAGCTGCAACTTTGATATCCGATGAACAGCGATGGAAAAATTACGTGAAAGATTCGTTGATTGAGACAAGCATATCCAAAGATATTTTGATGTTGACCAGAGTAGATAAGCCTGCATTGATGAAAAGACTTTTTGAATTGTCTTGTCATTATTCAGGACAAATACTTTCATTCAATAAAATGTTAGGACAATTGAAAGACGCAGGGAACACCACAACGCTGTCTCACTATCTGTCCCTATTGAGCACAGCGGGTTTGGTTGCAGGTATTGAAAAATATTCAAACAATGTCATCAGGAAAAAATCTTCCAGTCCCAAATTTCAAGTGTATAACACTGCGCTGATTAGTGCACAAAGTAATTACAGTTTTACGGAAGCGATGGGGAATCCTGCTATTTGGGGTAGATTAGTGGAATCAGCTGTGGGAGCCCATTTGCTGAATCATGCTGTTTCCGGAGATTTTGCTCTTAGTTATTGGAGAGAAGGAGATGAAGAGGTGGATTTTGTTATGGAGCAAAAACAATTGATTGGCATTGAAGTCAAAAGTGGTTCCGTACAAAAGACTTCAGGCATGGCTTCTTTTAAAAAGAAATTCAACCCCGATAAAGTTTTGCTGGTTGGAAACTCAGCCTTGAGCTGGCAAGATTTATTAAAAATGAACCCGTCAGCATTATTTGAGTAGAAAAAAACGCTAATCCAAAAATTGTCCAAAAATTGAGGGAGCTTACTCCTCGAACTTGCCAAACGGAAAAAATTGGGTAATTTTAATTTTGATGATCCGGTAGACAGGTGGTTATCGTTTTTAGCTGAACCCGAAAAAATACTCACTATGCCTAAGTATGATTTATCGGTTTACCCGAACCTGCTTAAAGCTGCAGAATTGTTGGATCAATCCAAATATACCCAGGAGCAGCTCAACGCTTATGACAGACATCTACTCGCAGTTTACGATATCAACATGTCCCGCATTGAAAGTTTTGATGAGGGGGTTGATGAAGGACTAAAGCGGGGGCGTGAAGAAGGGCGAGAGGAAGGTATCCATCTCTCTGTACCCATTGTCAAAGAAATTCTTAAGGGTGAATTAACCCATGAAGAAATTGCCGAGAGATTTTCTGTTGCCTTTGATTTTGTAGCTAAATTGGCTGAGGAGTTGAACTGAAATTTGTGAAACATTGACGGTGGAATGTATTAACCTCCTAGCCAAGAATTAAGTGGTCGTTACAACGTCGAGTTCTAAGGACAGTTTGTCGTCACTTCAGTTTTTTTGGGATTGACTGCATTTCCTTCTGCAAAAAAGTTTCCTGTCCAACCAGTTTTATACAAGGTTTTTAGGGGACAAAAATCACTAAGCATACGATTAAATCCAAAATATAGCTGACTTTCTACATTTATTAAATTCAGTCCCAATAGACTTTTAATCAGAGGGCTGCGGGTTAAAGCAAGCGTATGGAGCTTAGTCAGCTTGCTTATACCTTCTAAACTCAACAATTTCTCATTATCAATCAAGTTAAAAGTTTTTGCTTCACTCAGGTTTTCCAAGCCGCCAAGAGTAGTCAAACCAGTATTTCTGATTTCCAACCAAGAAGTTACGTTTTTAAGGTTTTGCAACCCCTTCAAGGAGTTTAAAAAAGGGCTGTCTTCAATTTTTAAAACCGAAATGGTTGTCACATTTTCAAACCCGGAAAGATCTTTTAAAGCGTCATTGTTTCTAATATATAATAATTCAAATTTATCTATGTTTTTAAATCCGTTTAAATCAGATAATTTGTTATTGTCAAAAATCTGTACACCCACAACCGTATGCAGTTTTTCAAAACCGTATACATTTTGAAGAGATGCATTTCCTTCGATATGAATACGGCCGTTTATTATTTCGGTTAAGTTTCTAAATGAAGAAATGTCTACAAGGGCTGGATTATCTCTTATATATAGTTCAAATTGAATCCATTCAAGTTTTTCCAGCCCGTTTACATTACGGAGTTTCTCACATCCTTCAATTTTTATAGCTCCAAAATTATTAAACGATATATTATTTAGGCCGTTCAGATCAGTCAACTCATCATTGTTGATTATCCAGAGCCTTCCGTCATTGCCACTTAATCTTTCCAGCCCTTTTAAACTTTTCAAAGCAATATTATTCTCAATTATGATTCCACGAAAGGAGTTAATCACGGCACTGACTTTTTCAAGACTATCCAGGCCCTTAAGTGTAGGCAACTGAGCAGTATTAATGATACGTAATTGATAATTGATAAGTGCCAGGTCTTTTAGGGGAGAAAGGTCTGAAACGGTTCCTCTTATTTCTAAGTCACCATCAATGGTAGTATATTTTCCTTTGGCAAATTCTTCAACCTCTTGCTGTGTGGAAAGTATCACATTGCCTTTGAATATATTCTCCGATAGTGTCACGAACTTTATTTCATTACCATATGCAATACCACGGCTATTTTTGGCATAACTGCGAAGATAAAAGGTTGTATTAGCCGGAATGCCGCCAGTAATACTTTTTTCCATTAAGCCGTTCTGACCCGGCGCACTGGTAAACTGGTTTATTTTTCTGTCAAGCGTAGGAGAGGGAAATGTATCAATGATAAAACCGGCATCGATAATTTTTGAATCTCCTGTATCAATAATAGCACCTGTAAACTTTGTAAAATACCTTGTCAGGTCTGTAACAGGGTTAGTGATTAATTTGGGCAGACCACTCGGCTTCTCAGGTGGCTTAACGGGTACTTGTTGTAGTTCTTTTTTGCAAGATGCTACTAAAAGCAGCATTAAAATGGCTTGTAAACAGGCTTTCATACCTTTTGATTAGTCAATGTTTCTCGGTTAAATGTAGTAAAAACTGACCAATATTGTTTTGTTACCGGGTAAAAAATGGAGTCTTTAAGACTATTATTGCAGCAAAATAGATCAAGAGCCAGCTTTTTGCGTCAGGATTTTCTACTTCCCGTTTTATTCTCCCCCAAACTTCGTCATTTTCACCTTTCTGAAAATATGTTCTCTGCAATTTTGGGTAATGATAAGAAAATACTACACCCAACCGCTGATCCCTCGAACTTGCCAAACGGAAAAAATTGGGTAATTTTAATTTTGATGATCCGGTAGACAGGTGGTTATCGTTTTTAGCTGAACCCGAAAAAATACTCACTATGCCGAAGTTTGATTTATCGGTTTACCCGAACCTGCTTAAAGCTGCTGAACTGTTAGATGAATCCAACTATACACAGGAGCAGCTAAACGCTTATGACAGACACCTCTTGGCAGTTTACGATATCAATATGTCACGCATTGAAAGTTTTGACGAGGGGGTTGAAGTTGGCGAGACGGGGGGAGTAGCGAAAGGTCTCAAGCAGGGACTTGAACAAGGGCGTGAAGAAGGTATCCATCTCTCTGTACCCATCATCAAAGAACTTCTTAAGGGTGAGTTAACTCATGCGCAAATTGCAGAGCGATATTCTGTTTCCTTTGATTTGGTAGCTAAATTGGCTGAAGAGTTGAGCTGAAATTTGCAATGCTTCATTCTTGTAAATCGGTCAAAAAATACTGGGAACCTTTTTTTACTCCTTGATCTGGGTCAACATCCAAGAATGCCGTGTCAAGATTAACAGAATATACAAATTACCGTATAAACAGATGTTTATATTAATATTACAGTATATTTTATCAGTTTTACAGTAACTTTGGTAAATGCGTTTTACAGTAATTTATGCTTATAATTATACGTTTTACTGTACCATGTAATTGTTTTATAGTAAAAATCATGCCCAATGGTAAATAAGCCTGCAGGTAACGAATGGCTCAAAGCCCATTATAGCCTACTAAATTTTTCATTTACACATAGTTCCTACATTGGAAATAATGATTCAATTGAACTGACCTCAAAAGGCATTATCAATCAGGTATATGGTCCGAAGTATGCAGTAGAGGATGATACGCCCATCCTTCACTTATTATTTTCTCTAAAATACGATGACCTTAGCCTCGATTTTCTTTCGGCGGTATTTGCTCTAATCGATGTCAATGAAATCAACATTTTTATATCATCAACACCAAGCGGTCGATATGCCAGAAAAATTGGATTTTTATATGAATTTTTAACTGGTAAAGAGCTCACACTAGAAATAAAAGTGGCGGGGAATTACATCGACCTGTTGGAAACGGAAAAATATATAACAGGTAAGGTGGTTAAAAACACCCGCTGGCGTCTCAATGACAACCTTTTGGGTACTAAAGATTTTTGTCCTGTAATACGGAAAACCAGAGCAGTCTCAGCACTATTGGAAAAAGATATCAGGCAAAGCATTGAAGGTTTGGAAAAAGAGTTCCCGGAAGATGTTTTCCGGCGGGCCGCATCATATTTATACACCAAGGAAACCAGATCTTCATTTGAGATTGAAAAAGAGAAGCCATCATTGGACAGGATGGATCGGTTCATTGCACTCTTGCATCGTGCTGGTTCAATCCCCTCAGAAGAACTACTATCAAAGATCCATCTGGTTTTCTTGCAGAATATCATTGTGGATTCACGTTTTGCAGCGGCTGATTTTCGGGGCTTCCAGAATTATGTCGGGGAAATCTTACCCAATGACCAGGCCCTTGTGCATTATATATGCCCACCGCCAGATATGGTTAAAACGATGATGGCTGGCCTTAAAAGTGCTGCCAATAAAACTACAGGCGTGCAACCCATCGTTCGGGCGGCTATGCTTTCTTTTGGTTTTGTTTTTATACATCCTTTTGAAGATGGTAATGGACGACTACACCGGTTTATGATCCATGATGTATTGGTTCATGATGGCGTAGTGCCGGAAGGTTTAATCATTCCTGTTTCTGCCCATATGCTCAATAACATCAAAGCATACGACCAGATACTTGAAACCTATTCAAAACCACTGATGCAACGCATCAAATATGCATTGAGTGAAGAGGGGGAAGTGACAGTGCAAAACGCAAGCGAGGTGGAAGGATATTATCGCTATCCTGACCTTACACCACAAACAACCTACCTTGCAGAGGTCATACACGCGACGATCAAAGAAGATATGCCCCAAGAATTAATATATCTGTTGCGCTATGATGAAGCAAAAAAAGAAATTCAGAAAATTGTAGACATGCCTGATAGGGATATAGGCAGGATGCTGGTTTTCTTTCACCAGAATAGAGGCGTATTCCCCAAGAGAAGACGTGAATTGTTTTCCAAATTAACTGATGAAGAGATTGCTGCAATGCAAAATGCCTATAGAAGGGTATTTGAAATTGTTTAACATTTTAACCTAATTCTTTTAAAGATATATGGGGTCGATACAATAAATTATTTCATAACTTTTCTTAACCAATCTCTCGCAGTTTTCGCCTCAGGAGTTTTTTTAAGTACCCATTCATCGCTATGATTACGAAATGGGATAGTACAAAAAGTAAAATCACCTGCAATTCCAGTATCTTTTAAATAGGTAATAATATTTGTTGTATTGTTCTCTTGTGAAATCCACTGCGGCCTCCCATTTAGTCTATTTAATCTCATAAGTGCTGATGCTCTATTCACAAATGGATATGGCCAGTTTTCGCGTACTCCGTCATAATGCGAATGACAAAAAAACGCTTTCCAAACCGGGGCTATTTCATCATCAAATAAACCTAAATAGTTACAAGCAATTGCGCCTCTAGAAAAGCCTGCTATGAGTATACGATTTTTATCTGCCCCAAAGTTTTCTTCCAAGAGATGTATAGTCGCAAGTACATATTTTTTAGATTCTTCTA
>JBIPNK010000077.1:0-12328 GCA_044373365.1 Chitinophagaceae bacterium
TTCTATGTCTCCCCACCATGTTACAGCATTTTTCTTTTTACCATTTTTCACTTCAACAAATGGCATACATACCCAAATAAAATCCTTACCCTTACTTAAACCGTAACCTAAACTGCTTCCCTCTACAGACCCATTAGAAACATCACCATATTTATTTTTGTAGTAACCATTGCCTGCATATTCAATAATTACGGGGTATTTTTTATTTGGCTTCCAGTTTTTTGGCAAATAAATGACATGATATACGTCAGTATTTTCCCATCCCTTGGTTGTTTGTTTTACTCTCAACCCTGCGCTTGGCTCAACTAAAATCATTTTAGGGACAGTGAATTGTGTTTTTGCCGTTGATAAGTCTGGATTTGTTTGGGCAAATGTTTGGTTTGTAATTTCAAATATTAAACCAAACACTACTAATAAGAACATTATTCTAAACGCTCTCTTCATACTTCTAAGGATTGGGGTTTTGAGTTACATAGTATAAATATAACCCAAAAAAAATATGGTTTGGGCAATATGGCTGAACCCGAAAAAATACTCACTATGCCTAAGTATGATTTATCGGTTTACCCGAACCTGCTTAAAGCGGCAGAATTACCAGATGAATCCAACTACACCCAGGAACAGTCTCTTAATCCCTCAACCATACTTAAGTATTTCAAGACACTCCATCCCTTGAATAAATCAATGGATTTTGGTTATTATCATTGAGCAAATCTCCAATCTTTAATTTACCAACCTGTTCATCGCTCAAAATATTTTTAATGCCATTGAATGTAGCACCTTCAGGCATATAAGCACAGGTCATTGCCCTTCGAAATCCATTGGTCATGTTGGCACCAGCTCCATGAATAGTCAATCCATTGTGAAAAGAACAACTTCCAGCTTTCATTGGAACTGCCACAGATTTCGATTTGATGAATTGAGGATAAAAGTCAAAAACTGCATCCATATTCTTCCCAATACCAGGGTTTTCAAAACTGGTACTGTGGAAAGATCCCGGAATAAAATACAGACATCCATTTTCTACAGTGGCATCATCTAAAGCAACCCAAATAGACATTGCCCGCCTGTCGCTAAAAGACCAGAAAGGAGTATCTAAATGCCATGAAGTTGGATTGGCCCAGGGGCGTTTTATCAATGCCTGGTCATGCCATATCCTTGTTCCATCCCAACCAGCAAGGTCGGCCACCATTTTTCCTATATTTTCATCCAGCATTATTTTTTTTACGGCATCATTTGTTTGCCATAGGTTCAGCATCTGGTCAAACACTTTACCATAGTAATCGCTGTCTTTATTAATACCATCATCTTCGCCAACCTTGGCATCGCTGCCTGGCATTTTTTTACCGCCTCGCTGCTGTATGGCTTCTGTTACAGCTTCCTGCCAAAAAGAAAGTTCGGCTTCATTTAAAAAATTTTCAATCAATAGATATCCATTGGCTTGATAAAAATCAATCTGGTGTTTTGTCAGTTCGCAATTCATAAATAAAAATTTTGTATGATTCGTTTACTTCTTTAAAGCTGTCTCTATTTCCTCTATTCTAACGGGGCCCATCATTCCTGCTCTTTGAACATGAAATTTTTCATCTCCATTCTCATTCGGAAACCTGTCTTTCCTGCCATAGGGAATATTCGTTTGACAATATTTTTTTCCATCAATTGAATTCATATCACCTGTTAGCCGATTGATCCACATATTGGTTATCTGTATTTCAACCTTATTTTTTCCGGGTTTCAGATAGTCTTTTATGTTCAAGGAAAAGGGTGGTGTCCATACAACGCCTGCAGATTTTCCATTGATAAAAATTCTTGCAACATCCAATACTTCTCCCAAATTTATTTTGATGACACTGTCTTTTGTAAGCGATTCACGAGATATATCAAAACTGTTTTTATACGTGGCTGTGCCAGAAAAGTATTTTATACCATCATCTGTATGGTCCGTCCAGGAAATGAGCTTGGTCATTTTGACCGAATCTGGTGCTCCCCATTTTTCAGGAAAGGATAAAGTCCAAGGGGAACTTAATTCTTGGCTCTTTGTTTCCTTTGTGATATTATAGGAAGGGAGTGTTCGCCTTTCAGCATTGAATACGATAAAACAAGATGCATTGGGTGCCAGCTGCAGATTGATTTTGGTATTGCCATTCAATGTTTTTAGGTCATTTATTTGATATTGTTTTCCAGTTATCGGATCCCAATATTCAGCCTGTTTTCCAACTGTCCGGAAATGGCATTCTTCGGTTATTGCCTGGTCTGTTTTATTTCGAATAAAATAAACATTTCCTATTGCTGTTATCCTATGGATAAAATCCAACTTTTCAGCATCTGCAGTAAAATCTTTTCCAATTGCCAATTTTCTCAAAGCATCATCAATGGATATATTTTTAAGTACAGGATCCTTTATGCCTGACGGTGTTTCTGCCGTATTTAAAAATAGAATCCTGGCACCGGCAGCCATCATCTTATTTAATTTATTGATCACCTGTATCGGAATATCCTTTCTGCCGGGTATTACAAGTAACTTATAATTTAAGCCATCGGGTAAAACCAATTTGCCATTGGAAACTTCTATTTTGTTCAATAAAATATCTGAATTGATAACATCAAAATCATATCCAAAACTTAATCCATTGAGTTTTGGCCGATCAGGTGACCCTTGTAATTCAGGAAAAAAATTAGGAGCTTTATCTCCATAATAATAAACAACATCAGCAACAAATTTGCCCTGGCTTAACATGTACGAGCATCTTGATAAATAATCCATGAATGGTTTGGCCTCTTTCCACCAGGTAGTGGTTGGATTGATATCCGAACCGGCGTGATATGCTCTTCCAGGCAAACCAAACTCTGGCCGGGTATTGGCGAAGGCGTGCATCGTAATCCTATTCAATCCTTCACAAAATGCACGGTCAGCATATTTTTTCAATTCATGCGGTGCATCTTTCCATCTTCTCCATGTGGTGAATGATTCTCCATCTACCACATTAAGTCCATAAATATGAGAAGCACTGGCTATTTCTTTAACGAGAAACATATTATACCGATTTCGAATCCAGAATTCACCACGTGGGATATGCAAACTTCCCAAAGCCTTCAAAGCATCTACCGGACATGATTTCCATAATGGAGGCCCAGGCCCTCCTGCTTCGGCATTCAGTTGAATACCATATCCCGCAAGGAAATCGCGTCCTGTTGTATAATGACTGAAAACAAGTTGGTCACTTACCGTTTTTTTGTACTGTTGAAGAAAAAGGTCGTTGCCACCAGGAAGCTCCCAACCTACAAAAGCAGGCAAATATGGAAGAATATCGTAACCATGATGGGCCATGAAAATACTATCCATAGCATCTGTCCATGTCGTTGCCTCATCTAGTTCCATACTATCAAAGGATAGATAAGATAATCCGGAAGTTTTGGCGTTTTGTTTTGTAATGCGTAAACGATTTAGTACATGCTGTAAATAGCGGGTGGTTGCTTTGGGATCAAGAAAGTCAATTTGTAAACCATCTGAATTAGGACTGGGAACAATCAGGTGCTGGCCGGTATTAGAACAAACAAACCTGAGGATAATCCATTTTCCTTCGGGAACCTTCCATTGTAGTTTTTTTCCATCGAATTGTTTGTTCAGCATGATGACATCATCCAATCTATTAATTTTTTTATCCGGATTATCCTTGATGGCCATTATGGCGATTTCCCTCATATACTGAGGAACACCATTTTTGTCTTTTGGACACTGTTTAGGGAATTGCGGTAATGGCAAAGTATCAGAATATACACTTGGGCCAACCAATGAAAGTGTTGAATTATACAATGCTTTTGCCGCCCAATCAGGTTTCACCCATGGCCCACCCGCATTCCAACCGCTGGATGCTACCATGCCGATTTCAATACCGAGGCGTTTCCCTTCTGCCAAGGCATGTAAAATGGATTGTACAGATTCTTCACCCAGAAATTCAGGACCTACTCCATACATCCCATCCGGATTATGCATAGCCAACAGGTCATATATTTCTGCCCTACCCATTCCTTTGGCTTTCATTTCCTCCAGATCATCGGTAATAGAAGCTTTTGTTACGTCTCCATTCAACCAGGACCAGTAAGCGCCGGGCCTGTAAGACATGGAAGGATTGACAAACGCTTCAGAAAAACTTTGAATGCTATTTATGTTTGGTTTGGATTTCTTTTCAATTGTATACGATACAAAGAATATACACAGTAGCATGCCGAATAAAGCATAATATATTGGTTTCATATAGTATATAAGTGGTTATTGAATTTACGTTATTGTTTTGCAGCCACCCCAACAGGCCGTGCTTCTTTTTTAATGGTTTGTTCAAATGCCTCCAGCGCAGTTTTGAGTTCGTTGGCTATTTCAGGATTTTCCTTAATGACGTTTTTACTTTCTGCAATATCTTTATCGAGGTTATACAGTGCTTCTTCCTGCTGATGGGGTTCTGTTTTTCCGTTTTTTCCGTCCTTCCCTGGATTTGTTACAACACGATAAGTGATGGGTATGATGTATTTCCATTTATCTCTCCGTATAGCCGTTAATTTATTTTCTGAGAAATAATAAAAGTACCTGTTGTCAAGGATCTTTCTCATCTTTTTGCCTTTAAGCACAGGCAACACATTTATTCCATCGATCTTTTTTGAAGGCAAATTTGTTCCGGTCATCTCACAAATGGTTGGAACGATATCTAAACTGGTAATGAATTCATTGGAAACTTTTCCTTTTGGAATAACACCTGGCAAAGACATGATGCAGGGTACCCGGAACCCGCCTTCAAAAATATCAAATTTCCCTCCCCTCAGAATTCCCGCACTTCCGCCATGATTTCCATAAGAAAGCCAGGGTCCGTTATCGGAGGTGAAGATAACCAGGGTATTGTCCAAGACACCCTTTTTATCCAATGCATTGATAATCTCCCCGACAGACCAATCTATTTCTTCGATAACATCACCATACAAACCCGCTTTGGATTTCCCTATAAAATCTTTTGAAGCCGAAATTGGAATATGGGGCATGGTATGTGCCAAGTACATGAAAAACGGCGACTTCCCTGCCTGTTGGTTAATGAAATCAAGACAAAATGCTGTATAACGTTTGGTCAACGTGCTTTGATCTGCAGGAAATTCGATGACCTCGTTATTTTTCATGAGCGGTGTCTGGTGGTTCTTGTTCGCTATTTTCAACGAGGCATAGTTTTGAATCATTTCCTTGGTCATGCCATTACGAAGCAATGCGTTTTCAGATAATACCATGTCAGGCGCTATGGTCATGTCATTGCTATAAGGCACACCAAAATACTGGTCAAAACCTTGTTGGGTTGGTAAAAACATTTTTTTATCACCCAAATGCCATTTCCCAGCCATGGATGTTGCATATCCCTTTCCCTTTAGCAATTCAGCAATGGTTTGCTCTTCTGGGTTTAACCCTGTGTTGCCAGAATTGTCTTTACCCTCCGGGAAAAGCACTTTTGGCAAGCCCAGCCGATGTGGGTAAGAGCCTGTCAGTAAGGCTGTACGCGATGGTGTGCAAATAGAGGCTGCTACATGAAAATCGGTAAATTTCATGCCATTGGCTGCCAGTTTATCAATGTTTGGCGTGGAAATAGTTGTTGATCCATAGCAGCTTAAATCGGCATAGCCCATATCATCCATGAAAATAACTACGATATTGGGTTGGGCGCTGGCTGGCTTCTTTTCCGCTTGGAAAGAGGTGAAAACCATTGCCATCAGTGTTAGTGCAAGCAATTTTTTAGAAGATTTCATGTCCATATTTTTCAATTCAATAGAAACAAGTTAATTATTGAAGTTTCACTTATCTGTTAATGAATTTAATCCATAATTGGCAAACGATATCATTAAGATGTATCCAGGACTTTTTTGTGTGCGAGTGATGATAGCTCGCTGGTTCATCATGCAGGGTATATCCAGAGGGCTTGCCAAAACGAAAAAAATGGGTAAATTTAATTTTGGTGATAATAAAAATTATGAAACACATCACTCTGGTATATAAGTTATTAAAAGGTTTAACCTTTATTGTTTCTTTCATTTTGATACAGCAATGTACTTACGGACAAATATCAACTGTTACAGAAGGGGAGGATAAAATAGTCATAAGAAATAGACAGGGGATAGAATTTGTAGTAATCAAGAAAGGGTTTCGATATGGGTTTCAAAAGACGGATGGGAAAATCATGGTTCCTCCTCATTCTGTTTCTGGTTTATTGGCCGGAGATCCTGAAAAACTTTCTCAGGCCAAGACTACAAAATACATTGGAGTAAAGGACAGCGTATATTCTTTTGAGGTAACGCTTGAAAATAAGAATGCAATAATTCTCAGGTTAAAACTTGGGAAAGAAACTGCTCTTTTTCAGATCGAGAATCCAAAAGGTGAAGCCATCGCCATGGCTTTGCGCTCTGCAGGAGTTAGTCCAGGATATGGATTGGGTGATGTAGTAGCCAACTGGTGGAACAGGCTTCCTGAGAACAAAGGAAAATACAATACGGAAATTAGTGGTTTTGCTAATTATGATTATAGTTCTTCAAGCGGCAATGCTTCCCGTATGGTAAGTAATTTTGTCATTTATCCAGTCAATCAATTTGGATTAATCAATATTGACCCAGGTGCTAAAATAGTAGTCAATACAGCGGATGAGATCACGCAGGGAAGCCGTCATACAGCAAAAATAGCTTCGTTGTATTATTTTTTTGGAGACACCAAATCAATCTATTCAAATTTTCTTAAGTCAAGAAATGAAAATGGTTTTCCCGTAATGAAGCCATCTTATGCTTTTTATGGTGTAGGCTGGGAGGCCTGGGGGGCACTGGCCTGGAATACATCGGAAGAAACCGTTAAGCGTGATATAGATCACTATTTGGATTTGAAGTATCCTTTAAAATGGATGGTTATCGGATCTGGTTTTTGGCCGCAAACTGATGAAAAATTCAAGGCTACTACCAGTTTTGGCATGTGGGACAAAGAAAAGTATCCCAATCCGCAAGAATTAAAACAATATTTTAATAAAAAAGGACTTCAGTTTATCATTGGTTTGAGGATAGCCTTTATTCATAACGGTCCATACTCGGAAGAGGGTTTGCTGAAAGGATATTTTCTCAAGGAGAACGGAGTAGCGAAAGTTTACACAATCGGATTTCCTAAAAGTCCTGTTTATCTGCTTGATACGCACAATGAAGAAGCTGTAAAGTGGTACGTAAGTTTATGCGATAAATGGCAGGTTGATGGTTTTAAGGAAGATGTGTATGGATATGAAAAATATTCATTCCCGGACGATAAAATAGATCCGGCCAATATCGCATTAAAGAAAAAGGGCTATCTGATCATGATCAGAAATGCTTATTTGACTTCGGCAGGTGAATTACACAGAATCGATGATTTTAATTATGATATGAACCAGGACAGGGGACCTGTCAATTCTTTAACACTTGCCTATAGCGGATTTCCGCTGACCTATATGGATATTATTGGCGGAATGTTTGGCGGACGGAATTTTGACGGTGAAGTATCAAACAGAATCAAGATTTATTTGATGCGCAATGCCCGTATTGCTTCCTTGCATTCCTCCATGTCAATGGGTAAAGGACCATGGAATTATAAGGATGAGCAGGTATCTAAAATATTACTGGAGTCCGCACAGTTGCATGCCCGTTTACACCCTTATATTTATAGCAATGCCATAAAGTTTTATCAAGAGGGTTATCCTTATACAATGACTCCGCTTCCCATTGCATATCCTAATGATTCAAATGTTCATGACAGAGAAAATTACAAACAACGAGGATTTCAATGGATGATTGGAGATGCGCTTATGGCTTATCCTTTATATGGAGACGATTATGAAACGGCCAAGAGCAGAAATGTGTATTTGCCAGAAGGTAAATGGATAGACTATGATAATGGCAAGGAATATAATGGGCCACTGTTGCTAAAGGATTTTGAAATTCCAGTTGAGAAAACCCCGCTGTTTGTGGGCGGAACAGGGATAGTGATTGAAGAAGTTGAAACTGAATTGAAAGCTAGGATATACCCTGTGGCCAACAAAGCCAAAACCATATTTTATGGAAAAGATGGCAAGACTCAATCTGTGGTTTCCATAGAGAATCCGAATTGGAAAGATTTGAAAATTATTGATGTAACAACCAACACTATAATTTCTTGGGAAACGAAACGCTTTGCATTTCAGTTTGATTTTATTGAGGGGCATAATTACCGTATCTACTGATGATTCCATTTCATTGACCAATACGTTGTATACCAAAGAATGCATCCCTACGTCTAACTTGAATCAATCATAAGCAAAAGTCAATCGCCCAAATAATTAACAATTCGTTATTCCAACGCTCATAATTTGTTAAACAAGCAAAAGATTTGTACTTCAATCATATTTGTAATTTCATCTTACCAAAATACTGACAGCCATTTTATAGACGTAAGCTGTTTTACTCAAATAAATCTTTTAAATATTTAACAATGAAAATTGAAACAAGCCGGAACAGCTTTATCGGTATTGTTCTTTTGCTTCTGCTGGGCATTTCTTCAAAAGGGTTTTCCCAAACAAACGCAACTGTAACGGGCATTGTAAGTAACGAAGCTGGGGGTCCAATAGTTGGCGCCACCATTACTGCAGTGAATGAAATCGTAAGCACAGGGCAATTTACCACCATCACAAGCAGCACGGGTGAATTCAGTTTTAGTCAACTTACTGTTGGTGCTAAATACCGTTTTATTGTTTCATATACTGGGTACAAGGAACAAGTGATACGCAATTATGCAGTAAAAGTTTCTGGGAATACAGCAATTAGAGTGATACTAGCTGTTTCCAATACCGATTTGGATGAGGTTATCGTAGTAGGTTATGGTACTCAAAAAAGAATAAATGCAACCGGAGCTGTAGACCAGATTACTTCAAAAAATTTAGAGAATAGACCAGTAACCAACCTTACCCAAGGTTTACAGGGCATGCTTCCTAACTTAAATTTGAGAATGTTGGATGGCAAACCAACGCAGTCTCCTTCCTACAACATAAGGGGTACTACTTCCATTGGGCAAGGTGGTAACGCGCTTATTTTAATTGACGGTTTCGAGGGAGATCCAAGTCTTTTAAATCCTAACGATGTTGAAACCGTGTCAATATTAAAAGATGCAGCGTCCGCAGCAATATATGGAGCAAGAGGTGTATTTGGGGTAGTACTCATCACTACTAAAAAAGGGTCTAAAGGCCGTGCCAATGTTACTTATTCAAGTAATTATGCCATAAAATCTCCGGTTACCACACCTGATTTTGTAACCGATGGTTATCTATGGTCAAAGATGTTTGCAGAGTCATTTATAAACGGTGATGGTGCATTTCCACAAAATGCCAATAAGACTCAAAAGTTTTCACAAGCATATCTTGATGAATTTAAAAGAAGAGCTGAGTCGGGGCAGCCTTACAAAACAGTTGAAATTGACCCTGTAACAGGTGAGTACACTTACTACGGAAGTGAAGACTATTATGCGGCATTGTATAAAAGAAATACAGCTGCTTTCGAAAACAATTTATCAGTAAGCGGTGGTGGCGACAAATCAACATTTTTGGTATCGGGTCGTTTTCTCAAGCAAGATGGTTTGTTTAAATACAACAGCGATGACTACGATACGAAAAATTTCAGGGCAAGGGGTTCAATTGAAGCCTTCCCATGGCTGACGGTAGAAAACAATACAGACTATTCCGTATCTAATTACCACAACCCGATTAACGTGGGCGAAGGTGGTGGGATTTGGAGGAATATTGCAGATGAAGGAAAACCTACCGTGCCGTTGTTCAATCCGGATGGTTCGTTAACTTTTGCATCAGCGTATACAATAGGGGATTTTTTTTATGGTAAAAATGGATTTGATACACGCAATGAAGTAATAAGAAACATCACTGGTTTAAGAAGCAGGTTCTTTGACAACAAGTTTAGGGTAAATGTTGATTTTACTTTTCGGAATACCAACGCCAACAGGTACCAAAAACGTGTTCAGGTCCCTTTCAGTAATTTCTTAGGTGTTACTTCTTATGTAGGACAAACTACCAATGATATAGCTACTGAGGATGCTAAAACCAGGTATTTAGCTACCAATGTATATGCTGAATACGAAAATGATTTCGGTGACAACCATTACCTTAAGGCAATGGTTGGTTACAACTACGAGCAATCAACTTTCAACCGTGTTGCTGTACAGCGCAACGGTCTGATCTTTGATGATGCGAGCGATTTAAACCTGGCTTTGGGTCAGGCAATCAATACTGGTGGTGGTTTTGAGGAATGGGCCATTTTAGGGGGTTTTTCAAGGTTGAATTATGCCTTTAAAGACCGTTACCTGGTGGAAGTGAATGCCCGTTATGACGGTTCATCAAAATTCCCTGCTAATCAACGCTTCGGTTTCTTCCCATCAGTTTCGGCAGGTTGGAAAATCAATAAAGAGTCATTCTGGAAAGTTTCGCCCAAAGCCATTTCTGAATTGAAGATTAGGGGTTCTTATGGATCGCTGGGTAATGGTAACATCGCGTCATATGCCTTCCAGGAAATTTTCAACATAAACCAGTCAGGTGTAATTTTAAACGGAGTTAGACCTCAAACAACCCGCAACCCTGGGGTGGTTCCTGATAACCTAACGTGGGAAACCTCTACTACTAGTAATATCGGTTTAGATATTAGCATGATGTCAAATCGCTTGAGTTTCTCTGGGGATGCTTACGTTCGCAAAACCACTGATATGTTTACGTTTGGACTCACACCTCCCGCAGTGTTCGGCGCTTCCGTGCCAAGAGGAAACTATGCTGACCTAACTACAAAAGGTTGGGAAGCTTCCATTACGTGGAGAGACAAAATAGGTAATGGTAAAAAACCATTCAAATACAATGTACGCTTTGTTTTATCAGACAATAAAACAGTCATTGATAAATACAACAACCCTGAAAAATTCTTAAACGATTATTACGTCGGACAAACAATAGGAGAGATTTGGGGGTACGAAACCGCAGGCTTTTTTATAGATGCTGCAGACATCGCTTCTTCTGCCAAGCAGAACCCACAGATGAGAGCATCTCCTACAGGCTTATGGTTCCCGGGTGATATCAAATTAAGAGACCTCAACAAAGACGGCTTAATTAACGTGGGTGAAGATAAAGCAGGTAAGTCTGGAGATAGAAGAATTATTGGTAATTCCGCAGCAAGGTATTTATTCGGACTTAACCTTGGTGCCGACTGGAATAACTTTTCTTTCTCTGTATTCCTTCAAGGTGTAGGTAAACAACAGTGGTACCCAAGTACGGAAGCAGAAATGTTTTGGGGACAATACAATCGTCCATATAACAATATCCCCATTTTTCATTTGGGTAACATGTGGACACCACAAAACACCAATGCATATTTTCCAAGAACAATGTCAAGAGCAGCCTCTAACGCCACTACCCGTACACTGGGCGTTGCACAAACACGTTATCTGCAAAACGTTGCTTATGTAAGGATGAAAAATATCCAAATTGGTTATAACCTTCCTTCAAATTGGACAAAGCGCATTGGTGCGCAAACCATGAGATTATATTTCTCTGGCGAGAATTTATTTACGTATTCGCCAATGTATAAGGTTGTAAAAAATACCATTGATGTAGAAAACGCTGTGAGATCAGATCGTGATACAAACAGTGGTAACAGCGGTGATGGATACAATTACCCAATGTTAAAAAGCTATTCTTTTGGAGTAAACCTTGGTTTTTAACCTGAATATAAAAATCAATCCAAGTAAACTGAAAACATTAAATATCAAACGGATGAAAAAAATTATCATAGGATTGTTTCTGGCAAGTGTAGGTTTCTCAGCCTGCGAAAAATTAGAGCAGGTGCCACAATCAACTGCCTCTCAAGCCGCAGTGTTTGGTAACGAAAACGGCCTTAAACTCTATACGAATTCATTTTATGGAATGGGATTTCTTCCTGGTAATTCCATTTCTCTGGATGCAATGTCAGATTACCTGGCAGTAAGGGCAGTTCCTGATTTTATTAGGGAAGGCGCGTTTGCCGCCAACAATAGTTCAGGATGGTCTTGGTCAGATTTAAGGAACATCAACTATTTCATTCAGAATTGTAACAACCCGGCAGTACCCGTAAGCGTTCGGAACAATTATTTGGGTTTAGCGCGTTATTTTAGGGCTTACTTCTATATGGATAAAGTTCGCCGCTTTGGTGATGTGCCTTGGATCGGAAAACCGCTAGACATTAATGATACCAGTGCATTGAATGCTGGACGCGACAAAAGAGAACTGGTTATGGACTC